>NZ_CP031728.1:2687500-3312500 GCF_008806975.1 Cellvibrio sp. KY-GH-1
CAATAAGCCCACGATCTTGCAACTCTTGCAGAAAATTTGTGTCAATTGCAGTCATAACGCACCAACCAGGCCAGTTAATTGTGTTTCGATTTGGGACAAAAAGGTGGCCAAGATACCGTATCTCGCTTCAATTTCAAGGCTAAAGCAAAGACTTGTTGCAGGGAGATGAAATTTTGGGGTGTTAAGGGCATTTTTTTCTGCTATAAATGCTCTTTCTTGGATCACATTTCTCTATAAAGAAAGACGACATTCTTATGCCGCCAATAAAGAATTATTACGATACTGCACGATCGACCCTATTTAAGTACATGCCAAGTAACCATTTACTGGCAGTTGCTGCGCTATCTGTGGGTGTAGCAGCGTTAGTGGTTATGGAAGAAGGATCCGATTCATCCAATCAACTAGTCGAAAGCAGCAATATTCCTGGCCTGCATTTTCAAGGCACCGAGACCCAGGCAACTCCAATTGCAGTGCCCGCTGTAGAAGCCATCATTCAAGAAGTTGCCGCTGTACCCGAACCACAACGCACTGTTGTTATCGAGCCTGAATCGCCCTGGAAAGAATTTACCGTTCAAAATGGCGACAATTTGTCCATTATTTTTAAGCGTGCCGGACTTAATGATCGTGCGATTTACGAGTTATTTAGCGAAGCCAAAGATGCCAAGGATTTACGCAACATTCGCCCCGGCCAAAAAATGTCTTTTTTGGTGGAAAACGACCAACTTCAAGGCCTTAATTACATAATTGATGACCTGAACAGCCTGAGCTTTAATCGCACAGCAAAAGGCTTTGATAGCAAAGAAACCGCCCTTAAACCCGATGTAAAGCACGCATTCCGCTACGCCACCATTGATAGCTCCCTCTATATGGCTGGCAAACGTGCTGGCATGCCCAGCAACCTGACCATGGAACTAGCCAATATTTTTGGTTGGGATATCGACTTTGCACTGGATATCCAAAAAGGTGACAGCTTCAAGGTCATGTATGAAGAACAATTTCTAAATGGTAAAAAAATCGGTACGGGCAAGATCGTGGCCGCCGAGTTTACCAACAGCGGAAAAACCTTCAAGGCAGTTCGTTATACCGACAAAGATGGCGTAAGCAATTATTACACCCCGGAAGGACGCGGTATGCACAAGGCGTTTCTACGCACTCCCATCGAATTTGCCAAAATCAGCTCTCATTTCAATCTCGCTCGCAAACACCCCGTACTGCATATTATTCGCGCCCATAAAGGTACAGATTATGCCGCTGTTCGCGGCACACCAATTCGCGCCACAGGCAATGGCAAAGTTGCCTTTGCAGGACGCAAAGGTGCGTTCGGTAACTGTATCGTTATCCAGCATGGTCAGGGTATTGAGACGCTTTACGGACACATGAATGGTTTTGCGAAGGGAATGAAAACCGGAGCGCGCATCACGCAGGGAGATGTAATCGGGTACGTTGGATCCACCGGCTTGGCTTCTGGCCCGCACTTACACTATGAATTCCACGTTAACGGGCAGGTGCGCAACCCTGTAACCGTACCGCTTCCTAAAGCAATGGGCATAGAGAAAACCGAACTAGCTCGCTTTAACGAAACAACCCGAACAATGATTGCCAAATTGGACGATTACAAATCCACTAGTCGTGTAGCAGTTGCCAAGAGCGGCAATAAGTCCAATTAACTAATTAGTCATGTCTAACCGCCAGCTCTACATAGGTTTGATGTCTGGCACCAGTGCTGACGGTATAGATGCAGCACTGGTCGACATGCAAACCAACCTTCCCCAATTAATAACCACGCACAACCTTCCTTTCTCTAACGGACTGCGCACTCGAATTCATTCCATATCCATTCCTGGGGACAATGAAATTGATCGTATGGGTGAGTTAGATACAGAGCTTGGACGACACTTCGCCCAGTGCACGCTTGAGCTTTTAGCAAAAGCTCAGCTAACGACGAACCAAATAACCGCCATCGGCAGCCACGGCCAAACCATCCGCCATCGACCACCCGGGACCACCAGTAATTGTTTTACCTTGCAAATTGGCGATCCCAATGTGATTGCTGAATTGACCGGGATTACCACAGTCGCCGATTTTCGGCGGCGAGATATGGCCGCTGGGGGCCAAGGTGCGCCACTGGTACCTGCATTTCATCGCGCACTGTTCCATTCATCAGCGCGGGATAAGGTAATCGTCAATATTGGTGGAATGGCAAATATCACCTGGCTACCCGCGAGCGGAGAGGCCTGTGGTTTTGATACGGGCCCCGGTAACGTACTAATGGATTCATGGATCAACGAGCATCACGGCGTTAGTTTCGATAAACAGGGCGGTTGGGCGGCCTCCGGAGCGGCCCATCAAGAATTACTGGAGTCCTTACTGTCAGATGCTTTCTTCAAGCAGCCCTTTCCTAAAAGTACCGGGCGTGAACACTTCAACCGCCAATGGCTCGACCGGCATTTGCAACAACTCCCCTTCCCCCCAGCCAATCAGGATGTACAAGCTACACTGCTGGAGCTGACCGCCAGATCGATTACGGAAAGTATTGATTTACTATGTCAAACGGAAAAAGAAATTCTGGTTTGCGGAGGGGGAGCCTTTAACACTCGATTACTTGAGCGACTGGCAAAGCTACTACCTAATTGCCTGGTTAGCTCCACTGCCAGTCAGGGAATTGATCCCCAATGGATTGAAGCCATGGCATTCGCCTGGCTGGCACAACAGACAATAAACCATAAGCCCGGCAACTTATGTGCAGTTACCGGCGCTAAACGCGAGGTTATTCTTGGCGGGGTTTATTACGCTAGCTGAGTATCAGCTAGATATTGAACGACGATCCACAACCACAGGTGCTGGATGCATTTGGATTTTGGATAACAAACTTGGAGCCCTGCAAGCCCTCTTCATAGTCAACGCGAGCCCCAACCAGGTAGGGATAACTCATCGCATCCACCACCACCTTTACACCATCGCGCTCGACAATAGAATCATCATCTGCAACAGCTTCATCAAAGGTAAAGCCATACTGGAAGCCTGAACAGCCACCACCAGTCACATAGACGCGCAACTTGAGGTCTGGATTATCCTCTTCCTCAATCAAACTCCGCACTTTGGCTATAGCGCTCTCTGTGACAGAAACAACTTCGGGAATATAGATTTCAGCGGTAGACATAAAAACTCCGGATAACAACCACCTCGCCACGCGAGAACGATTATTATCCCTTTACCTGAGTAAAACAGTCAACTATTAAGCCGTTGCAACCGTCGCCGAGCCTGGGTTTGCTTGTTGAGCCTGATTATTCACCATAGAACCATTGAGCTGGGCACCTTTGACCATTTCAATGGAATTGTAGTGAACGGTGCCTGTTACATTGCCTTTCGCGGCCAGCTCCAAGTGTTTACTGGAGTGTATATTGCCAACCACTTTTCCGTTAACGATAACTACCGGTGCGCGTATTTCGCCTTCCACCAAACCTGTATCCGCGATAACCAGTTTCGCATCCTTCTCATCATCTGCGAAGATATTACCGGTAACCTTACCTTCAATTTGAAGCTCTCCGGTGAAATGCAGGTCGCCATTAACACGGGTCGCACGAGAAATAAGGGTGTGATTGTTGGAAAACGCCATTCATTGCTCCTTAGCAAAGCTGCTATTTGATTTCAGGCCATTCAAGCTGCCCTTCCACTGTTACCGGGCTGCGTCTGGCATCGGACTTGACCACCAGCTCAACGCGCGAAGGCACGAAGCCCTCAGGTAACACGATTTCCGTTTCGATGTTTTGAAAGAACTTGAAATTAAGGGGAATGCTTTCTGCCAGAGGTTCGGCACCGACTTTGGAAACAACCAATTCATGCAGGGAGATTTTGGTCTCTTGCCCTTCCCTCTGCCCAACCACCATAAACTTCAACTGCCCGGTAAAGTCGTCATCGCCCTCCGCGAGTTTTTGTACTACCAGTTTTAGTTGATGCTTGTTATCTGGCAAGGCAGAAACGGCAAAAACACCGAAACTGATGCCCTTTGGATTTTTATTTTTATCTGACGTCATGATGCGAAACACATCAATGTCGCGCTGAAGAGCCGCTTTTTCTTCACGTAACTCAAGCACGCGCTTGCGCATCTCCTCGCCCGCTTGACGATCAACCTCAGCACCTACTTGCAAACGAGTCAGCTCGCGTCGTGACTCCTCGGCCTCCTGAGTTACTTTTTCCAGTTGAAACCGCAATGCCTGGGCTTCCTCGATGCTTAATCGATTGTTACTAGCCTGAAGTTGTGCGTAGTGATAGGTCGCAGCCAAAGCGGTAAGGACCAACAGCAACAACAGCAGCACCAAAAACGCTGTTTTTAGCGGGCGATGAGGAACTACTTTATAACTATAAATAGGAGAGCCTTTAACTTTGGCCATAAAAAATTATCGTGTTCGTGTTGTTATTATTAGCGGGGCAATAAGCCGCCCCGCGTAAAACCATAGAATTAGGGCATCAACGCCACTACATCCAGGCCGGCGCGCTCATCAAAACCAAACATAATGTTCATGTTCTGGATCGCCTGACCTGATGCGCCCTTGGTGAGATTATCGATTACCGAGAGCACAACGACAGTATCGCGTTGTTGTGGGCGCAGCACCGAGATACGGCACACATTGGAACCTTTCACACTTCTCGTTTGCGGCAATTCACCCGCCGGCAATACATCCACAAAAGGCTCATTGGCATAGCGCTGCTCGTAGAGTTTTTGCAAATCCGGCAACTTGCTCACATCCAGTGCTGTTGCGTAAAGGGTGGCGTGAATACCGCGAATAATGGGCAGTAAGTGTGGCACGAAGGTCAGGGACACTGGCGCAGCGCCAACTGGCTGAACGTCGCGCAGGCCCTGTTCAATTTCTGGCAAGTGGCGATGACCAGCAACGCCGTATGCTTTAAAACTATCGCTGATTTCCATCAGCAAGTTATCGATCTTGGCCTGACGACCAGCGCCGCTGGCACCACTGGCCGCATTGGAGATCAAACGGGTTGGATCGACCAGATTGTTTTCAATCAATGGCAAATAACCCAATTGAGTTGCGGTAGGGTAACAACCGGGGCAGGCCACCAGTTTGGCGGTGCGAATCTTGTCACGATTAACTTCCGGTAAGCCATAAACAGCCTGTGCCACCAAATCAGGTGCACCGTGGGTTTGGTTGTACCATTTTTCCCACAGGGGAACGTCGCGGATACGGAAGTCAGCGGACAAATCGACGATACGCGCCTTGGTATTCATCAGGGCGCCCATCATGTTTTGTGCAACACCGTGCGGAGTAGCGAAAAAAACCACATCACACTCACCCAATACTGCTACATCCGGCTCGGTAAAAGCCAGGTCGATATGGCCGCGCAGGCTCGGATACATGTCCGCTACTTTTACGCCGGCTTCGGCGCGCGAGGTAATAACAGTCACTTCTACCTGTGGATGCTTGGCCAACAGGCGCAGTAACTCCACGCCGGTATAACCTGTTCCGCCAACGATGGCTGCTTTAATCACCTCAAACCTCCAGATCAACTAGTCGTTACAATGTGGTCTTACAATGCCGGGACACAGGATTCGCCAGTTGTTATGCTGGCACCTGTCGCCGCTGGCGACAAAGAAAAGACGGCTATCATAAGAGGCTTGCCGGCAAATCGAAAGCAAAAGCTGCCGCCCGCTCCGCTTTAATAACAGCTGATTTAATTCAAAGCGATTTAATAACAGGAAAGCTCCGTGTCTGACCCCGCCAGTACAAGACCACAAAAATTCCTCAACCGCCAGGCAGAATCCCTGCGCGATAAACTGGCCCGTGACGACTCACTACCCCATTTAACCCTGCTCGGCTTGCTCACTGGTATTATTGCCGGCGCGATCATTGTATTGTTTCGCTGGGCAGTAGAAATTCCGCTGGGCCATTTCCTGCCTGACAGCTTTGAGAACTTCGAAGCAGTTAGTAGCCTTGTTCACTTTGCACTCCCCATTACCGGGGCAGTGATTCTGGGGCTTATCCTTCAGTGTGTAGACAAACGCCATCACGCCACCAGCATTGGTCATGTGATGGATCGCCTGCAAAACCATCAGGGGCGTATGCCACCGGGCAACTTCGCCAACCAGTTTTTTGGCGGCGCCACCTGCTTGCTAAGCGGGCAATCCGTGGGGCGCGAAGGACCGGCAGTTCACCTGGGTGCAGGCACCGGAAGTTTATTGGGGCAGTGGCTGAAACTGCCCGCCAACGCCTTAAAGCCATTAGCGGGATGTGGTGTTGCCGCAGCCATTGCGGCCTGCTTTAACACGCCGATGGCGGGCGTGATCTTCGCTATGGAAGTGGTGTTGATGGAGTACACCATTGTCGGTTTTATCCCGGTAACTCTCGCAGCAGTCGCCGGCGCAACTATGACTCGACTCACCTTCGGCCAGGAAATAGCCTTTATGAACGCGCAATCGGTTATGGGCGACTTGCGCGAATTGCCCCTGATGGGAATGGTTGGTTTGGCGGTAGCGGTATTTGCAGCAGCCTATATACGTATCCACGGCGGTGCCTGCCGCTGGGCATTGAATCGCCCTATTGCCCTGCGTTTCGCATTGGCTGGATTATTTACCGGTTGTTGTGCGCTATGGATTCCCCAGATTATGGGCGTAGGTTACGACACCATTAGCCGTGCGTTGGCAGGCGAGATAGGTTTTTGGTTGCTGCTGGCGATTGCTGTCACCAAGCTGTTTGCCACTTCCATTAGTCTCGGCGTAGGCATGCCGGGCGGCGTAGTAGGTCCATTATTGTTTATCGGCGCCTGCGTTGGCGGTGCGGTGGGCAACCTGGCGCAGATGATGATGCCCGATTCCGCCAGCGCCATTGGCTTTTACGTGATCCTCGGCATGGGTGCCATGATGGGCGCTACATTGAACGCCCCGCTCGCCGCCATGATGGCGATTCTGGAACTCACCTATAACCCGAATATCATTTTCCCCAGCATGCTGGTGGTGATAGCCGCCTGCCTGTGCACCCGCTGGGTGTTCCGCTGCGATGGGCTGTTTCAGCATGTATTGCGCATTCAGGGGAAATTTCACCGTGCGGAAGCGATGGAGCAGTTACTTAGCCGCACCGGCGTGCGCGGGTTGATAGATCGCCATCTGGCAGAAACGCCTACTTCAATTATCCCCAGCGCCGCGGAACAATTATTAAGCCATCGCCCGCATTGGATATTACTGCGCGATAACCAACAACTATTACAACCGGCTGATCTGGCCAACTATTTACAACAATTGTCTGTTACTGGCGCTGAACAAATTAGCGAAATAAACCTGCTGGAAATTCCCGCGCGACGGTATGATTTAGCCCGCATTCCCGCCGATGCCAATTTGTATGAAGCGTTGGAGTTGATGAATCGCCAACAGGTAGATGCGCTCTGGGTAGAATCTACCGATAATACTCATCAGCCGCTGGGTATTATCAGCCGCGAAAAAATTGATAATTACTACCGAATTTAGAGATCGTTGCCGCATGAAGGGGCTCATATTTCAAGACACGCCGTGAATCCATCCCTGGAGGCTTGTCGTCGACATCCTTGTCTCCGACAGTCTTGAAATATGAGTCCCTTCATGCGGCAACTCCACAGTTACTAATTGGATTTAATAAATGCTCTGGATAAAAGCCCTCCACATTATTTTTGTCATCACCTGGATGGCAGCACTCTTTTACTTGCCACGCCTGTTTGTGTATCACGTCATGAGTGAAGATGAAATCAGTCGCGAACGTTTTAAAATCATGGAGCGCAAACTGCTGCGCGGTATCGCCAATCCATCAATGATCGCGGTGTTTATATTCGGCGCGTGGATGAGCTGGCTAGGCTGGGATTATTATTCAACCCAAATCTGGTATTGGTGCAAAATTGCCCTTGTATCGTTGATGGCTGCTTACCATCACGCCTGTGTGGTTTATTGGAAACAATTGCGCGACGATCACTGCACCAAAAGCCATAAATTTTTTCGCGTGTTTAACGAACTACCGGTATTTTTGTTATTCGGCATTGTGATTTTGGTTGTCGTTAAACCTTTTCAATAGAGCGCATCATGAGCATTCTCTACGCGATTACCGATTCACAACTGTTGCCCGGCAACACATTATTTGCCGCTGTGGAAAGTGCACTGCAAGGTGGCTGCAAGTGGATTCAATATCGCGACAAATCAAGCGATTCAGAAAAGCGCGCAACAGAAGCGCAACAGTTAGTTGCGCTCTGCAATCATTATCAGGCCGCACTTATTGTGAATGATGATGTGCAACTGGCGCGCGCGGTAAACGCGCATGGTGTACATCTGGGCCAAGAAGATGGCAGCCCACAAGCCGCACGCCAATTGCTCGGCGATAAAGCTATTATTGGCGTAACCTGCCACGACTCGCTGGAACTGGCGCAACAAGCGGTCGCTGACGGTGCCAATTATATTGCCTTCGGGCGCTTTTTCCCTTCGCAGACCAAACCCAACGCGCGCCCGGCAAAGTTCACCCTAATCAGCGACGCGAAAGCAAAATTCCCCACTATTCCCATAGTGGTAATTGGCGGAATCACCTTGGCTAATGCCAACATATTATTGGATGCGGGTGCGGACAAAATTGCAGTATGTCACGAACTATTTTCGGCAGACGACATTAAACAAGTCGCAAAAAAATTTATCGCTTACAAATAATCAGGATTAATTATGAGTCGTTCAGAAGAATTATTTTTACAAGCTCAAAAACATATTCCCGGCGGAGTTAACTCACCAGTGCGCGCATTTAAAGCCGTGGGTGGTACGCCGATATTTTTTGAAAAGGCCTTGGGCGCTTACGCTTGGGATGCCGATAAAAAACGTTATATCGACTACGTACAAAGTTGGGGTCCCATGGTACTGGGGCATGCGCACCCGGAAGTAATTAACGCCGTTATCGAAGCAGCCAAACACGGTTTGAGTTTTGGCGCACCCACCGAACGCGAAACTACGCTTGCTGAAAAACTCTGCGCCCTTATGCCCGGTATGGATATGGTGCGCTTTGTCAGCTCTGGTACCGAAGCCACCATGAGCGCTATTCGCTTAGCGCGCGCCTTCACCAAGCGCGACAAAATTATTAAATTCGAAGGGTGCTATCACGGCCACTCGGATTCACTCCTGATCAAAGCGGGCTCCGGGGCATTAACGCTTGGTGTGCCAAGCTCGCCCGGAGTACCGGCGGTATTGGCCGATCACACTATCACCCTTGATTACAACGACGCCGAACAGGTGCGCGAGTGCTTTGCCAAACTCGGCGAGCAAATCGCCTGCATTATTGTTGAACCTGTTGTCGGTAATATGAATTGTGTTCCACCAGTGCCGGGCTTTTTGGAATGCCTGCGTGAAGTCTGCGACCAATATGGCAGTGTATTAATTCTGGATGAAGTCATGACCGGCTTTCGCGTCAGCCACACAGGTGCACAGGGTTATTACAACATCAAGGCTGACATCACTACCCTTGGCAAAGTGATTGGCGGTGGCATGCCGGTTGGTGCATTTGGTGGTCGGCGCGACATCATGCAAATGATTGCCCCTTCCGGCCCTGTGTATCAGGCAGGCACCTTGTCGGGAAACCCTGTCGCTATGGCAGCAGGATTAAAAACGCTGGAATTATTGGAGCAACCAGACTTTTATAAAAACCTCAGCAATCGCACCACACAACTCGTTGAAGGTCTGCAAAAGCTGGCCGACGAAGTGGGCATTCCATTTACCACCAACCACGTAGGTAGCATGTTTGGCTTCTTCTTTACCAGCGAGAAAAAAGTCACTAACTTCAAACAAGTTATGGCCTGCGATATTCCGCGCTTCAATAAATTTTTCCACGGTATGCTGGAGCGCGGTGTCTATTTAGCGCCGGCATCCTACGAAGCAGGATTTATGTCGGCCGCACATACGGACCAGGATATTGCAGATACACTGAGCGCTGCTAAAGCGGTATTTTCCAGTTTGTAATTACACGAAGTATTTACATCCAAAATAAAAAACGGGCATGAAACTCCATGCCCGTTTTTTAATTCATACTTCGAAGTCTTTAGGATGTATAGGCCGGCCCAAAACCAAAACTCCAAATCAACACCGTAATCGCCATAACGGATACGAACATCACCAAACCTATGGTCAAAATTGAGCTTGAATAAATAAAGCCTTCATCCTCCGGAATTTTCATAAAAATCGGGATGCCCATATACAGCAAATACACGGTATAAAAAATCGCGGCTATGCCCACCAACATAGTAAGAATAACATTGGGGTAGAGCGCACAAAGCCCAGCTACAAATAACGGTGTAGCGGTATAAGCCGCAAATACAATACAGCGCGCAAGCCCTGGTGCCGAATCATAAGTGCGCGCCATCCAATTAATAAATCCGCCAATGAAGGCTATACCGGCAAGCATAGCCAAATACATAAGCACACTCATAATCGCTGCACTGGATTCAGTGAGCATCACCGGGTCGCCCTTGCCGATTGTCCACCCCACTTTAGTGGTTCCAATGAACATGGAAACAGGTGGAATAAGTGCGAGTAAAAGTACGTGGGCAAAATAAAGATGGGAAACACTTTCCTGGGTATCGCGAATTTCCTCCCATTCCTGGTGAGGATGAGTAAAGAGTCCGGCAACATGGGAAATCATATCCTGCCTCCAGCTACACCTATTAAAGAAAACTGTGTGCCCTGCAAGTCAATACCGACGCCTGACAGGCAACACCGTCGTTATTTTTAAAAGCACCTGCAATAACCGCGCATTTAAAACAATGAATAGCACTCTGTGTATGAGTATAGGGCGCGCGCGCATGATGTTCATGCACACCATTAGAACGATTCAAATTCAAAAATGGTGGCGCGATAACCTACAACGCTAAAACACTTTGTTTAAATCCGACCATAGTGACTCTGTCGAATCACCGATAGCCTCGGAAGCCATGGACACAGATCCGACGTACTGCCCCTGCGGATCTATCACAAATACTCGCGTGGAGTGGTTCACCTGATAATGATCACCCGCTAACGCTGGCATGGCCGCACCCGCCGGGATGCTAAGCACCTTATTGTTGACCAGCGCTGAACGGTCATACGCCGCACCAAAGAAGCGTGCAAAATTGGCGATAGCGGGATTATCACCGCGCAGACCGATAATTTGCGGATGAAAAAAGGCAACATATTCTGCAAGGCGCGCTGCCGAATCGCGTTCGGGATCCACACTGACAAAAACCACCTGCAGCGGCTTTCCTTCTTGTCTGGCAAGCTTCAATATTTTACCGAGCTTTTGTAATTCCATCGGGCAAAAATCCGGGCAAGACGTAAAGCCAAAAAAAACCAGACTCCATTTCTGCTGAAATTTTTCGCGCGCAAACGCATCTCCCGTAGCAGTACGCAGCAATACTGAAGGCAAGGGTTTAGGTTCAGGTAATAACTGCAGGCGTTCCAGTACCAGCGGCTTATTTACCAGGGCCGCAAATAACTGTTTTGCACTTAATGCGCCCAGCAACAGACACAATAAAGCAAAGAATACCCAGCCCGTGCGCGCTGCGTTAATCGTCATCGGCTTTTACCGGCAAGTGGATGGTTTGTTGCTGGCCTGAAGCAAAATGCAACTCCAGCTCAATCTGCTCGCCCTGTTGCAAAGGCTTACGTGCGCCTAGCAACATAATGTGCATGCCGCCCGGCGCTAGGGTTATTTTTCCATTCGCGGGAACAATCAATTGGTCGAGATGCTCCATAATCGCCTTATCATTTACATAGCGAGTGCGATGCAACATTAATTCAGCACAACAGGTTGCACTCAGGGACTGAATTACAACCGGCGCATCACTGCTGTTGTATAACTGCACATAGGCCGCATTGGCGCGCGCGCCCGGCGGTGCCAACTTGACCCAGGCATTTTCTATGCGCAACTCAGCAAACACGGATGCGCAGTACAACAGAGCAAAAATCCCAAAAATGCTAGCGCACCAGCATTTGAAGGTTCCAGTAGACATAGTGATCCACCAAGAGAATTAAAAATAACGCCATCAAGTGCACAATTGAAAAACGAAATGTTTTCATCGCCGACTCAGCGTCAGCATGGAATTTTAATTGCCAGGCGTGGGCGATAAATTTTGCACTCATCACCAATGCACCCAACAAATAAATTAACCCACTCATGCCAATCAGATACGGCAACAAACAGACTACCGCCAACAACAAGGTGTAGAGCAAAATCAGCGTTTTGGTAAATTCGATGCCGTGGGTGACGGGCAACATGGGAATACCCGCGCGCGCATAATCGTTTACGCGATGAATAGCCAGCGCCCAAAAATGCGGGGGAGTCCAGGTGAACACCATCATCATTAGCAGCAGTGCTTCACCACCTACCTGCCCTGTCATTGCGCTCCACCCCAATACAGGTGGCAAGGCGCCTGCAATACCGCCTATAACAATATTTTGTGGTGTTGCACGTTTTAACAGCAATGTATAAACGACGGCATAACCAAATAAACCCGACAAAGTGAGCCAGGCAGTAAGCCAATTAATACCGAGCGATAAAATGGCAAAACCAAGAATTGCCAGAGCGCACGCAAAGGTTACCGCTTGCGTAGTAGACAGACGGCCTTTTGGTAAGGGACGCATGTGGGTGCGGGCCATTTGCGCATCAATTTTTTGATCCAACACCTGATTGAATGCCGCCGCAGCGGCCGATACCAAACCAATACCGATGCACGCAAACACTATTTTGATAAGATCAGGTATGGACGGTGTTGCGAGCATCATTCCCACCCAAGCGGTAAGCACTAATAATGCAACGACTTTGGGTTTCGTCAGCTGATAGTAGTCACGACACAGCAATAAAAATTCCCTGCGCACATTGTGTGGCAATAATAATTTTATACTGGCCATAACACCTCCCAGCCGCATCAATAACTATTGATTAACAACTGTTTGATTGGTAACTGACTAATTAACAACTGATTGACTCGCACCCATAGCCACTTTGGTTATCGAATTTTCGGTTAATGCACCCGTACGCGTGCGCAAGTGCAATTGCCGAATAAATACCAGCGTTAACATCAACAAATTAGCAGCGACCAGATTGTGCGCCACCGCATTTGCCAGTGGTAGCTGCCAATAAATATTGGCGATACCTAGGCCAATTTGGGTAACTAGCAACAGGCCAATCGTCAATACCAGTCGCCGCATACCTGCCGTTTTCGCGTTGCGCCAGCTACACATCAATAGCAGCGCAACTATAAGTGTAGTCATCATTGCACCAACGCGATGAGCCACATGAATACTCATACGTGCGTCATAAGACAACACACCATACTCATAGGTCTCGTGCCCCAGCGGTAAATGAAAAATGGATTCCAGTGAAAAACGCGTTTGCCATCCCGCATCACAAACTGGCAATTGTGTACACACCAGTGCTGCGTAATTTGCCGACGTCCAGCCCCCCAGGGCGATCTGCATTAACAAAAACGTCGCGGCTATATAGGCAAGGGGCAAAAAGCGTCTTAACTCAGGTTCGGTGGCAAGGGAATATTGCGCATTGAAAATATCCAGCCGTAACAGCGCCAGCAAACCGAGCAAAAAAAATCCACCCAGCAAATGTGCCATCACTACCAGCGGAATCAAATTCAAAGTCACTGTCCACATTCCCAACAGCGCTTGCATAATAATTAATGCCAGCAACAGCACCCCAAATTTACGCCAGCGTTTAATCACCAGGCTGAGCAAAAATATCGACAGCACCAACAACCCGAGCAAGCCGGCAATATAGCGATGCAACATTTCATTGTGCGCCTTGTGCGGCTCAACTACAGCGTTAGGAAATTTTTGTTGAATTTTAGCGATATGCTCCTCGTGCAAAGGGGCGGTCAGTTTCCCATAACAGCCAGGCCAATCCGGACAACCAAGCCCCGCATCGGTTAAGCGAGTGTAAACGCCCAAGCCAATCACTATTAGCGCTAACAACATCGCACTATTTACCAAACGTCGAAATACAATCAACGACGAATTCATAGACGGCTCCGATCGTAATTAAACAACCGCAATAGATCACTGCGCACATCGGCGGCCACTTGGGTGGCTATGGAATCAGTCAAGGGATAGCGCAAGAGTACAATTCCATGCTGGTTAATAATGACAAACTGGTTATTCAATAGCTCCAGCGTAGAATTCATTGCTGCTGTAGAGTTTAATCCTTCAGAGGTCTGCACCATTTTTAGCGCGGAGAATTTCGACTTCAGGCTCGTAACATCTGTTGTATTGCCGGCAACCAACATGGCTTGCACGCCTAGCTGTTTGCGGCCAAGCCCGGTGTAGAGCTGTTGCAAAAGTGTCAGCGCGCGTTCGCATTCTTGAGCACAAGATTGCGCGCTCACATAAGCCACAGTCCAATGCAAATCGCCCTGTGCGAGTGCAGGAATTAGCTTCACCTCCTGCGTCAGCCACCGGCCTTTATTGGTTGCTTCGCCTGTAAACCAGCCCATGGACAAACTTAATTTTGCAGCAGCAAAAGGTACCAGTGCGCACAGGGAAAATAATAAAAAGAAATTCCGCGCGTTCATGCTAATGGCTCCTCGTTGATACCTTATTTTTAGAAAAGGCGGTTTTAGATAAAGGGTCTTCAAGGGCAGAATTTTTTTCGATGGTTGTTCTCGCATTTCTTTAGCCGAATTTTCCGCTGTGATTGATTTTGAATTGCTCACCGTTTCACACTGATAGGCGGTTTCATGAGCGCAAGCCAAGCCCACCAGCAGCGCAGCAACAGCAAGCAACAACCATTGCAAGGCGTAAGCTTTGTGCCGCTCAGGAGGTAGGACCACAGGGCGATAATGCACAACAAAGGGCGATGATTGTTGCTGATAGATGAGTCCCGGCAATAATCCTGCAGGCAAGTAGCTCGCTAGCAGTTGGTTATCTATTTTCTGTATACGCATGGGCCAACGCCCCTGGTCTTCCAGATTTTTTCCAAGCAACAAGGTATCGGAACGCGCGCGATAGACACCTTGCACATTTATTTCATCGGAAATATTTACTTCAGGCAATTCTGTGCGGGACAGGGGCGCGGAGACCCAACCCAAATTAACCAACACAATTGCTGGCGGTGATGCGGAAAGTTCCTGCACAGGAATAACCACATCGTAACCGGGCCGTCCGCTCAGCAACTGGTTATCCAGCAACCAAACATAGGGAGAAATCCAATGCCCAGTAAACGCGACTAATGCTCCATCCTGCGCAAGTAAATTAGTTCCCTCTTGCGCGTGTGTCATCAAGCCGCCCAATGTGGTTGCGGGTTGCGTTTGCCATTGTGCGAGTTGATCCAGACTCTGCTGCTTTTGCGCTGCCCGCTGCCATTGCCAGGAAGCCAGAGCCAATAAAATCGCAACGACCAACACATTAATAACTGCCCAATACCAATGGACTACCCAGTTGCGTTTAAAGACTATAATGGTCATGTCACACATCCGTGGAGCCGATTATGCTCACTAAAATTATTCTGATTGCGCTGTTAATGCTCGTGATTATCAGTTTGTTCCAAGCGCTTTATGTCATGATGAAAAATGACGACGCAGCGCCAAAGATGTCCAAATTTCTAGGTCGCCGGCTGATTTTTTCAGCACTGGTTGTTCTGGCAATACTGGTTCTCCTTGCCACCGGGGTTATTACCCCCAACCCACGACCTTATTAACTAAAAACACCGAAATAAAAACATTTAACTTATAAAATTTTTACTTAAAAACTGTTAATTTAAAAACTGTTAACTGAAAAACAATGACCAATACCCTCAAAAGCGATTGCACTAATGTGCAATCGCTACAACACATACACAAAGACAAACAGGTTTAACCAAACCACATCCACAAAATGCCAATACCAGGCGGCTGCTTGAAAACCGAAATGGCGCTCAGGGGTAAAGTGACCTTTTACTGCAATGCGCAAAAAGATCACTGTCAGGAAGATCGCCCCCAGGGTGACGTGCAACCCGTGAAAACCGGTAAGTAAGAAAAAGGTATTGCCGTACACCCCAGAGTCCAAACGCAACCCCAACTCTTCATAGGCGTGAAAATATTCATGGCCTTGCAGTGCTAAAAAGCAGGCGCCAAGAATAATGGTCAACATCAAAAAGAAACCCAGCTGCGCCGGTTTCTTTTGCTCTATGCCAATATGCGCAAATTGCAAGGTAATGGAGGAGACCAGCAAAATAACGGTATTAATAAGCGGAATTCCATCCCACGGCATTGCTTGAGTTTCCGCGCCAGCGGGGGTTTTAATTAGCGGCCACATAGCGTCAAAATTGGGCCAGAGGATTTCGGCCGTCATAGCATTATTGCCAGCGCCATCCAGCCAAGGCACAGAGATAATACGCGCATAAAAAAGCGCACCAAAAAACGCAGCAAAAAACATGACTTCCGAAAAAATAAACCAGCTCATTCCCTGGCGAAAGGATTGGTCCATTTGCCTGCTGTATAGGCCATCCATAGATTCTTCAATCACATTACCAAACCAGCCAAATAACATAATCAACAACAAACCAAAGCCAGCAATAAGTGCAAGCACGCCCCAGAGATTGTCGTTCACCCAGTGGGCAGCGCCATTGGCCATTAAAAATAACGCAATCGCGCCGACAATCGGCCAATGACTGTGATGCGGAACATAATAGTGTTGGTAACTGGTACTCATGGGATACCTCCATTCGCACACTGGATTAACACACTGAAGCTAACGGCTCGCCGTTTGCCCCTGACTTTTATACAAACGATAGGACAAGGTAATCGTGGAATATTCCGCAGGTAATTGCGGATCTATATAAAACTGCACCGGCATGGATTTTTCGCCATGGGCGTCCAGCGGTTGCTCAGAAAAGCAAAAACATTCAATTTTTTTAAAATAGCGCGCTGCAGCTCCCGGCGATACCGACGGCACTGCGCGGCCAACCATGGCCTGGGCCGATAAATTTTTCACATTAAAATAAATAACTTTTACTGCACCGGGATTCAGTTCGATTGAATTTATTTCCGGTGCAAAATTCCAGGGAATAGAGTCATCGCGATTAGCAATGAATTCCACTTTGATCACACGACTTTTATCAACCCTTATAGATGGCGCTGCTGCCACCGCAGCGGTTTTTCCATTTAAGCCGGTCAAACGGCAAAACACATCGTAGAGTGGCACCAACGCAAATCCGAACAAAAACATCGCAATGCAAACCAACAGGAGTTTGCGCAACAGCGGCTGATGCGAAACGGTTTGATTTGTCATCGATCCAGCTCCTTACCAACCAGGTAATCACTAATGCTTAACGTCCGTCTTTATTTCCGGTGGAGATTGAAACGTGTGATAAGGTGCTGGCGATGGAATTTCCCATTCCAACCCATAAGCGCCTTCCCAAACTTGCGTGCTGGCCTTAACACCCTTGCGCCTGATACAGCGAAACACCATGGCGACAAATAGCAACTGCGACAAGCCAAATAAAAATCCACCGATACTGATAAATGCATTCATATCGGCAAATTGCAGTGCGTAATCCGGAATACGCCGCGGCATTCCCGCCAAACCGACAAAGTGCATAGGGAAAAACAACAGGTTGACCGAAACCAGTGAGCACCAGAAATGCAATTGACCAAGGCGCTCGTTGTACATCACGCCGGTCCATTTGGGAATCCAGAAATACACGCCCGCAATAATTCCAAACAAGGCACCGGTGACTAACACATAGTGAAAATGTGCTACGACAAAATAAGTATCCTGGTATTGGAAATCGGCGGGGGTAATCGCCAACATCAAACCGGATAAACCACCAATGGTAAACAACACAATAAAGGCAATCGCAAACATCATCGGTGTTTCAAAAGTCATGGCGCCGCGCCACATGGTGGCTACCCAATTAAAAACTTTTACCCCGGTGGGAACCGCAATCAGCATGGTGGTATACATAAAAAACAACTCAGCAGCCACGGGCATGCCGGTAGTAAACATGTGGTGGGCCCACACAATAAACGAAAGAAATGCAATGCTCGCGGTAGCGATCACCATGGACTCATAGCCAAACAGAGGTTTGCGTGCAAAACACGGAATAATGCTGGAGACAATTCCGAAGGCGGGCAAAATCATGATGTAAACTTCAGGG
Source organism: Cellvibrio sp. KY-GH-1 (assembly GCF_008806975.1). Lineage (NCBI taxonomy): Bacteria > Pseudomonadati > Pseudomonadota > Gammaproteobacteria > Cellvibrionales > Cellvibrionaceae > Cellvibrio > Cellvibrio sp. KY-GH-1. The sequence goes on from NZ_CP031728.1 coordinate 2,705,617, forward strand.
TGACCAAAGAACCAGAAAATATGTTGGAACATGACCGGGTCACCGCCCCCGGCAGCATTAAAAAAACTGGTGCCAAAATATTTGTCGGTTAACACCATTGTCACTACACCCGCCAACACCGGCATAACGGCAATTAATAAAAATGCCGTAATTAGCCAGGTCCATACAAACAGCGGCAAACGCATCCAGGTCATCCCCGGTGCGCGCAAATTAAAAATGGTGACGATAATATTCATCGCCCCCATGATCGAGGAAATTCCCATCATATGTACCGCAAAGACAAAAAATGCGGTGCTATCGTTGGAGTATGTTGTTGAAAGCGGAGCATAAAAAGTCCATCCCGACGCAGGACCACCACCCTCCATAAATAACGTGGACAATAAGATCGTAAAGGCGCAGGGCAACAACCAGAAGCTCCAGTTATTCATGCGCGGCAGCGCCATGTCTGGCGCGCCCACCATCAGCGGTACCATCCAATTTGCCAAACCAACAAAGGCCGGCATAATTGCACCGAACACCATAATCAAACCATGCACGGTGGTCATCTGGTTAAAGAAGTGTGGATCGACAAATTGCAAACCCGGCTGGAATAATTCCGCGCGAATCACCATGGCCATGCTGCCGCCGATAAATAACATCAGCAGCGAAAACAACAAATACAAGGTGCCAATATCTTTATGGTTAGTGGTGTAGAGCCAGCGCATAATACCTGCGGGCTTTTCATCGTGCGCATGATGGCTTTCGTGCTCACCAATACTTGGGGAATGTTCCTGACTCATTATTATTCTCCCGCACTCAAGGCTGCATTAATGTCGGCAATCTGTACCAGATCGCCTGTATCGTTGCCCCAGGCATTGCGCTCATAAGTAATGACCGCCGCTAATTCGGCTGCCGTAAGTTGCTTGCCAAAAGCCTGCATGGCGGTGCCGGGTTTTCCAAATAACACGGTGTGGATATGCGCCGGCTTATCTTTCGTCACCATGGCGCTGCCTTTTAATGCCGGGAAGGCGCCGGGCAAACCTTCACCACCGGGTTGATGACATACAGCACAGCGCGTCTCATAGACTTTTTGCCCTTGGGCGAGCAATTCTGCTTTACTCATCAAGCCACGTGCTGCCTCTTCGGCTTTGGCCTTTTCTTGCGCGGCAATCTGTTCACTCACCCAGGTCTCAAATGCTTCCGGTGTTTTTACATCGACTACTATCGGCATAAAGCCGTGATCCTTTCCGCAGAGTTCTGCACATTGACCACGATAAATTCCGGGGTTATCTATTTTTGCCCATGTCTCGTTAATAAAACCTGGGTTGGCATCTTTTTTAATCGCAAACGCTGGCACCCACCAGGAGTGGATCACGTCATCAGCAGTGACTAAAAAACGAATTTTTTTACCGGTGGGCAGAACTAGAGGCTTATCAACATCGCGCAGATACAATTCATCTTTGGTCGCATTGTTTTCAATTTGCTCGCGCGGAGTGGCGAGCAGCGAATAAAATTCGATGGGGTATTCCAGATATTTGTAATGCCACTTCCATTGCGAACCAGTTACCAACACAGTCATATCCGCTTTGGATGCATCTTCCATCGCGATCAAGGTTTTGCTGGCGGGAATGGCCATCACCACCAAAATAATTACAGGAATTGCAGTCCAGAGAATTTCTATTTTTAAACTGCCGTGGAATTGCGCCGGCTCCGCACCTTTGGATTTTCGGTGATGGACAATCGCCCAGAACATCAAACCAAATACCACCAACCCTATCACGCAACAAATATAAAAAATCACCATGTGCAGGTTGTACACCTCATGGCTTATTTCGGTTACGCCGCGCGTCATATTGTAAGCAGAGTGAGCCGTATCACCAGCAGCGGTCATATTGGCCACAATCATAGACAGCAATGCAATTAATACCCGGGAATTAACAACCCGATTGCAATTATTATTCTGTTTCACTGCACGACTCCTTTTTCAAGCGTAGTGCCGATGGAAATCGCAACGAACAGATGAGCAAATACCTTCCAGTCTCACAACGGGAATAAACCATTGCTCATAACTACTATTCATTAGCCACCGCTTTAACAAAGCTCAATGCTTTAAAACGGTCAGATTCCGGGACTATTCCCGGCAACGGAAATCAGGTGAAACTAACTGCCCATCTACAGAGGGCCAAGGCGCTACCTGACAACAGAACAGCCAACTGGCTACAGAAGAGAACGCCAGAACACAGGACGCACCAGACTCTTACAAGAATTACCGGCCACCTAAATTCCAACTACGTAAATAAAAACCCTACTACATAAACACAACCAGGGTCACGTAAATTACTTTTCATTCAATAAATAAATCTGGATAAGCCCGCAAGATATATACAAAACTACAGCTCGCGTTTATTTAACGTTTTAACTATAAACCGCGCTTTGTAAAACGCAAGTTGGATTAAAGAGATATTCCAATAGTAAAATATAAATTAAAAAACCCGATCATAGACCGGGCTTTACTAACAAAGCATTTTAGAATCTCAGCGTTGCCCCTAAAGTCCAGCTACTTTCGTAATCACCATCGGCGTACTTCAGATTAACTGCGAGATTATCGGTAAAATATTGATTCGCACGCACAAAGTATTCATTTTCATTATCGTTAGAATAGTCACCATCATAGGTGTAGTGAGTAACACCACCACCCAGGCTTAAATGACTATCCAGATAATAATCACCGGCCATAGAAAAACTTTGTGAATCGTCCCCATCATCTTCCGTTGCTTCGTAGCGAGCTTCCAAATTCAGCCAATGCCCTTCCGCACCAATTGGCATCACATATTTTGCATTAATATTCCAGTAATCAGAGACATCCACATCCTCATAAAACTCCGACCAAACCAGCATGCCATCAACAGGTGTTACACCCGCTTTGACATACCATCGAGAATCCCAGTCCTCCGAAGAGCTACCCTTATTTTCACCATAGTTCCATTCGGACCTCGCCTTAAACTCCCTAACGCCGCCACCCAGATAAAAAACACTATTTGGAATATAAATATCTGCACCTAGTTCTCGCCCATAAACCCGAGCCTCGCTTGTGTAGTCCAATGAGGAATAACTACTTTCGTAGCGACTATAATCTCCCCTTACATTGACACTACCGGCTTTTTGCAAAAATGCAGATTCAGCCAGCGGACGATTTTTAGTATCAACCAACGAAAAATAATAAGTGCCACTTAGTGAATAATCATTTTGGCTGGTTGAATAATTGTCGACGTCAACCTCACCATAGGCCGCAGCCAATTCCATTTGATAAGTTGCGCCAAATGCAACGGGAACAGCGGCGAACGAAAGGCTGGCAATAATAGTGGGGAGCATTTTTGATTTCATAATCTATCCTCTGATATAAACACTCGCATCGTTGTTGATGCACGAGTTCATACTAGTGATAGAAAATTGAATTTAAACTGAATGAAACATTTTGTTACAGTTTGGCGAAATCAGCGCTATTTTTAACGCCAAACTGTATTGAATGCGATTAAGCAAGGCAGTTGCAAGAAAAACGGACACCGTCTTCCAAACGCATGGCGGTAAGCGAACCACCCCACACGCAACCGGTGTCCAATGCGTACAAATTAGGCAAATTCACCTTCCCTTCCAGCGCTGCCCAGTGACCAAATATTATTTTTTCGTCGCGTGTTTTGCGTTGCGCAAAGGAAAACCAGGGAGCAAATCCTTCAGGAGCAGCATCAGCACTTTCTTTGGTTTGCAATTCCAGCACACCCTGCGCATTGCAAAAACGCATGCGGGTAAAATAATTGGTAATGACGCGCAAGCGATCAACACCGACTAGCGACTCGCTCCACAGGTTTGGAGAGTTTCCATACATACCGGCGAGAAAATTTTCTGGTTGCTCGCTTTTCAAAACGGTTTCCACTTCGCGCGCGCGCACTAATGCTTCTTGCAAATCCCATTGTGGTGGAATGCCGGCATGAACCATGGCGTATCCCAAAGCCGCGTCATGGTGAACCAGTTTTTGTTGACGCAGCCAATACACCAGATCCAAACGATCCGGCGCAATCAGCAATTGGTCGAGGGTGTCGCTTTTGCCTTTTTTGCGCAGACCGTAATAGACCGCGATAAAATGCAAATCGTGATTGCCGAGCACTATGGTAATTGAATCGCGCAAATTGTATAAAAAACGCAGGGTGGCAAGGGTATCGGGGCCGCGATTAATTAAATCACCCGCAAGCCAGAGCTTATCTTTAGCGGGGTCAAACGCAATTTTTTTTAATAGGCATTGCAGCGGCTCAAGACAGCCCTGAATATCACCAATTGCGTAAGTAGCCATATTATTTTGTGTACCCGTTAAAAATTAATGCACCGCGTAAGGCGGCACCAAGGCAAAAGTGGGAATGGGTGCATCAAACATCGCGCCCTCATCGGTGCGCATATGGTAAGTGCCTTCCATTAACCCGGTTTCGGTCTCCAGGATAACACCACTGGTGTAGGTATAACTTTCGCCCGGTTGCAAATGCGGCTGTTCGCCAACCACACCCATGCCCTGCACTTCCTGCAATTTGTCATTGGCATCGGTAATGCGCCAGTGGCGACTGATCAATTGCGCTGGCGCCTCGCCTTGGTTGGCGATGGTGATCGTGTAGGCATACACGTATTTGTGTTCTGCGGGAACCGATTGGGTTGCAATGTATTGGGTTTTTACATTGACAGATATTGCTGACATTTTTCACTACCTGAAATAAATGATTACTCGCCATCGTCGGCGGATATTTTTCCATTAAATGACACTTCGCCCAACAGATTACTCATCGCCACATATTCCGGCAAACTGATTTCTTCCGGACGCAAACTTAAATCGACGGGAAGGCTTTCCATTTGCTCCGTGGTGAGCAGTTGCTTGAGTGAGTTGCGCAGGGTTTTTCTACGCTGTTGGAAAGCGACATTTACGAGCGTCTCCAGCGTTTTTATATTGTTAGCAACAAAGGGCAATTCTTTGTAGGGAATCAAACGTACTATAGCGGAGTCCACTTTAGGGGCCGGATCAAATGATGTCGGCGGAACGTCGAATAAATCCTCCACCGCACAATAATACTGAACCATGATTCCCAGACGACCGTAAGCGCTTTCGCCCGGTTGTGCAGCCATGCGCTTAACAACTTCTTTCTGCAACATAAAGTGCATGTCTTGCACTTTGCTCGCATAGCTCAACAAATGAAAAATCAATGGAGTGGAAATGTTGTAGGGCAAGTTACCTACAATGCGCAGCGGCTTGTCATTGCGCATCAGCTGTGCAAAATCAAATTGCAACGCATCTGCCTGATAAAGCTGGAAGTTTGGATGTTTTTCAAATTTCACTTTTAACCAGGGCACCAGGTCGCGATCCAGCTCAATCACGTTTAAATTATCGCAGGCGTCTGCCAGTAATTGGGTGATAGCGCCTTTACCCGGGCCAATCTCCACAATCACATCATCTTTGTGCGGGTGGACCGAGCGCACTATGTCGCGAATAATGCCATGGTCAATTAAAAAGTTTTGTCCAAAGCGCTTGCGCGCTTTATGTTGGGATTCGTGATTCAACATTTTTTTCATGAGTGTTTCTCAAATTAGTGCGCGTGCTTTGCTTGCACCATGGCAAGTGCATAAGCCAATGCTGTACGCAGGCTACCCAAATCGGCCTTACCGGTCGCCGCTAAATCCAATGCGGTGCCGTGATCTACCGAGGTGCGAATAATCGGCAAACCCAGAGTAACATTCACCGCATTGCCAAAGCCTTTGTATTTCAAAACCGGCAAGCCCTGATCGTGATACATGGCGAGCACCGCATCCGCTTTATCCAGGTACTTGGGCGTAAACAAAGTGTCAGCAGGAAGTGGGCCAATGAGGTTCATGCCGCGCGCGCGCAGCTCGTTTAATACCGGCTCGATTACTTCGATTTCTTCGCGCCCCAAATGCCCGCCTTCACCGGCATGCGGATTTAAACCGCACACCAGAATGCGCGGCTCTTTGATGCCGAACTGCAGTTGCATATCGCGCTGCAAAATTTCAGTCACTTGTGTGAGCTCATCATGGGTAATTGCGGCGGCGACATCTTTTAACGGCAAGTGCGTGGTTGCGAGCGCAACGCGCAACCCTTCGGTAGCCAACATCATCACCACTTTTGGGGTACGGGTTTTATCCGCTAAGTATTCAGTGTGGCCACTGAAGGAAATACCCGCATCATTAATCACGCTTTTTTGCACCGGGCCAGTGACCAGGGCCGCGAAATGCCCACAGATACAACCGGCAATTGCGGTATCCAAGGAGCGTAAAATATAAGGCGCGTTCTTGACGTTAAGCTTGCCCGGTACGGCGGCTTCGACCAAGACAACAGGCAACACCGCCAACTCGCCTGCGGCACAGGGACGCGGGGCATCCTGCAAATTGATTTCGCGCAATCGCAAGGGCAAGTTCAATTGATGCGCTCGCTCGCGCAATAGCTGTGGATCAGCAATCGCCACTATTTCATGCGGCTGCGCCTGCTGAGCGAGCGTAACGACAAGATCAGGGCCGATGCCAGCGGGCTCGCCCGGTGTTAGCGCAATACGGTAGCAGTCCGTCATTTTACTGTGCCCCAAATTACTGAGCCCAAACAATTGTTGGGCCCAAAAATGCAACGGCTAAAAACCGGAATTGCAAGGCAACCCAATTTTTAGCCGCTTATCTGATTAATTGTTAACTAACGGCGACTAGAGTTTAATTTCAACGTAGGCTTCTTCGCGAATCTGTGTTAACCACAACTGAAACTCTTCATCGAAGCGACGCGAACGCAATACATTCGCCGCTTGATTGCGTTTCACTTTATCGCTCATATCTTCTTTGCGGCGCTCGATCACTTGCAAAATATGCCAGCCGAATTGACTCTTAAAGGGGCGACTGATATTGCCCGGTGAGGTGTTAGCCATAGCTTCTTCAAACTCAGGCACGAACATACCGGGTGTGGACCAACCCAAATCACCGCCACTTAACATAGAACCGGTATCTTCTGAATTTTCACGTGCCAGCTTGGCGAAGTCTTCGCCTTTTTCAATACGGGTTCTTAAATCCAGCAATTTCTGGCGTGCCTGCGCATCATCCATAATTTCCGACGTTTTCAACAGAATATGTCGCGCATGCGTTTGCTCGATTAATTGTGCACCGCCACCACGCTGCTCGATATTTTTCAAAATATGAAACCCGGCGCCGCTGCGGAACGGCTTGGAAACTTGCCCTACCGCAAGATTGGCCATTTGGTTGCCAAACAACTCCGGCAATTGCGCCAGCTTGCGCCAACCTATGTCGCCACCTTGCAGCGCAGCCTGATCATTGGAAAAGCTAATAGCCATTTGCGAAAAGTCACTGCCCGATTGCAATTTCTGGTAGATCTCATTGGCTTTCTTTTCTGCTTCTGCCACTGCATCTGCATCCGCACTACTGGAAACCGCAATTAAAATATGGCCAATATGAAAATCCGGCGAGGTTGCATATTTGCCGTCGCTGGAGGCCAGGAAATTATTAATATCTTGTTCAGTAATTTTAATGCGGCTGTTCACCACACCCTGTTGTAAATGACTGATCGTTAACTCATTGCGCATTTGTTTGCGCAGACCAGCCAGATTCAAACCCTGACGCTGCAAGTCTGCCTCCAACTGCGCCAGAGTGATTTGATTCTTTTGCAGCACACGCCCTACAGCTTGATCTATTTCAGCCTCGTCCACTTTAATTTCATAGCGCTCCGCCAATCCCAACTCAATACGCTCAACAATTAGCTGTTCCAGAATTTGCTTGTTGAGCACTTCGTCAGGTGGCAATTGCTGGTATTGACCACGCAAACGATCCAGTACCGATTGTTTGCGATCATTCAATTCACTTTCCAACACAACATCTTTATCGACAATCGCCACAACGCGGTCCAGTGATACCGCATTGCTTTGGGCCAGACAGGCTTGACTGCCAAGCAGCATCAGCCCGCTCATAAACATCGCCCAGGCACTGCGCATTTGATGAGGCTTGTTTTGGTTCTTACTCATAACATCAATCACTGTTTTATTGTAAAGAGGCTTCACGCTCGCTATAGCCCAACATGGCTTTATCGAGCAGGTTACTAATACGTTGACTCAAGGTGCCAAAACCGCGTAACTGCACTTCAAAGAAGATGCCGCGATCATAATCGTCATTGCTTAAATCCTGCAGGAAATCCTGGCTGAAATCGAAATCCACCCACTGGCGGGCCAATACGCGGATACGATAGCAACAATCGGTGTATTCGAGCCCGGCAAAGGTATCGAGTTCCGCACTGAAATTAAAATCATAGTTAGTGCGTGCAATTACCGCCCACTGGTTATTCAGGGGCCAGAGCGCGGTTACATCCAACTGATCCAGGGTTTCGCCGATTTGCGGGTTAGTATCCAGTGGGCTCAGGGTCACCGGATCGCGCGAGTAACGATAGCCCAGATTCAGGATGCGGTATTGCTCATCCATGTAATGCAGGCTGCTGCTCACGGCGTTAACTTTCTTTTGCTGGTGATCATAGAGAATGTCGTTGGAAAGGCGCAGATGATCGCCCAGTTGCGCACTCACCTGACCCGCAATGGCGGAGCTGCTGCGGGTATTGGCATAGTCATCTTCATTGTTGAGGATACTAACTTCGCGGTCCTCAAAATAATTGATCTGCCCCACACTCAAACGCACCCGCTCTATACCGGTATCGGCTTCAACGAAGCGGCTCGTCAGCCCCACAGCGAGGTGATTGGCGTCGTCAATACGATCGCCACCAGAAAAACGCGAATCGCGGAACAACTGCTGGTAGGTAAAAACCAAATCCGAGGTGTCGAAGTTGACGTAGCTGGTCTCGCTGGTCAAACCGTAAAACGCATCCTGATTTTCGTAGTCGCGATACAAGTAAAACGCACGCGGCTCAAGGGTTTGGGTGAAAGCCTCGCCAGACCATTGCCGGTCGCGCTCGAAGTACAAACCAGTATCCAACGAGCCTTGTGGCGCCACAATGCGGGGACTGGTGTCGGCGTCTGCACGCATATTGGTCGCATCCAGTTGATAGCCCAGAGTTTTGACCCCCACACCCGGTTTGATAAACCCGGCGGCGTACTGTTTGTCCCAGGTCAAGCCGTAATTGGTGCGGAGACGCTCGCCAGTAATCAAATCAGCTTTATTAAGGGCCTGTTCCGGGTTATCCCCAAAGTAGCGGTTCATTGCAAAGTGGGTGTATTCGTTATCCAGCTCCAGCAGCCACTCATTAATGCGATATTCACCATCGGCATTCAACCGCGGCAACTCGCGATACGGCAATTGGTTGTCCGTTAGCAGGCGAAACTCCTCAATCTTTCCGGCTAACTGCCAATGATCTGTGGTGTAGCTACCCGATATACGCTGACGGATATAGGCTTGGCGGTTCAAATCCACAGCGCTACTATCCACATCGCGCAGATAATCGGTATCGCTCACATCGGTGTAATCGATAAGAGTGGACCAGGGCTGATTGCGTCCGCCAGTCTGGTTCAGATTGAACTGCCAGCGATCTTTACCTTTGTAGGGATAGGCATCTTCCTCGGCAAGCTCACCGCTATCAATTTGATCCTGCAGGCGCTCACTGTAGCCACCACGATCATCATTCAGGGCGCTGGCGTTTAATTGAGTGTCAAAGCTGCTCGACATATGACGCAGCTCACTGGCCAGAATGTTGCCGTGATCCGACAAATAGCGCCAGGTGAAAGTGGCATCGTAATTGGGTGCAATATTCCAGTAAAAGGGCGCTGTAAATTCACCGACGCCGTCATTTTCATCAAACCCCATAGAGGGAAAGAGAAACCCGGTTAAACGATCTGGCCCAATAGGAAAGCGGAAATAAGGGGCATAGGCGATGGGAATATCTTTGACTTCCAAACGCATATGTTTAGCGGTGCCGTAATGCTTGTCATTGTGCAAGGTGATATTGGAGCCGCGGATCATCCAGGTATTGTCTCCTGGCTCGCAACTGGTAAAAGTCCCTTGGTCCAAGCTGATAATCTGATCACCAAACTTTTCAAGTTTTTCCGCGCGGCCACGCACACGTGTTTCGTAAAGTACAAAACGGGCCTGTTCCAGCTCGGCGTTGCCGGTGTTGGTGTCTACATAGGCGCGCTCGGCGCGTAGCAATACACCCGGCTCACGCACCTGAATGTTTCCTTTCAACTCGGCTTCACGCGTTGTTTTATCAAACGTGAAGGTGTCGGCGCGGAACGAGCGGCGCCCCTGAGTAAGGCGCACATCACTGTGCATAACAAATTTGGTTTGCTTTTCCGATTCAGAATAATCCGCAGTACCGAAAATATTCGCTTTTTCCGGGTCCATCTCTGATTCCGCATCATCGCGGGGTGGTGCTATATAAGCACCACAGCAAGCAACCGGTACTTGTTGCTTTTGCTCCTCGGTTAACTCTTCCATCGGAACCCAATCCAATTCGCGCAAAGCGTCATTGGGATTAATCTGGGCAACTGCTGGGGCACCGGAGGACGACGAATTGCTAGCACTGGACGACTGGTCCTGCGCCCACACGGAAGCGGCAGGCAGCAGCAATAGGCCTGCGCACTGGGCCGCAATCGACAGGGCCAGCCGCGAAGGGACAAATGATCTATATCGATTTTTTAATGAAAAGTATCGATCTTGCTTGGGTTGATTCTGGGTTGGAGCCATTAACCGCGGTCTCGTACTGGCGGGCGAATATGCGCACTGCCGTCAATTGTTGGATTTGCTGAACTGAGTCAACAGGCGCCTGAAAAAGTTGCCGCCGAAAAAATTGCAGCGATTCTACTGGAAACCGCCTGCACTGGGAATGAATAGCACCAAAAGCAATAGATTGGGGAAAGAGCAGCGACTGGAGTAGAATCCGCGACCAATAACACCCCCTGGAATAACGCCCTAAACTATCAGGCCACCGATGACAGATTCCACCAGCAGCTCCGTTACCGATACCCGCAAGTTAGCGCTTGCCAACTGGACAACCCTTAACACACCAGAAGCGTGGCATCCGATTATACTCCAAAGTCTGGGCAGCGATGCCGGCTTCCGCCGTTACTTCCGCTTTCAACAACCCTCTCAATGGCTGGCTGTGGATGCCCCGCCCGGCACGGAAGACAGCCAACAGTTTATTGCGATTGCCGCATTGATTCATGCCCAGGGCGTGCATAGCCCGGCAATATTTGCCGCCGATCCCAACCAAGGCTTCCTGCTGGTGGAAGACATGGGCGATAACTTATTGTTCCGCGCCGCAAATAATCACAATGCCGACCTGCTCTATCATCAAGCAATCGACACACTACTGCAGCTGCAGGGTTGCGCAGATAATCCAACATTAATTCCTCGCTACGACCGCGCCTTGCTGCGCCGTGAACTGGAAATTTTCAGCGAATGGTTTGTGGGCAAGCTTTTAGGGCACCCGTTGTCCACAGCGGAACAACAGCTGCTCGACCATCTTTTTAATTTGTTGGAAGACAATTCCCTGAATCAACCCCAAAGCTTTGTGCACCGCGACTATCACTCGCGCAATCTGATTCTGCGCAGCGACAACCAACTGGGTGTTATTGATTTCCAAGGCGCACTCTGGGGTGGAGTCACTTACGATTTAGTCTCGCTGCTACGCGATTGCTACCTGCGCTGGCCAACGGAAAAAGTAACGCAATGGGCGCTCTATTACCGAGCGCGAGCCATCGAACTCCAACAAATCCCGGAAGTAGATGCGAAAATATTTTTGCGCTGGTTTGACCTTATTGGATTGCAGCGTCATATCAAAGTGCTGGGCATCTTTGCACGCTTGAATTTGCGCGATAACAAGCCTGGATACCTGCAGGATTTACCGCTTGTGATTCGCTATACGCTGGAGGTCGCACAGGAATACCCAGAACTTCAGGTCTTTGCACATTGGTTTGCGCGCACCCTGCTACCGCTCGCCCAACAACAGGAATGGTACGCAGATTATCAAAGTGCCGGGGATCGCCCATGAAAGCCATGATTCTCGCCGCAGGTTTGGGAAATCGCATGCGCCCCCTGACCGATCACACCCCCAAGCCCCTGCTCTGTGCCAACAACAAACCCTTGATTGAATACCATCTGGAAAATTTGCAGCGCGCGGGCATTCGCGACGTCATTATTAACCTCGCCTATCTGGGTGAAAAAATTCGTGCACATCTCGGTGATGGCGAGCGCTGGAATTTGCAGATCCAGTATTCGCAGGAACCCGAACCGTTGGAAACCGGCGGCGCGATTTTAAAGGCGCTGAATTTACTGGGCGATGAAACGTTTTTATTAATAAATGGCGACGTCTGGAGCGATCTGGAATTTAGCGAATTGTGTGCGCAACTATTAAGTCCCACACACTTGGGTCATTTGTTATTGGTGCCTAACCCGGAATTTCATCCTCTTGGCGATTTTGCCTTGAGCGATTCCGGCGTATTACTGGAAGACGCGCAAAAAAAACATCCGCAGCGATTCACCTTTGCCGGCATCAGTTTACTAAAACCGCAATTGGTATCCCACTACCCGAACAAGCGCGCAAAGTTTCCATTAGTTGAGTGCTTTCGCCACGCCATTGCGCAACAACAATTAAGCGGGCAACTGCATCACGGACACTGGAGCGACGTAGGCACACCGGAGCGTCTGCAAGAACTTGAAGATTATTTATCCCCAATCACCTGATCGTAGGGGCGCAATTTATTGCGCCCTGATTTATTGTTTTCTAATTGTCTAAACAATCAATTCATCGCCAACAACTGGTGATTACCATGATGATCAACCTGCATCACCAACTGAATATCATTATTCGCGGTATCCACTACTTCGCCATTCAATAACAACTCCGTTTTAATCGGATAAACGCCTTGCGGCAAACCTTCAGGCAGGGTGAAGGTAAATTCATTTTTGTAGCGGCCGCCGGCTTTGGTGTTTTCATTCACCGGCTTGGTGAAATTTTTTAATTCCTTGGTGTTGTCTTCATTGTCGTAAATCGCAATACGCTCTTCGATCAATGCCGTTTTATGGCGGGTACCCGGCACCACCACGATATCCGATTGAATGATCACTTCCTGGCCGGGTGCCACTACGTTGCCCGGCAAGGTTTTGGTTTGATACTCAGTGGCCACAGGCTCTGCAGGTAAATTCTGATTTTTGGTTTTGTATTCTTCGGCAACCTGCTCCTCTTTGGCGATGCGCTCGGACCGGTGCTTGATAATCATTTTGGTAATTAAGGTCACTGCCACAGCAACTGCTGCAACACGCGCTGCCGCTTTTAAGCGCTCTCGATTCTTACAGCCCTGATCGCCACTTTTGCATTTGTAGGAGCGATCAATATTGTCTTTCAGATCGCTCAAACTAAATGCGTAGGCAGGTGAAATTAATGAGAACGAAAGAATAGCAATTATAATTTTGGCTTTCACAGTAATAGCCCCCAAGTGAGTTATTTAGATGCGCTCAACAAATTATTTAATAGTGAACCCGGATTCCTTGAGTTTGCGCTGGGTTTCCTGGGCGCGATTTTTTAACGCTACCGCCGCTTGGTAGCTCGCATCCAACTCCAGTACAGACTCCGCTTTGGCTATCGCGCAGGAATAATTTTTCTTATCCATACAGCCTTGTGCATCACTCATCAACCGCGTGATTTTTACGGTGAGCGCACTGGCCTGTTCCTGAGCCAAGGACGCAGATTGTTTAATCGCTACAGCTTGGGCATTGGTCGGGTCCAACTCCAAAATACGAACAGCCGAATTAACCACACATGAATAGTCGCGCCCAGACAAGCAAGTTTGCGCGCGCGCCAACGCACTGCTAATTTCCTGTTCTTTTTTTGCTGCGGTTTGCGCCTGTTGCGCGCGCGCCACACTCAGTGCCTCATGAAAACTCACCACCTGCGAGCTATGTGCACCTATTGCTTCCGCTTTTTGTAAAAACAATGCCGCACAATCCAAGTCCTGCTGCTGCAAACAGGTTTTTGCTTCAGCAATTAACTCGTTAATTTTCTCATCGCTAGCACGCTGTTCATTGGCGCGCTGGGCGCTTAACAACAATTGTCTGGCGATGACATTCTCCGGGTCAAGATTGGCGGCCACCAAACTGTGTTCAATTGCGCAATCAAAATTTTCTTCCGCAAAACAGCGTTGCGCTGCCGCCACTTTTTCCGCAATAGTCGCCCGTACTTTTTGCTGCGCCTGCTGCTGGCTATAGGCAAACCAACCGGCCCCCAGCAGCGACACCAAGGCCAGACCAATAGCGCCACGCAAGAGTATTGGATTGCGCCGGGGAAATAACGCATCAGAAAATTGCGCGACACTCGCGTAGCGCTCGGACTTTACTAACGCCAGACCACGACTTAAGGCTTTCCACTCGCGCGAACTCAATCCCTCTAAACGCTTGGCCTGCATTTTGTGCTCAAGAGCTTGCAGTGCCGAGCGATTATTGTAGGGATGACGCCCCGCCAACATTTCATAGACAACACACGCCAGCGCGTAAACATCGTCAGTAAATGCGAGCGGCTCATCTTTTACCATTTCGACCGTGGCGTAGGCCGGTGTTAATGCACCCAACTGACCTGCATCGAATTTATGCTTGTGCGCTTCGCGATTGGTCGCGCGCGCGATACCAAAGTCGAGCACTTTGGCGCTGCCGTCGGGAGCGACAAATATATTGCCCGGTTTGAAATCCGCATGAATAAATTGCCGCTGATGGGCGTAAGCCAATGCCGCGCATAGATCGCGCGTGATTTTCCACACCTGTTCTTTGGGCAACCCCTGATTGCGCTGCGCCTTGATTAATTGATCGAGCGGCTGACCTTCGAGTAGCTCCATGGTCATAAAAAGCGTATCGCCGTCGCGATCAAAATCGTGCACGGTCACAATATTCGGATGCGCCAGGGTTTGGGATTTTGCCGTTTCCTGCTGCAAGGTAACGAAGGCGTCCGGGTGATCTTTAAAATCCTGATTCAATACCTTGGTGGCGATATACGGATTGGGGTCTTCGGCTTCTACTTTGCGCAAATCCCGGGTTTTATAGACGGTACCCATACCGCCATGGCCCAGCACATCCTCCAACAAAAAGCGTTTCTTGAGCAGCAACCCCTTGCCGGTGTGCGATTGCTCAACTAACTCACGCGCACGCGCAAAGCCAGCTGAGTGATTGTGGGATGCGGAATAACGGGTAATTTGGGTAGAGTGATCAGTAGCAGAATGCGCGGGTGCAGTAGTCCCTGCCACGCGGGTTTCACCCGTAGCAAGATCGGCGCGAATCTGGGTCTGATTGGAATTGTTGGAATCGGTCACGCAACATCCCCGGCGCGTTTGGACTTGGCTCAGGGAAGAATATTATCACGGCAAATCAGTTTTATCGCGCCAGAGTAGACTAAAGAAGAAGCGATACTGAAATAGTCATATCTACCAGTTGCAGACCAATAAAACGAACTGCAGGATAGCTTCCGTGCAGTTCGTTTAGGCGTTTAACAGCCGGGCTACTTCGCTGCGGTCACTTCGATTTCATACCACAAGCTCGCGGTTGCGCCATTCAATACCAGTTGCGCCTTGCCGCCGTTATCGCCCACCGCCAACGCCGCTTTTCGCTGACCGGTTTCATCCAGAACCCAAGCCTTTGTACGCGCACTGGCAAATGGCAAATCCAGAGTGACAGGAATAACCTCCACCAGCGTTGGGCTGGTCCCCCAATTTGTGCCCAGC
This sequence comes from Cellvibrio sp. KY-GH-1, assembly GCF_008806975.1. NCBI lineage: Bacteria > Pseudomonadati > Pseudomonadota > Gammaproteobacteria > Cellvibrionales > Cellvibrionaceae > Cellvibrio > Cellvibrio sp. KY-GH-1. Next base: position 2,721,333 of record NZ_CP031728.1, read on the forward strand.
GAATTTTTCGCTGCGCTTTTCCACTGCATATTCGTGTTTTCGGCATTGCCAGTTGCCACTACCAAAATTTTCGCTTCGCTATCGATATCGCTAAAACTACCCTGCTGCGCGGTGAGCGCAACCGTTGCCCAATTGTTAGCAGTGGCCGCCACTTTAATACCGACATTACCCAGTATAAGCGCGCGATTATTAATAAAGCCGATCAACGATTTGGTTTTCGCTGTATTTACCGTTACCAAACCCTGATTGACTTGAGAGAGATTCCACACCAGCTCATTGGTATCCGAGGCCACTTGGGTTTGGTTGCTCGCCACCGGTGCGGTGCTCAAACCCTGCGGGTTTGCACTCACATCCAACGCAAAACGTTTGGTGAGCGGAATATCATTGGGTACATTTAAATGTGAGCCATTGGCGACATTCCAAGCTCCACCTTTACTCACCAACACACCTAGTTCCGTAGCCGGATCAAAATTCATCAGCAGTTGGCTTTGTGCCGCCGCCACATCGCCGCGCCGGAACATATTCGCGGCAATCAGCATATTGGCCATTTTGGTGGGGTGCGCATTCATGCTGAAAAAATCGCTGAAGTAACCCTGTCCCCAATTATCATTGGGCCCGGCGTCATAGGCAAACATCATAATGCCGTCCCAATCTTGCAGCGCACCGTAAGCCGCGACCAGCAGCTGCCCCTCACTGCCGTAGCTATTGGGCGATGAATGCTGGTACTCGGAAATGGTAAAGGGCATCCCCTGAATACGCTGCTTCGCCAGTGCGGTCAGGGTATTGTTAAAGGTGTTGACCATGGATTGGTTATCCACCGTCCAATTCACCGCATCCCAATCCGCCGTTGGAAATACCGGATGCTGCCAGTAGGCATGTGCGTCGGCAAAATCAAATTGTTTATGGGTTCCCGGCGGCGTATTCATAATCGCAGTGCCTGTTACCAAACCACTAAAACCTATGGTGGCTTTTATGTGGTTTTTCATATCCGCCCAGTAGGCCGTTTCCAACGCGCGTAAAAAATCTGCCCAATCTTTATCGCGCCCATTGGTGTAGCCGGCTGAGCGCAAATTGTTACCAATGGTTTTTGCATCCAGGGACTGGCCCGCAGGCAATTTGCCAATACTTCCGCCCGCTTTAAAACTGACATCGCCAATATAAACTGTCGCAAGCGTATTACCGAAGCCGTTGAAATTAATGCGCACATTGGTATCGCTTTGGCTGGCAATAAAGCTGGTTTCAAAATATTGCCAACTACTGGTCAGCGAATAATTGCGCTCGAGTAATGTTGTCCAAGGGTCGTAAGCCAACCCCATGGCTGCGCCGAGTTGCCGAGCAGTATCCGCCTTAGCCCAAAAACCCAAGGTATAAAGCTGATCTTTTATTATCGCGAGATTGCCCTGATTTAATTGCACATTCCAACTTGCAGAGCCCGCTTGGGTTACTTTTAACTCCACGCCGCCGCGCCCGGCAAAACTACCGGCCGTTGCAGTAACTTTTGCTGTATCGTGTTGTTCGATATTCCAACCGCTAGTGCCGTTGGCGAAATTATTATTGGCCAACTTTTCAGAACCCAGAGGTTGATCAAGCGCACCCCATCCAGCTTCCAACGTGGCGGTAGATGCATACTTTTCCGCAAGCCAGTTATTCCAGCGCTCATTCAGCATCGCACTGAATACTTGCGGCCACTTATCGATCGAGCCATCGTAATACTGCTGAAAAATGCCGTTCTCGTTATTAATTTCCACAAAGGCAATTGCCGGATCTTCCGCATAAGTTAATCCTGTGTAGGGATTTTTATGGGTCAGCAATTGTGTTGCAAATTCTTTTTCCAGATTGCGAAAAGTCGGGGATACATAACCCAACACATGACGCTGTTTCCAGGTGAGCTGACTGATGTCTGCGGGTAAACCATCAGCGGCAGAAAAATCGCGCGAGTTAATTAAATTGAGATTGATGTAAATGCCGTTGAGTTTGAGCTGATGGATAAAATAATCCAGCTTGTCGAGGTTATCAGCATCCAGCGAACGACTATTACCCGCTGCATAATTGATAATACTTTTGGCCCCGAAGTTATTATCCATATGATGGAATCGCACCAGGTTCACGCCAAACTTGGCTAAACGCCCGGCCACTTTCTCCGCATTGTTCTTGGCTGTAAGTGTGGAGCTGGCGGTGATATTCACCCCCAGGAAACGAACGCGTTCGCTCCCCGCAACGAAATGCGCATGACCATCGACTCTAATTGCGCCGAACTTGCCAGCCGGCTTATGGTTCAATAAATCGCCAACCTGGGTAATGCCGCTCGCGGCATCATCAAAAGGCAAAACGAAGGGAACCATTTGGTTAGACATCGCCCCCGAACTTGAGCTTTGCACAACCGACGCCACGGACGAAGAGGCCGGCGTGCTCACGGGGGTCGAGCTTGATGCTTTTGAGCTTACAGCCGCTGAGGCGGGTCCCCCGGAATCCTTACTCCCACCCCCGCCACTACCGCAGGCGGACAGCCAACCACAACAACATAGGACAAACGCGGGCACCAGGAGGGGATTGATAAGCGTTAATTTCATCGTAGGAGCACTCCGTAAGGCTTTTTATCTTTATAAGTTGCTCAAAGTGTATCCAGAATCCAAGATTTAACCTCTTGTTGGCGTGTAAACTATCGTAAAAATCTGATCACACCGACCAAGCTCGATTAGCACCCAAAATGTGTTTCTTTGGTTGACAAACCGCGTTAAGACGGCATAATGTCGCGTCCCTGAATCCAGACCCTTTTTTAGACAGTTTTAACCCGAATTTATATATAGGAGCACTAAGGTGGCAAATTCACCCCAAGCTAAAAAACGCGCGCGTCAGAATGAAAAAGCTCGCAAGCACAACGCAAGCATGCGCTCTATGGGGCGTACTTACCTCAAGAAAGTGCTGGCTGCTATCGCTACTGGCGATAAAGCTGCTGCTCAAGCCGCTTATGTTTCTGCAGTTTCTGTGATTGATCGTATCGCCGACAAAGGCTTGATCCACAAAAACAAAGCTGCTCGTCACAAGAGCCGTTTGAACGCTAAAGTAAAGGCACTGGCTGCTTAAGCGCACCAGACCAGCAGTACAAAAACCGGCTACGGCCGGTTTTTTTGTGCCCGCAATTTGTGCATGTAGAGTTAATCAGCAGCAATCAGCCGATAAACTCACCTCTCAGGGCAATTTAAGCTCTATACAGTGTCACAAAAACAGATTAAATTCGGCAGCAACTTTTGGCTGGAAGGCTATTCCAGCGCTATAACAACAAGAGCCGGATTTGCAGGTAACTCCTCCAGACTGACCAAAACACGGACACAGCCATCTGCAGGCACCCGAAATCCGATAGCACATACTAATAATGGAGATACCCTATGTTGCCGCGTGATCATTACCTGAAACAAACATTCCAGGATGCTGTGAATTTCCCTGAAGGATTTGAGAAGGGGGGGTTATCCGATGTTCAAGCAAGGTTGATACGCAAACACGGAGTCCTGATTAACGCCCTGATGCAAGAAGAAGTTTCCGACCCCACCACTGACGACCAACACATCCTCAAAGTTATCGCCAACCAAAGCGCCCCCAAAAGCCCCATTGAACAAGCTTGGGTTAAATACCTGTCCATCGCAAAAGCCCGCCAGGCTTCAGCGCCAACCAAAACCAAAACCAAACCCAAGGCAAAAGCGGCAGAGCCCGTGGCTACAGAAACAAAGCCCAAAGCAGCCGATGCAAAACCCGCCAAAACCACCAAGAAAGCCACCAAAACCGAGGCGGGTTGACAACTCCAGCGCATTGCTGAAAAATCCGCCCTACCGAAGGGGAGTAGTTCCCGCTGCGGATGTCGTCATCACGAGCCTTATCACTACACAGGCTCCGGCGCCGCAGGCAAATGCCCAGCATTTGTGAACGAGACCTTTGTCGCAATGACAAAGGTTTCGCGTGTCCGGTCGTTGCGTTTTTTATTCACGCCTCATTCGGAGACACATTATGCACTGCCCCAATCCCAGCTGTTACGAATCCCCCGATCGCCCTCACCTGCTCATTTCCGAGCGCTCGGGTATTGAAATTGACTACTGCCCCAAATGTCGTGGCGTTTGGCTGGATCGCGGAGAACTGGATAAGTTGATTGAACGCGCACAGGAAGACGCGGCACCAACACCACAAGTCCAACCTGAGCCCGCCCGCAGCTATCAGGAACAAACTTACCGCCCACAACATCAAGAACAGCACTATCGCCCGCAAGAACCCCAGTACAAAGAGCAGCGCCAGTACGACTCACATCGAAAAGATTACGATGACCGCAAGCATCACAACTATGGCGGTCACTACGGTAAACCCTACAAAAAGAAATCCATCCTGAGCGAAATTTTTGATTTTTAACGATTGATTGCAGGCTGTTCGATAAATTGGCGAGCGATTATTTTGCAAATAAAAAAGGCGTGCACCGGGCACGCCTTTTTTATTTTCGCTGGCAGTGAAATGAGCAAATCAGGGAATTAACACTTCCAACTGATATTCACTACCAGCCACAATATTGCGCACACAATTATCTGCCAACAAATCGCCATTGCAGCGCAATTGCAATTTGTCAGTTGCACCGCGCTTGATACTGACATTGAAGCGCGCACCGCGGAATTCGCGCACCGCTGTGGCTTCATTCCAGGCCGATGGCAATTGCGGATTCACGCGCAGGCCTTCGGTATCCCCCTGCAAACCAAAAATACCTTCCACCATGCAGCGATACACCCAGGACACAGTGCCAGTATTAAACAGTTGCGATGAGCGACCAGCAGTGCGCGGATACTGATAGTAAGCACCGCGATAATAGTTAGGGATATACACCGGCAATTGGCCGCGCTGCAAATAATCCGCTTCCGATGGGCCGGGAATCATCTGCCGCAACAGCTTATAGGCGCGATCTTTTTCGGCGATAGTGAACAAACTGTAAATGTAGAAAATGGCAGCATGGTTATACACAGAACCGTTTTCCGCTGACCCAGGGTGCTTCTGGGTTACACGGCCAACGTCATCGCGCATAGAGGTAAAGGCAGGAGCCAACATGGCCACACCGTAAGGCGTTTCCAGCTGCGCTTCTACGGCGGCGATCATCTTATCGCGCTGCTCATTATTGGCCGCACCACCGAGAATCGCCCAACTTTGCGGGTTCAAAAAGATGCGCCCTTCTTTATCCTTGCTGATGCCAAACACCACATCATCATCGGTAATACCGCGTCCGAACCATTCACCATCCCACATATATTTATTCACTGCTGCATTTACTTCATTAGCACCAGCAATAAATTCCTGCTGCAAATCATTGCGCGATGTTTTTGCGCAGACATCCGCCCACAAATTTAACGCATAGGCAGTTGCTACCGACAACCAACCAGAAACACCTTTACCCTTGTAACCCACCATATTCATTGGGTCACACCAGTCGCCCTGAGCGATAAAACTCAAGCCGCGATAATCGCGCGCCTGCAGCAGCCAGCGCATAGCGTTGCTGATGCGCTCAAATACATTCAGGGTCTTACCATCGTGACCAGGAACCGGCTCATTTAAAATCGCGTAATCATTGGTTTCATCCAGATAGGTTTTCAAACACACTGGCAACCAAACGCAGTGATCCGTGTGAGGAATCTGGTTGATGTATTTCAGCTCAGCACCTTCTACCAGCAAAATACCATCGGGCATAGCACCAGACGCTTCCTGCTGACTCAGCGCATGCAAAAATGCCGCGCGCGTTACCTGGGGCTTGATAAACGTCATGCCCATATTGTCTTGCAGGTAATTGCGGGTTTGCGGGTCAGTGGTCAAGCGATTGACATCGCCGTGGTAAAACACCTGACGCGGCAACCAGTTATTAACAAAGTTATCCAACTCCGCATCCGGAGTTTCAATTTGCAGACAACCGCTGCCGCTGGCAACGTAGGCAGAATATTCAGCGCGCGCCTTGGCAAAGCCCTGCTCACTCAAATAGGTATCGCGCATTTTTTTGATTTCGGCATCATCAAAGGCCGGGCCAAAAATAAAGCGATAACGCTGTGCGCCATCGGCTGCCAATTCCAAACGGTACTGCAAAATAGCAGCGGGCGTTTCATAGCGCGCATCACCGCCCGACAAAGTCTCTTGCTGTAATCCCGATGGATTGTGCAATCCACCTTCCCCTTCGAAGGTCTCTTGCTTGGCTTCCCAGGCATCGGGCTTTTGCTCATGCAGGAAGAAGGTTTTGTCTTTGAAAAATTTATTTTTAAAGTGATCCGCCACTTTTTGATAGGGAGTCACGCAGGTTGCCACCATGCCGCCCAGATCAGCACGGTATTCCGCCGACTGGTTCATCCAGGACATATAGCCCACCGGGAAATAGGGATAAACACTGATGCGGCGCGCGCGACCGGAGCGATTAATCACTTTTACATCCCAGAGTTCCACCACATCCGCCACCGGCAGGGACAGCGTAATCTCAACTTCGATGCCGAGTGACTGCAGGGTCCAGCGCAAATCGCTTTTACCGATAGAGAACACATAATTTTCATAGGCCGCGCGCACCGGCTCATAGGGCGCCGAAAAAATCTCGCCAGTCTCTTCATCCTTCACATAAAAAAAGCGGCCCGGATGATGCGCATAGTAGGGCTGCTCTGGCTGCATAAATGTCTTGGCCTCCAGATTCGGCGCATAGGCATACTTGGCCGGTTCAGGCTGCATAAACTGTGCAACCGCGTAACCGCGACAAGTGGATTGAATCATCATGCGCTGATTCCACAAAAAACCCGCTGCGCGCGGCATTGCGGTAGGACTGTGCAACTCGTAGCGTTCGCCAGCGTCACTGGCGTTAAGTAGTTTTGTCGTCATAGGAAGCTCTGGAGTCTTGTAAATTTATACGTATTGAAATGCAGCAGCCGAATTTTTCCCGCCCATTCTAACCAGGGAGAAAAGTTCGGCAGCGAAAAATAATTACGAGTGGCGAGACTTAAGTTCGACTTGAACTTTTTCCACCTGCTTATCCGTCAGGTTGTAAAAAATCAGCGAAAACGCCGTGACCAGCGCGAACAGTCCGGGAACAACTGTCTGCATATAGACAATACTGTCAAGCGAGGCGCCCGCCTGCATTTGTCCCGCCTGATACCCCATAGCCGCGAGTACAGAAAGCATTAAGGCTGAACCTGCGGCGCTGCCAATTTTTTGCGAAAAAGTGGTTGCCGCAAATGTCATGGCGGTAGCGCGACGACCATTTTTCCACTCGTTGTAATCGGCCACATCGGCATACATTGCCCAAGTGATCGGCGGCTTAAATCCCAAGGCGATGCTGATCAAAATATTCAGCGCAAACATCCACAGAATTTCAGCGGGCAAATCCGCGCTGTCCTGAGTGGTGCCATCGGCGCGAGTGCGCACTACGCTAAGGGTTTGACCCTTGGCATTTTCCAGCGAAATCACCGGTCCGGTTTCTTCCAGCGCAACGCGCTCTTTAATAATCCAGAAAATTTTGTCGTGACGCAGCCACTGATAGCTGTCGCCCGGTGCTTGGTCTCCATCGAGCAATTCGCTCGCATTTAATTGCACGAGTTCACTGCCGGAAATGTCCACCACGCCATGACGATCAGGCTTGGGGACAAAAGTGAATGCGATCGAAAGACTGGCTACCACCACCAGCAGCACCATCATCAGCTTGCGTTTGTCGATGTATTTAGTCACGGTTGAGGCCATCATCGCCCCCACCATCAAACCCGCCATTTGCAAGCCGATGTAATTTCCGAGCAGATCCGGACGCTCCACAAAATAGCGGAAATAGTAGGCGGCCGAGCTACTGCGCAGCGTCATGGTAATCATGAACACCAGCGCCAACACGAACAGAACCATCCAGGGGCGGCAGGTAAACAAATCCTTAAGGTCAACCAGCGGATTGGTTTTTTCCTGGTTCGCCGGAGGCTGAATGCGCTCGCGCGTGGTAAAAAAAGTCACCAGGAATAAACAGGATGCGATAGTCGCATAGACCGCCATAGTTAATTGCCAACCCTTGGCGCTGTAGCGATCGCCATCGCCAAAATATTCAGCCAGCTCCGGCGTCGCTGCGCCCACCAAAATACTGCTGAGATACGCAAAGAAAAACCGGGTGCTGTTTAAGGTGTTGCGCTCCTGCACATTGCCGGTAAGCACAGCAGAGAGTGAGTTGTAAGGCATATTGAGCACGGTGTAACAGAGCATCAGGAACGCATAGGTGGAATAGGCCCAAATCAATTTGCCCGTCTCGTCCAAATCGGGCGTACTCATTGTGAGCACGCCAGCCCCCATCATCGGCAAGGCTCCCCAAATTAAGTAAGGGCGGAATTTTCCCCAGCGAGTGTTGGTGCGATCCGCGATTCCACCCATTATCGGGTCGGTAATGGCATCAATAATTTTGGTTACCGTCACCATGGTTGCCGCGGCGGCTGGCGCTATACCGAATACGTCGGTATAAAAAAATACTAAATAGGAACCGATAATTGCCCAATAAAAATTGAACCCGGCATCTCCCAAACCGTAGCCTATACGTTCGCGCCAACTAAGTTTGGCAAGGCGATCATTGTTGTTTGTCAGGGACTCTTGCGCGTTCACCATTACTCTCCGGAGTTAATAAGGCTTCGCCAGCACCCGGTGCCAGCGAAGTGAGTTGCTGTGGTCTTGTGATTGCTATAAAGCTGCTTTGTCGTTGGTGTCGGGGGATGAAATGAATGAACTCACTAGAGGCGACTGGTAGACGCACGCTTGCGAATTTCGTAACCCATATCTACCTTTCTGGATTCGATGGGTTTTTCGTTGAGCACTCGAATAATCATATCTGCTGCTTTTACACCCATTTCATAGCGCCCTACCGATACACTGGTGAGCGACGGGTTAACATAGGCAGCTGCCTCAATATCGTTAAATCCGCAGATCGCGAGATCTTGCGGAACATTGATATTCATACGCTGAGCTTCAAACAATGCCCCCAGAGCCAGGTCGTCGTTTACACAAAAAACGGCATCGACGGCGCCGTTGGTGGAGGCCATCAAGCTTTTGAACAGCTCACCACCTACACCGATCGAAGATGGCTCAGGGGTAGTTACAATAAAGTTTTTATCAAACTTGCCCACCTGCTCCAGCGCCAATTTATAACCCTGCATACGTTGCTGAACGCGCGGGTCCATACGGGCACCGATAAAACCGATGCGCTCATACCCTTGGCCAATCAAGTGTTTCACTACATCGTAACCCGCACGACCATGGGCAAAACCGACGTTCATATCAATGGGGTCTGCCAACAGCTCCATCATCTGTACGATGGGAATGCGCGCTTTGGTCAGGAAGTTCTGGCAGGCCTTGGTCTGGTCGCCCCCGGTGATAATTAGCCCTTCAGGCGACTGACTTAGCAGGGTGCGAATCATCTTCTCCTCTTCGAGCGGAGAATAGTGAGTATCCACCAATAGAACCTTGTAGCCGTTGGCCCCCATCACCTCATAAATCCCGCGCAACACCTCGGTAAACACGATATTGCTGAGCGAAGGGATGGCGACACCAATAACACGGGACTTGGATGACGCAAGTGAGCTGGCGTGCTGATTAGGGATATAGCCGAGCGAATCAATTGCTTTTTGCACCTGAATTCGCAAGGACTCTGATACTTTTTCCGGTTGGTTGATCACACGTGACACGGTGATAGCACTAACACCAGACGCATTTGCAACATCAACCAAGGTGATTTTTTTATCTGAAAGTCTTTTTTTTGTTGTTTTCATAGGCAATATCTGCACTTCGCTATTATTTTTTGCTACCATACCACAAGCACGATGGTTGCGCTATCATGTACAGTGATTGAACATTTTGATTGCGATTCCATTGAATCTCCAGCCTTGCGCCGGATTTATCCCTGGACGTACACGAGACAGCCCCAGATGCAACACTCTTATGCAATTAGCAACCCGGATGCCGCCACCAATCTGATCATTGTGATGGGAGTCTCCGGCAGCGGTAAATCTTCCGTAGCAAAAGCCATCGCCGACCACTATGGGTACGCGTATCTTGATGGCGACGACTTTCATAGCCAGGAATCGCGCGACACCATGGCAAAAGGCATTCCGTTAACGGATGCGATGAGACTTCCCTGGGTAATCAGGATGCGCGATTACTTCCGCGACGCAGCCACCCGTGACCAGCACTCTACCCTGGCGTTTTCAGGGCTTAAGGCCGTGCACAGAGATGAGCTGCGCAAAGCAGGCCTTAAGACGATTTTTATCTTTCTTCACTGCGACAAAGACACGATACAAACTCGTGTTAACAAGCGTGCAGGTCACTTTATGGCACCCACATTGGTTGATAGTCAATTTGATAGCCTTGAAGACCCGAGCACTGAACCGGATGTTTATCGTATTGATGTGCGAGGCTCTCTTGATCATGTAATTGCCCAAACCATTGGCGTTATAGATCGCGAACTACACCAACAGCCCGACGCCCTGCTTGCCTGAACGAGCATTCCCAAGCCGGAATAGCAATTTCGGCTTGGCATTCATCTACACTACCGCCAGAATGTGAACTCCTGCGAAAAAGTTTGATCCAAGTATCAACAACAAGCCCAAGGAGATTCACAGATGCCCATCCGTAAAATACTTACCTCCAGTTGCCTGATTGTGTTGGCGGTTACGCTATCCGCCTGTGCGGGAAAAACCCAATTCCGCAACGCTTGCGATAAAGAAATTGAAGCCGCCTGGAGCGAGTTATCAATTGCAAAAGCTGATGGTTTTAGCGGTACCGTGAGCTATACCAAAGCGCTGAGTTTAATTACCGCGGCGCGCACCATGCAAGCGGTTGAAAACTTCGACAATTGTTACAACAATGCCAAAGACGCACGCTTTTACATCCGTGAATCGCGCAAAGGCCAATAAAACAAACTAAAAAGACCAGCAAATCCCGATGGAAACTATCCGCACGGCAACCCTCGCTGACTGCGAGGGTTTGCTCGCGCTTTACAGCGAGCTTCGGCCCAATGACCCAAAAATATCCAATGAGCTTGCAGTCAGCACATTGCAAGCGATGCTGGAAAACCCACAGATTGCACTGATTGTGGTTGAAGAAAATCAGCAACTGATTGCCAGTTGCATGCTGGGATTAATACCAACACTCACCAATGGCGCCCGTCCTTTTGCCATGATCGAACATGTCATTACCAATAGCCGTTGCCGCAGCAAAGGCATAGGTAGCCGTATGTTGCGTTTCGCAGTAGACCTGGCATGGCAGAAAAACTGTTACAAAGTGATGTTACTGTCGGGAATGCAACGCACTGAAGCCCACCGTGTTTACGAAAAACTCGGTTTTCGGGGCGATGTGGAAATAGGTTATGCGCTAAAACCTGAGTGGTATTTACCGTCAAGCTGATATGGAACCCCTCTTTACACAAAGAGGGGCAAAAGGCTCTCAATCAAGCTGTAAGGCGGCACTGATTTTTTTCCAATCAACATATTTAAAATTTTGCGGCGCTTCCGGCATTACTTTGTGACCATCCTGCACTACGAGCATCCCCTCATTATAGTTACCACCAAAATTCGCAGCGTTAACTTCTAGCCCATCGGTTTCCGACACACCGTCAATATCATGCGCAGCGTCCATATCAATACGCACGCGACCGCGTACCTTGAACGGCGGTAGCGCATCGATGACTATAAAGCTGTTATTTCCTTGACTGGAAACCACCACATAGGAATGCTGTCTACCCTGATAAATTCCCACTCCCTCAACATCAGCAACCAATAAATCACCGGCGGCCAACACCAGTTCGGGGGTATTTGCAGCGGTTGGTTCGGCGCCCAGGGTCCACAGTGCAACATCCTCTTCACCCACAAACAGGCGCTGATTTTTGTCATCAGCCACACAGCCTTCCGGCTGACTTTTTACATAAAAGCGGCGGACCAATTCTCCACGCCAGGTAATATTGTTGTTTTCGTCGGGCGTGGCGATTAATTTAATTTGCTGAAACTCACCACTTTTTCCATTCGGAATGGCGTAGGTAGCTGATGCAGATTGGTAGAGACAAAAACCATAGATTTCTTCCAAATCAGTGTTGACGCTGCCAGAAAACACCAGCTTTCCCGACGAGGGATCAATAGCGTATATCACCAGGCTGTTGTCAGCGCGATTGGTAGCTACCGCGATATCCATCTTTTTTTTACCAACCGGAACACCGTAGCGCACATCCACGTTATTTAATTTTCCAGAGTTAAAATGCTGCACTTGCTTACCCTGTAAATCGTAGACAAATAATCCCTGTTGTTTATTAGTGCCAATCACACGACTTTTGCGCGGGGACTTTTTATTAACCCAAATAGCCGGGTCATCGGCCGCATCACCAAATCGCGCCATGGTTTCTGTTTGAATGTCGGCAACGACGGAAACCATTGGCATCACCGTTTTATCGTTCTGATTGTCGTACGCCCAAGGGGATTTAATTTGCCAATGACGCTGCGTTGCTTCGTCAAAAAGCACTGCCGTTATTTCCCGGCGCACAGAATCATAAACGACGGATAGGTTTTCAACTTCTTCAACCTGGGAAATTGTCTGCGATTTTTCCAATTGGTAGGAGTCGCCCTGCTTCCGATAAAACAATACACTTTTTTGTTGTGGTTCAAACGCTAACAATCCACCGGGTAGCGCTGCCACTAATTCTACCGATTGGCTTAATTTCCCAAATGGTTTGGCGGCATCTACCAACTGGCGCCCCGGAGCTGCCTCCACCGACGCATTTAAACGCCAGACACCGATAGCTTCCTCAACAATAAATAACGATTCCTGCTGATCATCCACAGAACAAGATTTGCTGTTGGGAGGAATTGGCACACTGCGCAATTTTTTAATCAGCGGTTCACCTTGCGCATCCGCCACTAGCCAATGTTCTGCAGTACCGCGTTCATCCAGCAAATACAACGACAGATTATGCGCAGGATCCACACTCAAGCACAGACTTTCAATTTTGAAACTCGGGATAGGCAAACGTACCAGTTCACTGATTTTTTTCGTGGATTTATTCAGCACCATAATGACGGGCTGCTGTTCAGGCAAGCGAACCGTAGCCGCTACCACGTACTTTTCAAGTTTCCCATTTTTAACAGGAATTTCCTCTCGCCAGTCGAGCAATTCCGCCGGCGCCGCTAACGCGGCCAAAGGCGTACCATCGGCATTCAACCAACTCACGCCATTTTTTCCATCAACTGCCAAATATCCACCTCCACTCAGAGGCGCGAGCATCGATGCCTGAATAGTTTTCGGCAAGGCCTGTATGGAACTGCTATTCCGTTGTTGTTCGGTTGCATAGGCGGGTAACACAAATGCTGCCCCCAACAGCAAAGCGATGCTGACTGCTTTTTTTAGACGCATAATTTTAAGATACATATTTTTAAGATCCTGAAAAACTTGAAACGATTAACTACAACCAGACTGATCTGCGAACGCGCAAAACCATGGGCGCGCCGGTGTTAACAAGGCGCGCAATGTTTCAGCAGATTAAGCGCAAGCACTTAATCATTCCTTAAAAACTCATAAAGCTAATGCCAAGTTTATAAGTCGCACCGTAGGTTTCGTATTGCGCGTTATAGCGCGCATTATTTACGTAGGTGTAGTAGACCTCGTCAGTTAAATTCAACGCTTCAAAATGCACTTTGATGGTATCAGTCAGGAAATAACGCAATGAAAAATCCAGTTGCATCTGGTCATCCACATAAGCATCGTAAGTGGACTCCATTGGCTCCAACACTTCCAATAAATAGCTGGATTTATAATTCGCCGATAATCGCATACTGATTTTATCAGACTCATACCCCAGCATCAGGTTGGCGGAAGTGTCGGACTGGCTCGGCATAGGGATATCACGCGCGATAAACTCGCCGTCATCATAGCCGCCAATGTCAGCCGATGAATCGACAAACGTGGCATTGCCGCCAACTAACAAACCGTACCAGGGCGCCGGCAAACTGGAAAACTGTTTGGACGCTGCCAACTCAATCCCCGTAATTTCTGCGCTATCGCCATTTACAAAAGTTACCGCGTGATCAAACACTTCATAACCGGTGGTGCCTCCCAAATCGGTTTGATACACAAAATTATCAATCGATTTGTGAAACGCAAATGCTGATATGACACTCGCAACACCGGGGTAATATTCAATACCCACATCCAGGTTGCTGGATTCCAATGATTTTAAATCCGGATTGCCAAACTCGGCTTCAATATCGCCATCATCCTCTTCAATTAAACGTCCTGGCGACAATTGTGCAAAACCCGGCCGCACAACCGAATTGGTCCAGGCGGCACGAATCTGGGTTTTGTCATTCAGGCTATAGCGAATATGTACTGCGGGCAAAAAATAATCATCCGAATTTTCAAAGTGTGTTGCAGTGCTCCCTTCAACAGCGTCGTCCCAGGAATAGCCTTGCGCGGTAAAACTTGTATCTTCATAGCGCACGCCGGTTAAAATACGCCAGGAATCGATATCGATGCGTCCCATTAAGTAAGCGGCACTGGTATCTTCAGTAATAGCAAAATCGCCGATACTGCTTTCCACTTCATCAAGTTCCTGATCAGCGATAGCTGCTCTTACCGCGCGCGTACTAATACCGGAGCCGAACTCGCCCAGTTGATAATCCACCACACCCTTAGCGAAACTGGTTAAGGCGGTATCGCCATTAAAATCTTCGCTAACCCACACATTTACATCGTTGTCTTTTTCACGTTCAGTGCGTTTTACACCAAACTTGATTTGCGCAGCATTGCTACCTAATTGCAAGTCGCGAGTAAAATCCAGGTTAACCGCATCACTGTCGTCATTGGTATTGGTGCTGCCCAATTCAACTTCGTCCAGTTTATAACTAGCGGATTGATAATATTCTGCTGGAGCAGTAATGCGAATTTTTCGTGCACCTTGAAACGCTAAATCGAAAACCTCATCGGCAATCACATCATCGTCAATTTTAAATACTGCTCCGGCGATGTTTTGCGGTTCGTCTTCGTTAGATTCGCTGTGTGCCAAACGATAATCGACTGTCCAGCGCTCAAAACGGGTTTGACCGCCAAATGAGGTAGATAAAATTTCCTGGGTTTCTGTGCGATCTTTTAATTCGCGTTGCACTTCAGCACTGCCAATTTCACCTTCTGCTACGGCATCTTCAAATTCAATGACATTAGCGAGGCGAATTTCTGAATCTGTGTATTCGCTGTACAGATTGCGCCAATACAAATCAGTATTGGTGGTTGGTTTGAAATCCAGGTTCAAAGTAAGACCAGAACGCTCGCGTGAAATGCGATAATCGCGCTGCTCAAGCTCTTCCAGTTTAACACCCTCCTCAAAATCCCAGGCGCCCCCCGTTTCCACATTATCGGAACCAAATTCCCGTTTAAATGAGCTCACCCCGAAAGCAACACCCAGATTATTTTCATCACCACCAATGCTGAATTGATTGCTCGCCGTTGCAGCGAATTTAGGACTGGTTTGTTCGGTGTTATCGTCGAAGCTGCCTTCAGCCGTCATTTGCCAAAACGCACCGTCGCGATCAAACGCCGATAAACTTTGTACTTCAATACTGCCACCCAATGAATTGGCATCCATATCCGGCGTTAAGCTTTTGGTAACGATTAAATTTTCTAACAGGTCTGACGGAATGACATCCAAGGCTACCGCGCGGCGATCAGCATCCGGGCCGGGAACACCCACGCCATTAATAGTTACCGCGTTAAAGTCCGGCCCCATGCCGCGCACGCGCACATAACGGCCTTCACCCTGATCGCGCTCCACCGACAAGCCCGGCAAACGCTGCAGCGCTTCAGAAACATTAGTATCCGGGAATTGACCAATCGCATCGGCAGAAACAGCAGTGATAATATTTTCTGCGCTACGTTGTTTGTTGAGTGCTTTGTTCATTCCTGCCGCCTGACCAATTACTATCACGTTCTCGACTATTCCTGAAACGCCCACTAATTGGAAATTGGTTTTAGTGGTTTGATTGTCAGTGACAACAATTGAACGACGCACCGGGTCTGCGCCTATATAGCTCGTTTCCAATGTGTAATTGCCAGCATCGACATCGAGAAAAACATAACGGCCATCGCGCTGGCTCACCGCTTCGCGATTTAATTCCGCGATACGAATTTTCACGCCTTGTAAGGCAACACCGTATTCCGCTGCTTTTACTTGGCCTTCGATGCGTCCATCCGCCAGCGCACCACCCGCGATTGTTGCTAGCGTTAATGACAAAATGCTTTTAATAAAGACGGTATTTTTTATAAAAGTATCTCTGCAATTTTTTTTTGCGTGTCTGCGTTGCGCCACAATGATTCTCCCCACTTTTTTCCAGATTCGTCGATGACCAGCACATAACGTGCGAGCCAAACAGGTTCGGAAGGCAAAGCTAGGTGCCACAGATGACACTCGCATGACAGCGGGATAGGTCCCAATAAATATGCGTTGAGCTATTTTGCCTCTTGCGCCGACAACCGGATCGGGAGAGGCAAAATAGCTCAATGATTCGAACGTGTATTCCTTTGTATTCACACAAGTGTCATACAGAGCTGGTATCGCTGCACACCGGCCAACACGCATGATGTTGGCGAATGATTTGTAGACTCATCGTGGGATTAACGCGCAGCATGTTGAAACTTCATCAATGGAAACTATTAGTGCTGGCATTGGCGGCCAACGTGACGCTCATCGCCAGCCTCGCCCAAGGCGATAGTAAACGCTGGGCCCAAATAAATTGGCTCGATGTAATCAGTGAAGGCGGTGCGGCGTTACTCGCACTGGTATGGTTGCTATTAATTTTGCACAGCCGGCCCAATGGTCGCGTGACCCAATGGTTAAGCATTGGTTTGAGTTGTATTTTCCTCGCCAGTTTTCAGGATTGGTTGGATGAATTTATTGCCTTCCCTGTCAGCGCGTTTTGGGACCACTGGGTTGAATCGGGTTTAATGCCGATCGGTCTCGGCCTCCTAACCTTCGGCATTTACCACTGGCATCAAGAGCAGCTGACCATCAATGAACAACTGCGCAAGCGTGAACGCTTATTTCGCGATCATCGCGGGCTGGATTTTATTACACAGCTCAACGGCGCAACTTACCTGCGAAAATTATTGGAACAGGAATTACATCATTCACGACAAAATAATTTGACCCTCGCGCTGATCTTAATTGACATAGATTTTTTTGACGCAACGAACCGCCGCTATGGCCACGCGGAGGGCGACCGATTATTGCAGGCGCTCGGTGAATTAATATTATTAAACATTCGCCGCAACGATTTGCTCTGCCGCTACGCGGGCGATCGTTTTGCACTGGTGCTACCCAATACGACTCGTTCACTTGCCGAAACAATCAGCGAGGAAATTGCCCTGGCGATCCAGCATTTTGCATTTAAAACCAGCGGTCAAGGTGAATCGATTTTTCACAGCGCAAGTACAGGTATCGCAATAGCGGGTGATACACTGCAACAACCAGACACGACTGAAGACTTACTTCAGCGCGCTACCCGCAACCTTTTGCAAACCAAGGAAAAGCGCCCCAACTTTATCGATCAGGTCGCGTAATGGATAATCGCTACCGACGCTACTTGCCTCAACTTTACCGCGAACGCGACAGCGCGTTTATTCCTGCGCAGAGCTGGCCCAAAACCCTCATCGACCTGGCACTCGCGCGCGGTCAGCAAGAACACAAATTGCTGCGCAACACCGGCATTTTTTATGAGGATATCGCCCAAGGAAACATATTGCTCACACCGCAGCAAATCTTTCGTCTGCTGGACAACGCCACCCGCCAACCACAAGGTTATGAGTTAGTTTTTTTAGTAGCGCGAGACTTGCTAACGCCTTATCAAGCACACTTAAGCCAGGCAAACAACCTGGCCGAGCTGTTGGACTATTTCGTCACCTATGCGGGCACCTTATCGCCATTGCTTAGTTTGCACTTGCATTATGAGCAAGACCGCCTGGTTATCTATTGGCAGGATAATTTCGGAGCCGATGAGTTAACTCCCTTTTTGCTGGCAATGATGGCGAGCAGTATGCGCAACTTTACGCGCTGGCGTAGCGCTTCATCGCCCACCTGGACATTTTATTTTAAACACGCCAAGCCAGAATATATTGAGCAATATCAGGTGCATTTGGGGGAGCAATTGGTATTCAACGCACGCGCGGATGCGATTGCTATTGCGCGTCATGAATTGCACAGCAACTGGCCCAAAATTCCAACTTCTATGAACATCATCAACCCACTCACAGCAGAAAACCCTCGCGGTTTTTTACATGAAGTTTATTACTATCTCCACAGTAACTTGCAAGACCAACCAAACCTTGAGCAATGCGCCCAGGATTTCGGCATGAGCAGCGCCACGCTGAAACGCAAGTTGCAAAAACATCACAGTAGTTTTCAACAGCAATACGACTTGGTGCGCAAACACCTGGCATTGCACTGGCTCAGCGAGACCCGCATCACCCAAGAAGAAGTTGCGCGGCAATTGCACTTTTATGATGCGGCCAACTTGCGCCGCGCTTTCAAACGCTGGACGGGTCAAGGTCCCGGCAAGCTTTAACGACAAATATCACACCGTCCTTTTCTTCGAACCGGCTTGGCTCTATAGTCTGTAAACCGCTATCAACTAATTCACTGCGCGCATTTATTCGCCGCAGACCTTTCCTGCAGCTTAACAAGGACCTCACATGCAAACCGTATTAATTACTGGTGCCAATCGCGGAATTGGCCTCGCCCTGAGCAAAACCTATCTCGCCCAAGGTTGGCAAGTATTGGCGGTGTGCCGCAATGCATCCCCCGAATTGGTGGAATCAGGGGCGCGCGTCATCGCCGGGGTGGATGTCACCGATCAAGCCGCACTGAATAAGCTGGCCGATACCTTCACCGGAAAGAAAATCGATTTGCTGATAAATAACGCCGGGATTTTACAGCGAGAAGCCCTGGGCAATCTGGATTACGCCAGTATCGAACAACAACTCAATGTCAATGCCATTGCGCCACTGCGGGTAACCGAGGCATTTCTCGGCAATTTGCAACGCGGTGCCAAGGTAGCGTTTATCACCAGCCGCATGGGTTCCATTAGCGACAACACCTCGGGCAGTTATTACGGCTACCGTATGTCCAAAGCGGCACTCAATGCGGCCGCCATGTCACTCGCACGCGACTTGCAGCCCAAGGGGATTGCCGTGGCGGTGCTGCACCCAGGCTATGTACAGACCGCTATGGTTAATTTTGGCGGCGATATTTCGGCAGAGGAATCCGCCCAACGCTTGAGTCAGCGAATTGCCGACCTCACCCTGAAAAATAGCGGCACCTTCTGGCATTCCAATGGCGATATCTTGCCCTGGTAACAACGCCTGAAACTGAAATTTCCTCACCAGACGCCGTAAATTTCAATTTTTTACCCGCCTTTTTCCGTGCGCGACTCCCCGCTAAAGTCGCGCGTGGGCTACACTGACCGCACTGCAGTGAACTCGTAAAAACCCTCATAAAAATACTTCCTGACACTAAGGATCCACCATGCAAAAACTTCGTTGGGGCGTGCTTAGCACCGCCAAGATCGGCCGCGAAAAAGTCATTCCTGCATTGCAGGCATCGCAACACAACCAGGTCATCGCCATTTGCTCACGCGATGAACAAAGCGCGCGTGCGGCCGCTGATAAGTTGCAAATCGAGCGCGCTTACGGCCATTACCACGAGCTGCTGGCGGACCCGGATGTCGATGCAATCTACAACCCGCTCCCCAACCATTTGCACGTAGACTGGTCGATACGCGCACTGGAGGCCGGCAAGCACGTGCTCTGTGAAAAGCCGCTCGGCATGAATACCGAGGATGCCCAACGCTTGGTAGACGCCGCGAAAGCACACCCGCATTTAAAAGTGATGGAAGCGTTTATGTACCGCTTTCACCCCCAATGGCAACTGGCGAAAAAACTCATCGATGAAGGACGCATCGGCAAGCTGCGCACAGTGCACTCGGTGTTTTGTTACAACAATCGCGACTCCGACAATATTCGCAATCGCATTGATATGGGTGGCGGTGCCCTGCTGGATATCGGATGCTATTCAATTTCCCTGTCGCGCCTATTGTTCGGTCAGGAACCGGATCAGGTGATGGGGCACATCACGCCGATGCCCGGCGAAGAAGTGGACTGCTTAACGTCAGGAATTTTAGAGTTCCGCGATGGCACCGCCACTTTCTCAGTAGCCACCAAGTTGGAATCCATGCAACGCGTGGAGGCAAGCGGCGAAGCAGGCAGCCTGATATTGGAGCGCCCGTTCTATAACGATAGCGGCGAACCCACTCAAAAAATTCGTATCACCTGCAACCGGGTGGTAGAAGAAATTGAGGTTCCCGATCACAACCACTACGGCGCCATGGGCGATGCCTTTGCACAAAGCGTATTTAACAATACACCCGTGCCTACCCCCCTGGATGATGCCATTGCCAATATGCGCACTATCGATGCTATTTTTGAAAGTGCTGCTGAAGGCCGGTGGATTGAAGTCTAAGCAAGCTAGGTTCTACGAGTTTTAATTGGCAATTGTTGGAGAGGCATCGCGTGTCAGATTTTTTAGCTGTGTGTGTAAGAAAATATTCGCTTTGGCTACTGGTGTTAGCAATTAGTTCGGCCACCAGCCATGCGGCAGCAATCGATAAAGAAACTGCCGAGCGAATTGCCCCGCCGCTTAAAAATCTGATGCGTGGCTACAAACCCTCTTCTGCTACCGAGGCGCAAGTGCTGCTACGGAAAACCGTAGTAGATATTGACGAACAGTTAATGAGCCACGCCACCTCCTATGTTGCGGTGTACATCAACAGTGATGAAGCGGTGCGCGATTACAGCCAAATCAGCGTGAGCTTTAATAGTTTCTACGAAGACATTCAACTCGAGTACGCCAATGTACGCACACCGGATGGCAAACTCGATAGCATCAAAGCTGACGCTACCCAGATCCAAAGCCCCACCGATGAAAATTTTTATCACGACCGCAAAGAGTTATTATTTTCCTTGCCCAATGTGCGCAAAGGATCGGTAATTGAATTTCAGTATCGTTATACCGACACCAAAAAAATGGTTCCCAACCACTGGTTTGACAGCTTTAGTTTCCACTGGTGGGAAGATCGCGCTGCGGGCCAGGGATCGCGCGCTGATGCCATTACCAAAAGTGAATTAATCATCAATGCACCGGCAACGATAAAGCTATTCAGTACCGATGCGAGTCGCTATGCCATCGCATTCAAGCGCAACGAAAAAAATAACCAGCAAATACTGAGCTGGAGCGGCACCAACCTCGCCAAAATTGAACTGCAAAGCGATATGCCGCGCGAGCATGACTATGCCCCCTACCTGCGTGTCGCCACCACCGATAACTGGAATGAAGTGGCACGCTGGGCCAACAGCCTGATCGAGCCACATTTGTTGAGCGATGCAGCGCTGGAAAAAATTGTCACCGATATTAAAAAATCGTCACCGACACCAGAAGCGAAAGTCAAAGCGGTTTACCAAACCATTCAGGATCGTATTCGCTATGTATTTGCCCACGTAGGACGTGGCGGTTACGAGCCGCACGATACCACCGAAATTTTGAAAAACGGTTATGGCGATTGCAAAGACCAAACCCTATTAGCCGTTAAGTTATTGCGCGATCTGGGCATAAAAGCCGACCCGGCCTTGATTGTAACGCGCGGGCGCGGCATTCCCGATATGACCATTCCCGGAATCAGTTTTGACCATATGATCGTGCATATTCCTGCACAAACTGGCCTGACAGAAATCTGGATGGACACCACCGGTGAAACCAGTTTGTACCCTGGTTTTTCGGTCGGCATAGAAGGCCAGCCGTCGCTGGTAGTGAATGAGCAGAATAAAAAAATCAGCGTGTTACCCACACTGGATGCCAGCCAACATTTTGCTCACTTGGAACTGGTGTTCGATAAATTCGAAGGTCGCAACGCCCGGGCCAGCTTCAAACTCAGTTTTGGCGGCTTGTACGAACAGCGCTTGCGCAGCATGTGGCAGTACTCTCACGAGCGCGACAAATATTTTCGCGAGCTTATCGGGCAAATTTACAACTCGGCGGAGGTCATTGAACTGAGTACCAGCAATGCCGACAATTTATGGCAACCCTTTGTGATCCACGGCCGCTTTGCCTTTACCAATGTATGGGGTGGCGATCAGGAAGCCATCAATTACGCGTTTAGTATTACCCAGCTCACCAATTTATTTGCCGATCTGCGCAACCTGCATAAACCCGCCGATCGCAAACAACCCTATGTGAACGACCCCGCTTACAGTTTGCAAACACGCATTGTGTTTAACAGCCCAAGCAATAAACATCAACTGCGCATTAAAACCCAAGGCGTGAATATTGATAACCCCTGGTACAAGCTTGTGCAAAGCGGAAAACAAGAACCACAACGTTATATTGTGGAGCAGAATCTAACGGTAAAAGCGAATCGTGTTGAAAAAAGTAGCTACGCGGATTTTTATGAAAAAACCGAAGAGTTGCTGGATTCAACTGATTGGACACTGGCTTACGAATACAACACTACGGCGGCTGACATTGCGGCGCTGGAGAGTGACAAAAACGACATCTCCAGTTTAATCGCCCTGAGCAAACTGCACATTAAAAATGGCAATTACCAACAGGCACTGGAAAGCGCGCGCTCGGCAGTGAGCACCGCTCCAAAAAATGCCGAAGCGCATTACCAATTAGGCTTGGCGTTGGGCTACATTCATCAGTTTAAAGAGTCAGATGCAGCCTTTAAAAAAGCCGAAGCCCTCGGCTACCAACTCTGAGATTGATGCTATGGAGTTGTATAGAAACGATTTGCGGTTTGTAAAACAGCGGTTGGGATCATCGCCGGCTCGCTTCGCATCACTGTCTGCTCGCGTAGCATCTGCACTGCTATGTTGCGCACTATTCAGTGCCTGCAGCCAACAATCCATTAAGCCTTTGCAAGAACCCACGCTGCAAACAGCAGATAGTGAAGTAACGGCAAACAGCTCAGGTATGATTCGCAATCTGCAGCAACAACTTACACAAGACCCTAACAACCCGGAAGTACATTATAAATTGGGTTTTGCGTATAACTCCGCGGCCGAGCAATTAAAATCGGCTGAGCCGGAAAAATCGGCGGCGCAGCGAAAACTGGCGATAGCCGAATTTCGTAAGGTTTTAGAACTGGTGCCAGGCAATGAGGCGACACTGACCGCGCTTTACAACATTTATTACGATGATATCGTAAAAGGCAAGGATCAATCGCTAACCCAGGCCAAAACCATTTTCACCCAACTCTCGCCCGGTGCGCGCGAAGCGTTGAATCCTCCGTCGCTCGCACTTTTTTTGCAGCGTTATATCGCGCAAAAAGAAAGTGCAAATAAGCAACCCGAAGAATTATTAGATGCGCTGCTGAGTGCTACACGTGAGCAACCCACCAACGACAAGGCCTACATTCAGCTCGCCAAAATGTATCGCACCATGGGGCTTTACCCGCTTGCACTAGCCACCTTGAAACAGGCGGAGACCAATCAGGTGCAATCACGCGATTTTTTCCAAACACTCGCGGAAACCTATGAAGAACGCGCCGAAGCCAGTGGTTGCTCCTACGAATTAAATAAATCGCTCTCCAGCGCAGCTGGCTATTACCAAAAAGCCATGCCAATGGGTGCGGATAAGGCGGAATTGCATTATCAACTGGCCCAGATGTTTATTGATACCAATCACCACCAGTTAGCGCTGAATGAAATTGCCATAGTGTTAGAGATTGCTCCCAGTGCCGAAAATTATGCCTGGGCAGCACAGACCTACTCCACCATAGGAAAAAATCAGCAGGCGTTTAATTTGTTGGAAAAAGCCAAACAACAAGGACTTACCGCGAGCGATACGGCATTTCACGAAATTTATATGAATGCAGGCGATTGGCAAAAAGCAGCAGTAACATTTACCGAGTACTTACAGGCACAGCGTGAAATCAGCATTTATGATGCGATTAAAGCCGATATTATTCATGACCAAACGGATTGGGATTTCTCCAAGATAGCACGCGGGAAAAAAATGGCCGTCCGCAATGAGTGGGAAGGCGCCGTCTACGCTTACTGGATTAACAAAATCAATCGCCAACAATTACAACAAGCCGCAACCAATCGCTGCGAACTTACTGAATATTATTTTTATTCCGGTTATCGCGACTATCGCGCCGGAAAAACCTCGGCCGCCAGGCAACACTTCAACGCCGCACTACAACAAAACACCTATCGATTTATCGAGCGGCCTCTGGCAAGCCTGTTTTTAGCGAGAAATTAATCCACTACTTTTGCAGGTGTACTATGCAAACATCAACCACACCAAACTCATCCACCAAACCACGCATAGTCGTGGTTGGCGGCGGCGCCGGCGGGCTGGAACTCGCCACCAAACTGGGGGAAAAACTCGGGCGAAAAAATAAAGCGGAAGTGACGCTGATCGATCGCAACACGACGCATTTATGGAAGCCACTGCTTCACGAAATCGCGGTGGGCACTATGGATGAAGATGTGGATGCGGTGAGCTATCGCGGCCACGCCAACGCACACCATTTTTTCTTTCGCGTCGGCACCATGATTGACATTGACCGCGACAAACGTGAAGTAGTGCTGGCTCCCATGCAAGATGAAGACGGTGTGGAGTTTTTGCCGTCCACTCGAATTCCTTACGACTATTTAGTAATCGCGCTCGGCTCCATGTCCAATGATTTCAACACCGCCGGCGTGAAAGATCATTGCCTGTTTTTAGATGGCCCGGCGCAAGCCCATAAATTTCACAATAAATTACTCAATAAATTTTTGCGTATTCAGCGCGTTACCGGCGCCAATAATCATGTGCGCATTGCCATTGTCGGTGCAGGTGCAACCGGTGTGGAGCTGTCGGCGGAATTGCACCACGCCGTACACGAAATTCACAACTATGGTTTCGATGCCGTGTCTAATGAACACTTGCATGTCACTCTGGTAGAAGCCGGCCCGCGCATTTTGCCGGCACTGCCGGAGCGAATTTCCGGGGCCGCCCATGGAGAGTTGGTAAAAATTGGCGTGGACGTAAAACTCAATACCCTGATCACCGCCGCCACCGCCGAAGGCCTGCACACCAAAGATGGCCAACTGATTAATGCCGATTTGATGGTCTGGGCCGCCGGAATTAAAGTGCCCGATTTCATGGCCAATATCGCTGGGCTGGAAACCAATCGCATCAATCAATTGCATGTCAATGAATTTTTACAAACCACACGCGATGCCACGATTTTCGCCATCGGAGATTGCGCGCAATTTACCAACCCCGATGGTTCCCGCGTGCCCCCGCGCGCGCAATCTGCCCACCAGATGGCCAGTACCTGCTACAAAAACCTGGTCGCACTGTTAAACAACAAACCTTTACACGCTTACAAATACACCGATCACGGCTCGCTAATTTCGCTCGCCAGCTATTCAACCGTCGGCAACTTAATGGGCAACCTGAGCAAAGGCAGTATGTTCATTGAAGGCCGTTTGGCGCGCATGGTTTATATCTCGTTATACCGCATGCACCAAATTGCCATCCACGGATTAATCCGCACCGGATTGATTATGCTGGGAGGAAGGTTGAATCGCTGGTTAAGACCGCGACTGAAATTGCATTGATAGGTGAAATTACACTGCATTGATAAATAAACGTGTTGCAACACCGGTGCAACACTTTTGCAAATACAACCGCCGCTTGTACATGGAATTACGATGGGATAGGCTTGCCGCGCCAATATGGCGCTTAAAAAACATGGAGATTGATATGTCTATTAAAAACAAAATTGCGGCGGCGGCTTTTTGCGGCTTTTTCATGAGTGGTTGTGCGAGCATCGTTAGTGATTCCTCCTACCCGATTTCTCTAAAGTCTGCACCGGATACCGCTAACTTCACCATTACCAACCGCAGCGGCGCGGTCGTTCATTCTGGTGTTACGCCAAGCGTAGTAACACTGAAAGCCAATGCAGGATACTTCAAAGGGGAGCGCTATTTAATCACCTTTAAAAAAGAAGGCTTTGGTGAGAAAACCTTTACGCTGACCAGCTCATTGGATGGTTGGTATTGGGGCAATATTTTATTTGGTGGTTTGATCGGTATGTTGATTGTGGACCCGGCAACTGGTGCCATGTACAAATTACCGCAAGACGTATCAATCAATCTGGACGCGAATACAACGGCGAGTAACAATCAAATATTGACGATTGCCAGCTTCGATTCCCTGACCGATGAACAAAAAGCAAAATTGGTAAAAGTGAACTAATTTTCTTCGCGAACATGTTCGATTGGGAACACTAATCGAACATGTTTTACTACATCGATAACCATTTACACATTAGTTCGCATCACGTTCACTTGTCGCCCGCCCAAGCGCGTATGGCGAACAATATCCCAACCTCGCTTTTGATAGTAATCAGTGTAATCCGTCGCTGACAACCAAAGCTCTCCTAATCCTAAATCCCGCGCGTAGCTTTTTGCAGCATCGATCAACACCATTCCAATACCTAGCCGTCGATATTGCTCCACTACAAATAAATTACTCAACCATACTGGTGAATCGCTGGACACTTTGGGCATGCGTTCACTGCTGCGATAGGTGTAATTCACCAGACTCACGCAGCCAACCAATTCACCGCGCTGCAGAATGATCAGGGTTTTGGGGATAAGGTTTTCTTTCACATGCAACACTAGGCGCTGCTGACGCAATGCCAGTGTCGATTTCAGCCCCTGACGCTCACACTCCTGATGGTGCCAATAAGCAATTTGCGCAAAAAATTCAGGATGGTTTTCCAATAGTGCAATTTGTAACTCAGGGGATTTTTTTACCGCAGATGTTTTCACATTAACAACTTAATTCGCCGACGAATATTGAATTAACTTTAGTTCAATTTGCTGAACCGGAAATAAAAAAACTCCCGGCTAGCGGGAGTTTTTTAAGCTGAACCTACAACAGGCTTCAGGATTATTTGGTCTCGCCGAACCACTTCACATCTTCACCGTGGGCTTGTTTATCCGCGTGGTAGGAAGAGCGCACCAGCGGGCCGCAGGCGGCGTGCTTAAAGCCCATCTCCTCGGCGAGACGGGTGTACTCGGCAAATTCATCCGGATGCACAAAGCGCTCGACTGGCAAATGGTCTTTGGACGGCTGTAAATACTGGCCAATGGTGAGCATATCGATATCGTGCTCACGCATGTGCTTCATCACTTCGATAATTTCTTCTTTGGTTTCGCCCAAGCCCACCATCAACCCGGATTTGGTAAGTACATCCGGGCGGCGCGCTTTGTATTGCTTGAGCAATTGCAGCGACCACTCGTAGTTGGCACCGGGGCGCGCCTGACGGTACAAACGCGATACGGTTTCCATATTGTGGTTGAATACGTCCGGTGCTTCCTGCTCAAGAATATCCAGCGCGATTTCCATGCGACCGCGGAAATCGGGCACCAGTACTTCCACTTGCAGTTTGGGGCTGAGCGCGCGCGCTTCGCGGATACAGTCGGCAAAATGCTGGGCGCCACCATCGCGCAGGTCGTCGCGATCCACGGAGGTGATCACCACATATTTCAAACGCATTTCGGCGATGGCTTCTGCCAGCTTGCGCGGTTCCTGCTCATCGAGGGGATTGGGCTTGCCGTGACCCACATCGCAGAAGGGGCAGCGACGGGTACAGATATCGCCCATGATCATAAAGGTCGCGGTACCGCCGCTGAAACATTCACCCAGGTTTGGGCAGTTAGCCTCTTCGCACACTGACGACAACTTGTTCTTGCGCAGGATGGATTTGATGCGATCAACTTCCGGCGAGGCGGGTATGCGCACGCGAATCCAGTCGGGCTTGCGCTGCACTTCCTCGCGATCAGTGGCAATCACTTTGACCGGGATACGCTCAACCTTGTCGGCATCGCGCAGCTTTTCGCCCTGCTTGTAGCGCTCGGTGCGTTTGACCGGTTGAAGTTCAGGGACAAAGGTGGATACGGGAGGAAGATCTGACATAGGAATCTCGCGACGTTAATCTACGGCGCGCATTGTACAGGTTTCGTAGCCCAATTTCCGCGCGAATTCCGTAACAAGTTGGTTTTGCACCTGCACCAAATTGGGCGCAGCGGCGATAAGGTCGCGCATCTGGGTCATGGCCAAGCCCTGATAGCCGCAGGGATTTATCCGCAAAAACGGCGCCAGATCCATATCCACATTCAAGGCCAGACCGTGAAAACTGCAGCCGCGCCGCACGCGCAAGCCGAGCGAGGCGATCTTGTCGCCATTGACGTAGACGCCGGGTGCATCCGGCTTGGCCGCCGAGTCAATGCCGTAATGGGCCAGAGTCGCGACTATGGTCTGTTCGATACGGGTCACCAGCTCGCGCACCCCGATATTGAGCCGGCGCAAATCCAGCAGTGGATAGGCCACCAGCTGACCGGGCCCGTGGTAGGTTACCTGGCCGCCGCGATCCGTCTGTACTACCGGAATATCCCCCGGAAACAGCAAGTGCTCGGCCTTGCCCGCCTGCCCCTGGGTAAACACCGGCGGATGCTCCACCAGCCAGAGCTGATCGGTGGTATCCGGGGTGCGCTGGTTGGTGAACTCGCTCATCGCCTGCCAGCAGCTGGCGTAGTCGCGCTGACCGAGATTCACTACCTCAAGGCTAAGCTCCGCCAACTTAGAGCACCATCTTGATCATACGGTTGAGGCGCAGGTCATCGTGGATAGCGCTCAGTTGATCTATCCCGGTGGCGGTGATCCAGACAGTCAAGGAGCGGAAACTGCCCTTGCTGCTCTCTTTCACGGTGATACGGGTCTGATCAAACCCCGGCGCATGGCGCTCCATGATCTCAATCACATAGCTGTGCAGCTCGGGCACTGCATCGCCCATGACTTTGATCGGGTAGTTTTCGCAGGGAAATTCAATTTTTGGGGGTTGTTGCTGGGACATAACACTAAAACCTGAAGATGAGGCGCAAATTATAACGCCTAGATGGGGGCGAAAGCGTCATCCTCAAGCTAAAAACCCCGGTCTTTAGCTACCCATACCCACCCTTATCCGCTATCCTCGCCCCCATCCTTGGCAAAGCCAAACAATAATTTGCACGACATCACCCCGGGGCTTACCCCGCATCCAGGAAAGGAAAAGGTTTTGTTACTCGATACCCGTCAATCATTGGAAACCCCGGAAGGAGCGCTCTTGCCGCTGACGCCGGCGGGTTTTGGTGTACGCACGCTGGCCCAATTGTTGGATGTGATGATCCGCATGGGCATTACCATCCTTATCGCCATAGTGTTTTCACTGCTAGGTAAGCTGGGTAGCGGGATTGCCCTGATTTTAATATTCCTTCTGGAATGGTTTTACCCGGTGTTTTTTGAGGTGGCGCGCAATGGCCGCACGCCCGGTAAAAAGTGGATGGGGATTCGCGTTGTCAACGACGATGGTACGCCCATTACCTTTGGCCCCTCACTGGTGCGCAATTTACTGCGCGTTGTTGATTTCCTTCCGCTGGCTTACCTTGCAGGTATCATTACCAGTCTGTGCAATCATCAGTTCAAGCGCTTGGGCGATATAGCCGCTGGCAGCATGGTGATTTACGATGCACCACCGTTGCGCGAGCCCAACTTTGAAGTGCGCGGGCAATTGCCAGTGCCAGCCGATTTCTCTACCGATGAGCAGCGCGCGTTGCTTGCCTTCGCCGAACGCAGCAAAAATCTTTCCGGAGAGCGCCAAACCGAATTGGCATTCATACTTCAGCCGGTAATTAATGCCAAAGATCCAGTGATCGCCATTAAACAAATGGCCAACACTATGGTTGGCAAGCAGTAAACGGAATAGCGCATGAAACAAGGACAATTCGAACAACTCTACCAACCGCTTTGGCAATTGCTGGAAACGCAAATTATCGAACTGGAAAAAGCCGATGGCCGTTTAAAAGGCAATGAGTTAGCGACCTTTGCCAGCCGCTATCGCCGCTTATGCCATTTCCATGCGTTGGCAAAAGATCGCCACTATTCCAGCCATCTGGTGGATAAACTCGGCGATTTGGTGGTGCGTGGGCATCAACAACTCTATCGCCGCAAGCAACCCTTTTTTCAGCAGTTCATCAGTTTTATTGTTGCTGGCTTTCCGCGGTTGGTGCGCAAACAGCAAGCTTATGTCTGGTGGGCCACGGCGCTGTTGTATGTTCCCGGTTTATTAGTTTATCTCGCGATTTTGTGGCAGCCGGATTTGGTATACACCATCACCACGCCCGATCAGGTGAGCAACTTTGAAGAAATGTACGACCCGCACAACCGCACTCTGGGTGCGGCGCGCGCGTCCGATACCAATGTGGAAATGTTTGGTTTTTACATCCGCAATAATATTGGCGTGAGCTTCCAAACATTTGCGTCTGGCATTTTATTTGGCGTTGGGACAATTTTCTTTCTGGTCTACAACGGTTTATTAATGGGCGCTGTCGCCGGCCACTTAACCAACGCGCAATTTACCGAAACCTTTTTTACCTTCGTTGTGGGTCACGGCAGCTTTGAATTAACCGCCATTTGCATCGCCGGTGCAGCGGGGTTAAAACTCGGCTACGCCCTGCTGGCACCCGGAAATATTTCGCGTACCGAATCGCTCAAGCGCGCCAGCAGCGTCGCCATTAAATTGGTGTACGGCGTTATTATCATGCTAACCATTGCCGCATTTATTGAAGCCTTCTGGTCATCCAACAATATTCTTATGCCCTGGCAAAAATATTTGGTGGGGGGATTTTTGTGGGCACTGGTAATTGGCTATCTGGTGTTTAGCGGGCGAGGTTTGCGTGGCGAGCGAGGTCGAGGATGAACCTGGATCAGATCACCATTGAAATTCGCCCGCGCACAGCTTGGGAAGCACTGGATTTAGGATTATTAATGGCGCGCCGCTGGTGGTGGCCACTCATGAAAGTCTGGCTGATTGTCAGCTTTCCGATATTGCTAATTGCGTTGCTGATTCCTACCGATAAATGGTGGATTAGCGCCCTGGTGATCTGGTGGTTCAAACCCATTTACGAGCGCCCACTGTTACACATCCTCAGTCATGCGGTGTTTAACGATTTACCTACAACCCGCAGCACCTTAAAACAATTTCCTACCCAGGCGTTCACGCAAATTCTTATGAGTTTAACTTGGCGCCGCTTTAGCCCCACTCGTTCGATGGATTTGCCGGTGTTGCAACTTGAAGGATTGCGCGCAGCGCGGCGGCAAGATCGCCTCGCCATATTGCACCGCGAAGACTCGGCACCGGCCGGCTGGATTAGCGTGCTCGGCCTGTTGTTGGAGATCAGTTTGTTAGTTGGTCTAATCACTCTCATCTGGGCGTTTATCCCGCGTGAATTAAATATTGAATGGGTGGGATTATTTTTTGATAGTGAATCATCCGAGTTAATCGAATTGCAAATTGTGCTTTGGTACAGCGCGCTGGGATTAACAGCACCGTTTTATACTGCATGCGGATTTGCGCTTTATTTAAATCGCCGCATCAAACTGGAAGCCTGGGATATTGATATCGCTTTTCGCCGTATCGTCAACAAACGTCGCGCACCGGCGGTTGCTCCTTTAATTGGAGTACTGCTAATTGGGTTAAGCGCATTTTTTGCCGATGCACCAATACCGGCCTATGCCGATGTGGAGTCGGCACCGGAACAGCAGATCGCGCCCACTCACGAAAATGAACGCGAATTGAGTGCACAGCTTCCTCAGGAAGATACTTCTGCCGAATACAAAGACGAACCCGTCGTCGATTTACCCTTGGGCGAGTACCAAGAATTGAATCGCGATACTGCACAGCAAGGCATCAAAGACGTCATGCAGCAAAGCGAGTTTTCGCGCAAAGAAATACAACGCCGACTCAAACAGAATAAAGAAGATGAAGTTGATGAGGAGTTTTGGGATAAGTTCTTTGATTCGTTGCGCGACTTTAAAGGGTTTGTAGCGGCGGCAAGCCTGTTGGAAATTTTATTATGGCTGACAGTACTCGCTATTATCGGCCTACTGGTGTATCGCTATCGCGCCTGGCTAGCGGCGCAATTTGTGCGCATCGCGCCGCAACCCGTTGCACGCAGCAAACCCGTAACCTTGTTTGGGATGGATGTAACGCGCGAATCACTCCCCGAAAATATTAGTGAAAGCGCATTGGGATTATTGCGCACCGGCGACACACGCGCTGCGCTTGCATTGCTCTATCGCGCCAGCCTGTTTCAATTAATTCACCAGGGTGTAGACGTTCACGATGGCCACACTGAAGGCGAATGCGTACAGTTAGTACGGGATCATTTTGCGCAAACCAAAAATATCAACACGCGCGCACTACAAGAAGTACGCATCGATTATTTCGCCCGTCTCACGCGTATGTGGCAGCAGCTGGCCTACGGCCATGTCGCACCAGAAACGCAAGCTGCTGAGCAACTTTGCGACACATGGAATAACAGTTGGCTCCACCAGACCGGCACCAACTCGGCAGGAGAAGTTAAATGACTGATACTTCGCCTGATCGCGCCGGAACTGGCAGCAATAACAATCGCCGCCAAAATATCTTATTGATCGGCCTGCTGCTCGTTGTAGTTTCAGGGTTAGGCTATTGGGCCTACACCAAACTGGAGTGGGAAGAAAAAGAAATAGATTTAGGTTTTTCCAAAGAGGCTCGTCAGAACCCCTACCTCGCTGCCGAAATTTTTCTCCGCAAACATGGTATCCAAGCCACCAGCGTTAAAAACCTGAGTTTGCTCGACAAACATCGTTGGCGAAACGTTAAATTAGGAGCGAAAGATACACTGATACTCATCAACGCCAATAAAACCCTGAATGAAGAACGCTATGATGCGCTCTACGAGTGGATAGAAAATGGTGGCACCCTGATTACCTCCACACAGAATCCGTTTATTGGCACTCACACTAATGAAGAAGATTTACTGCTGAGCGATTTTGGAATAACTCCCGCCGAGGAAAAATCCGAGGAAGACGAAGACCTCATCGAAAGCATCGCCGATGGCCTGGACGAAGATGCAAAAAAGAAAAAAGAAGAGAAAAAGGAAAAGGAAAAGGAAAAGGAAAAGGAAAAGGCAGCAGAGAACAAATCAGATACAGATTCAATACCTGCTGATAACAAAGAAACAGCAGATGGCAAGAAAGCTACTGCCAACAGCAAGGAAACCGATAAAGAAGACGAAGCAGAAAAGCCGGAAAATTATTATCGCTGCAGTTTGGACGAGCACCCCACAGAAATCGAATTTGGCGATGAGGCAAAACCGCTACGTATTGACTTCTCCTATGAAGATCCATTTACCCATCGCTGGAGCGATGAACATGAATCGGAAGAGGAATATACCGATGAAGATGCAGAAGTTGATGATGCATTTGCAGACGCAGACGCAGACGCAGACGCAGACGCAGACGCAGACGCAGACGCAGACGCAGACGCAGACGCAGACGCAGACGCAGACGCAGACGCAGACGCAGACGCAGACGCAGACGCAGACGCAGACGCAGACGCAGACGCAGAACAGTCTGATGCGACTACCAACACAACTCACGAAGAAACCATGCACCTGGTTTACTTTGAAATTGGCAAGGGCTCTATCACCGTTACCAGTGACAATCGCATCTGGTCGAATCGCCGTATTGATTGCCATGACCACGCCTATGCGCTCTGGAGTTTGGTAAACCCCAACGGCCGAGTCTGGTTTTTAATTAATCAGGATGCACCTTCACTCGCTGCACTTGTTTGGCAACAAGCGAAATATGCCGTACTCGCCTCACTACTGGCACTGCTGTGCTGGCTATGGGCAAGGAGCGCGCGTTTCGGCCCGGTATTCGTGGTTGAGCATCAAGGACGCCGCAGCCTTGCAGAACATATTTATGCCAGCGCCATGCTGCTCTGGCGCAAACAACAGCACCCGCAATTATTGAAACTACTACGCGAAGAAGTATTGGAACGCCTTGCACAGCAGCACCCGCAACTCAGTAAAGACGACAGCAAGAGTGCGCGCATCCAACTGCTTCAGCAAATGACTGGTTTAAAAGAAAATGAAATTCGTCACGCGCTCTATACGGATGACTTATTGCATCCGCAAGCGTTTGCCACCGCTATTGCCCATCTGCAAATTATCAGGAAGCAATTATGAATGATTCAGTGATGCCCGAAAACACAGAACCCAAAAGTGAGGAAAACACCCAGGCGCGCCTGCAACAAGCAAGTGCGGTGGCGAATAACTTATTGAATGAAATAAAAAA
This sequence comes from Cellvibrio sp. KY-GH-1, assembly GCF_008806975.1. Taxonomy (NCBI): domain Bacteria; kingdom Pseudomonadati; phylum Pseudomonadota; class Gammaproteobacteria; order Cellvibrionales; family Cellvibrionaceae; genus Cellvibrio; species Cellvibrio sp. KY-GH-1. Next base: position 2,755,630 of record NZ_CP031728.1, read on the forward strand.
AGTGTTGATCGGCCAGGATGCGATTATTGAGCAGGTACTCATTGCCCTGATTGCGCGCGGCCATGTGTTAATTGAAGGCGTACCCGGCCTGGGCAAAACCCTGCTGGTGCGCAGCCTGGCTAAATGTTTTGGCGGCCAATTTTCGCGTGTGCAATTCACGCCAGACTTAATGCCTAGCGATGTTACTGGCCACGCTATGTTTAATATGGCCAAGCAGGAATTTGAAATTCGTCGCGGCCCGGTATTTACCAATCTGTTACTCGCGGACGAAATTAACCGCGCACCCGCGAAAACCCAAGCTGCATTATTGGAAGTGATGCAGGAAGGGCAAATTACCATTGAAGGCCAATCCTTTAAAACCGGTGAGCCTTTTATGGTATTGGCCACGCAAAACCCGATCGAACAGGAAGGCACTTATCCGCTACCGGAAGCAGAACTCGATCGATTTATGTTGAAGGTTATTATTGATTACCCGAACGAAAGCGATGAGCAAATTATGTTGCGTCAGGTGTGCTCACAAGCCCAGGGCGGTTTTGGTTTGGAACATATTCGCACGCTATTAAAACCTTCTCATGTGTTAAGCCTGCAAAAAATTGCCGAGCAAATCACTGTGGACGAGCAAATCCTGCAGTACGTGGTGAAACTGGTGCGCGCTACGCGCAGCTGGTCAGGCATTTCGCGCGGCGCTGGCCCGCGCGCCTGTATTGCGCTGCTCTCTGCCGCACGCGCCTATGCATTGATAAGCAACAACAGTTTTGTCACGCCCGACGATGTGAAAAAAATGTTTATCCCAGCCTTGCGCCACCGTATTTTGCTAGCACCGGAATTGGCAATTGAAGGTGTCGCTGCCGAGCGCATCCTGAATAATATTTTGCTACAGGTGGAAGCGCCGCGCCATTAAGCACTGACACTCAATGGAATCATTAACAGGGATGAGGTGATGGAGCTATAACAACATCACCTACGGGAAGAACGAACAACTCAAAAAGTAAAACTTAATTCCGCACCTGAATTGAATTTGTAACGAAAACCTAGAGTTCACATGAAGAGACGCTGGACACCGGATACAAAGCTGACGCTGGCATTCTTATTATTGGCGGGGCTGATTTTTGCCAACAGTTTCAGTAGCCATTATTTTAAAACCCAATTCCAGTCCCAGTGGCTGGAGTGGGGGTTTTTCGGGGTATTATTAATTGCCCTGCTCGACTTTGTTTTATCGCGCCGCTTGCCGCCGGTAGAGATTGAACGCGAATTGCCGGGCAATCTCGCGGTGGACAAATGGACACCGGTAAAAATCCGCATTCGCCATCAATATACGCAGGCAACTCGTATACGGATTTTTGATGGTGTACCGAGCAGTAGCGATTATCAGCACTTACCGCTCAGCATTGAATTGCAGCCCAATAAAACCAGCAGCAGCGAATACTCCTTACGCCCACTTGTGCGCGGCCTATTGCAATTAACACCCAGCCATATTGAATTCAGCAGTCCGCTCGGCTTGTGGAATATTCGCTACCAAACCGGTACAACGAGCGATGCAAAAGTATTTCCGGATTTTGTGGCTATTGCCAACTACGCGATTCTCGCCACGGAAAATCACACCAGCCAAATGGGTATTCGCAAGAAGCCAAGGCGTGGGGAAGGCATGGAATTTCATCAATTGCGCGAATACCGCCAAGGCGACAGCTTGCGTCAACTGGATTGGAAAGCCACCTCGCGCCGGCAAAAATTAATTGCGCGCGATTATCAGGATGAACGCGACCAGCAAATTGTACTGATGATCGATAGCGGCCACCGCATGCGCGCCAAAGACGATGAACTCAGCCATTTTGATCACGCACTAAATGCCATGTTGCTAGTGAGTTATATCGCCTTACGTCAGGGCGATAGCGTTAGCCTGATGAGTTTCGGCGGCGAAGCGAGTAATAGCAACCCAACAAATACCAAACACCGCTGGATTCCACCGCAAAAAGGCACTGAGCGTGTGAGTGTATTGCTTAACGGCATTTACGATTTACAAGCCAGCCAATCCACCGCGGATTACATTACCGCTGCGGAAAAATTATCGGTACTGCAACCGAAACGGTCGCTGATTATTTTAGTCACCAACTCACGCGACGAAGACAACAGCGAACTATTACTCGCCGCGAACTTATTAAAGAAACGCCACTTGGTGATGATCGCCAACATCCGCGAACAAATCCTCGACGACCTCAACGACCAATCCGTACAAACCTTCGACGAAGCCCTAAGCTACGCCGGCGTCCGCCGCTTCCTGCACGAACGCAGCGAATCCCACAAAAAATTAACCTCTGCCGGAGTTTATGCAGTTGACTGCACCGCCAATCAATTAGCGGTTCGAGTTGCGAATGCTTATTTGGAAATTAAGAGTGCGGGGGTTTTGTAACGTTGCCTCCAGAAAAGGCTCATTGTTATAATGAGAAGCCATGACTATATATGACACTCCAAAATCCGATCTCGACAACAAGCAGGAAAACCATTTTAAAGGATGGCTTAAGTTTTTTTACATAATTAACTTCATATGGCTGATCTTCCTACCCTTGGGATCATTGGCCTATATTTTATCTTCCGTGCTTGATTCTGAAACATCCATTTTAAGCAATAAACTGATGTTCTATATTCTCGAACTGACGCCAGACTTCATTTTTTCAATATTGATACTAAGGTCAATCAAAATACAAAACACCAGCACCCCGGAATCAATCAAAAAACTAATGTCCTTCGAGCTTGCCGCCAAATTAATCATTGGAATACTAATTTATATGGCCTACAAAAATGGAATTGCTCAGGATAAACCATCTCCATTTTTTTTCTCCATAATTTATTATCTAATTTGGTCAAACTATTTCAAAAAATCAAAGCGTGTTTTTAACTATTACGGAGCAAACTCCAAATAATGAGCCGCCCGCTTAATGGAGACTTTCGCTTATAAATAGTTAGCTATCTCAAAAAACCCGCAACACCACCCGAGCTATTTCCATAACGCGTCCAATTCAAACCAAAGGCTTTGGCGATATCCAGATATAAATTGGACATTCCGGCGTTATTCGCATCTATAGCATTGCCGATACGAATTGAATTGCCGGCGCCGCCGGCGACGTAGATGCCGGGGTTTTCTTGTTGGTGGTTGCCGCCGCCGACCTCGGACATTACTAAAATTAAAGTGTTATCCAACAGCGTTCCGCCGTAGGCTGCATCCGGGCGGGTGGCGAGCTCGTCCATCAGGTAGGAAACAAGAATGTTGTACCAACGGGTTTGGGCATCGAAGAGTGATGACTCATCGTGCGAGCTGGCGTGACTGCCGTTTTGGTTGTACGTTAATTTTTCACCGATACCGAATTCACCCATATACGGGCGAATCGCCGGAAAATTAATTTTTAGTGATTCATCCTGCGCGCCCATAAATTGAAAACTGGCGACGCGGGTGATGTCTGCTTGAAACGCCATCGCAATATTGCGCATTTGTGCTTTCGCGATTGCATCGCCATCGTCATTATTTCCGGTCATGCCAATGGCGGGGCGCGCAAATCCGGTACTGCCAACATTGAGCGTACCAGTGAGTGTATTTTGATAATAATTCAATGCTTCTTCATGAGTTAATAATTTCCCTTGCTGCTTCACACTGAGTGTATTCGCTTGCAGCAAATCCAGATTTTCGTGCAGCGCTTCCAACACTTTTTTACGACGCTCGGTATCTGGATCAGGCGTGCCACCACCTGCGTTGCGCACCACATCCGCGAGCAGCGTGTCATACACTTGCTGCGGATCATCGGAGACTTGAATCTTATTGCGATTTTTATCGGTAAACGGCATATGCGAGGCATCTTTCGCTTTGCTGCTCCAAACGCCTACATGCATGTTTTTAGTGAGGCGCCCACCGAGCGCCTCGCCCAGTGCCACATCAAACGTGGGCGCATATTCCTGGCCACCCGAAAAGACACCACGACAGGCTTCCGGATGGCCCGAACTTCCGCCGTGACCGTTATAGGTGAGATTTTTTATGGGAATCAGTTTAGTGAGATGCGCATTTAAATGTTGCAATGGGCTAGTTGCGAAACTGTTGCTACCGAGCGCGCCCAGATTATAGGAATGCCATTTATCGCGCACACAGCCATTGGGGTAATAAACCATCACAAAACGTTTAGCGCCCGCCGCTTGCGCAAACACATTTCTCGATAACATAAATTGACTAGTAAACGCCGTGGTTAACCCCAGGCGCGCAATAGTGCGCAGGAACTCGCGACGCTGCATTTTATTTTTCAACAGATTCATCTTTGTGCCCTCCGCCCTTACTTGCGCAAAATATAATTTTTGGTTTGGGTAAACTGGATCATCAAATCCAGCATGCTGGCATTGCTTGACTCTTTGAAGGTTTTGCCGATGACTTGCAGCGTACAACTATCATTCACTTCCTCGCGTTGCCCGCGTGCATAGCGATACCACTGCCGCACATAACAGGCTTTGGCATTGGTGCTGCCCGCAATCAGACCCGCCAACTCATCCATACCCTGATAGGTCACTACCGGTTCCGCTTCAGACAAATAAGTCTCCGCCGAATTTAAACTGCCGATATAACCGAGCGAATTAATTATTTTTACCAAGCCGTTATCGGTGGTTTCGTTGGTCACATACAAACCCAGTGCATTGTAATTTTCCAAACCAAAACCAATGCCGTCGATATATTGATGACAAGCCTCGCAACCCTCTTTTAAATGCGCGTGCTCAAAACGTTCGCGCACGGTAAGGCTTGGGTCTTCCAATGGTTTTAATTCAGCACCTACCGGCGGGGGCGGAAAATCCTGGCAGAGCAGATTGCGTCGCACAAACAACCCGCGCTTTACCGGATGCGTTTTTTCCGATGCCGATTGGATGGCAAGAATGCCCGCATGCCCTAACAACCCGCGACGTTCAGCATTAGCCGCGTTGTAATCCACGCGTTGAATTCCACTGCCACCCGGCCAGCTCAAACCGTAATGGGTCGCAAGCTGTTGCGTCATATAGCTGTAATTGGCATTGAGCAATTCGTTGTAGCTGCCACCGCTAAATACCGTGCGCTTAACTAACTCAATAGTTTCCGCTTTCATATCAGCTTTGAGGCCTGCACTTAATACGGAGGTTTTAATGTCTTTATCCAGATCCAGCCAACCAGTAATAAAACGCTCGAAGGCAATTTGCGCTTTGGAGTCTTGCAGCATTTGCGCAACCTTGGCAGAAATTTGTGCAGGCGTACTCAACTGCCCTGCATCAGCCGCCGCCATTAATGCCGCATCTGGCGTTGTTGCCCAATAGGTGTAGGACAACATAGCAGCAACTTCATAATCCGTGAGTTCGTAATAAGCGCCTTTTAGTTCACCCACTTCCGAGCGATACAACATGGAGGGCGATGAAAGAATGGCGGTGAGCAATGCGAGATTGCCCTGCGCTGTTTGCAGTGCAACTAATTTAGTAACTTCTGTAGCACTCAACGGACGGCGATAGGCGCGCTTGCCAAAAGTCTGCACAAAACAAGTCGCGTTGCTACATCCCGGTGTGAGACTGTAAATATGACTCACCATGGAGGCAGCTGCTTCGGCAGCAAGCACATAACCTTTGGCGTAATCGTTAGTAAAAATAGTATTGGCGTTGGTTTTAAATCCATTCACCGGAATATCTGCCGGGATGCGCCCGCTGGTGAAATCGACAGTGGTTGCGAGCCCCAACAAATCGCGTACTGAATTGTTGTATTCCAATGTTGATAGCAAACGGAAACTGCGATCTTGCGGAATTAAATCGTCGAGGCTTTCTGCGTTGCACACGCCCGCCGGTGCAATAAACGCCTCATCAAAAATCATCGCCGCAATACTGCTTGCACAGGTACCGGTGCAGCTGCCGACATTACCTCTGGGCATATTGGTTGCAATATAATTTGCCAAACTCGTTAGCGTGTAGCGCGTTTGTAAATCGTGTAATGAGGGAATACCATTGCCATCACTGCCGTGACAACCATTGCAACCCTGGCTTTGATAATGGCTGCGCGCCACCTGATGCTGGTCGGTAACGGTATCGAACACTGCAAGTAGCGTAAGTGAAACGGCATTACCCACCACCATTTTTGTATTCGCGCTATTGGCATCCAACAAATAGGCTGCACCGGTTCCCTCCCAGTGCACAAATTTCATGCCCGGACCGGCAGCGTTTGCTTTGATATCAACTAGAGTGCCGGGTACAAATAATTTTCCACTCAGGTTGGCGCTGTTCGCGATAGTCGCAGTGCCATTGCCCACTTGAATTTGCGTGCCCGATTCCACTACCGCCAATGCAGGTTCTGCTGTTAACCAGGCGGCGTCATACCAACCCGGATTGGATTGGTTTACCGTTAAAGTGCCGGTTTGATTGGCTTTGTTGTTGCTGAAAATAATATTGGTACTGCCTGCGGTATTTGCCCATGTCACAGGAATAAATGTACGCAACCAATTTGCACCGTATTTAGCGGCGGCTTCCGTCATTGCAGGCCCTGGCCATGCACCAGTGCGATTTGTTTCTACACCATTTTGGTTAGTCCAGATATGCGTATTCACCGTTGCCCACGCGGCCGGCTTTTTCACATACACATATTGCCCCGCACCTAAATTCGTCACCGTATAGGTTGTAGAAATTGTTCCGTAAGTTGCAGTGATAGTTGCCGTGCCTGCGGTTGCACCCGCGGTAATTAAACCCGCCGCCGATACACTTGCCACAGAGGTATTACTACTCGCCCAATTCACTTGTGCATTCATGCCCAGCAAATCATCGCCTGCTGTACCTACCGCAACCAATTGCTGCGTCTCGCCAGTTTTAAACCGCAAATTTGCGGCACCGGTAATTGCCAGGGCAGTGACCGGATTTGTCGCCGGAACAATTTCCAGTTCAATGCTATCGTTATAACCATCACTGCTCGCGGTAATAGTTACAGCGCCAGTTGCTAACGCAGTAACATTAATTGCCGCACCGGTTTTACCTTGCGTGGAAATAATGGCCGGGTTGCTTGATGACCAAATGATTGACCCCGACACTGGCAAACGAGTGCCGTTGCTGTAAACCGATTCCACACTTAAACCAACAATCTCGTTAACTTCAGGCGAAGCTTTGGTTGCGGTTATTTCAATACCGGTTTGAACAACATCAACACCTAATTCAATAATCCAGTTACGGAATAAATTTTCTGCTTCAGCATTGGTTGCCACCGATCCATACGGCATACGCATGCCCGCACCGGTTTGATATTTATAGACGTTACTGTTAGCAGGAATTCCAGGCACCACACGATTGTGATCATTGACTAATTTCATCGCTGCCAGTGCAGTGCCGTAACGCATATCCATACCACCCGAAGTACCCGAGTGGCAGTGAGAGCAGTTGGTGTGGAGATAGGATTTTGCGCGTGCTGTCAGGTCAACACTTGCATCCGTTGGTGCTGTGAATTTTGCATAACTGGTGCTGTTGTTCAGAGGCGACGTGAACAAACCTATCGCATTAAACACATCCAATTGATTGTTTGTGACTCCTTGATAATTGAAATGATTGTTCAATTGCAAGTTGTGTATCGATAAGGGTGTTAATTTTCCACCAGCATCTTTGTGGCAGCCAGCACAGGTACTGCCCGTCTCCACCTTGCGCACCACACTCACCACACCACCGTCGGGTTCTACGGACGATTCAGTAACTAAATCCGCATCAGTACCCGCTGCATTCCAGCGATAATTTGCCGCTTGCCAACCGGATTCCTGACGAAATAATACCGAGGTAGTGAAAGGTTTATTGGCGTTGGTCGATGTCGCTATCGATAAATGTTTGACGATTACCGAACCAACAGGCAAATCCCAAATTGCCACTGGATCAACTGCTGCATCAGCAGTAATTTTGCTGGTATTGGGCAGCGCCATAAAATGCCGCACCTGGCCGCCATCAAACCAACCTTTGGTATTTACGGTGTATTCAATAACGCCGTGCGCGGGAATGGCATTGGGCAAATCGGCAAACAAACCGGTTGCCGACAAGGTCGGTGGAATTTGTGCGGATGAAACATCATCATCCACCACTTTAAAAATGCTGGAAGGCCCACCCAGTTCGCGACCGTGACTGGAAACTAATAAATTCTTTTTGAGGTCTTTGCCAATCGATGAAATGTAGTGCGGAAAAGCCTCGCTAATTAATTTCTTTGCCTGGCCATCATTGGCAACCGACCAGAGGCGCTTGCTGACGTAATCACCAAAAATAAAACTGCCATTGAGGTTGGGTAAATCCGTGCCGCGATAAACGAATCCACCAATAATGGAAACACCGGAGGTGCGCCCATAACCTTCGCGTGGCGGAACAAAATCTGTTAAACAATTTTTTGGTGCATCGCCACCAAGTGCACCACGATTGCGCGTACCTTCACACACCGGCCAACCGTAATTCTGGCCTTTGGTAATAATGTTAACTTCTTCGTAGGCGAGATCCGTATCCTGCCCGATTTCTGTTTCCCACAGAGTGTAAGGTGCATCAGTATCAAACGCCCAGCGCCAAGGATTGCGATGGCCCATGGACCAAATTTCTGGCAAGTAACCAGCGCGCCCAACAAAAGGATTATCGGCCGGTACGCGATAATATTTTCCATCTACCGCTTGGGCTAATGGCTCAATACGAATAAATTTTCCGCGCAATGTCATTGGATCCTGCGCGCTGTTATTGGTGCGACGATTGTAAGGATCACTGGGTAAGGGATTTTGCGTAAACGCACTGTGACCGTAACCGCCCTCACCAATTCCCACATACAAATAATGTTCAGTGGGATGGAATTGCATCATGCCGCCTTTGTGGTCTTCACCAATTTGCGGAATGCGCAACACTTCTACTTTGGCACCGGCAGAGGTTGGATTTGCCGGATTATCAACTGTCCAACGCTCGATAATCGCATCGCCGGTTTTGCCACCGACTATGCCATCCGTACGCGGATAAAAATTATCTGTCTCACCAAAAAGATAATACACATAAATAAAACCATTGGTGGCGTAATAAGGATCAAACGCCATGCTCAACATCCCGCTTTCATTGTTGTTGAGCACGGTGGATTTGATATCCAACAGTTTTCGCACTTCAGAGGCGATTACATTTTCATTATTCGGGAACACATAAATCGCGCCTTCTTTGTCGACGACATACACCAAATCATTAATGCCGTCGTTAGTGACCATCACCGGCGAAAAGAAATATTCAGTTAAATTCGGGTAGGCATTTACAAAGCGATACTTGCCCGCACTCACAGTGCCACTAATGGGAAAACCAAGCGGCGCAGCCAATTGCGGGCGCTCGGGTAATGCTTGAGCGCCGGCAACAACATTAATCACCATAGTATCAGTGGCGGTACTGCCATCAGCCGCCGTGAGTGTGAGCGTTACTGTGATATTGCCGACAGCTTTCAACAATGGTGTTACCACTTGTCTGCCGGTCAATGCACCTGACCACGCCGGGCTGGTCCAATTAGCGCTAACATAATTTCCAATTGACGCTGCCGCCGATAACGCCTGACGCGTATTGATATTGGCTTTGCGATCCACACCGGCATTGGCAACCAATTCCGCGGGTACACCGCAGGTACTAGCGGTTTTCCAACTTGCTGTACCAAAGTCGTAGCAATTATTCGGCGCAACAAAATTTAAATCGATCGTTTTGGGATTGCCATTCACACTAAACACTATGCCCGCTGAAGTAACCGTGCTGGCAAATTCGTGACTGTAAAATGTTGGGGCATTGATATTTTTAATCATCGCCGGGCCAGGCCAGGTTGAGCCAGCCAATGCAGGTTGCACATTGAAATAATGGATATTGACCGAAGCCCAGTTAGCGGTATTTTTAAAATAGATTTTTGTTTTTTCCGCAGTGGCAGAACTGGTAATAGAGCTAACTGAAGAACTGGATTTACTGGAAGACGCTGCGGATGAACCTAGGGCTGCCGATGAAGAAATCGCGCTTGACGAAATAATGGATGTGGTTATTGATGAGACTATTGATGATGAACCAACTGAGGATGATGTCGCTGATAACGCAACAGACGAAGAAGAAATACTCGCCGCTGATGAGGTTGTAATTACACTGAAGCCGCACTGCGCTAATGTTTTCCAAGCATTATTATCATAGCAGGCCGCACCCGTGTATTTCAGGTTCGCCGTCTGGTTTGCACCATTGTTGCTAAAAATCACATCCAGCGAAGCCGGCATCTGCATACCAGCAGGAATCGCAACTGTGAAGTCGTAACAATAAAAAATGCCACGCTTGGTCATACTCTTACCGGGCCAAGCGGGCAAAGGGGTCACTGCCCCCGCAGGCAGTGGATTCCAAAAATAAATATAAGGCGTAGCAAAATTATTCGGGTTGCTAAAACATATATTATTGGCAGAGAGCACAATAGGCAGTTTGGTTGCAACAATTGCCTTGCTCGAATCATTAAAGGTAATTTTGTAATCGCCATCGCCGCCAGTAATTAAATAGTCCTGCACGGGGTAAGCTTCATTCCAGTTTTCAGCGTTACGACTAATTTTAAAGCGCGGGTTCGCGCCCGAAAAACTTTGTTGGGTTTCCCATAAACCCGTCGAGGAATTTTTAGTCATTGCCGTCGCTGCCCAATTGTTGGGCGTGCCGCGAAAATAGCTGTTTACCCAAGTTTGGGCCTGACCAGCCTGTGCATAAGCCAATGCGCACAGCAGGAAAAAACTGCACAGGAAGTAGCGCTGCGAATGGGCAGCAATAGCCGTTGATGAAGCGTGCATAGTGTCTCTCTCCCGGTAACGACCAGGCGAATAGCAATCTAGGCACCTGGATATATTATTGTTATGTAATTTGAATTATTTAAGGCAAAGCAAAGCCACAGATGCATGGCGCACCTGAAAAACTCAATGTTATTTTCCAACCAAGCTGATTGAGTCAATCAAACAAAAATTATGCAGATCCCTGGCTGCAAGAAAACCTGCTGCCATTGCTACCGGATCAATGCCACTGAATCAATTTTCTACGTAAGAGTATTTAAAAGGCGTTTAGCCAACGCGGGCGATAATGGTCTTAATTCGTATTTATTATGAAAAACTTTTTCTATTGTTGATAAAACAATTTTTACAGAACACCACTCGAGCAGAATAGTTTTACAACCTGCACCCGGCAAGATGAATACGTATGCAAGCATCGACTCAAAAAATACAAAGGCAGCCGAAGCTGCCTTTGTATTGGATGCAGATAGGTTCGAAATCAAATGAACCGATTTTATAATCAGCTAAATAAATTGCGGAAGAACAACTTCAAGTTGTCGAGCAAGCGAGCGAAAAAACCGGCTTCTTCAACGGGTTGCAACGCAACAATTGGGGTATTCACAATGAGTTGGCCATCTAACTCAACGGTTAAATTGCCCAGCTCCTGACCCACGGCAATAGGCGCTTTGATAATTTCGTTGATGTGCATTTTGGCCTGCATGGCTTGTTCACGGCCTTTCGGAATAGTTAGCACAATATTGTTGGGAATACCCAGCGTTACTTCCTGGGTTTTCCCGGCCCACACGCGTGAAGTGCTAACTTGTTGTCCCGCCTGGTACAACTGGGTGGTTTGGAAATAGCGGAAACCATACGCCAATAATTTTTGTGTTTCTGCAGCGCGCGCACTTTCATTAGCGGTTCCCATAACAACCGCAATAAAACGCGTGTTCTCGCGTTTGGAAGACGCCACCAAACAATAGCCCGCCTCTTCGGTATGACCAGTTTTCAGGCCGTCCACAGTTTCATCGCGGAACAACAGCAGGTTGCGGTTAGGTTGGCGAATATTGTTGTAGAAAAAATATTTTTCCGCGTAGAGCGGATAGTGCGTCGGGTGATCATTAATAATCGCACGCGCCAGAATGGCCAAATCTTTTGCAGTCGTTAAATGTCCTTCTGCAGGCCAACCGGTAGAGTTTTCAAAATGGGTGTTTGCCATGCCCAATTGCGCTGCTCGCTGGTTCATGGAATCGACAAACGCATCTTCATTGCCAGATACATATTCAGCCAGTGCCACAGTGGCATCGTTGCCGGATTGGATAATGACACCGCGCAACAAATCAATCACCGAAACCTGGGTGCCCTCTTTCACATACATGCGTGAACCACCCATTTTCCAGGCTTTCACACTGATGTTCACCATGGCATCTTCCGTGATTTTGCCTTTTTCAATTTCATCCACCACCAAGTAGCTGGACATCATTTTAGTAAGGCTCGCTGGTGGCAAACGCTGATCAGAATTAAATTCGGCCACGATACTACCCGTGGTGGCATCCACCAAAATAAAACCCGTTGCGGCTAATTGCGGTGCAGCGGGAATGACTTGTGGCTTTTGCTCAACTACCTGACCGGGTGTTGGAGCAGCAGGCAGAGTCGATGCTGGCAACTGGGCATTTGGCAGTTGCGCTGGTTGTGCTGTTGCCGGTTGCGGTGCAGATTGTTGAACAGTTGGTTGCTGGATGGTTGGCTGCTGGGCAACTACCAAAGCCGATGAAAATAACAGTCCACATACAATAGATTTTTTAATCATGGTCGATTAACACTCTTCTAACAAAAATAAACGGTGCCACACTAACTATTTCGGGTGAACCTAAACTGAATCGTTTGTTCACAAAGTCAGCGTTATGAAATTACTGATAGACCACATGGGCCTCATAAATTTTTACGCGCGCTAATTGATCGCGCGCTTGCTGTAAATTTTTTGCATCTTTAAACGGACCAAGGCGCACGCGATGAATTTCTTTAGGTGCGGACGCAGAACTTATCACTACTGGAAACGTTAACTTCGTACCCAGGTTCGACGCAAAATCCTGCGCGGCTTGTTTATTACCAAATGCGCCTATCTGCAAGTAGGTTCCCGGTGGCAGCGCTGCTTCAATTTGCTTGGCCACTGAAGTCTCTGCCTTGCGCGGAATAGGCGGCGCATCCCCCGGTAGCGCAATTTCAACTTCCACCCGTCCGGTACCGGCCTTGTGAATACCAATGCGCTGGGCCGCCGCGTAACTTAAATCGACGATGCGCCCCTGATGAAATGGGCCGCGGTCATTAATACGCACGACTACGCTCTTACCATTATCCAAGTTAGTCACGCGCACATAGGAGGGAATTGGCAGAGTTTTGTGCGCGCCGGTCATGGCGTACATATCGTAGAGCTCGCCATTGGAGGTGTGGTAACCATTAAATTTATTGCCGTACCAAGAGGCGTAGCCACGCTCTTTGTAAGAGGTTTCATCTTTAATCAGGTGATAGGTTTTACCCAATACCGTATAAGGATTTTTATTACCCGCGCGGGTGCGAACTTCATAGCGCGGCACCGCATCAGGAATGTGGGAGAGGTCTACCTCTTCACTCGGGCCAAAATCCTTATCGTGCTTATAACGACCATCATTAGGATTGTAGGGCTCAGTAGTTTTGGTTTTGGGCTTGGAACCGGAACAGGCGGCAAGGAACACGCACAACAACGCCAATACTAGATACATCCGGGGTTGATGCTTGCTAAAAACTGGCGATGATGAATATTGCTGCATGTGCTTTGCCCTTGAGTAAGCGTTATTTTTTTCCGCTTTGTTTCATAGCGGCTTTAATATCCTGACTCAAATCATAGACTGCCATGGCGTACATGGGGCTGCGATTGTAACGGGTGATGGTGTAGAAGTTTTGCAGACCAAACCAATACTCCAGGCCATTCACGCCCTCAAATTCAACAGTGATTGCCGGTGTGCGCGCCGCAATTTTTACTATTGGTGCTACACCGAGTTTTTTCCAATCACCCAGAGTAAGCACAGGCTGCTCAACTTTGTTAAACGATGCATGAGCACTGACTTGTTCGCGCGCTTTGGTAAGTTTGGCGGGAGCAACCACTGGCTTGCCTGTTTGCCAGCCGTGTTTTTTAAAGTAGTTGGCAACACTGCCAATCGCATCGGTAGTGTTGTTCCAGATATCCGTAAAACCATCGCCGTTAAAGTCCACTGCAAAATTGCGGTAGCTGGAGGGCATAAATTGGCCATAACCCATAGCGCCTGCGTAGGAACCTTTAAATTCAAGCGGATTGTGCTTTTGCTCGCGCGTGAGGATGAAATAATTCACCAGTTCTGAGCGAAAAAAAGGCGCGCGCGGCGGATAGTCAAATGCGAGCGTGGTTAACGCATCTATTACATACCAACTGCCAGTATTTTTACCGTAGTTGGTTTCCACTCCAATTATCGCCACGATAATTTCGGCGGGCACACCAAACTCTTTTTCGGCGCGCGCGAGCGCCGCGCGATTCTCATTCCAGAAGGCAACACCATTAGTGATGCGCACAGGGATAATAAAAATCGGTCGGTACTCTTTCCAGGTTTTGGATTTTTCCGCCGGGCGCGCAATGGCATCCAGAATCGGTTGGCGCTTCTCCGCCTTGCTCAACCATTGATTGATTTCGGCGGCAGTAAACCCATGCTGCTGCACCATCTCATTCACAAATTCCGCCGCCAGTGGATGCTGGCTGTAATCGGCATTGGCACCCGCGCACAAGCCTAAACCAACCGCGCCGAGCCAGCCCTTAACTAACGACCAGGATTTAATGTGGGGAAAACGCATAACCTTTCTTCTCATTTTTTTGCTCGACAAACAACCGCATCTGCTTCAGGACTGGGGCGTCATCACGCGCTTCTGTTCGGTGGAGATAGCCATCAACAAACCAAACCCGGCAAAGAGCGCAACGATCGCGGTACCGCCCTGACTGATCAGCGGCAAGGGTACACCCACCACCGGCAGCATGCCCGACACCATACCCATATTTACAAACACGTACACAAAAAAGGTCGAGCTAACACTGGCGGCCAGCAGGCGTCCGAAGGTGTTTTGCGATTTCACCGCGATGGTCAAGCCACGAATAATTACCAACGCATAAACCGTCAACAGCATTATCACCCCCAGCAACCCAAACTCTTCCGACATCACCGCGATAATAAAATCCGTGTGGCCTTCTGGCAGGAAGTCGAGACGCGACTGGGTGCCCTCCATCCAACCTTTGCCCGAGAGACCACCGGAGCCAATAGCGGTTTTGGATTGGATAATATTCCAGCCAGTACCGAGCGGATCTTGCGTCGGATCGAGCATGGTTAACACCCGCTGACGTTGGTAGTCGTGCAGCATGTAATGCCAGATGGGCCAAAGGCTCGCTCCAAAAACCACTGCCGCAGCCGCGATGTAGCGCCACAACAATCCGGAGAAAAACAACACCATCATTCCCGAGGTGGCCACCAGAATCGATGTACCCAAATCTGGCTGTTCAATAATCAACGCGGTGGGAATTCCGATCAGCGCCAATACGGCGACTACGCGTTTAAAACTCGGCGGCAGAAACCCGCTACTCAGGAAGGCCGCTACGGTAATCGGCATGGCGAGCTTCATAATTTCCGAGGGCTGGAAGCGAAAGCTGCCGATCTGCAACCAGCGTTGGGCGCCCATGGAAATATCGCCAAAAATAGTCACCGCTAGCAGCAACAGGACGCCGCCTACATAGGCGAATGGTGCCATCCTCCGGATAAAATCCACCGGGATCTGCGCCACCACGAACATGGTCACGTAAGCGATGATAAAAAAAGTGCCCTGCTTTTCCACACTGGGCAAGTTGTGCCCACTGGCGCTGTAGAGTACGGTCAGGCCAATCGTGGTTAGCAACAGCAACAACATCAATAGGAAAAAGTCGATGTGTAAACGCTCCGCCAAGCGCGTCGGACGACTGAACGCACGTGACGCTTCCGGCATGCGCCGCTGAAAATCCTGTCGATTCATTATTGGCTAGCTCCCGCACTGGAAGTAGATACCGAGGATGCGGATGAGCCCGCCAATTTTGCTGCTTCTTCTGCCGCTTTGGCTTCGCGCGCGGCTTTGCGTTCGGCAATGTAATTGTTCGCGCGTTTAATAATAGCGGCTGGGTGAAATCCCAACGGAGGAACCGGCTCTCCCGGTTTCAGGTAATAACCCAGCAGATAGGCATCCATTACCCAGCGAGCCACCGGCGCCGCCTTGCTGGAGCCACCTTCCGCATTTTCGACCATGACGGCCACAGCGATTTTTGGGTCTTCCAGCGGCGCAAACGCGATAAACAGTGCGTGATCGCGGTGACGCTCCTTGAGCAATTCCGATTTGTACTTGGCGTTCTGTGCAATGCCCACCACCTGCGCCGTACCCGACTTACCCGCCATGCGATATTCCGCACCGGGGCTCATATAGCGGTTAGCAGTTCCGCGCGGACCGTGGACCACTTCAGCCATACCCTCAAAAATTGCGTCCCAGTATTCGGTTTTCGCATCCAGCGTTTCTTCGATAATCGGCTCATGAACCTTGTCGCCAATGCGCTGCACAAATTGCGGCCGGTAGCGCACACCTCGGTTAGCGATGGTGCTGGCAACCACCGCCAATTGCAGTGGAGTTGCCAACACAAAGCCCTGTCCGATAGACATGTTTACCGTATCGCCGGGATACCAGGCCTGACCTTTGGCGGCCCGCTTCCACTCCCGCGATGGCCAAATGCCCTTACGCTCACTGGGAACATCGATACCCGTTGCCAGACCCAAACCAAAATGGGTACCAAACGCACTCATCTTGTCGATTCCCATACGGGTACCCAGATCCCAGAAATAGGTATCACAGGATTGCGAAATACCCACTTTAAGATTCACCCGACCGTGGCCACCTCCGGTCTTGGCTAGGCTCCAGTCGCGATAAATACGCGAACTGCCCGGCAGTGTAAAAAAACCAGGGTCTGAAATCGCGCGATCTACGTCAGTAACGCCATGGTACAAACCCGCCAGTCCAATTACCGGTTTAATGGTGGAACCAGGCGGATACTGCGCTTGCAAGAAGCGGTTAAATAGAGGGGTATCAATATCGTCATTCAAGTTTTTGTAATCGCGATACCCAATACCGGTTACGAACAGGTTGGGATCAAACCCGGGATTACTGACCGCTGCCAATACGCCGCCGGTTTTTACATCAATTGCCACTACCGCACCGCGGCGCCCTTGCATGGCAGCAACCGCCGTTTCTTGCAGGCGCGTGTCCAAATATAAATGCAAATCGCTGCCTTGCGCCGAATCGATACGATCCAACACGCGCATGACCCGGCCACGGGCATTGGTCTCTACGTTTTGGCTGCCCACCTGTCCAAGCAGTACATTTTCATAACTGCTTTCGATACCACTCTTGCCAATCGCATGGGTACCCGAATAGCGCTGCAGTTGCTCTGGCGTAAAGCTATTCATATCTTTTTCACTGATACGCCCGGTATAGCCAATTACATGAGCAAACATATCCATGTGCGGGTAGTTGCGTACCAACTCCGCATTAACCTCTACGCCTTCAAGCAAATGCTGGTTTACCGCGAGACGCGCAATTTCGTCTTCGGTCAGACGATAACGCAGCGGAACCGGGTCGAGCTTATGGCGGCGCTGCTTTTGCGCTTTATAGAATTTGCCCAAATCGGACGGGGTAATTTCGATCAGGGTTTTGAGCAGCTCGATGGTGTTATTTAATTCGGTAGCATCCGCACTGACTACCGACAAGGTAAAGCTGGCTTTGTTGTCGGCCAGCAATTCATTGTTACGATCAAAAATCAAACCGCGTGTCGGCGGTACTGGTTGCACGTGAACGCGGTTGCGCTCGGATTGAGTGGCGTATTCTTCGTAGTTAACGATTTGCAAATCGTAGTAGCGATAAACCAACGTGCATACCAATAGCAACATAAACGTTGCCATCACCAGCACGCGATTGCGAAATAATTTAGCTTCGCGCTGGTGATCTTTAAAATGTTGGTTTTCTTGCATGGTCGGGCCGAAAATTAAATCAAGGTTGATGTGGCGGTGATGGTTTTATTTTCTGCAAATTATTTATGGTATGGATGATTTTGCAAAATACTGCTGGCCCGATATAACTGTTCTATCACTAAAATGCGCACGAGTGGATGCGGCAAGGTCAACGGCGAAAGCGACCATTTGATCGACGCCTTTTGCACACACGCCGGTGCCAATCCATCCGGGCCACCAATTAATAATGAGTAGTTGTTGCCACTCATTTTCCAACTCGCGAGATTTTCCGCGAGTTGTTCGGTGCTCCAGGGTTTGCCTTTGACCTCTAACGCAATGACTTGTTCGTCTTTGCCGCCTTTTTCAATTGCTGCAAGCATAGCTTCGCCTTCCTTTTCCATGGCTTTGGCGATGTCACTATTTTTGCTGCGCTGGGCGAGTGGCAACTCCACCATTTCCACAGTGAGATCGCGCGGCATACGCTTGGCATATTCCGCGTAACCCGCTTCAACCCAATCGGGCATTTTTGTGCCTACGGCGATAATTCTTATGCGCATTCGGTGATACTTTTTAGCACCGTGCATCACTGCAGATTTAGCAGTGCCGGACACGCCGTGAATACATCCATGTAGGCTTGTCGTCGACCGCTGGGCGGGCCTGCCAACAGGTAAACCTGTTGTCGTTCAGCTGCGCGCAAAACATGTTTTGCAAACGCTTGCCTCACCCCTGTCTCCGACAGTCCGTCACTGCTAAATCTGCAGCGACGCACTCATCAGTAATTACGTACGATTCGCAGGCTTCATCGACCAGAGTTTTTCCAACTCGTAGTAATCGCGGGTTTCCTGTTGCATCACGTGCACTACGGTATCGCCGAAGTCGACCAGCACCCAATCACCGGTTTCAAGGCCTTCAACACCCAATGCACGAAAGCCGGCTTTTTTGGTCTCTTCTACCAGATTCTCTGCCAATGAGCGCGAGTGACGACTGGAAGTACCGCTCGCAATAATCAATGTGTCCATCACATCGCTGAGTTCGCGTACATCGAGCGTGACAATGTTTTTGCCTTTGAGATTTTCAAGGGCTTCGATGATCGCTTTATTTAAATCTGACATTCAGTTACCTATTTACTAAAAAACTAACAATAAAATTTATTAAGATCGGTACAGCCCCTGCGCGCGGATGTAACTCCATACCGCATCCGGCACTAAAAACTGCGGCGATGCTCCCGCCTTGATATGTGCGCGAATTTCCGTGGCGGAAATTGGCAACAAACGCTGTTCCAATATCACCAACTTACCAGCAGATGCCGAGCGAATTGCTTCAGCATCAGCGCGATGTTGCACGATTAGATCCGCCACAGGCCCCTGCGCTGGCAACTCCCAACCGGGACGCGCGACAACCACGAGATGAGCAAGCTCGATTAATTCCTGCCACCGATGCCAAGTATCGAGCGCGACAAAACTGTCCATGCCCATACACCAACTCAGGCTCACCTCTTCACCCAACTCAGTGCGCAACTCGCGCAAAGTGTCATAAGTGTAGGAGGGTTTTTCGCGTTGCAGTTCACGCGCATCCCAGTGCAATTGCGGACATTCCTTTAACGCGAGCTGCAACATCGTTAATCGTTGTTGCGCATCCACACTGGGCGATGCGCGATGCGGTGGAATGTAGCAAGGCATTAACCGCATTTCATCCAGCGCCAGCTGTTGCTTTAACTCCAGCGCCAGACGCAAATGCCCGAGATGAATCGGATCAAAAGTACCACCAAATAAACCCAGGCTATGGGGCTTAGGTGCGGATGTGCCCATCACCAAACACTACCCATTTTTGCGAGGTCAGACCTTCCAACCCTACAGGTCCACGCGCGTGGATTTTGTCGGTAGAAATTCCAATTTCCGCACCCAGTCCGTATTCAAAACCATCGGCAAAACGCGTGGATGCATTCACCATCACCGACGCTGAATCCACTTCGGTGATAAAGCGGCGCGCGCGGGTGTAGTCTTCGCTTACGATCGCGTCTGTATGCTGGGAGCTGTATTGATTGATATGCGCGACAGCTTCATCCAAACCGCTCACCAACTTGATCGATAAAATCGGCGCGAGGTATTCGGTTGCCCAGTCCTCTTCGGTTGCGGCATTTGCAGAAATAATTGCGCGGGTCTTATCGTCGCCACGCAGCTCCACACCTTTTTCGGTATAGGCAGCGGCAAGTCGCGGGAGAATTTGCGCCGCAATTTGCTCATGAACCAACAGTGTTTCCATGGCATTGCAAACACCGTAGCGATGCGTTTTAGCGTTCATGGAAATCGTGAAGGCTTTATCCAGATCGGCTTTATCGTCGATGTAGACATGGCAAATACCGTCGAGGTGTTTGATCACCGGTACCTTGGCATCATTGCTGATACGCTCGATCAGCCCTTTACCACCGCGGGGAACAATTACATCCACAAACTGCGGCATGGTGATCAGCTCGCCCACTGCCGCGCGATCGGTGGTCTCTACCACTTGTACCACTTCTGCAGGCAAACCAGCAGCTTTCAAGCCTGCTTGTAAACAATTGGCGATAGCGCGGTTAGAGTGAATTGCTTCGCTGCCACCGCGCAAAATCGCCGCATTACCGGACTTCAAACACAGGCTGGCGGCATCGATAGTTACGTTGGGGCGGGATTCATAAATAATCCCCACCACCCCCAAAGGCACACGCATCTTGCCTACCTGGATACCACTAGGGCGGTAGCTCATATCGGTAATTTCACCGCAGGGATCAGCCAATGCCGCAACCTGGCGCAACCCTTCAATCATTCCGTCGATAGTGGTTGGTTTAACAGCCAGTCGGTCGAGCATGGCGGCATCCAGACCATTGGCCTTGCCAGCCGCCAGGTCTTTCTGATTTTCAGCGACCAAGGTAATGCGCGATCTATCCAGCTCGTCAGCAATCGCCAACAATGCCTTGTTTTTCAGGGCGGTGGGCGCCGCCGCAATGATGCGAGAAGCCGTGCGCGCTTTTTGACCAAGACCGGCCATGTAGTCTTTAACGTTTATTTCAGATTTGGATGCAGACATGAAACAACCTGTGCGTGTGCGGGAAAGCCCAAAATGCAGTTTGGAAAAAATGGCCGCGATTATAACCCGAGTTGCACCACAAATTGGCGCATTTGCGGGCTTTATTTCCAACGCCCACACAAATTCCGGTGAGTTAGCGCAATTGCGATCTGGCGCACAATAAAACGCGAAGGGCTTTCAGTTTGAATTCAGTTTACGAGGACTAGTCTGGAATCACGTTAATCCAATACAGAAACCTCTGTATTAACCCCCAACGGAGATACCACATGAAACGCTTGTTACTCATCAGCACCCTGGCCAGCATCAGCCTACTGCTGGCTAACAATGCACTGGCGGATCGCGATCATCATCGTCACGGCCACGATCACCACAGACACCATCACCATGAGACAGTCGTGGTTTATGAACGGGACTACTACGCCCCAGTGACTGATGTGCGCCCGATTTACCGCGAGGTCGCGGTGGATGTACCACGCGAATCCTGCCAGGTTGAAACCGTGGCTTACCGCGAGCGTCAGCGCGGCGGTGACTCTTTCCAAGGCACTGTCGTTGGCGGCTTGATCGGTGCAGCGATTGGTAAAGAAATTGGCCATAGCGGTCATGCGACGGCAGCGGGAGGCTTGATCGGCGCTGCAATTGGTAACGATGTTGCCGGTGGTGGCCGCACAGTGACGCGCTATGAAGACCGCGAAGTTTGCTCCACTCAATACCGCACTCGTTATGAGCGCCAGCTGGTGGGTTATGAAGTGAGCTATTTGTACGGTGGCCGGATTTACCAGACCGAAACTCGTCATCACCCTGGCGACCGCATTCGTCACAGATAGGACTTTGTGAATAACGCTTTACCGAAAACCCCAAAGGTCAAATTGACCTTTGGGGAAACAGCAGCGATAGTGAAGGCATAAATCTTGTTGGATCAAGTATTGCCGGACCCAGTAGTATGAAGTCGTTTATTCGTCATATCACCCGTTTACGCACCTGCGCTGCCAGCGGATTGCTGGCCACTTTGCTGCTCGGCGCCTTGCCTGCCGCTGCCGAACCGGATTTACTGGGCGGCGATATGGGGATCTCCACCAGCACCCCCGCCAATGACATGATCGATAGCCGTCGTATCGACAATGATCCTATCCCGTCCGACCCACCGCCGCCCCAAATAACCCCCGCACAAGCCGCTGAACTGGTACGCCGCTCTACCGGTGGGCAGGTGATGAGTGTCAATAGCCAACAAACCGAAAACGGTGTTGTCTACGGCGTCAAGGTGTTAAATTCTGGCCGGATGAAAGTTGTCCGCGTCCACGGCCAAACCGGTCAAATTATTAACAACTAGTTGTTTCTACCCATCCAGCACGGACTGACACCCACTATGCGAATCCTGATTGTTGAAGACGAAAAGCCGCTGCGCGAGCAGATTCAGAGCCTGATGGCAGCGGAAAAGTATGCCTGCGATGCCGCCGCGGATGGCCGTGAGGGTTTGTTCCTGGGGACTGAATACGATTACGACCTCGCAATTATCGATTTGGGCCTGCCGCTGCTGGATGGCTCCAACCTGATTAAACAATTGCGAGCGAAAGCGCGTAATTTCCCGATCCTTATTTTGACGGCGCGCGGAAACTGGCAAGACAAAGTAGAAGGGCTTGAAGCGGGCGCCGATGACTACCTAACCAAGCCGTTTCACCCGGAAGAACTGCGCGCGCGCATTCACGCGTTGCTGCGCCGCGCTAGTGGCCACGCGTCCTCGGTGTTGCGCTATGGCCCTATCTCCATTGACACCAGCGCCAAGCGCGTCTTTCGCGATGAAACAGAAGTGGAGCTCACCAGTTTCGAGTACAACACCCTTACCTATCTGGCGATGCACGCCGGTAAAAACATCTCCAAAAGCGAGCTGACGGAACATCTCTACGCGCAGGATTACGACCGCGACAGCAATGTGATCGAAGTGTTCGTAGGGCGCTTGCGCAAAAAGCTGGATCCGGAAGGCACCCTCAACTTGATCACCACCCAGCGCGGCCTTGGTTATCGCTTTAACCTGGACAAGCAATAGGCGTGGGCGCACGTTTCAGTTCTATCGCCTCGCGCCTGTTGCTGGCATCGGCGCTGCTATTGCCGCTATTTTTGGGGTTGACCGGTTTTTTTCTTGATCGCGCCTTTGAGAACAGCCTGGAGGTGGCGGAGCGATCGCGCCTGCGCGGCCATGTGAATTTGCTGATGAGCGTGGCCGAACCGGAAACCAGAAATGGCCGTATCACGGGATTGCGTATCACCTCAGTCACACTGAGCGAGGCCGATTTTGAGCATCCCAACTCGGGCCTCTACGGCTATATTTTTGATGGTAAAGAAAAGGCGGTCTGGCACTCAAACTCGGCAGCGATAACGAATCCACCGGAGTATAAAAAAATCGCCAAAAGCGATACACCGGGCAAGATGTTGTTCAGCGAGAAGTTACTCGATAACAAACGCCATTTTGTCGCCCGCTATACCGTGAATTGGGAAGACGCCAAAGGCAGCCCTACCCCCTTCCACTTTGTCGTCATTCACAGTGCTGAAGAATACCTGGCCGAACTGAGCGCCTACCGCAGCGAACTCTGGCGCTGGTTGGGGGCAGCGGGGATATTCCTGCTAATTGCCCAAACGCTGATTCTGCGCTGGGGCCTGCGGCCATTGGGGAAACTCGCCGTTGCGCTCAAGGCGATGCAAAGTGGCGACACCAGCAGTATCGAGGGCGAGCACCCCAAAGAATTGCAACGCATTGTGAGCAACTTAAACCAGGTTCTGGACCGCGAACAATCATTGCGCCAGCGTTACCGCAATAGCTTGTCAGATCTGGCTCACAGCTTGAAAACACCGCTGGCGGTATTGCAAAGCAAAATCAACCAGTCACCCGACCCGGATAAAGAGTTGAGCGAACAGGTCGCGCGCATGAGCCAGGTAGTGACCTATCAATTGCAGCGCGCGGTATCCAGCCAGCAAAAAGGGACTTTCCGGCGCACGCGCATTGAACCCATTGCCCAACGCCTGTTCGCAACCCTGCAAAAAGTCTATGCCGAAAAACGCATGCAGCAGGAGCTGGACCTAGCCCCCAACTCACTGGTGGCGGGGGACGAGCAAGATGTGATGGAGCTGGTCGGAAACCTGCTGGAAAACGCGTTTAAATACGGCAAACAACAGGTGCGAATGACTAGCTCCATTGAGGGCGCACAGTTGTGCATCGATATTGAAGACGACGGCCCCGGCGTCCCCGAAGACCAGCGCGAGCGAATTCTGGAACGTGGCCAGCGACTGGACACCAGCATTCCAGGCCAGGGCATTGGCCTGTCAGTCGCCGCCGAAATTGTACGCAGCTACGATGGCGACATACGCATTACCCGTTCAGAATTGGGTGGTGCGTGCTTTAGCATATTGCTACCCATGACACCGGAAGCCGATTAACTCTCCCAACCCCGATCTTTCCTGCTTAACTACCCAAACCATTGGCCCTACCCTACTGGACACCCATGGCGCTTATAACCTTTAGCGCAAAAATCTGCATCCGTGTAAGCCATATCTCACACACGAACTAACAACGCCTCACAAAACGCAGTGATTTATGCGACTACTGAATTCTTTGCGTTACCACCATACTGACACCATCAAAGAGCGCCTTTTGAACGGGGCCAGGATAACTCGCCAGGGACGGCATAGCGAATTCAAAACTAACTATGCTAATCATGGGAGCGAGAAAAATGTCATCCAGGACGTGTATTGCCGTAGACTCAACTTGCGATTTGCCCGCAAAGTTTATTCAACAGCACAACATCGAAGTGCTGCCGATATACATCAACCACGCCAAGGGCCAGGAACTGGATTATCGCGATCCCGAAACCATGCTCAAGTTTTACAAAAATCACTCGCGTGATGTTTATGGCTTGGCGCAATCCGATCCACTGTCTGTCAATGACATGACCAACATTTTAAAAGAGCGTCTGCTACCCAAATACGATTTAGTGCAAGTAGTTACCATCAACAGCAAAAAAAGTGATGTATTCAAGCGCGTTTCTGAAGCGGCGCTGGTGAACGAACCAAAATTCCGCGAACTGGAAAAAAATGAAGGCCGCGCACCCTTCCGCATTCGTCTGTACGATTCAATGTCCATGTTTACCGGCCACGCGCTGTTGGTTTACGAATTGGTAAAACGCATTCATGTGGACAAATTGCCGCTGAATAAATCAATTCGTGAAATCGACAACATGCGCGATCAGGTTTACGGCTATTTAATTCCAAACGACCTTTCTTACATGCGCGAACGTCGCCATTTGCGCAAAGGCGACAACAATATTTCCTGGATTAACTTCAAACTGGCAAGCGCTTTGAATTTGCGCCCCATCGTCCAATTACATCGCGGCGCAACGGACAAGATCGATACTGGCAAGGGCTTTTTGGGCGCATTGGAAAAATTGTTCACGCATGTGAAAAAGCAAATTCAACAAGGTTTAAGCAGTGAAGTTATTGCCATGAGTTACGGCGGCCTGCTGGAAGAAATTAAAGACGAACCAGTCCTGGTGGAATTCCGAGAGTTCTGCAAACAACACAACATTAAAACCATGTTGTCGATGATGAGCATGACTGGCGCAATTAACGTAGGGCCAAAATCTTTCGCCTTGTCGTTTGCAACCGAAAAAGACTTGGTGTAACGATTTGCGTCGGCAAGGAAGACCTCCGACATTCAATCTGTGACCGTATGCAGCAAGGAAGCATCATACGCGCCCACAAGGAATTTCATGCAATCAACCGCACTGCGTTTGACTTGCGGTTAAATAGAAAAACTCCCGTCACACATTGACGGGAGTTTTTTATTTTTTCAAATCAACGCAATAAAACTACAGAGATTCGAGGAATTTAATCAAATCGTTACGCTGTGTCGAAGTCGCCGCTCTGTAAGCAGATTGGCTTGCGGCCGCTTCGCCCCCATGCCACAAAATCGCCTCATTAATATTGCGCGCACGCCCATCATGCAGCAGACGGCCGTGACCATTCACCGCTTCTTCCAACCCCAAACCCCAAAGCGCCGGGGTGCGCCATTCACGATTCAAGGTCGCATTAGTCGTTAAACGATCACTCAAACCTTCACCCATATCGTGCAACAACAAATCGGTGTACGGCCTGATCGTTTGCCCGCGCAACTCCGCCAGTGGATGGCCGTAATCCGTCGCCATACTCGGCGTATGACAAGCGGCACAACCCAAATTACCGAACACCAATTCACCGCGAACCACATCGGCATTATTAACAGTTTCTGCACGGCGGGCCGGAGCACCGAGCGCTTGCATATACACAGTCAATAAACTCATCCGCGCATCGCTTAGCTCAATACCATTGGGGCCCGCGTTGCGACACGCTGTTTGATTGATCCCGCAGGCAGGGCCTTGCAAGATACTCGTGCTAACACCTATGTCTTCATGCAATGCATCAGCGGTAAATTGCTCCAGAGTTGCAACGGAAGCTTTCCAGCCAAAACGACCAATGCGCTGCTCACCGGTTTTTAAATCAGTAACCTGATTTGCGCGACCGGAAATTCCATCGCTGTTACTGTCATTCGGATCATGGCGCTGCAACAATACCGTTTCAGAAATTGCTTCCAACAAACCCAGACCAACAATAGTTTGTGCCATCCGCGGTGAGAAATTATTTACTGCCCCACCGGCGTTATCGAGCACTTGTACAGAATAATTAGGCGCTTGCAATTGATAGGTGGTGCCGTCATTAAACGTTCCGGCCACGGTGGTGTAACTCACATTGGTAATTGCTTCTGCCGGCACACCACCATTGCGCGATTGTGGCTGCAATACCTTGCCAAAATAGTTGTGTGGCAATGCATTGCCATTGATGTCCGTCGCACCTGAACTGACTTTCACCGCCATGCTATTCGGCAACTGTCCGGCAACGGGTGCTTGACCGCGGCCATTATTGACATGGCAACCCACACACGAATTATTGATCGTCAAACCCGTAGAGAGATTTGCTAACTCAGTGAAATCCGGATTGCCTGATTCAAAGTGCTTTCCTGTTACAAAATCGGTGTGAAAAATACGGCGACCGTTTAAGAATTGATTATGCGTCTCCCAGCGGATATTCAAGGCTTCACGAAAAAATGCCGTCCAAAGATGTGTATGACGATCCACAATAAATGGACTCGCCGCCGTTGGTGCATATTCAATAACTTGATCGGTAAATGTTTGATTGCCGTCGCGGTAGGTTACCGTTGCATTGTTGGCAGGGTTAGTAAGCAAGTAAGACGGTTTTTGATAACCCTTGGCGATCGATTGAGGCGACCGAATCGATTGATAACCAGGCGCACCGGAGTCGGCCAAAACACCCGATGTGCTAATCACATCCGCTTGCGCAATACCTTTAAATGCACGCACCGGGGCTGCCGTTGCTGCACCACCGGATGACAACTTCGCATTCAACTCGTCGTTATTCACGATATACAAACCGGGGCTGCCTAATTTGATGCGGAAAGTATCGGTGTAGTACACACGTTGCGCACTCACACGCGGATCAGTATCGGTAAACCCGAGCCATTGCTGAAATTCAAAATCGTAGAACTCCCCGGTGCGCAATGCGGTTTGGCCTTCGCGCTCGCCCGGCACAAAACGTGTCCCGGTGCAGCGCCACAACTCACCCTTACCCGTTGCGGGGTCAGCATTGCGAATACGGGTGAAACCGCCGTTATCACCAAAGTAGGAACGGTATGGATTGAATAAACTTTTGCGGCAACCGATATCGTTGAAGTTGGCGTATTCAGGTTCGTAGAAAATCTCCACCCGCGATTCCCCCTTGGGTGTGTGATCGTGCACTTCAAATTTAAACGTGCGATGCTCGTGATAAAACGATGGAAAGGTATAGAAAATATCTTCCGCTTCGTGGCGAGCGCGAGCGCGGCCACTGCCAAAAGTTACAATGGTGCCATCGGCTTCGATGCGCCAATTACGTGAAATTTCCGGCGTGGATTGATTCGGGTACAAGGGCTTGTAAGTCACATTCACGGGAATACTGACGGAGCTGGCAACGCCCACGGACGAAGCGGCGCGACTGGAAACCACCACTGGCGCACTGCTAGTCGACGATGCGCTACTCGCCAAACCGCCAGAGCTATAAACTTTCAGCTCGATAATCGAATAGCCCCACTGGTTACCCGCACTGCGCGCCGTGCCATAAATACGCAGGTAGCGGTATGAACCGTTTAGCGCAATAGTATCGGTCCGCGCACCAAAGGTTCCCCCGGTTCGCGATGCGAGCGTGGTCCAGCTGCTATTGTTAGTGGAGCCCTGCACCTCGTAGTTGGCTGCATTTGCCGCTTCCCAATCGATTACAACGGACGCCAAGGGTTTCGCCGAGCCAAAATCCAGACTGATCCAGGCGGGATCCACACCGTGAGTAGACTCCCAGCGCGTACCAAAATTGTTATCAATCGCCATTGTGGCGGGTTGCACCTGAGAACTTGCCGCGACAATGGCGCCCTGCGCCAGATTTGTGTAGGCTGAATTACTGGAGCCACTGCTGGCGGCAGTACTGCCGTAAACCTTCAACTCCCATACTGAATAGCCCCAGGCATTACCGGCGCTGCGCTGAGTGGCATTAATGCGAACAAAACGATAACTACCCGTTACTGCAACAGTATCGGTTCGGGTTCCAAAAGTGCCGCCTGAGCGCGATGCAAGATTTACCCAGGTAGAGCCGTTGGTTGAACCCTGAACATCGTAGTTGGCTGCGTTTGCCGCTTCCCAATCGATCACGACCGACGACAGGTTAACGTTCGCCCCCAAATCCACGCTAAGCCATGAGGGGCCATTTCCATGTGCCGATTCCCAGCGAGTACCTCCATTCCCATCGACCGCATTGGCGGCTGCGATCAGCGATGAACTGGCGGTCGCGGTTTTGTTTAAGGCAAGATTGGTTTGCGCAAAGAGATTGTGACTAAATAAAACGCTGCAGAGCAGGAATAATATCCGACTCAAATTGATGGGTTGCATATCGATGTCTCCACTAAATTTCCCTTCAGATACACCACAATCGCGGCCAGCTCATTGCTCCCAAAGTGGTCGCAAGGTAGGCACGCTTTTTATCGTTATAAAATTGTGAGTAGCGATGAAGAAAACTCTTGGCTGATGGTTAGGCACAGCTTTCAACTGCCAGAAAAGTGTGCGTTGTCTTACTACTTATTAAAGTTATTGTCGTGTTGGTGAACTAACACCAGAGTAAGCATCTAGCAGTCAGCGTATTTTCTCTTCTCACTTTTGAAGATTCCCTCAAAGCTGGGGCCTCTCACTTGATTGAGTAAAAAGTGAGAAGCTTTTTCGCAAAACAGATCACATGCTTTAACGACAAAAAAGCCGCCGGATTGCTCGCGGCAGCTTCAGGAGAAAGGAATAACCTTGACGAATTACGACTGCAAACCAAACATCGCAGCAATATAAACCACGTACCCGGCCAATAATAAGCCGCCTTTCAAGCGCGACAAACGCAAGCCGAAAAACAAAAATAACAACAGGGCAACCGCGGCCCCGAGCATTACAAATTGATCAATTTCTAACAAACGTCCTTGCACGGGTAACGGGCTAATAGTGGATGAAATCCCCAAAATACAGAGGACGTTAAAAATATTGCTTCCAATAATATTACCCACGGCAACGTCCGCGTGTTTTCGTATGGCGGCGATAATAGAAACCGCCAGCTCAGGCAAGGAGGTCCCCACAGCAACGACCGTTAACCCGATAATCGCCTCAGGTACTCCTAGTGCCTCGCCTAAACCAACAGCACCCAACAGGAAGCGATTTGCACCAACAATCAACATCGCCAACCCCCCCAGAGTAGTCAACAGCGTCAAAGGGATAGACATAGGTACCAGCTCAATTTCCTCTGATTCAGCCTTGTGCAGTTGCGCTTCCGGGCTCGCCGTGTCTTCACGTTCGGTGCGGTAAGCCCAAATCAGATAGCCCACCAAAACCAACAACATACCTATTCCTTCAACACGCCCCAAACCACCAAGGCTAGCCAACCCCATAAACATTAAGGTGGCAAATAGCATGGTCAAACCGTCTCGTTTCAAACATTGAATATGCGTCACTAATGGCATGATGACCGCGCTAATCCCCAGAATCAGCAAGATATTCGCAATATTGCTACCCACCACATTACCGACTGCGATTTCCGGCTGACCGCTTAACGCCGCTTGTAAGGACACGACCAATTCAGGGGCCGAGGTACCGAAGCCGACAATGACAAGTCCGGCCAGCAGCGGCGATACGCCGATTCGCCGCGCTGCAGCGAGCGCCCCGCGCACCAGCGCCTCGCCCCCTAGAGTAAGCAAAACCAGCCCGACAAATAGCCAAAATAAATGAACCATCACCAACACCTTAAGAGAAAAGTTAGTGCCACTATAACTGCGGAATCCACTCAGCGTAAATTTAATGTAAATAAAATTATTTGGTGCAAAAAAAAGCCCGCACGCGGCGGGCTTCTCCGTGGAGGCGTTTATGCATCGTACCCATTAGGGTTCTGCGATTGCCAGCGCCATGCATCTTGCATCATGCGCTCGAGCCCCAGCTCGGCCTCCCAGCCCAACTCGGATTTGGCCTTGTCTGCATTGGCATAACAAGCGGCAATATCGCCGGGACGACGCGGCAATATTTTGTAAGGCACTTTACGCCCGCTGGCCACTTCAAAGGCTTTCACTATCTGCAATACCGACAAACCAGAGCCAGTTCCCAGATTGTAAGCGCGGCACCCAGGGGAAAATTTCTCCAACGCCCGCAACGCCGCCACGTGACCTTTGGCCAAATCTACAACATGGATGTAGTCGCGTACGCCAGTACCGTCGATGGTTTCGTAGTCATCGCCAAACACCCCCAACTCTTGCAGCTTACCAATCGCAACTTGAGCAACATAGGGCAACAAGTTATTGGGGATACCAGCAGGATCTTCACCGATCAAGCCACTTTCATGCGCACCAACCGGATTGAAGTAGCGCAGCAGAGAGAAATTCCAGCGACTGTCCGGCGCTTTGGCGATATCGCGCAGAATATCTTCCACAATCAACTTGCTGCGGCCATAAGGGTTGGTCGCACCAGTTGCAAAGCTTTCATCAATCGGCACAGAAACCGGGTCACCATAAACGGTAGCGGAGGAACTGAAAATCATCTTCCAGACCTCAAACTCCTCCATAACCTCAGTAAGTGACAAGGTTCCCGCCACATTGTAGCGGTAGTATTTCATGGGGATTTTGGTGGATTCCCCCACCGCTTTTAAGCCGGCAAAGTGCATTACCGCCTCAATTTCATACTTTTTAAAGACTTCGCGCAGAGCATCCTTATCGTTGATATCAACTTCATAAAACACCGGTTCCACGCCAGTGATTTGGGCTACGCGCTTGAGCGATTCGGGCTTGCTGTTGATGAGGTTATCCACCACTACGGGCAAATAACCGTTATTAATTAGTTCTACGCAAACATGGCTGCCGATAAACCCGGCACCACCAGTCACAAGAATAGAAGAGCGAGACATGAAAGATTCCTTAAAAGAGTGAAGCCGCTGCGCACGCATTGAACCAGAGTTCGAGCGCGAGTATAAGGGCCATAAGAGAATCTTTTATTAAATCATATAATTATTATTTAATAAACATTGATCAGAAACAAAAAAGGCAAGCCGGGGCCTGCCTTTTTCTACTCGGAATAACTAGAAGGTTATTCGATTGGTAACGACAAGTTAACCACGAACGCAGCGTCATCTGCCTCAGGATCATCACCATCATCAATCAAGGTGCCAACGGTAAAGCTGAGTTTGTCGTTGTACTTGTAAGTTGCATCCAAGTGAGAAGAGGTGGTGTCGCCGTCATCCATGTGTTGACCATATTTGAACGACACTTTATCGAAGATTAACTCGAGGGTTGCATAGGAATAATCTTCGTTATTCAACGGTGCTACTTCCGCAGCCACTGCGTCGTAATAAGTGAATTTCACTGGACCGACGCCAATCATTGGAATAATTTCAACATAATCACCTGGCGCGATTTTGTCTTCACCACCAAGCTCTGGGTAGTTATAAGACACCACACTCACACCATATTTGAAAATACCAGCTTCACCCGCGTAACCAGCGTAAAGGTCATATTCGGTACCCAATGTTTCATCACCTGAAGAAGTCCAGGCACCGGCGAAGAAACCACTACCGCTAACATTAACATCGGCAGTTAACGCGGCACCGCCGCCCAAATCATAACCCCTCCAGTAGTACATGTTGGATACGCCAACACTGGCCGCTACATCTGCATGCGCCGCAGGAACCGCAAAACCTGCAAAAGCAGACAGCGCTACAGCACCAGCAATTAACGTTTGTTTCATCTTCTTCATGAGTTTGTCCTCTAATTAATGGTCTTTACTAGTTTGTTTTGAGGCAGCTATTGATAATTCACGCTAGCTTGACCCGAGTATTGCAGGGAGCACGCCAATTTTATTTTTTATAGAAAAATCAATGTATTGCAGATTGAATACAAGATTGCATACCCAAAACAAAACCCACCAAAGCACAAGCTTGGTGCACAAAAACCAAGCGCGCCACCCAGGCGCGCACCAAAACAACTCATTTGTAGCGAATCATGTCGTCTCTTGCTTCATGCAGTGCGGATTCAGGATCGTCTTCCGCCACAATGGCGTCGGATTGCAAACCCGCGAGCAACTTTTGCGAGCACCATCGAGCGATCCCTTGCAGGGAAAACGGGGAATAAAACAGCAGCGCCACCAATACCAGTGCAACCCCAACTAAGGTTTGCGCCGACAATTCCTCATTCGCCAAATTCTTGCCCAACAAAATCGCCAACACCGGTGTCATTAGCGTAATCAGCGATACCGCACTGGCAGACAAGCGCTGCAAAATATAAAAAAACAGCGCTGCACCTACCAAAGATCCCACGATCGCCAAATACACAATAGAACCGGCCGACTTAACGGATACGGTTTGCGGAAACTCACCGTCCATTAACCACCAGCTCAGCAATAGTCCCGGCAGCGAAAATAGCAGCCCCCCTGTCGCCTGATGAAAAGCATCTACAGAAACAGCTTGCTGCTCGGTCAATTTTTTTACCCACACAGTGCTAAAACTGAATAACACGCAGGACAACAAAATGCCCGAGATGCCATAAATCGAGCGAAAATCAAAATGCAATTGGTGATAAAAAATAACGACCAATCCAATTAGCGCCAGTAACAGCGCCAGCACTTTTTTTAGCGTGAAGGGGTTTTGCCTAAGCAATAACAATGTCATTACGCCGGTCACAAATGGCGACAACGCAAATATCACCGCGACCAACCCCGAAGGAATAAATTGCGCAGCCCAATAGACCACCGGCATATTGGGAAAAATGCCAATCGACGCGGCAAAATAAATCATGCGATGCCGCCAAAAAATGGCCAGGGATTGGCGTAACATTGTCAGCAATGACAATGCTAATACCACCGCGATTGACATGCGCGCCGCGGCAGCGGCAATAAAACTAAGGCTATCGCTACTCCATTGAATAGCGAGGGGCGTTGTGGCCCAAATAAGCACCACGGAAAAATAGGCAACTAACACAGCCACGGCATAACTCCTTATATTCCCTGAGGAGGAAATTGAAATTGTCCGCAGCAGTTACTTCATTTAAAAACTGAACCCAAAAAAACAAAAAGGCCGCAGTTTTTATGCTGCGGCCTTTGTTTACAACGATTAAAACATTAATCAACAAATTCCGCCCAAACACGCGCAATGACCATGCACCAAAAAATTGGTCGCACGGTTACTTGGCGATGTTTTAGGGAATTCATTGAATACATAATATTTTGTTCTATGGTTAGATGAAGTTGTTTAGTCGCACGAGAGTAATTTAATTTCTATTCAGCTACAAGTCATTTTGTAGATTTTTTTATCACCTTGATTCCCCTATACTTCATCATCAACAAATCGCCATTACTTTTTAATAAGGTACGGTTTTAATAAGCGAGAACTTTAATAAGCGAGACTCATGAAAACATTTTTGGTAGGTGGTGCTGTTAGAGACAAGTTATTAGGGCGCACAGTCACGGAGCGTGATTGGGTGGTGGTAGGTGCGGCGCCAGAACAACTGCAAGCAATGGGTTACACGGCCGTTGGCAAAGACTTCCCCGTGTTTCTGCATCCGCAAACCAAAGAGGAATATGCCCTTGCCCGCACCGAGCGAAAAACTGGCCCAGGCTACACCGGCTTCATTTTTCATTGCGGCACTGAAGTGACGCTGGAGGACGACCTTATCCGGCGCGACCTTACCATTAACGCTATGGCGGAAAATGAACAGGGCGAAATCATCGACCCTTACGGTGGCCAAGCCGACCTGCGCAATAAATTACTTCGTCACGTATCGCCCGCCTTTGCAGAAGACCCGGTACGCATACTGCGCATTGCGCGTTTTGCGGCGCGCTATCACCAATATGGCTTTCGCGTTGCGAATGAAACCATAGCGCTCATGCAAACCATGGTGAAGAACGGTGAAGCGGATCATTTAGTTGCCGAGCGCATCTGGAAAGAAACCGAACGTGCACTCGCGGAACCCAACCCTGAAATTTTTATCCACGTGTTGCGCGAGTGCCATGCGCTGGAAAAAATATTCCCGGAAATTGATGCGCTCTTTGGTGTACCGCAAACCGCGCTACATCACCCGGAAATAGATACCGGTGTACACACGCTAATGAGTTTGCAACAAGCGGCAAAATTGTCGATCAACCCTTGCATTCGCTTTGCTACCCTGCTGCATGATTTAGGTAAAGCCGCTACCCCCAGGCAAGAGTGGCCGCGCCATATTGCACATGAAGAACGCAGCCTGCCGCTGGTAAAACAGTTGTGTGAACGCGTGGCCGCACCGCGAGATTACAAGGAGCTGGCGCTGATGGTGGCACAGTGGCATACCCACTGCCACAGAGCCATGGAGCTCAAGCCTGCCACTGTATTAAAAGTGCTGCAAGGTAATGACGCGTTTCGTAGGCCTGAACGCTTCCAGCACTTTTTGGTATGCTGTGAAGCAGATGCGCGTGGCCGCACAGGCTTTGAAAATCGAAGCTATCCACAAGCTGACTATTTTCGGCGCGCATTAGCCGTTAGCCAGCAACTTGACCTCACCGCCC
This sequence comes from Cellvibrio sp. KY-GH-1, assembly GCF_008806975.1. Lineage (NCBI taxonomy): Bacteria > Pseudomonadati > Pseudomonadota > Gammaproteobacteria > Cellvibrionales > Cellvibrionaceae > Cellvibrio > Cellvibrio sp. KY-GH-1. The sequence goes on from NZ_CP031728.1 coordinate 2,790,682, forward strand.
TGCGCGAGAAGGGTATTACCGGCCCGGAGTTTGGGGAAGCAATTGCACGATTGCGGCTCGAACAGATTACACGCTTAAAGCAAGAATTTTCCATTGCGGAATAATATTTTGCAGGAGAGAAATATGTCTGTATCACCCCCAACCAATCAAACAGACCGCAATCACCACAAAGTAGCGCTGGTTACCGGTGCGGCAAAACGTATAGGTGCTGAAATTGCGCGGCAACTTCACAACGCCGGCTTCAATGTGATTGTGCACTACAACCACTCCGCCAGTGCAGCGCAAGATTTGATTGATGATTTAAATAGTGAACGAGACAATTCTGCTGCCGGGATAGCGGCTGACCTGAATGACCACACCCAAGTCATCAAACTAGCACAACAAAGTGCAGCACATTGGCAACGTCTGGACCTGTTAGTTAACAACGCTTCCAGTTTTTTCCCTACGCCAATCGGTGAAGCCTCCACCGAGGACTGGGACAACCTGATAAACTCCAACCTCAAAGCACCCTTCTTTTTAGCTCAGGCACTCGCACCACATTTAAAGAAGACACATGGCAGCATCATCAATATTGCAGATATCTACGCGCAACGTCCGCTAAAAAAACATAGCATTTACTCTATCGCAAAAGCAGGCAATATGATGCTCACCCAAAGCCTCGCTCAGGAACTTGCTCCCGAAGTGCGCGTAAATGGCATTGCACCGGGTGCCATCTTATGGCCAGAAGATCATTACAAAAAAACTGAAGCGCAACTATCGGACGAAAATAAGGAAAAAATGCTCTCGCAAATCCCCTTATTACAGCGCGGACAAGTACAGGACATTGCACGTACAATTTTATTTTTAGCAAAGGACGCACCCTACATCACAGGGCAAATTATTACCGTCGACGGCGGACGCACACTGACTATTTAACAATTAGACGAACAACTTTCGATACCATTTACTAATGATTAGAACCCAACTACTCACCACTCACGGCGAACACTTGCAGGGTGGTAAAGAACTTATCGAACGCTGGCAGCGCGATAACAGCGGCTACATTTGGATAGACTTATTAGCGGAAGAGCCAGTCGTAGAAAAACAATTTTTGCTCTCCATGGAATGCCATCCACTGGCCGTGGAAGATGTGCAACGTTTTCGCCACCCACCAAAAACCGAGACGTTTGATAATTACACACTGCTGCTCTATCGAGGCATCACCGAATTCAATAAAGATCTTACTATTCAACAAATGACTATCGCATTATTTGCCGGAGATCGTTGCCTTATCAGCTGCCATCCGCGCAACTCGATGGGCATAAGTTACTACTGGGAAAATGCGCACAGCGAAAATTTATTGGTGAGCCCTGGCTTGTTGGCTTCGCGCATTATGCGTTTTTCAGTGGGTCGCTACCTCGAAACGATACTCGCATTTGAATCGTCGTTAACCGAACTGGAAGATTCAATGCAAGAAAAGCCGAATGACGACATAATGCGCGAACTAATCGCTTATCAGTCGCGACTGCGTAAACTCAAACGCATTTTCAGCTACCACGAAAAGCTCGTCACCAACTTATTGAAAGATATTCCGCAACGTTTAATCGACGAAGACGGAGATATTGAGCACGCACTGCAGGATTTATTTGAACGTTGCGAACGATTGCACGGATTGACCACCATGTATTACGAAATTTGTGGCGACCTGATTAACGGATATTTGTCCATCAGCTCGCATCAACTCAACAACACCATGAAAGTGTTAACTGTGATCACCGCGATTTTTGTTCCGCTGACATTCATCGCTGGTATTTACGGAATGAATTTCGACAACATGCCCGAACTACACGCGACTTACGGTTATTTTTATACGCTGGGAGCCATGCTAGTGATTGCAGCCGGATTCGGAATTGTTGCCTATAAAAAGTGGCTTTAGCGGGAGCCCCCTCAACTCACTTTCTTTTTAAGACGAAGTGCGCCATATGAAGGTATGGATTAGAACGGTATGCGTCGAAGGATTACAGCATGACAGGAACTTACTGGTTTACACAAAAATCTAGCGCGCCTTAGAAATAGCCTTCCCCCGCCAGGCAAAATCAATCGCCCACAACTTTTGTGAAGTTTGATCGTATTCTGCCCACAACTGCTGATAGGTTTTTAGTAACTGCGGGTGCACAACAGCGGGCGCTATCTCTGACAGCGGCAAGAGTACAAATGCATTTTTGGTAATTTCCGCGCGCGGTAATTCAACCCCGCTATCCACCCCAACAAAACCCCCAAAGGTGAGAATATCTATATCCAGGGTTCTGGGACTGAACTTGGGGCCACTGCGCTTGCGACCATTATCATCTTCAATACGCTTTAAATTTTCGGACAATTCGGCAATAGCCAAAGCTGTTTCAGCGCCCACCACTAAATTAAAGAAATTACTGCCATCAAATCCCACCGATTTACTTTCATACACTGACGAAATTGTTAATTCACCCAACAATTCACTCAAGGCATCCAGTGCAGCCAGAATATGTTTATGGCGATCCACATTGCTGCCAAGACTTAAAAAAATTGCGGTCATAAAGGCAACCCCTCGGGGCGAGCACCGCGCTCGATAATCAAACCCACATCACGCGCGCCGCGCACTGCGCCAGGCTTGCTTAAACGCAAACGCAGCCAGGGCACATCAAATTCGGTACGAATAATTTGCGCAATTTCTTCGGCAAGCGTTTCCACCAACAGCGCATTGCGATCTTCTACATAGGCAATCAAGCGCTTGGAAACCGCTTTGTAATTGAGCGCAAATTGAATATCGTCAGTCGCCGCCGCTTTACAAATGTCGCTGGCCATTTCCAAATCGATACTGACCGTTTGGCGCACTTCGCGCTCCCAGTCGTAAATTCCAATAATCGTGTCGATACGTAAATCGCGGATGTAAACAATATCCATAATCAGCGTCTGCTAAAATTGAAATGAGAATCAAAGTTGTGAAAGAGAATCGAGCGGCCAACGCGCCTTGACATTAATCGCCAATTCTTCATGTTGACCTGCCAATAAGCGTTGGCAACCGGCGTAGGCAATCATGGCGCCATTGTCGGTGCAAAACTCGTGACGCGCATAAAATACTTTTGCGCCGATTTTAGCCAACTCGATATCCAGATCAGCGCGCAACTTTTTGTTGGCAGAGACTCCGCCGGCAATCACCAGTGTCTTCATTCCGGTTTGCTCGAGCGCGCGCTTACATTTAATCACCAACGTGTCCACAACCGCCGCTTGAAAAGCATTGGCGATATCTGCGCAGGTTTGATCATCGGGCAAACCATTTTCCTGCTTGTTGGCATTCACCGCGGTGAGGGTCGCCGTTTTGAGCCCACTAAAACTGAAATCCAGACCGGGACGGTCAACCATCGGGCGCGGGAACTTGAAGCGCCCCTCAACCCCACGCTCGGCAAGCTTGGCTACCTGTGGTCCACCGGGATAATCCAGATCGAGCATTTTGGCAGCCTTATCGAAAGCTTCACCCGCTGCATCGTCGATCGATTCGCCTAACAGTTCGTAATCACCCAATGTATTTACTTTTACCAGTTGCGTGTGCCCACCAGAAACCAGCAACGCCACAAATGGATATTCGGGAGGCGACGCTTCCAGCATAGGGGCTAGCAGGTGACCCTCCATATGATGGACGCCAATTGCCGGCACCTTCCAGGCGTAGGCCAGTGAGCGCCCGAAGGTAGCACCAACCATCAAAGCACCCACCAAGCCTGGGCCTGAGGTATAGGCGATTGCATCTATATCCATGGCCACAGAACCACTTTTTTCCATCACCTCATTAATAAGAGGCAGCAGCTTACGGACATGATCGCGCGAGGCAAGCTCGGGAACCACTCCGCCGTACTCGGCATGCAGCGCTATTTGGGTGTAGAGCACATGGGCGAGCAGCCCCAGTTCACTGTCATAAACAGCCACACCGGTTTCATCGCAAGATGTTTCCAGTCCCAACACACGCATAGCCAACCTCAAAACGTTGTAGTCGGGCACGGCCGCGTGCCCAAAAGGGCGGCTATGATAATCCTCCGGCAGGAGAAAACCCAGTAAAACCCCGACCAGATAACTTGCCCCAAGGTTGCGATAGGGTGAATAAGCGTATAGAATCCGCACCCCTCGGATACTTGACCGTGTTTTATACCGGTAACTATCCACAAGACATCATTTTCAAGCACTATTAATTTAAAGGTAACGACATGCCTTCAGTAAAAATCAAAGAAAACGAGCCATTTGATGTAGCCCTGCGTCGCTTCAAGCGCGCCTGTGAAAAAGCCGGTATTTTGGCTGATGTTCGCGCTCGCGAATGCTATGAGAAGCCAACCACTATTCGTAAGCGTGATGCTGCCGCTGCTGTTAAGCGTCATGCTAAAAAGGTTCAACGCGAATCCAAAAAGTTTACCCGTCTGTACTAATAGCTCGCTGCGCCCGCTCGGGATAACGCAGCAGCCAGTGCTTACCGGTTCTGCTAGTTAGTTGTGTTTGCATCTTTTCACTAACAAGCCGTGCGTTTAAAGTCATTGATTATTGGTGAACCCATGAATCAAGCAACGCTAAAAGACCGCATAAATGATGCCTTAAAGACCGCGATGCGCGCTAAAGAAAAAGAGCGCGTCGCGGTTTTGCGTCTTGTGATGTCTGAATTCAAGAAAATTGAAGTGGATGAGCGCATCGAATTGGATGACGCCCGCGTGCTAGCTGTGCTGGACAAAATGGTCAAACAGCGCCGCGACTCTGAGGCTCAATATCGCAACGCCAATCGCCCCGAGCTCGCCGAACAGGAAGCTTATGAAATTGGCCAGATCCAGGAGTTCTTGCCTGCTGCACTCACAGCGGCCGAATTGGATACGATAGTTGCCAAGGCAATTGCCGATGCTGGTGTTACTGAGGCGCGCGACATGGGCAAAGCCATGGCGCTGATTAAACCCCAAGTGCAAGGCCGCGCCGATATGGGCGACGTGAGCAAACTTCTCAAAGCCAAATTAAGCACCTAGTCGCCTGGGTTGCTAGCTTGGTGCTAGAGTCTGACAACCCCCTCAGGCGATTGTTTCATGGCCGGACTAATCCCCCAGAGTTTTATTGACGATCTGCTCGACCGCCTCGACATAGTCGATGTGGTCGATAGCCGTGTAAAACTCAAAAAAACCGGCAAAAACTACAGCGCCTGCTGCCCCTTCCACGACGAGAAAACCCCCTCTTTCACCGTTAGCCCGGAGAAACAGTTTTTCTATTGTTTTGGCTGTGGTGCGAGCGGCAATGCGCTGGGTTTTATCATGGATTACGAGCGCCTCAGCTTCCCTGAAGCCACCGAGTCACTCGCGCGACTCGCCGGATTGGAAGTGCCGCGCGAAGTCCAAACCGAAGCCCAGCAAAAACGCGAAGAAGAAAAACGCAGCATTTACACCCTACTGGAAAAAGCAGATCTGTTTTACCAGCAACAACTGCGTCATCACCCCAGCAAACACCTGGCTGTAAATTACCTTAAAAATCGCGGACTCGATGGCAAAACCGCCAAAGCTTATGGGGTAGGCTTTGCTCCGCCAGGCTGGGACAACCTGCTTAAATCTCTCGCACAAAACGATGATGACAAGCACCTTCTAATCGAAGGTGGCATGCTGATCCATCAGGAACAAGAAAAGAAACTCTACGACCGCTTCCGCCATCGCATTATGTTCCCCATACGCGATACGCGCGGACGAGTGATTGGCTTCGGCGGACGCGTTTTAGGGGACGACAAACCCAAATACCTCAACTCACCTGAAACCCCGGTATTCCACAAAGGCCAGGAGCTTTATGGACTCTATGAAGCGCGCCTTGCCTACCGCGAATTACCGCGCCTGCTGGTCGTTGAAGGCTATATGGATGTGGTTAGCCTCGCGCAATTTGGGATACATTACGGCGTTGCCACGCTCGGCACAGCCTGTGGACCAGACCACCTCGACCGCGCCTTTAAATACACCAATGAAGTGGTGTTTTGTTTTGATGGCGATAAAGCCGGTCGCAGCGCCGCCCATCGCGCACTGGAAGCTTCAATAGAATGCATGACGGATGGCCGAACAGTGAAATTTCTGTTCCTACCTGAAAATGAAGACCCGGACACATTGGTGCGCCAAATCGGCCCCGAAAAATTTGAGCGCATGATCGAACTGGCGGTCCCTTTTGAGGATTACTTATTTGATGCTGTTGCAGACGGCTTGAATATTCGAACCATGGAAGGCCGCGCCACCTTCAGCAAACGCGCAGCCCCGCTACTGGATCGCTTACCCAAAGGCGTTTTTCGCGAACTCATGTTTGAAAGTCTGGCAACGCGCACAGGATTGAGCCGTAATGTATTGCAAGACCTGGTGCTAGAGCAGCACACCAAAGAAGCCCAGCCCCAACCCTTGCAAACCAAAACCTCAGCAGAGGAAAAAGCCCCCCAGGTTGCTTTGCCGCGACAAGCAGATAGCTGGTGGGACCATCAAGCGCAGGGACACCAGCAAAATCCTTACGACACGGGTATGCATCCGGGCGATTACGGTGATTTCCCCGCGGAACTGCCACCACCGGAATACGAAAACTTTTACGCCCATCACCGTACAACATCCAAGCCTTTGGATGCAGCAATACCTCCATTGGATCGAAAACGACACATCAATACACCATTCAAACTAGCCCTAGCGTTGCTGCTCAAACACCCCTATCTGGCCAACCTAGAGCCGGACCACACGTATTGGCTGTCGCAAGATGATGAGAATTCGAGACTACTTGGGGATATCCTAAAAACTATCCACGAAAGACCACACTACAACACGGATGGACAAATAATGTTTCATTGGGCAGGCCTTTATGGGTCAGAACAGGCGAAGTTACTTGCATTGATGGCGGATCACCCCCTTTTGGATGATCTAGCAAGTAAAAAGGAAAAGATCATGTATGACGCCCAGATAGAATTTCAAAAAGCAATCGCAGGACTAAAAAAGCAAGATATTCAAAAAAGCTCATCCACCGCACTGGAAAAACTAAAGAGCACCAACTTTACTCAACTATCCAAAGAAGAGCGAGAGCAACTCGTACGCGCAGCTCTCGCGACTAAACTACAACCTTAACCCAGCAAATCGATCAAAAGCTGCGCAACTTTCACGACAAGTAACGAGAGTTTTCAGTGTCGCCGCGCGACTGCCTAGAATCCACTCAAACAAGTGGAGTATAATTTCGGGCTTTGCATTTCACTCACCAGGTTTTATAGGGTCTCGAATGTCTGACGACGTCCAACAACAACAGTCTCGTATCAAAGAATTGATCGCCCGCGGTAAAGAGCAGGGTTACCTTACCTATGCCGAAGTCAACGATCACCTGCCAGAAGACATTTCCGATCCGGATCAGGTCGAAGACATCATCCAGATGATCAACGACATGGGTATTCGCGTGTACGAAACTGCGCCCGACGCAGACACCCTGTTAATGACTGATGGCGACTCCGCAGCCGATGAAATCGCCGCTGCTGAGGCCGCTGCTGCACTGGTAGCCGTGGAAACCGAAACCGGCCGTACTACAGACCCGGTGCGGATGTACATGCGCGAAATGGGTACAGTTGAACTACTCACCCGTGAAGGCGAAATTGTTATTGCCAAACGCATTGAAGAGGGTGTGCGCGAATTAATGCATGCCCTCGCCTACTGGCCGGGCGCGGTTCAGCAGGTACTTGATGAGTACGCGCTCGTTGCCAAAGAAGAGCGTCGCCTGGCTGACGTGGTTATCGGCTGGCTCGACCCGATTGAAGATATTCCCTCCGCCCTCGCCGAAGAAGTCGAAGAACTTCCTGTTGCCACTACCGGCGGCGCTGCGAAACCGGCTTCTGATGACGAAGAAGACGAAGAAGGCGGAAGTGATGACGAAGAAGAAGCGGTTGCGGGTGTAGATCCAGAAGAGGCGCGCGTTCGTTTCGAAGAATTGCAAAAGCAATATGACAAAACCGTTAAGGCACTTGCCAAGAACGGCTACGGCAGCAAGCAAGCGGAAAAAGAACTGACCACCCTTGGTGACTTGTTCAAATTCTTCAAGTTGCCCGCACGTCAATTCGATCCGATCTATAGCAAAGCACGCGAAACGCTTGATCACATTCGCAAGCAAGAGCGCCACATCATGGACTTGTGTACTCGCAAAGCCCAGATGCAGCGCAAAACCTTTATCAAAGCCTTCCCTGGTAATGAAACCAATGAAGAGTGGCTGCCTGAAATTCTGAAAGGAAAAGTAGAAAGCCCGGAAAAACTTGAGCGAGTGTTGCCCGACGTAAAAACTGCTCAGCAACAACTTGCACAGATCGAAACAGAAAGTGGCTTGAGCCTCGCTGCGATCAAAGACATCAACCGTCGCATGTCAATTGGTGAAGCACGCGCACGTCGTGCGAAAAAAGAAATGGTGGAAGCGAACTTGCGCTTGGTGATTTCTATCGCCAAAAAATACACCAACCGCGGCCTGCAATTCCTCGATTTGATTCAGGAAGGCAACATCGGTTTGATGAAAGCAGTGGATAAATTTGAATACCGCCGCGGCTACAAATTTTCTACCTACGCTACCTGGTGGATTCGTCAGGCAATCACCCGTTCGATTGCAGACCAGGCACGCACCATCCGTATTCCAGTACACATGATTGAAACCATCAACAAACTCAATCGCGTATCGCGTCAAATGCTGCAGGAAATGGGTCGTGAGCCTACGCCAGAAGAATTGGGCGAGCGCATGGATATGCCGGAAGACAAGGTTCGCAAGGTACTGAAAATTGCCAAAGAACCTATCTCCATGGAAACTCCAATCGGCGATGACGAAGATTCGCATCTGGGGGACTTTATCGAAGACACCACCATTATTTCTCCGGTGGAGTCGGCGACTATGGAAGGTCTGATGGAAGCGACTCGCGAAGTGCTGGCTGGCCTCACCGCACGTGAAGCGAAAGTACTGCGTATGCGTTTCGGTATCGATATGCACACCGACCACACCTTGGAAGAAGTGGGCAAGCAGTTCGATGTAACCCGTGAACGTATCCGTCAGATCGAAGCCAAAGCGTTGCGCAAATTGCGCCACCCATCGCGCTCTGATCACCTGCGCAGCTTCCTGGATGATTAATTGATCGCCATTCCTAAAACCCGCTTCGGCGGGTTTTATTTTTTGCACGCCAGCAAAATCCCCGCTCAGCCCGCAATTAGCACCGTCAATAATTCCTCTCGGCGAAACCTGCACTTCTCCTTTTTGCAATAAAGCTTCAACTTTCTGCGCCCATCAAACATTCCTGTATTCCAATCAAGCCATTTACTGTTCCCTCGGCCAATATCCGCGCGAACTTTGAAGTTAGTGGTTCAAACAATAACGACTGCACATCCCCACTTAAGCAATGAAGGAGTCACCCATGTTTAATAAAAATAATGCACCCGGAAAATTACTCTTCCCGATTTTGTTATCAATGGCGGCAAATCAAGCCTCAGCCGCTCCCGATCCAAATTTTCATATTTACTTGATGTTTGGCCAGTCCAATATGGAAGGTGCGGCGCCCATCGAGACGCAGGACCGCGTCACCAATCCCCGCGTAAAAGTCATGGCGGATTTGAATTGCGGCAATTTAGGTCGTACCTATGGCAACTGGTATGTGGCATCACCGCCACTTAATCGATGCTATAGCGGGCTGGGTCCCGGCGATTATTTTGGCAAAACCATGGCCGATGGAATGCCGAGTTCGGTCACCATTGGATTGGTTCCCGCCGCTGTCTCCGGAACCCCGATAGAGCTATACCAAAAATCCGCGCCTATTGGCCGAAATAATCAGAACCTACCCACGCAGTTTAACGGTGGCTATGCCTGGTTACTCGATATGGCCAAAAAAGCCCAACAAGCAGGTGTCATTAAAGGCATTATTTTTCATCAAGGGGAAAGCGATACCAGCGACCCGAATTGGAAATACCAAGTCAAAGAGATCGTCACTGATTTGCGCAAAGATCTTGGTATTGGCGACGTGCCTTTTCTCGCTGGCGAATTACTCTACGCAGACTATGGCTCCTGCTGTCATTGGCACAATGCCGAAGTTAGAAAGCTACCAGGGTTAATCAACAATGCCCACGTTGTTTCGGCATTGGGCCTGCCCGGCATGGATGTGTATCACTTCACTACTGCCTCCTATCGCGAATTTGGCCGACGCTATGCGCAAATCATGCTCGACAAAATAGATAGAAACAGTGTGGTCAGCTCTGTCTCATTCAGCAGCGCACCAAGCACATCCTCCAGCTCGTCCAAAAGTTCAAGTATTTCCGTTTCGTCACGCACCTCAAGCAGTGCAACAACATCCAGGAGCGCCTCAAGCTCATCCAAAGCAGCCAGCAATGGAAAATGTGCCTACACAGTCACCAATGATTGGGGCAGCGGATTTACCGCGTCGATAAAAATCACCAACACCGGCGCAACAGCAATTAATGGCTGGAGCGTGAGCTGGAACTACACCAATGCGACGCGGGTAACCAACATCTGGAATAGCGTGATGAGCGGCAGCAACCCATACAGCGCCACACATATGGACTGGAATAGAACGATTCAACCCGGGCAATCCGTTGAGTTCGGCTTCCAAGGCACCAAACCAAATGGAACTGCTGTTGTACCCGCGGTAACCGGTACTGTGTGCAATTAGGAGCGAAGACCTACAATCGCGTAAACGCAAAAAAAAACCGCCAATCGGCGGTTTTTTTATCTCATGCTGATAAAAATCAGAAAAAATTAACCCTAGCCACACCGAACACAACTCACTATAATGCCGCCCACTGCGATTCAGCAGTTTCCCTTGGGGCCTATAGCTCAGTTGGTTAGAGCATCCGACTCATAATCGGCAGGTCGCTGGTTCAAGTCCAGCTGGGCCCACCATTTAAAATTCCTACAATTTTTTAACACCGCCCAACTTACACACTACTTTCGCGTACAACAGATTGCCTGGCTCAAGCTCAGTCGATTCGGTTAGCCCTTCATTACATACATATCTCAGCAACACGATGGACCCGCGATTGCAAGGCTGTTTTGCCGTACCCAAAATTACACAAGTGGCGGGGGATTTATTGCGATCCCCCCACTTAAATCAAATTGTATAGATCCCCTGGCTGCGCAAATAATCTTCGTAGTTACCGTGAAAGTCTATCAATCCGGTGGGCTGCATATCGATAATGCGCGTGGCCAGAGAGGATACAAATTCGCGATCATGACTGACAAAAATCAATGTGCCGGGATAATTTTCCAGCGCGAGGTTTAATGCCTCAATCGATTCCATATCCAAATGGTTGGTGGGCTCATCCATTAACAATACGTTGGGATTGACCAGGCTGAGCTTGCCAAACAGCATGCGGCCTTTTTCACCACCGGATAATACTTTTACTTTTTTCTTCACTTCATCGTTGGAAAAAAGCATTCGCCCTAAAGCACCGCGCACTAATTGCTCATCACCTTTAGTCCACTGTTTCATCCAGTCGAATAGATTCACATCATCGACAAAATCAGCGGCGTGATCCTGCGCGAAGTAACCGATCTCTGCTTGCTCAGCCCATTTCACGGTACCGCTATCGGGTTGCAAATCACCGTACAAACAACGCAACAAGGTTGTTTTACCGGCGCCGTTAGGGCCAATGATCGCGATGCGCTCGCCCGCTTCAATTTGCAAACTTAAATCGCTAAATAATGGGCGATCAAAACCCTTGGCGACCTGATCCAGAGTAACTGCCTGACGGTGCAGCTTTTTATTCTGTACAAATTTAATATAGGGGCTGACACGGCTTGAAGGTTTAACATCATCCAGTTGGATTTTGTCGATTTGTTTTGCGCGCGAGGTCGCTTGCTTGGCCTTGGAGGCGTTGGCAGAAAAGCGACTAACGAAAGCTTGCAGCTCGGCAATTTGTGCTTTCTTCTTCGCGTTTTCGTTTAATAATTTTTCACGCGCTTGCGTGGACGCCATCATATAGTCGTCGTAGTTTCCGGGATAAACGCGCAGCTCACCGTAATCCAAATCCGCCATGTGCGTGCACACCGCATTTAAAAAGTGACGGTCGTGCGAAATAATTATGATAGTGCTGTTGCGCTCAACTAAAATATTTTCCAACCAACGGATCGTATTGATATCCAGGTTGTTGGTCGGTTCGTCCAGCAATAACACATCCGGATCAGAAAACAATGCCTGCGCGAGCAACACACGCAATTTCCAACCCGGTGCAACGGCGCTCATAGGGCCAAAATGTTGCTCGATAGGAATATCCAGCCCCAGCAATAATTCACCCGCACGGGATTCAGCGGTGTAACCATCCATTTCTGCGAAGGCTACTTCCAACTCAGCCACGCGCATACCATCTTCTTCGCTCATTTCCGGCAGGGAATAAATGCGATCACGCTCGGATTTCACTGCCCACAATTCGGTGTGTCCCATGATGACCGTGTCTACCACCGAAAATTCTTCGTAGGCAAATTGATCCTGTTTTAACTTACCCAAGCGCGTGTTGGGTTCAAGCATGACCTGCCCGGCGGACGGTTCCAGATCGCTGCCAAGGATCTTCATGAAGGTGGATTTACCACAGCCATTTGCTCCGATCAGGCCGTAGCGATTGCCGTTGTTAAATTTGACGGAGACATTTTCAAACAGGGGTTTTGCACCAAACTGCATAGTGATATTAGCGGTGGAGATCACGGGTAAATTCTCTGGACTGTACGACTAAGAAGGAAAATATAGGGTTGGATCACTGAACGGCGCGCATTTTAGCCTAGTTGGGCGCACAACAGGGATTTTTATTGGTCATAAAAAAGCCCGCAAAAAGCGGGCTTTCCAGGTAAATGCAAGGCCGGATCAGGGCAACTTGAATACCACTTTCACGCTGGCGTCCACCGCACTGGCATCCACGTAGCCGATGGCGTTGGGGTTGGCAGCGACCTGGGCTTTTACCGCCGCATCGTCACCAACATCCTTCGGTGGTGTACCTTTACCGGTAAATACCAACTGTGACCAATAGGCTTTGTATTGGCTTGCATTTTTCTTGCACACAGCGTCGTTAAACTTTTCACGCGCGGCTGAACCTTCGTTTTGATTCACAGGCACCGCTTGGCTACCACCGGGGAAGCTTTTGCTTTTGCCGAGGAAAATACGTGAAATATCGTCTTCCGTAAGCGAACTAAAACCCGCTGATGGATGAACAATTACCGCTACTTCAGCCATAGAAAGACAAGACAAGCCCAAAGCTACCGCTGCAGCCAATGATTTCATGATAATTTTCATTTGTGCAGCTCCTTTAGAATACAGCTTGTAAGGCAACGGAATAGACTTTCTGCTCGCCTTTCACATCATCTACGTCGTCATATTGGAATTTAAGCGCTGTACCTGACGTAACATCCCAGCGAGTACCAAAGCTGATCACTTCGCGATCTACATCACGCGCAGCAGCAATCGCATCCAACGTGCCAATCAGTACCGCAGTTTGTGCGCTGGCAGGAATTCCGGCAGAGAGTTCGGCAATTTCATCATCCGCTTGCGAGCCGGTAACATGGAACAGGAAGTCACCAAAGCGCAAACCCACCATCACATAATCGCGAATGTTTTTTGCCAGCATAGTTTCTTTCACTTCAAATTCCACATGCTCGGCGGCAGCGACAAACATACCGGTATCGATGTTAAGACCAACTTGTGCGAAGGTGCCTTTGTCATCATCAATGGCGATGCGTGGGATTAAATTGGCGAACGGAGTGGTTTGCAAGCTCGCTACAAATCCATTGAGGGTCGGATTAAATACATCAACCGTTAAATCAGCCTGATGATAGGCTGCGCGGAAGTTCCACCAGTCTTTACCAAAAGTTGCAGCAACACCCATTTGGTTGCGCAAGCTGGCAAACCCCTGAGTGCCATCCTCGAAAGAGAAGTCGGATTCAAAACTACCGAAATACGCTTGAATACTGGTATCAAAACTACCCAGTGCCGCCGTCAGGTAATAGTCCACACCATCCACGTTGTTAAATGGCAAGTAATATACTTCATTCGGCGCACTGATCCAGGGGTAGGAATATCCTACGTCGAGATAATCGGAATACATGTACAAGGGAGTACGCAAACGACCCGCGCGTACTTTACCGTTGTCCGATGCCTGCCAGGACAAATACGCCCACTCGGCATCGACTTCGTAATCATTTTCACTGCGTGCAATTAGCTGCGCTGTCGCACTGACTCTTTCGCTTACCTGGCCGGTCACTTGCAAACCAAGCAAGTTGCGATCAAACGTCAGGTCTTCTTCACTGTACCCGTCATAGGGGACACTGGTTTCATCATCGACCATACCGCCGCCAACCGATAAAAATCCGGATACGTTGACGTCAGATGCCAACGCCCAAGGCGCGAGCATCATGCTTGCAACAGCCAGAGCAAGGCTGCGCTTTTTGTGTGTGTTTTTAATTAACATCATCGAATAGCTTCTCCTGAAGTTCGCTATGCTTTTGGATTAAACACCCTGCGCAACCAACGAAAAATTAGATGCTCTCCCTCTTGAAGAAAATCTGGTGTTGGTTGCTATCCAGCGGGCGATGTGTTTTCTATTTGAAACATTAATCGCCACGCAGAATTTGTTTCGCTGTTTTTTTACAACAGCAATTGCCGATTGAAAATACTTCCTACTGGCCCGCCGCGCGGTGCATTTCTTCCAATAATTTTTTGGCTTTGGCGTTGCCCTGAGCAACTGCCTTGGACACCCAATCTTCTGCCAGTGCCTGGTTTTTGGTGGCGCCTTTTCCAGTGAAATACATATAGCCCACAATTAATTGCGCTTCGTCGTAGCCTTGTTGAGCGGCTTTTAAATACCAATCAAAGGCAGACTTTGGATTTTTAGCCACTCCCATCCCCTGGTCGAGCATATAGCCCAGCATATACTGGGCATTTCTATTGCCCGCCTGAGCGGCTTGCTGGAAAAGCGAGAAGGCGCGCGGATAATCTTGCGTTATTGCCTGACCATCCATATACAAATAAGCCAGTGTGTACTGCGCATCAACCTGACTGGCAGCCGCGGCTTGCTGATACCACTTGAGCGCCTGCTCGATATTTTTTTCGACACCATCCCCCTGATACAACAAATTGGCGAGCTGGTATTGGGCCTGCGAGTTGCCTTGCGCCGCTGCTTTTTCCAACCATTGCGCCGCACGTGCAGAATCTTTTTCGACTTTTCCACCGGCAATATACAATTGCCCCACTTCCATCTGCGCTGCTTCATCACCCTGCTCAGCTGCAGCTTCCAATAATTCAACGGCTTCTTCCAAATCGGCGTCCACACCCTCGCCGATCAAATACATTTTGCCCATTTCACGGTTGGCAGGCGCATAGCCCTGACTGGCAGCTTTTTTAAACCAGCCCAACGCGCGACCGGCGTCGGCGGGCATTCCATAACCATTTTTTTGCATAATACCGAGATAAAAACGTGCCTCAGCATTACCGACTGATGCGAGTGTTTTAAACTCGGCCAAAGCCTGACTGTAATTTTGTTTCTCTAACGCTTCGATACCATCATTCAAGGTGGCAAAAGCAGACAGACTGAATAGGTAACAGCCAAACGCGAAAAACCATTTCATTGCGATACTTCCATAAAACCAGTGTTAGATTTAGCGTGGCAAAACCATTGAGCCCCAGCGGCGAACACGCACAGAGCATCAAGCGTAGGGACCAACAGGGAATAATTATTATTAGGGAGGGAACCAGCACCTGGGACCATGAAAAATTGGTGCATAGTTTTGTCATACTTATTCATAAATAATGCCATTGCAGCCCATTTTTTGCTAATTTCGATGCCAAAAACATGAAGCACTGCACAATTTTAGCCATTTTTCCGGAGAGGGCTGATTAATCGATTTGCGGATACATGGAGCCTGCCATGGCAGGCTCCGGTACCCATTAGGGGATTTTGTAAACGACTTTTACCGACGCATCTACCGTGCCGCTATCGACATAACCAATCATGTTGGGATTGGAGGCTATCAACGCTTTTACCTCGGCATCATTACCACCATCTTTTGGTGGTGTTCCCTTGCCGGTGAACACCAGCTGTGACCAATAGGCTTTGTACTGACTGGCATTTTTCTTACACACAGTTTCATTGAACTTGTCGCGTGCCGTTGAACCTTCATTTTGATTAATAGGAACCGCCTGCGCACCGCCGGGGAAGCTTTTGGCTTTACCGAGGAACAAACGCGCAACATCGTCCTCGGTTAGGGAATCTACACTTAACGACGGATGTACGATAACCGCCACTTCTGCCGTCGCAGCGTTTACCACCAAAGCAAGGACGAGCGGTGCAAACATACTGAATAATGTTTTCATAATGTCACCTCCGCTTAGAAAACAGTTTGCAAGGCAACTGAGTAGACTTTTTGATCGCCATCAAGATCATCCACGTCATCAAACTGGAATTTAATGGCAGTCCCCGTTGTGACATCCCAGCGAGTACCAAACGACAGGACATCGCGCTCATTCACTTGTGACTCTGCAATGGCTTTCAAGGTACCAATCAGCACATTCGTGCTGCCCACCACCGGCAAGGGTTGATTAGCGGGAATACCCGATTCCGGATGGGTTGCCTCATCTTTGGCTTTAGCGGCAGTAACATGGAATAGCCAATCACCTGCACGCACCCCAACCATTACATATTCACGAATGTTTTTAGAAAGTACCGCATCGCCAGGATCAAACTCCACATGTTCGGCCGCTGCAACAAAACGCCCTGTATCGATATTAATTCCGACCTCGGCAAAGGAGGCATCATCTTCTTCAACAAGCAAACGATCCGCGTTAGCCCCGAAGCCCAACGCGGATAAAGTGTTAGCAAAGCCGCCCAAAGTGGTTGTCGGACTAATCGGTGTGCCAGTCACATCTACGGTTAGATCCGCCTGATGATAAGCGGCACGCAAAGTCCACCAATCTTTACCAACAGTTCCGGATACTCCCATTTGGTTGCGCGTTTGCGCATCAGCTCGAGCTCCATTTAAAACAAGGTCATCAGTAAAGCTACCGAAATAAGCCTGCAAGCTGGTATCGAAAATACCGAGAGTGCCCGTGAAATAGACGTCCACGCCATCGACGTTATTGAACGGCAGGTAATACACTTCTTGCGGAGGAGTAATCCAGGCGTAGGAATAACCTACATCGAGAAAATCCGAATACATATAAAACGGGGTGCGCAACCGGCCCGCGCGAACCTTTATGGCATCCGATGCCTGCCAGGTTAAATAGGCCCATTCAGAATTAACCTGGTAATCGTCGCCGCTGCGTGCAATTAATTGCGCAGTGGCGGTAACTTTTTCGCTTACTTGCCCGCTCACTTGTAAGCCCAGCAAGTTGCGATCAAAGGTCAGATCTTCCTCGTCATAACCGCCATAGGGGATGCTGTCTTCATCGTCGACCATGCCACCACCCACCGATAAAAAACCGGAGATGGTGACATCACTGGCATTAGCAAAATGCGCCGACATTAACAGTGCAATTGCCCAGGCAAGGTGATTTTTTTTACGATTCAAGCTGATTTTTTTCATTGCGTGACACTCCTCTTGTTGCGCACTCACCTGTGCATTAACTCCCTGAAAAATCCTTCTTGTCCACCAGCCGCCGTGGGCAAGATAAAAACTGACTAGACGCGGAACTGCCGGGCGATTTTGCGCAGTGCTTCGCTGATATCGCCTATGTCGCGGCTCACTTCATCCAACTCATTCGTGCTGGCAGTGACCAACTGGGTGTTGTGATAGATTCCATTTACGTGCTCGGACACATGGGCAAATGTTGCCGATTGTTCTTGCGTGGCCGCTGCAATCTGCTCATTAATGCTGCTGATAGTTTCTACATTATTAAGAATGGAATTGAGTACTTCACCAGATGCTGCGGTAGCTTCTACTCCGCGATTCGCACGCTCCACACTGCCTTGCATGGCCGTAACTGCGCTGGCGGATACCGAACGCAATTCACTGATCACCTTGTGAATTTCTTCAGTCGCCTGACGCGTACGCACAGCAAGGCCGCGCACTTCATCAGCGACCACCGCGAAACCGCGGCCATGTTCACCGGCACGCGCTGCTTCAATCGCCGCATTCAGCGCAAGCAAGTTGGTTTGCTCCGCCACCGTCTGAATAGTATTCAGCAATTGTCCAACGTCGCTGGAAAACTCTTCGAAACGATTTACTACATTCGCGGCACTGCGCACCTCTTCTGCGAGCGTGCTAATAGTTGCGACGTTTGCAGACAAGGTTTCTTTGCCGCGCGCCGCAGCAGAACTTGCATCCTGTGCTTGCGACGATGCATTGCCAGCAAATTCTGCGATCTCATGCACGCTTTTCATTAGCTCTTCGATAGAGGTTCGCATCGCTGATATTGCGCGCGCCTGTTCATTGATTCGCCCGAGATTTTGGCTACTGGAATTGGTCAGGCGTGACGCGACTGTAGCCAACCCGCCAACATCTCCACTGACAGTCGCAAATGAACTGTGAAGTTTTTCTACAAAGGCATTGAAATACTTTACAAGGTAAAGAATTTCATCATGGCCCTTGTAGTGAATTCGTTTTGTCAGATCACCTTCGCCCGAAGACATTTCTTTTAACGACGCTGTAACCTCGTTAATACTGGAAGTGATCGATCGGCCAATGACTGAACTAACGCCAATCAACGCGATAACAACACAGGCTGCAATGATCAAGGCGATGCGCCCGGCGTTTCTGGATGAATCCACCGTTTCGCTAATTGAACGGGTAAACTCTTCGGTGGTTTTTTCTTTCATGGTCGACAGTAATTTGCGCAGCGACTTCAGTTTCTCCGCATTCGTTGCTGCCTCTACGCCCACTTTTTCAAAATCTACACTGCCACCGATAAAACTTTTGGCAATACGAGTCGCGGTGCCGTACCAATCTTGCAATAACACATCAATTTCTTGCACCTGCGGCGCCATATTTTTATTTAATTGCGCCAGTTTTTGCAGATTTTCACGAATTTCCTGATAGTGCTTATCTGCGTGTTCCAGCGCAGCTTCGTCACCCGTTGTTACCGAGCTGTTAATTTGTTGTTCCATTAGCAACAGCGAACCCAAATTGACCGTCGTCAACTCCAACGTGGGATACAAACGCCGCTCGACTTCAGCCAACCGCTTACCATTCGCTCGCTCAACCCACTGGGAGTATCCCTGACTAATTGCAAACCCGAGCAAGGCGATGGTTACCAGCAACATCAATTTTTTTGCAATGGTCAAACGGAGCATCGTTCAAGCCTCAAGTAACAAACAGTTATGCAATAGTCTTATTAGTGCAACAAAGATCGCTCCGACGAAAAATGTAATCCAACGGGAGCGGGTTAAGATTCATTTGGGTATAGCAGCCGCCTATAAAATGCGCAAATACCATAAGAGATATCACGCTAAAACAAGGCGTAGAGTTTGAGAGAGGTTGATTGTTCAGGATAAAAAAAAATCGTTTAATCACTTAAGGTACTTAGCCCTTTCGCGATCAAACGATTTTTTTCACTGGCAATTTACGATTAGATCAGCGCCGACTTACGCAACATCCACAGCACAGGTACCGAAGCAACCAACAGGATTACTCCAGCTGCCAGAGTCACCAGACTGGTACTATCGAACGTCAGTAACCACCCATACACAGGGCGGACAAGATCGCGCCAAGGCAATTGACTCACCACCAACAGCGCGATCAAGGTGACTGGCACAGCGACAATCAATCGCTCCAGCCAGGGGTTAAGGCGATGGTGCGCCGGCAAGCTCGCCATCACTCGCGCACTAAAATCGCCATCCTCTATATAGTCGCTGCTTTGTTGCAGCGTTCGCTTGAGGAAATCATCAAAAGACTGGTCACTCATAACCTACCTCGTTTCTTTGCATGGGTGGCAAGACCGGTTAATCGGGTAACGCATCCTGCCAGGATGCCAACAGGGTTTGGAGTTTCTGTTTGCCGCGATTGATATGGGTTTTTACCGTACCGAGCGGAATTCCCATAATAGTCGCTGCCTCTTCGTGCGAAAAGCCATCTTCAAAGCATAGCCGAATGGCCAGCTGCTGCCCTGCACTCAACGTTTGCATGGCTGCCTCTACATCTTTTTGGGCATGGAATTGTTGCAGGCTGCACTGATCTGCTTCCACCTCCTCGTTCTCATCCAGCTCACACCATTCAATTTTTTTAGCGCGCCAGCGATTGGCAGCAATGTTGAAGGCGATGCGATATAACCAGGTAGAAAACTTGGCTTCCGCGCGAAACGCACCCAGCGCTGCATAGGCCTTCATAAAGGTCTCTTGCGCCAGATCGTCCGCGAGGTGGGTGTCGCCATTACACAGTCGCCGCGCCCAGGTGCGCAGCTGCGACTGGTAACGCAGGACCAGCTGCGCAAAGGCATGCTGATCCTTGCGGCTGACCACCCGCGCAATCAATTCCTGATCGGGAACTGACATGCGGTTTAGTCCTGTTGCCCAGCCTGTGGTTCGGCGCCCGCTTTGGGTTTATTCAGGTACCAGATCAGAATGTGCGATAACCCAAGCCCAATCAAAATAAACCCTACGGCACCTATATCAAAGCCCATCAGGGCGGTGAGGAAAATCAGTAGGCCGATCCCCAGGAAAAGGCTGCGAATCCCTCGACTTAAATCACCGTTATCGCTCGCCGCTCTAGGTTCATCGCCGCGCAATAACTCCACCGGAATATCGCGCCCGGCAGCGAGCAATTTGTCGATATTGGTATTGATATCCTGCTGACGACGCGCCTTATTGCGATAGTGGTGCAACATCAGAAAGCACACTAAAAAAATGGGACCGCCAAAAATAAACGTTATCGCCAAAATCGGGATTAGGATTGCCACGCTCAAGTCTCCTGCATCAAATTCTGCTTCACCAAAGGCTTCTTGCAAGCCTTTATCCAATTCAAGCTGCCAGTTATCGCCGTCGCGCCTATGTTGCTCGTGATCGCGCGCCGCTTGCTCCTGATCTCGCATCTGTTGTTCCATTTCGCGCATGTGCTGCTCGTGTTCCTGTTTCCACCCGCCGGTGTGCTCATCGGATGGGGGCGCCGTTGGGGGCGTATCTGCTACCGGCGCTTGATCTGGTGACTGCGCCTGATTGCCAGGAACCGGTTCGCTAACCGGAACCGGCGCGGCGATTGGCACCGGGTCAGCAAGCGGCGTTTGCACCTCTAACGGCGCTGAGCTGCCAACAGGAACCGGGGTTCCTTCCAACTCTGCGGCCAAGGCGGGCAGATGCATCGCACTGGCCAGGGCAAGCACCCCCAGTCGGCGCGAGCAGTTATTCAATAAGGTCATGGGAAAAGCCTCTTGGAAATATCCGGGCGGATTACTAAAGATTCTGGTAACCAGAATCCAATCTGAATTGCCCCAACTCATAAATTAAGACACAGTCTAGCGAGCGCTGGATTCAGGCGGCAGGAAAATTTTTAGCAGGGGAATACGGGAGATCTGCGCGAGGTGAAAAGCAAGAAGCCGGTCAATTGACCAGCTTCTGCCAGAAGTTTTTGATGGGGTTGCCCGCCATTTTGCAATCGACCGTTTGCAGCGGACGGAAGTCGTCGCGCAGTGGCAGCCACGCCGAGCCTTCGCAGGTCTCGGCACTGAGTTTACCCGTGGCCAGATCCACCCAATCAAAACTAACACCTGGGGGCGGCTCCTGTTCCAAGCTGCGCGTCGGCAATTGCTTCATAAAGTCAGACCAAACTTGCAGCGCACCACCGGCACCACTCAAGGGAGTTTGACTGTTATCGTCGCGCCCCAACCAGACCACGGCCAGATGCTCGCCGCTGAAACCGGCAAACCAGCTATCGCGCTGGTCATTGGTAGTGCCCGTTTTACCGGCCAGATCAATGGACGAAGGAATCTGGTTATAGGCACTCCGGCCTGACCCTTCACGCAGGGTGCGTTGCATGGCGTAACGCAGTTCAAATGTGGCTTCAGTAGAGAAGCGCTGCTCCAGCTCTAGTGGATAGCGCTTGAGAGGTTTGCCATCCGCCGTGAGTACGTCGCGGATCGCGTGTAACGGGGTATATACACCTTCAGCGGCCAGGGTGTGATAAATACCCGCGACTTCCAGCGGCGACATTTCTATTGCACCCAACAAAATCGCCGGCAGCTCTGGCACATCGCCCGGATAACCCGCACGCTTGATCGTCTTGGTCACGGCCCCCAAGCCGATCGTCATCCCCAACCGTGCAGTGGACTGGTTGTAGGAATAGGCAAGCCCTTTATAGAGCGGAATATCGCCGTGATCTTTTTTATCGTAATTCAGCGGCGCCCACCATTTACCGCCAGATTTATAACTCACCGGCGCATCGCTAATCACAGTACCCAAATTAAATTTCTGCGGAATTTCCAGCGCGGTTAAATACACAAAGGGTTTCGCCAGTGAACCGATTTGACGTTTGGCATCCAGTGCGCGATTCAATCCGGCGAAACGCGGATTGGTGTCGCCCACGACTGCGAGGATTTCACCACCACCCACAGAAGTCACGACCATCGCGCCCTGCACTTCTTTGGTTTTGTATTGCTTTTCCAACTGTTCGGTGCGCAACTTGAGCGACTTTTCTGCCTGACGCTGCACCATAGGTGAGAGCGTTGTGAAAATGCGCAGACCTTCACTGCGCAAATCGTCCTCGTCGTAATCCTGTTTTAATTGGCGCTTCACCAAATCCATAAATGCCGGATAAGTCGTTGAGCTAGCCTCACTCGGCGCCACCACCCCCAAGGGTGATGCCTGACTCAGTTTTAATTGTTGATCATCAATCAACCCTTCCTGATGCATCACCGCCAAGACGACATTGCGCCGCTCTTTCGCGCGCTCGGGGTGTTTCCAGGGGTTGTAATAGGAAGCACCTTTTACCAAACCAATTAACAGCGCAAGATCCTTCGGCTTCAATTCCTTTAAAGGCTGACGGAAATAATGCTGCGCCGCCAGCGCAAAACCGTGGATGCCGCGCGGACCACTTTGGCCGAGGAAGATTTCGTTGATGTAGGTTTCCAGAATTTCGGACTTGCTGTAATGCACCTCCAACAGCACTGCCATAATGGCTTCCGGAATTTTGCGCTTCAGCAAACTCTGCTCATTGGTGAGATAAAAGTTTTTCACCAACTGTTGGGTGATGGTACTGCCGCCCTGCACTACGTTACCGTGGGTGACGTTAACCCAAGCCGCGCGAACAATCGCTAGCGGTGATACACCATGATGCTCCAGAAAATGCTTGTCTTCCACAGCAAGCAGAGTTTCACCAAGCAGCGGTGGTAAATCAGCAAGGCGCACTAGCAAGCGATCTTCTTTATCGGCCGGATAAAAACCCCCGATCTCTTCCGGCTCCAAGCGCACCAGTGGTAAATCGGCACCGGCCAAATCAATTAACCCCTGCACTGAACCGTCAGCCACACGCAGCATAAATTTGCGCGGCGCCTCGGTTTTATCCCAAAACGCAAAACCGCGACTGTGAATGTGATAGGTCACTTCGGACGATACAGAACTGACTTTTTTGACCACCTGACCGGGCGCATTAATATCGCCATCAAAACGATAACCCAGCGCGCGTAATTCTTGTTCAAACAAGGCCGGCGTTAACGACAACCCCTGATACAACTCCAACGGCCGCGCATAAACCCGCGCCGGCAACGCCCATTTTTTGCCTTCAAATTTTTCGCGCACCACGGAATCGAGATAGAACGTCCACACCCCCAGCAGCGCAATAATCAGCAGTAAGCCGTAAAGCAGCCAGATACGAACCATCCCCCAGCCACTGCGACGACTGGAGGGAGAAGAAGATTTTGCACGGCGGCTGGTGGTACGGCGTTTGGTCATGGGTACATCAATCCGGTAAAAAGCAAATCTCTTGTCTGCGGATGAACTCCATTCAAGACTGTCGGAGACAGGGACGTCGACGACAAGCCTCCATGGATGGATTCACGGCGTGTCTTGAATGGAGTTCATCCGCAGACAAACAGACTCACAGAATTTACTGTTAAAAATTAGCGCGCCAGTTTACTGACCGGGGGGAGTGATTGCGAGCAACAATCGGTGCTAATGCTTTCGCCCCATCGACGAATTTTGCATAATGCCGCGCAAATCACAGTCACCCGCGCAGATTCGCTGCGTCACACTCACAGGTAAACACCATGAGCAAGCAATATCACATCTACGGCATAGGCGCGGCACTGGTCGATACCGAAATTACCCTCACCGATGCCGACCTCACCACCATGGCGGTGGCCAAGGGCGTAATGACCCTGGTGGATGAAGCGCGCCAACAGCAATTGATCGATTACCTGCAAAACCATCTGGTGGCATCCCACAAAGCCAGTGGCGGCTCAGCGGCTAACAGCATCATCGCCGCCAGCTATTTCGGCTCCAACAATTTCTATTCCTGCAAAGTCGCCAACGATGACAATGGCCATTTTTATATAGCGGATATGAAAGCAGCGGGGGTAACCACACCCTCACACATTACCCCGCCAGCGGGCATTACCGGCAAATGCCTGGTCATGATCACCCCGGACGCTGAACGCACCATGAATACCTTTTTGGGTATCAGCGAAACTCTCTCGGTCAATGAACTCGACCCGGCCGCCATCGCCGCGTCCCATTTCGTGTATATCGAAGGTTATTTGGTGACCTCACCCACCGGTCGAGCGGCAGCCATTGAATTGCGCCAGCAAGCCGAAGCCAACAACACCAAAACCGCGTTGAGCCTCTCTGACCCGGCGATGGTGCAATTTTTCCGTGACGGTTTAGTGGAAATGATCGGTGCAGGCGTAGATTTAATTTTCTGTAACAAAGACGAAGCGATTGGCTTTACCCAAACCCAGAACATTGAGGAAGCCGCTGAAGCGCTCAAGCAATACTGCAAGCAATTCGCCATCACCTGCGGCGGTGACGGCGCCTTGGTATTTGATGGAAAGGAATTAATTACCGTTGCCGCGACACCCGTAAAAGCTATTGATACCAACGGTGCAGGCGATATGTTTGCCGGTGCTTTCCTGCATGCCATCAATCACGGTAAAAATTTTAAAACCGCCGCCGAATTTGCCAACAGAGCCGCAGCAAAAGTGGTTTCGCAATTTGGCCCGCGCTTGAAAGCGGAACAACATGCGGAGTTGAAAGAAGGATTTTTTTAACATTGAAGGCTTGGGCAGACTGGCTGCTCATGCCCGCTCTCAAATATTGAATGGAGTCACTCGACTCCATCATGGAACTCAACAATAACCCGGTCAATCAGCTGTTTTGCAGTTGTTAATTTGCTGGTATCTGGATTCACCTCGCCATCCCGACCTGAGTGATGCCCCTGTCCAATCAGTTTCAGAATATAAATTGGATCTCTGTCTCTGCGATCCACAATCGCTTCGTAAATTACCGAGGGTTGCGCCGAGAAACCATTGCCGGAATAAATTTTATCGTCTGGAAAACGGTCGCTGGAGTAATACTGATTAAAGTCGAATGATTGATTAATCTCCATGCGAATTCGAAATTGCTCTGGCAAAGCCGCCAAGGCGCGGGTTGAAAGCAAAAAGTTCTCGAGGAATGTCGCACCGGCATAGGCATCCAACTCCGGTGTAGACGACTCAGGCACCATGGCTCCGCCAGAAGAGGTTAGCCCTAACTTATGCAAAAACACCGGTAATGATTCAGGGCGCATGCGTTGGTTTTTGCTGGCCGTGTCCCATTGGTACTCAAATATCTCGTTTTCATCCTCGCCGGTCGTAAACGGATTTTCGGTAAAAACCCGCTGTGGGTCTTTGCGCGTTACTTTATTGGAAAAATTGTTATTGGCCAATTTTCCCGTTACATACAATGGCTGGATAAATTTACCGTCCAGGGTCTCAAGCCATATAGCGTACTGGGGCCACATAAAAAATGGGCCCTTGCGAAACTCAATCGTCAACTGCTCCCCTGTTGCTATCGCAGGCTGAACCTTGCGAAGGTGATAGGTTTGCTGTTGGTCCATTTCCGATTCAGACGCGGCACGCAGTGTTTGTCCCCAGCGATAAAACTGTAAAAAGGGGCCAAATTGGAGATACACCAGAAACAGCAGTAGAACAAACAACCCAAGACTGCCCAGCGGAACCCAATTGATTCTGGTTGGCCCCTGATTGCGAAGGTATGTCTTCAGCGGTTTGAGATTATTTTTAATGTGCCAAAGCAATAATAGCAACAACCAGAAACCAAAGATGGTATGCAGCAAGGCTACGAGTTCCTGATGCGGCTGCAAAAACATCAGCAGTGAAGAGATAAAAAGAATGGTCAGCCCAAGAAAAATGGAGAGACTAATAAAACTGCGCCAGCGGATTGGATTCGATTTCATAAGGATTGCCCGTTAACTGTAATCGGGCAACTTTCCTCGGGCAGCGCTGCTTAAATCCAATTAAATTTTATAAAACTTTATGAAAATGGCCGCTTCCCAACCGGACAGACTAATTCTCAACCAACTTTTTATCCGGCGCTTCGAGCAATACATCAATTGGAAGTTTATGTTTTTCCACTAGCTCGGTCAGTTGCTGTTGCTGCTCGGTGAATAAATCATCTCGTCCCTGCTGCTTGTAAACTTCCATTAGCTTCAGCCCCACCAGACTCACACCAATCGGGCACGCAATTGTTTTATGGTGCCCCATAGCCGCCTGATAAAATTTTTCCGCCGTTTCCAGATCCTCGACCTGTTGGGCAATCTCTCCCTCCAAGGTAGCAATATAGGCTTGGTACAAACTGTCATAGGCTTGTTCGGCAAATTGTTGTGCGGTAAATAATGAATGCCTGGCTTGCTCGACCTCCCCCAGAGCAAACTCAGCCCGCGCCAACAAGTAATAAAATACGTAGATCCTGCTATAACGGCGCGGCTCACCAACAGCGATGATCTTCCTGGTATGGTCTTTCGCTTGCTGCCAGGATTGCTGAAGCTGCGTCGATTCAATCAGTAACTGCGCCGCTAAATAATTTTCCGGTTCAATCGTGACGGCAGTGTTCAGTAATGCCATGGCAGCATCCGTTTGCCCGAGGCTCCACTTTTCCCAAGCCTCTCCCACCAAACTGGAATTAAACTCCGCATTTACACGAGAAAGATCCAATTGCGCACCGGCTTTAGTCGCAACAATCGCCGCGAGACTCTCGACCACTTTATCCAGCTGACTATCGATCAGCACACCCGAGGTTTGATCTGTTCGTGTAAACAAGCGGTATCTAAGTCGGTAGTCATTGACTGAACCCGACAATTCCAAATCTACTACCAAACTCGATCCAGAAACCTCAAAGATTCTATTCGCGAGCTGCACGCGATTATTTACATCAACCCGGGATACATCCAGCAAATGCAGAACATAGGGCACATCAAATACCTGTACCCCAGGCGATAACTGTAACGACTGAATAAGCTGATCCATCAACCCCAGGCGAACCCAGGATAAGTTGGCGCCCTCTGTGCGATTTTCGATGGGCAAGACCGTGATAATATTTTTCGTGTCGGGTTGAGTTGAGACCAAATACTTAAACGCAAAAACACCCAATACACAGAGCAAAACGACACCGCCCAGGATTGCTACCCCAGGCATTCGTGCTAACCAATGTACCGATCGGGCTTGGGTTTGGGATTGAAATTGAACAGTGGGCTCAATCGGGGGCGGCAATTTTTCCACTGGCGCCACCCAGGCATACCCCTTACGCGGATGAGTTTGAATTACATCCAAGGGGGCAAACAGTTGACGCAACTCGCGGATAGATTGAACCAACACTTGCTCTTCGACAGCAACATCATCCCAAATTTTTTGCAACAGAAACTCTTTGGTTAAAACTTGTTGGGGATTTTCCAGAAAAGCGAGCAACAGTGAAAAGGTTTTAGGACGAACACTGAGGGTCTGCTGTGAACTAACAACCTGGCGAAAATGTGCATTAATAGTAAAACCGTCAATGCGATAAATAACATTTGGCTCGATAGTCACATCCTTTACCCTGAAATTAACAGACAAAAAAAGAGCGGCTTCTGCCGCTCTTTAGTGTATTAATGATGCGCTGCTTTAGCGCTGGCGCTGACTTTTTGCATTAACAGATCGGTGTAAGCAATACCAATAGCGGAGGCGATAAAAGCCATATGGATAATGGTTTGCCACATCACACCTTCCTTCGTAAATTTGGCGCCTTCCATTCCAATATTGCCCGCTTCGATAAATGTTTTTAACAAATGGATTGACGAAATCCCGATAATTGCCATCGCCAGTTTTACTTTCAACACAGTGGCATTCACATGACTGAGCCATTCGGGTTGATCAGGATGTCCGTCTAGTCGCAAACGCGATACAAACGTTTCATAGCCGCCGACAATTACCATCACCAGCAGGTTGGAAATCATCACCACGTCAATCAAGCCCAACACGATCAACATAATTTGCTGCTCGCCCAACTTGGAGACGCCAGTAACCAATATCCACAGCTCATGTAGAAACAAATATACGTATGCGCATTGAGCAACAATCAACCCCAAATACAAAGGCAATTGCAGCCAGCGCGAGCTGAAAATCAGCCTGGGGAAAAAGTTATTTGCAAAACCAGTAGATTTATCGTTCATCACTACACCTGTGAGGTTAAATTAAAATAAATTGCGTCAATACTAATTAGCCACGCCGCCAAAACACAAGAGGCTAGCAAGCAAGATTGGTTAAGGAGCCCCGCATACGGGGCACTGATGGTCTTTGGGTAATTTCATTTCCCGCCATTGCATATGGCGCGCATCCAAAAGCAACAAACGGCCGGCTAGACTGGTGCCGAATCCGCAAATCAGTTTGATCGTTTCCAGTGCCTGCATGGAGCCGATAATTCCCACCAACGGTGCAAGTACGCCATTGGCCGCGCAGGTCGCATCGTCGCTGTCCTCTTCATATAAGCAGCGATAGCAGGGGCAGGCTTCATTGCGCATATCAAATACCGCCACCTGCCCTTCCAGACGAATTGCCGCGCCCGATACCAGCGGAACTTTTGCCGCAACGCAGGCAGCGTTAATGGCGAAACGCGTAGCGAAATTATCGGTGCAATCCACCACTACATCCGCCTGTTGAACCTGTTCGGCAAGATTGTCTGCATCCAGGATTTTTTCAATGCACTCGATTGCTATTTCCGGATTTAATTCGCGCAAACTTTGCGCCGCTGACACAGCTTTATTGACACCGATTCGCGCACTAGTATGCGCAATTTGACGTTGCAAATTGGTTAAATCCACCGCATCAAAATCCGCTAACACCAAATGTCCGACACCAGCAGCGGCGAGATACATGGCCACTGGCGAGCCCAAACCACCCAAGCCGATAATTAGCACGCGCGCTGCCAATAATTTTTCCTGCCCGTCGATATCCACATCCGGCAGCATTATCTGACGCGAGTAACGCAGCAGTTGTTCGTCGTTCACGTTGGCTCCTGTGGCTTTTTGCCCAATGAGACTCGCTCATTTCCACCCAAATCGCGGCGGGTTTCTACTGCCACAAATCCGCGTGCAGATAACAAATCGCGCACCGCCGCACCTTGATCGTAACCGTGCTCTAGCAACAGCCAGCCATCATTGCGCAAATAATTCCACCCTTCGCGAATAATCAATTCAATATCGGCCAGGCCATGGTTATTGGCAATTAACGCTGAGCGAGGCTCAAAGCGCACGTCACCTTGTTCGAGATGCGGATCTTGCGGATCAATGTAGGGAGGATTGCTAACAATCACATCAAAGTGTTGCGATTTTATTTGTGCAAACCAATCGCTTTGGCGAATTTGCACCTGATTGAAATTTAACTGCGCGCGATTTTGTTCCGCCAGCGCAACCGCGTCAGCCGATTTATCCACCCCCAGCAATTGCCACCGGGGTTTTTCGCTGGCAAGCGCCAACACAATCGCACCTGTGCCAGTGCCCAAATCCAGACAGTCGCGGCATTGTTCGGCTGTATCCTGCGCAAATAATTCGAGCGAGGTTTCCACCAATAACTCGGTATCCGGACGCGGAATCAGGGTGGAATTATTGACGGCTAATGGCAACGACCAGAACTCGCGCTGACCAACAATATGGGCAACAGGTTCACCGTTTTTGCGGCGCAGAAAAAAAGCGTTGAAAACTTCGGACTGTTCGACGGTGAGTGTTTTATCTGGCCAGGTAAACAACCAAGTGCGATTTTTTTGCAGGATATGACAGAGAATAATTTCAATATCAAGTCGAGCGGAATCGCTAATGCTTTCCAGCTCTGGCGCTAACTGCAGACATTGTGCAACGGTGATGTTGCTCATAGAGATTCACTGTAGGTTGGGCAGCAATGCCCAACAAAATTTCATTCGGGGAGCGATGTTGGGCATTGCTGCCCAACCTACTTTGATATAAATATCTAAAAATTAATCCGCAATCGCCGCAAGCTGATCGGCTTGATATTCATGCGCAAGCGGCTCAACCACCGGATTTAAATCGCCTTGCATAATGGCGTCGAGGGAATACAACGTAAGGTTGATACGATGATCTGTCACCCGCCCTTGCGGGTAATTGTAAGTGCGAATGCGCTCGGATCTATCGCCCGAACCCACCAGGTTGCGACGCTCATCGGCCATGGATTTGTGCGCGGCATCTTCCTGCATGGTTTTTAATTTGGTTGCCAGCAAACTCATGGCGCGCGCGCGGTTTTTGTGTTGCGAGCGCTCATCCTGACACTCCACCACCAAACCAGTGGGCAAGTGCACGATACGAATCGCCGAATCGGTTTTGTTAACGTGCTGACCGCCGGCACCGGAGGCGCGGAAGGTATCAATACGCAAATCAGCTTTGTTGATATTGATCTCTTCCATTTCGTCGGCCTCCGGCATTACCGCGACGGTACACGCAGACGTGTGGATGCGCCCTTGCGATTCAGTCTCAGGGACGCGTTGCACGCGATGCGCACCCGATTCAAATTTCAATTTTGAATACACGCCCTGACCACTCACCAGGGTAATAATTTCTTTGTAGCCGCCGTGTTCACCCTGGTTTTCGCTCAACACTTCCACACGCCAGCCCTGGGTTTCAGCAAAACGGGAATACATGCGGAAAAGATCGCCAGAGAAAATCGCTGCTTCATCGCCGCCGGTGCCGGCGCGAATTTCCAAGTAACAGTTTTTCTCGTCGTTGGGATCTTTTGGCAGCAATAATTTTTGCAACTCCAACTGCATAGGCTCAACGCGTGCTTCGCAGTCTTTTAACTCTTCCTCCGCCATCTCCTTCATATCGTCATCGCCATCCACCAGCAGGTGTTTGGCTTCTTCGATATCCGCCAGCAATTGCAAGTAAGCCTTGTAGCCCTGCACCACAGGTTCAAGCTCAGCGTACTCTTTGGAGAGATCGCGGAATTTGTTTTGGTTGTTGATGACCTCGGACTCTGACAAGAGCGCGCTAACTTCTTCGTAGCGCTCTTTCAGGCGATCCAGCTTTTCTAAAATCGATGCTTTCATTGTGGCTCACTTGCATCGCTGCTGTTATTAGCAGCGGAGTTAACAGATTCTATGGAGGCAACAGGTAGCGACAGGTCAAACAGTTCCTGCGCAACTTGTAAAACATGGTGGCGGGACCCTGCACTCGCCTCTTTTAATACGGCTGTCGGCGAGTGAATTAATTTATTAGTCAGGTTGCGTGCCAGCGTTTGTAAAACTTGCTCAGGGTTCGCACCGGTTTGCAAACTACGCAGCGCTTTTTGCAATTCTGCATCGCGCATTTGTTCCGCTTTCTGGCGATAGGCTTTTACTGTTTCTACCGCATTAAGGGCACGCTGATGTCGTAAAAATTGCTCGACACCTTCATTGATAATTTCTTCAGCCTGATCTGCTGCCGCCACACGGGATTTTTTGTTTTCATCAATTACCGCGTGCAAATCATCCACGGTATAAAGATAAACGTCATCCAACTCTCCCACTTGCTCTTCAATGTCGCGCGGCACGGCGATGTCGAGCATAAACATGGGCTTGTGTTTGCGTTTTTTCAGTGCAGATTCCACCGCACCCTTTCCTAATAAAGGCAATTGGCTCGCGGTGGAGGAAATCACTATGTCCGCGCGATGCAATTGCTCGGGAATATCGGCCAGCAAAATGGCTTCGCCACTAAATTCAGACGCTAACCGCTGGGCGCGATCCAGGGTGCGATTGGCAACAATAATATGTTTAATGCCCTGCTCGGCAAGATGGCGAGCTACCAGTTCGATGGTCTCACCCGCACCAATAAGCAGCGCTGTGTCTTGCTTGAGATTGGAAAAAATCTGTTGCGCCAAACTTACCGCCGCATAGGCAACGGAGACCGGGTTCTCGCCGATCGCCGTTTCGGTGCGCACCCGCTTGGCAATGTTAAAAACTTGCTGAAAAGTAGCGTGTAATTCCGCTCCCAAGGTGCCTGCTTCTTTCGCCGAGGCAAAGGCCGATTTCATTTGGCCCAGAATTTGCGGTTCACCTAGCACCAGCGAGTCCAGACCACCGGCGACTTTCATCATATGGCGCACGGCGTCCTGATCCTGGTAGCAGTAGTAACTTTTGACCAGATCATCAGCCTCGATCGCCGTGTGACTTACCAGCCATTGCTGGATCGCACGTGCGTCACTCTCGCTACTGGCGTAGATCTCAGTGCGATTGCAGGTGGACAGTATCGCCACTTCCGCCAAACCGGCATGGGCACAGGCCTCTTGCATGGCGGAATGGAGGTTTTCCGGCGCAAAGGCAACTCGCTCGCGCAGGGCAAGAGGGGCGGTGGTGTGATTGATACCAAAAGCTAACAGGGTCATGAATGGCGCGTATCGTTTTAGAGGCCGGTATTGTCCGGTCATGGACGCGGTGTGACAAGAGGCAAGCTTATATTCCTGTCATAAACGCGATTTATTAGAGCACATTTTATTATCTCATTAAGTTGGCGCGGCTTTTCTCTTATCCGCCTATACTCAAACGCAACATCGGAGAACAGATGCTTTATGCGCAAACACGGCTACCCAACCATTATAGATATAGAGGCTTCGGGATTTGGCTCGCGCAGTTATCCCATTGAAATTGGTGTAGTCAAAGGTAGCGGCGAGCGCTATTGCGCTTTGATACGCCCCGAACCCGACTGGCAACATTGGTGCAGCAGTGCCCAAGCTATGCACGGCATATCGCGCCAACTGGTCGAACGCCGGGGGCGCAGCCCGAAGGAGATTTGCACAGAACTCAACCAGTTCATCGGTGCCATCACCGCCTACAGCGACGCCTGGACCCATGACAGTCCCTGGCTAAACCGTCTTTTTTTCGCCGCGCGAATCAACCCCGTCTTTCACCTTAGCCCCATTGAAATGATCTCCACCGAAGCCCAACTGCTAGCGTGGGACGCGGCCAAGAAGCGCTTGGCGAAACAATTGGACATCAAACGTCACAGGGCGAGTGGAGACGCTTATTTAATCCAACAGACCTATCTTTACACCCGCAACCTGATGGAAACCCATCCTGCACTGGCACGGCGCACCGGACTTTAATATGATGACTGGCCGTGCTGCCGTTCAGCACGCCGTTAATTTTCATTCGGTTGAGCATGGTCAAACATCGCCCGCTAATCCTTTCCAGTGTCACACTCTTTTGGGTCCTGAGCGGATGCAGCTTGCAATCCGCCCGCAGTGTGGCCGCCCCGGAACCGGAGGAAGTAGCGCCAATCAAGCCTCCTATGGAAGTACGCATAGAGCAGCCAGCGCGCCCCTTTCCCACCGAAACTCTGTATTCATTGTTAACCGCCGAAATTGCCGGCAGCCGCGCACAATATGATTTGGCGTTAAGTAACTATTCCCAGCAAGCGCGCGAAACCCATGATCCGCAAATTGCCGAGCGCGCCACGCTGATTGCCCGCTATTTGAATAACAATGACCTGGCGCTGGAGATGGCGCGAATCTGGGTTGATGCCAGCCCGGAAAACAAAGATGCCTTGGCCAATACCTCCATGGCGTATTTACAAACAGGACAATTACGTGAGGCCTTTAATTATTCTGTGCGCTTGCTGGATCAAGGGGGCGAACCACTGTTTCAGAACATCGCCGCCAACGCAGCCCGCCTGCAGGATGAAGAACGAGCCAAGCTACTGAGCGATTTTGCCAGTCAGCTTCAACAACACCCCCAAGATGAACAGCTCATTGTTGGCACCGGCATACTGCTGCAACAACAAGGCAAGTATGAGGAGGCAATGAACCTCACTCATCAAGCGCTGAAGCTACACCCTCGCAGTATTCCGGCAGCCATTCTGGAAGCCAATCTGCTGCATCAACTTAAGCGCGACGAAGAAGCCATTGCCAAAATGGCCACCCTGCTGGAGTTCTATCCGGACAACATCAGCCTGCGCCAGCAGTACGCACGCATACTCACTCATCATGACTTGGATCTGGCCCAGCAACAATTTCAGATACTGGTGAAACAGCGCCCAGGGGATGGGGAATTGCTGCTCTCGCTCGGCATAATTGCCATGGAGCGAAAGGACACCGAAACTGCGCGCAAAACCTTTGAAGCGCTACTCGACAAGGATCAGCACCTATCAACAGCCCACTATTATCTGGGTCGCATGGCGGAAGCACGCCAGGATTCAGCGGAAGCAATTATTCATTTTTTGCAAGTCGATAGTGGCAACGACTTTCTCTCCGCTACATTGAGCCTGCTGGATATTTTTGTGCGCCAGCAGGATTTCCTCAGCGCCCAACAACATATGAACCGGGTGCGCCTGCGCTTTCCTGACCAGAGCGAAGCACTTTACACCTTGCACGGCCAAACCCTGGTCAAACACAATTATTTGACTGAAGCGGACAAGGTACTTAGCGAAGGGCTGGTTAACTATCCCAACAGCACCCGCCTGCTGTTTGCACGCGCCATGTTGAACAACCAGCGCAACCGACTCACTGCAACCGAACAGGATCTGCGCCAAATATTAAAACTGGATGCCAATAATGTGTCCGCCCTTAACTCCCTGGGTTATATTCTGGCCGACCGCACCCAACGCTACGACGAGGCCCGACAGCTCTTGGATAAAGCGCTGCGCCTCAAACCCGATGATTCAGCCATCATGGATTCCATGGGCTGGCTGCTCTATCGCCTTGGCAAATATCCCGAGGCACTCAGCCAGCTGCGCAGCGCTTTTAATACTGGCCCCAATCCCGAAATCGCCGCGCATTTGGGCGAAATCCTGTGGATGATTGGCGAACAAGACGAGGCCCGCCGCATCTGGGAAGAGGGCATAAAGCTCGCACCGGGTGACCCGGTCATCCAGGAAACCCTACAACGCCTAAAGGCTGATCTATGAATTTCTCCCGCTTGATGGTACTCCTGCTGGCGTTCGCGGCGACCGCATGCGTCCATCGTCCGGGCTTAACACCGCCGGAAAACCTGCGCGAACACCAACAACAAGTCCAAGCGATTGACGATTGGCAGTTGAGTGGCAAATTGGGTATTCGCACCCCCGACGACAGTGGCAGCGCCAGCTTAAAATGGGCACAGCACACGTCCGGCTACCAACTCAACCTCGCTGGACCACTCGGCCAGAAGCGCCTGATCATTACCGGGAAACCCGGCAAGGTACGTCTGGAGCAAACTGGCGAGCCGATTCAAGAAGCCAAAACCCCGGAGGCCTTAATCAAACAACAGTTAGGCTGGACATTGCCTGTTACCCAATTGGCCTACTGGGTGCGCGGCGTTCCCGCCCCCAAGGGTCGCATCACCCGGCTGCAGCAAAACAGCGACGGGCTTATCGCCCTACTGCAACAGGGCGATTGGCTAATCACCTACAGCAACTACAGCGATCAAACCGTTTCCGGCAAAACCCTCGCCCTGCCGGGCAAGGTTACCGCTGAGTACGGCGATGTACGCCTGATACTCGCGATTCGACAATGGCAACTTGGCCCTCAACAGTAAAGACCACATCAAAATAACTATGCCAACCTTGACCCTGCTCTCCCCTGCCAAACTAAATTTATTCCTGCATATCACCGGGCGTCGCGCTGATGGTTACCACAATCTGCAAACACTCTTTCAGTTGCTCAACTACGGGGACACCCTTAGTTTCACGCCCAATACCGACAGCCGCATCAGCCTGCAACCGGAACTTCCCGGCGTCGCCTTTGAGCAAAACCTGATTATCAAAGCCGTGCGCGCACTTGCCCCCTTCAAACCCGTTAACGCAGGTGTGGATATCCAACTGGAAAAACGCCTGCCAATGGGCGGTGGTATTGGTGGCGGCAGCAGCAATGCCGCAACCACACTGGTTGCGCTCAACCATTTATGGAACTGCAATTTGAGCAAAGCACAATTGCAGTCAATAGGTTTAACCCTGGGTGCGGATGTTCCCGTCTTCATCAATGCGCAAACCGCTTGGGCCGAAGGCGTGGGCGAGCAACTTTTGCCTGTCAAAACTCCAGCAAAATGGTTTCTGGTTGTGCAACCTGATTGCCACGTATCCACTGCTGAAATTTTTTCTAACAAAGATTTGACAAGAGATACTTCGGCCATTAAAGTGGCGGCCTTCCTTGAGCGGGGCGGTAAAAATGACTGCGAAGCCTTGGTAAAATCGCTTTATCCACCCGTGAATGAAGCAGTTACCTGGCTACAGAAATTTGATCGCAACGCAAAGATGACTGGAACCGGAGCCTGTGTTTTTGCAAGCTTTGAGTCGGTAGAACAAGCACAACAAGTGCAGGCGCAATTGCCTAAACATCTACCCGGTTTTGTAGCGCAAGGTGTTAACCAATCACCACTCTACAAACTGCTTCCAGACGTCTAAATCAAGTCATAACAGGGGCGTCGCCAAGTGGTAAGGCAGCGGGTTTTGATCCCGCCATTCGTAGGTTCGAGTCCTTCCGCCCCTGCCATTTTTCTCTCAGATTCCTCGTTAAAAAATTCCCGGTGTTTAGCGATTTCCGTGTATTCCGCTAAAATCCCAAGGGTAAAAAAACCTGCTTCGCGCAGACAGACACTCGGCTCTGGTTTTTATCTTCCGGCAATCAGCAAAAGGTATCTGACGTGACTGACTTAATGGTCTTTACCGGCAACGCAAACCCCGAACTCGCCAAAAAAATTGTGGAGCATCTGGGCCGCCCGCTGGGTGATGTTTCAGTATCGCAATTCTCCGATGGCGAAATCGCTGTCGAGCTGAATGAAAACGTTCGCGGTCGCGATGTGTTTGTCGTGCAATCCACCTGCGCACCAACAAATGACAACCTGATGGAATTGATCGTAATGGTAGATGCGCTGCGTCGCGCCTCTGCCGGCCGCATTACCGCCGTAGTCCCCTACTTCGGTTACGCACGTCAGGATCGCCGTGTACGTTCCGCCCGCGTGCCCATCACCGCCAAAGTGGTGGCCGATATGATGGTTGGCGTTGGCGTTGACCGCGTACTCACCGTTGACCTGCACGCGGAACAAATCCAGGGCTTTTTTGACGTGCCAGTAGACAACGTCTACGGCTCACCGGTACTGCTGGAAGACATTGAGCAACAAAAATTTGAAGACCTGATCGTAGTATCACCCGACATCGGCGGTGTAGTGCGTGCACGTGCTGTCGCCAAACAATTGGGAATCGATCTTGCGATCATCGATAAACGTCGCCCGCGCGCTAACGTTGCAGAAGTGATGCACATTATCGGTGAAATTGAAGGCCGCACCTGTTTGCTGGTTGACGACATTATCGATACCGCCGGCACTCTGTGCAGCGCCGCGAAAGCGCTGAAACAACACGGTGCCAAACGTGTAGTTGCCTACTGTACCCACCCGGTATTGTCCGGCAAGGCGATCGATAACATTAACAACTCCGAGCTGGATGAACTGGTTGTTGCCGACTCCATCCCGCTGAGCGAAGCGGCGCAGAATTGCGCGCGCATTCGCAGCTTGACCCTATCCAAAATGCTCGCCGAAGCTATGCGTCGCCTGAGCAATGAAGAATCCCTGAGTGCAATGTTCCGCTAGGACCTCCTTAAAGGTTCCGCTAAGCGGAAGAATAGCTCTGGTAAACCGCCACATTACATTTCGTACTGTGGTTACTGAAACCCGTCAGGTTCTGGTCGCGGATCTGTACGGAAAATTGAGGACGGAAAAATGTCTGAAGACTTTAAATTAGATGCAACTGCCCGTAACGATTTGGGGAAAGGTGCGAGCCGCCGCCTGCGTCGTTTGGCTGATCAAGTTCCTGCAGTTATTTACGGCGGCAACAAAAACCCGGCAAGCGTAAGCGTTTCTCACAAAGAGCTGATCAAGCACTTGGAACACGAAGCTTTCTACTCTCACATCATCAGCCTGAGCGTAGATGGTGCTGCAGAAGACGTGATTTTGAAAGACGTTCAACGTCACCCATCCAAGCCACAAGTACTGCACTTGGACTTCCTACGCGTTGATAAAGCAACCAAGGTACACACTCACGTACCCCTGCACTTCATCAACGAAGCTACTTCTAAAGGCGTGAAAATCCAGGGCGGCAAAGTAGTTCACAACCTGACCCAACTGGACATCATCTGCCTGCCACATCAACTGCCTGAGTTTATCGAAGTTGACCTGGCTGATGCAGAAGTAGGTACCATCCTGCACATCAGCGATCTGAAACTGCCAACCGGCGTTGTTTCTGCTGATCTGCAAAAAGGTGCGGACCACGATTTGGCGGTTGCCACCATCGTTAAGCCGAAAGGCGGTGCAGAAGGCGAAGAAGCGTAATTCTTCTTGCTTATGCCAAAGGGCGGCGTCTTCGGACCCCGCCCTTTTTTATTGATACTGCGCACCTTTTAATGAAAGGTATTTTGCAAAAAGATACCGTCGAAAATCGGGATCCGGAATATTCTCATGAGCAATGCAATTCAATTAATCGTCGGCCTTGGCAACCCTGGCAATGAATACGAACGCACTCGCCACAATGCCGGGCAAGATTTTGTCGAAGAACTTGCGCGTACGCTGGGCGTTACGTTGCAGCCCGACAACAAATATTTCGGTTATAGCGCACGCGCCAATTTTCAGGGGCAGGATTTACGTCTCCTAATCCCCACTACTTACATGAATCGCAGCGGGCAATCCGTGGGCGCCCTGGCGAACTTTTTCAAAATTCCCCCCACTGCCATTTTGGTAGCGCATGATGAGCTGGATTTAGCACCCGGCGTTGCGCGCTTTAAACTGGGCGGTGGCCACGGTGGCCACAACGGTCTGCGCGATATTATCGCGGCACTCGGCAATAACCAAAATTTTCCTCGTTTGCGTTTGGGGATTGGCCATCCCGGAGCCGCGCCACTCGTTGCGAATTTTGTACTGAAACGCGCCCCATCCTCCGAGCAGGAATTGATTGATAATGCAATCGCGCGCGCAATCCAATGCACGCCTGATGCAATTAAAGGGGACTGGAATTCAGCAATGAAAAAGCTACATACAGATCCCAAAAAATAACACCATAAAAATCATTTATAACGCAACCAACAGTCGAAAAGCTGCCCATCAATTTGCTAGGATGCGCAACCGCAAGTCACTACTACAAACCAACAATAACGAATCGCCAGGCAATCCCCAACAAAACAATAAAATCAACCTCTGACCAGGTTGCCTCGCTCAGGACGGCTCCACCATGGCATATCTCTCTATCAATGGCTTATTACAGCCAGTGTTAATTACTTTATTGGCGCTCGTTTGCGCTCGCTTTTTTGTGCGCGACACAGCCGCAAGCGATACTCACGAATTTGCTGCGCTGGATGGCTTGCGCGGCCTATTGGCGTTAACGGTGTTTATACACCATAGCGTCTACTGGTTTTATTACTCCAGAGGACAAGGCTGGCACGGCGGCGACTCAGTGCTCTATGAAAATTTTGGACAAACCAGCATCTGCCTGTTTTTTATGGTCAGCGGTTTTTTGTTTGGTCATAAGCTATTGGAGGCACGCCAAAAACCGTTGGATTGGCTCAGGCTGTACTGCTCGAGACTGCTGCGCTTGGGGCCTCTGTATTTCACAGTCCTGCTATTTATCCTCGCCCTGATTACCGTTAAGTCCAGTTTTACCATGCATCAGGATTGGCATGAGTTCTGGACCAGTTTGCGCCACTGGCTACTCTTTACTATCCCAAGCCACGCTGACATCAATGGTTTTCCAAATACTCATGTCCTAACCGCCGGCGTTGTTTGGACACTTCCTTACGAGTGGTATTTTTACCTGTGTTTACCTGCCGTCAGCCTGCTGCTCGGCAGTCGCAGCCAAACCAATCCTTTGCCCTGGCTGCTGATCAGCGCGGCCTGCGTGCTAACCTTCAGCTACTGGGGTTTAGATTCCACTCTGCTGTGGGGATTCGTCGGAGGTTTCGTTGCCGCTTTGGCAATTCGCCACACGGAATTACGCCGGCTACTTCGCGGCATGAACTGGGTAGCTCTAGCGTGCCTGATCATTGGCTACACCTGTTTTACCACCAACGAATACTACACTCGTCTGCTGATCCTGACGGTGGCATTCACCAGCATCGCTGCGGGCACCAATCTGTTTGGCGTACTGACAAGTCGCAGTTGTCGGGCACTGAGTAATATCAGCTACGGCATTTACTTGCTTCACGGACTTGTACTCTATCTGACATTTAACTGGGTCCTCAGCCCGGAAACCAGCATCGCCATGACAGAGCAACAACATGTTCTGTTGATGATCGCAATCACGCCGGTAATAGTCGCTATTTCTGCGCTCAGCTGGCATTGGGTTGAATGGCCTGCGATGCAAAACACGACAAAACTCGCACGCTGGCTGCGCAGCCTTAACCCTCCAGCACCCGTAGTCGCCCCAACCTCGGTTGACCCCTCGCATTCGATGAGCAACAACCAACCCAGCCAAAGGACAAATGAACTGGTGGAGCAGCGCCATGACTAATCAGTTACCAAAACATTTTGAGCTAGGATCGAACCTGGTATTACCTATGGCGCCCATTGGTAGACATTCACCAGCGCGCTTTAGCTACTCACTCTATTGGGCCACCATCGCCCTGTTCGTTCTCGCCGCCGCAGCGCGCATACTGTGGCTGGGCGAGTACCCGGGGGGCCTTAATCAAGATGAAGCCTCCTCTGGCTATGATGCCTGGGCACTCTTAAGTGAAGGTATTGACCGCCACGGACTCAGTTGGCCGGTCCACTTTATTGCCTGGGGCAGCGGCCAAAACGCGCTTTATGCCTACCTGTCCATGCCGTTTATCGCCTTGGGTGGACCCAGTGTTGGGAACCTCAGGCTCGCCGCTGCCTGCCTGGGCATCATGGGATTATGGATTTTTTGGCGACTGGGTCGTCGGCAGGATCAGCAACTGGCATTTTGGGCACTACTGGTGATAGCGACCAGTCCCTGGCACCTAATGGCATCGCGCTGGGCGCTGGAGTCCAATGCTGCCCCGCCCGTCGCACTGCTTGCGGTCTATTGCCTGACCAAAGCCAAAGCAGACCTGCGCTGGCTGGTTGGGGGCTCAGCAGTTCTGGCAAGCGCCGTCTATGCCTACGGTACTGCTTACTTTTTCGCACCGCTGTTTTTACTCTGCGCCTGGATAATTGTAGCTCGTCAACGCTCAATTCCGTTTACGTGGCTGCTGATCAGCGCTCTTGCCGCCT
The DNA here is from genome assembly GCF_008806975.1 of Cellvibrio sp. KY-GH-1. Lineage (NCBI taxonomy): Bacteria > Pseudomonadati > Pseudomonadota > Gammaproteobacteria > Cellvibrionales > Cellvibrionaceae > Cellvibrio > Cellvibrio sp. KY-GH-1. Next base: position 2,832,258 of record NZ_CP031728.1, read on the forward strand.
TTTTTGTCGCCCTACCCATAATGGCGTTTATCCTAAACAACAGTTTTGGGTCAGGGCATTTAGCGTGGGGCCCAATCACCATTCCAAAGTACCCAAGCGAGGCTCGCTACAGCGGGATGTTTTTACCGCTGGCTGAAAACGGATGGAGCCAAATCCCAAAAAATGCCATCGAGGTTTTCCGAATGTTGCTCGGAGCACGTGACGACGGCCTGCCATGGAATGCCGCGCCTCATTGGGGGCCCCAGCTTTGGGTTTTAACCCCCTTCTTGATGCTGGGTGCTGGCTATGCATTGCGCGCACGCAACCTGACTGACGAACTCATGCTCGCGTGGCTGGTTTGCGCGCTGCTAACCGCCTGCTGCACCTCAGCCAACATCAATCGCATCAATTTCATTTGGCTACCGTCACTATGGCTATCCGCCCGTGGGTTCTGGTTAGTTAGCGGATTTACGCTCTGGAATAAAATTGCCCAGTTCAGCCTCTTCGCGGTGGGGACGTTTTTCACTCTCTACTACTTCAACTCCTGGCAAGAGCGGATTACCGAGAACTTTTTCCCGGGCCTTGGGGAATCGCTCACGGCAATTGCGGCAGAAGCGCCGGCAGATGCCCCGATAACGGTGACCCAGCACAGCGTCTATACCAACAGTCTCTACTTCTTACGCCCCAGCCCGAAGGAATATGTGGCTACGGCGATTATCCCCGACCCAACCTCGCCATTTGCCAATGTCGAAGGTTTTGGCCGAGTCACCTTCGGCATCAACGCGGACCGCATCGTCAATCGCAATTACTGGGTCGCTCACAAATCCGAACTCCATCAATTTTCGCCGCTGGATTTTAATATTAAGACCTTTGGCTTTTACGCCGCCATTACCCGTAAAGGTCAAGCTGACCGCGTCTGCTATCGCCCGCTGGATTTAAGTGGGTTCTCCGGCAAACAGGATCACGGCACCCTCAGCGTAAATAATGAAGTGGGGGCCTACTACGGCGGGCTACCCATTGCTGACCAAAGTTTTTATTCCGGGCTTGGGGTTCATGGCGACAGCCAGTGGAGCATGGAACTCAACCCTGCGGATGAAATACTCGAAATCGGTATGGGGCTGTCCTCCAGCTCCGGTTGCTCAGACGGGATGACCTTTAAAATTCTGCTGGATGGCAAACCGGTCTTTAATTCAGGCCACATGCGTCCGGGCGACATCCAGTTCACCAAGGTGCCCATCAGCGCCGCCAGCAAGCTCACTCTCGCCACCGAAGCCGGCTATCACAACCGCTGCGATCACGGACTCTGGCTGGCACCAACCATCAAGCGCTGCGCCCCCTAAAAACAGAATCACGGGGCAAGGATCGCCCCGCCTGCAACCAAACCGGCTATAATGCCGCCCTTTTTCGGGCAGCGTTGCGCCGCCCACGTTTTTGTCCCCGGCAACCTAATCACTCAAAGAGACATCACCATGGGTTTTAACTGCGGCATCGTCGGCCTGCCCAACGTCGGCAAATCAACACTGTTCAATGCACTGACCAACGCCGGCATCAGCGCCGAAAACTTCCCGTTCTGCACCATTGAACCCAATGCCGGTATCGTAACCGTACCCGATCCACGCCAGGACAAACTCGCCGAAATCGTAAAACCCGAGCGTGTCATCGCCACCACTATGGAATTTATCGACATCGCCGGTATTGTCGCCGGTGCATCAAAAGGTGAAGGCCTCGGCAACAAATTCCTCGCCAACATCCGCGAGACAGATGCTATCGCCCACGTTGTACGCTGCTTCGACGACGACAACGTCATTCACGTTGCCAACGGTGTAAACCCGGCTGCCGATATCGAAGTCATCAACACCGAACTCGCACTTGCCGATCTGGAAGCGGTAGACAAAGCCATCAACCGCTACGCCAAATCCGCAAAAGGCGGCGACAAACACGCTATCGCCATTAAAGCGCTGTTGGAAAAAATCCAACCGCATTTGGATCAAGCCAAACCATTGCGCTCCTTCCCGCTCGACAAAGAAGAAAAAGCACTGTTGAAAGAAATCAACCTGCTCACCCTCAAGCCGACCATGTACATCGCCAACGTCTCGGAAGACGGTTTTGAAAATAATCCGCATCTCGATGTAGTTCGCAAAATTGCCGAAGAAGAAAAGTCGATCGTGGTACCGATTTGCAACAAGTTAGAAGCTGACATCGCCGAACTCGAAGGCGACGACAAAAAAGAATTTCTCGATGAAATGGGCATGGAAGAACCCGGTTTGAACCGCGTTATCCGCGCCGGCTATCAACTACTCGGACTGCAAACCTATTTCACCGCCGGCGTAAAAGAAGTCCGCGCCTGGACCATCCCGGTAGGTGCAACCGCTCCGCAAGCGGCCGGCGTAATTCACACCGATTTCGAAAAAGGTTTTATCCGCGCCGAAACTATCGCCTACGAAGACTTCGTCCAATACAACGGCGAACAAGGCGCAAAGAATGCCGGAAAATCACGCAAAGAAGGCAAGGAATACGTCGTACGCGATGGCGACGTAATGCACTTCTTGTTTAACGTCTAGTCCAAATATAGCATTTCACTAGATTCCCCAAGATTTCAAAAATCGCCAAAAACAAACTTAAGCCACTGATTTTAGTGGCTTTTTTATTTCATTAGGTTTCAGATGATTTCCGGTGCATTCAATAAATTTGTGACTACACAAGTGTATACAGCGGTTGGAACAATCCAAAAAAAGTGTATATGATCAATACATAGTCACTTTTCAGGATTGCACCATGCTCACCGATGCTCACTGCCGCAATGCCAAGCCGAGAGAAAAACTCTACCGCCTGAATGACTTCAAGGGGCTCTACCTCGAAGTAAAACCTAATGGTGTAAAAGCCTGGCGCCACCGCTTCAAAGTAAACGAAAAAGCCTCATGGCTTGCGCTCGGAGACTACCCCAGCGTTAGCCTTGCAGAAGCAAGAGAAAAATCCGAAGAAGCCCGCAAGCTCGTTAAAACAGGAATCAACCCTGTACAAGATCGAGTGATCCAGCGCATCAAGCGCACGCAAGATGCGAGCAACACCTTTGAAAGCATCGCCCGAGAATGGATTACCCTGCGCGACTGGGAAGACATCACCAAAGCGCGCCGACTGGACATGCTTGAGCGAGTGGTATTTCCAAGCATCGGTAAATTACCTGTCAGAGATATAACTCCTGCTCATGTATTAGATATTCTGACCAAAACCCATAAGCGCGGAGCTCCTAGCGTCGCAGCCGAAGCCAAGCGCACCATGTCCAGCATTTTTGAACTTGCCGTAGCAACACTGAGGGCAGACATGGACCCGGTATGGCCAGTTAGAAAATCGCTGCCTGCCAATAAAACCCAACACAAAACTGCACTCACTCACGAACAAATAGGCAAGCTGCTTAATGATTTTGATAATCACCGCTGCACGTTTCAGGTGAACTATTGCATGCAGTTAATGTGGTGGACCCTATGCAGACCAAGCGAGGCAGCAGAGGCAGAATGGAGCGAAATAGATTTTGAAAAGGCATTGTGGAAAATTCCTGCGGAAAGAATGAAAGCGCGGCGAGAGCACATCATTCCCCTACCCGATCAAGCCATACAAATGCTGCGCGTACTTCACGGGCTAACAGGGCAGCGCAAACATCTATTTCCTGGTCGCGATGATCGCAATGCACCAATGTCTGCCGCGTCGCTTCGCCAAGCGCTTAATAAACTTAAATGGGGCGGAACCTTTAGCCCACATGCCACACGCACAACGGGTAGCACACGCCTCAACGAAATTGGCTATCGACCCGATGCGATTGAAGCCCAACTCGCGCATGCAGATCCCAATGGGGTGCGCCGCAGCTACAATCATGCAACTTATTTGGATGAGCGCAGAGAAATGATGCAAGCTTGGGCCAATAAACTCGAACAGTGGAAAAAGGAAACTGATAAATGAGCCGTGATAAGGAGATCTATTATCCTGACGACCCAGAAGGAAGAGCCGCGTTCAGGCAACACCTTGTGAACAGCATTCTTGAATCGAAAGAACTCAGAAAACACCCTACTGAATTGCAAGAAAAGTTTCTTTTCATGCTAAGCAATGGCTGGAGAACAAAAAATCTAGCAGTCGAGAGAGACCGCAGACGATCTATTGAAAAAGTAGGAACTGACGCGAGGCGTTTGCAACACGCCATTGAAACACTACAAGAAAAGGATCGAAAAGCACTTGATTACGAGCATAATGACGCCCCACTATCGGAACTATTGCTCGCACTAACCAAGCTCAAAGAAAAATCAGAAGCACTTGCCAATGCGATACAAGGGGAACATGAGGAAATCAGAAAAATCCAAGATGACCTCAATGCAGTCGGTATTGTCAACACTCTTCAAATGTTCGGCATACCCTGCGCAAGCAGAAATGATCATCCCAACAAAAAAGAAGCCCCTCAAGAATCAGTCAATCAAAAAAATACCAAAAAAGAGTTATTACCACAAATCCATAAATACACATCCACCAGTATGCGATGTGTAATGTTGGCACTTTTGGATGCAGGCGAAGAAAAGCTCAGCTGGACAACGACTAATACCATTATAAAACGCGGGAAAACTCTAAAAAATGAAGCTAATGCCGCAACACTAGAAACCAAAGCGTCAGAACTATATTTCCTGGTAGACCCTTTTTGGAAGCACGTAAAGATTGAAAAAAATGATTGAGATTGGAGCAAGGCATTTATATGCACAAAGATTGTGCGCTCGCGTAACCTAAAATTCATATTCTGGGCACACCACTTGACCACATGCATAACAATCAGCGCTAAGTCTTTAGTTTAGTGCCTAAGCAGATGACTATCCGCTTTGACCAATTAAAAATTATCCTTACCAAATTCTGGAACCGGCTCAATCAATCCACGAGAACGCCATCTATTACCATTGACAAGTGAGTCAAACTCAACTCCATTTGCCAATTTAAGATTGTCAGCATGATCTGTTACGATAATTTGGGGAGAAAAGCCATGCTCCCTAATTGACTCTTCGCAATAGACCGAGAGTTGGCTAAATAGGTTTTCTACAGCATTAATATCGTCATCCGTTTTCTGGCTGTCGTTATCTCTATGCTCAAGCTGATTAATCAATCGCTTGTCGAATTTATCGGACGTATCCATTTTAAAGCTTGGAAAATAAACTTGTGTGGGCTGATCCAGAAACAAGATCGAAGGAATTGCACAACGCTCTCCCAAAGAGGCAAAATATTTGTGTAATGCCAAAAATAAAGTCACATGGCAATATAACCAATTAGCGCCACTCCCCATAGATCTCAGGAATATTTTTTCTCCCTTAGGATTTAAATGGTACAAATCAAAGGTTTCAAAAGAAAAATGTAAATTGACGGGCTTGTAGCTGGCCTCAAATTCAAAATTTTTCCCAATTTCTTGCATATAGCCATTTACTATTTCATCCGCCTTAAGCAAACCATCCTTATAGTTGTAGGACATAAGCCGTTGTTCGATTTTCCTCAATTCGGAAGTTATTTTTTCATGCCGAAGATTGACCTCTGTGTCACTAGCAAAGTTGATCGAATCAATTAATACTTCCAGTTTTGCTTTTACTTGTAAAATCAATTCATAAAGATTTTTCTTTTCAGCCAATTGTTTTTCAGCTTTTTCAAGATCAACTATTTGAGATTTTATTTTTAAAATATCCTGTGATAGTTCTGTTGTTTCATGCTTTAATTTTACCAGCTCAGAGTCAAACTTAGCTCTTATTGGCTTTGCTTGTTTTAAGTTAGATGAAAGCTTAATGATTGCATCTTGAAGCTGACGGGCATTTTCCTGTAACTCTTCATGCTCTGTGTGACAGAAAGGGCAAACAGACTTGCCTACACTGATCGTTCTGTTCTGTTCAAAGCCGACTCCATTCGCTACAAAGCGTTCTTCTTCACTAATATTGCGCTGAATAGATGCACCTTGTCGCTGTAATTTTCGCAACTGGTGTGTTTTTGCTGCAAGCTCCTGTTGTAGGGCAATATGGCGCTGTACGGATGCGCTGGAAAGTGGCTCAATATTTTCCGGCTTTATAATATTATTCAATCTATCCTTGGCATCTTGAGGATGGCGTAAAATTTCCGACAATGACACGGGAGGGTTTTCAAAACCCATAGCTGAATACAACTGTAGAAGAAGCGGTTCAATTTTTTGTTTTTGACTTTCTGCGAGCTTCGAATTGGCTTCTTTTTCTCTTTTCACTCTTCCCAGCTCTATTAATAACTGTTCTTTTTCTTGCGACAAATGAAAGAACTTCTGATCGACCAGTCCAAGAAAAATTTTGCTGTGATCGATTGCTTGGTCTCGCTTTGCTTTTTCATCGAAACGGTAAAAAAGCGCATGTTTATTTGCTACCAAATTTTGATGCTGAAGCATGAATGAAGCAAAACTACGAATTGATGGAGTTGGTGATTTTGCATTGTTCTTACGATACTCTTTTGCAGCCAGCGACTCATCCACATCATCTATGTCTAAAAACAAGTCTCTGACTATTTTTTTGAAGTCATCAAGTGGTCTGAAATGCGTTGCAACAAAATATTCAAGGTTGATTTTTGCTGGATCATAGCTCTCTTCTCTGCGAAAAAATGCCTTTCCATTGTCTGGTAATCGTCCAATAACAATATCCTTACCATCCACATTAATATAGACATAATAAAGAGCAGCACTTTCTGTTATTACACCAACAGGCACAGTGTATTCACTACTACCGAAGCAATAGTCGAAAATTTCTATCAATGCACTTTTGCCCGTCGACGATTTTCCTGTAACGACATTCAGTCCTTGCTGAAATCTAACAGGATGGACGCCCCCTGATTTGTCAATTACACCTAGCTCATAAATAAATGTTTTCATCGCGGCGTCACTCCTAACAGCGCATATACTTCAATTACAGATAAATTACTAAATATTTTTCCTAAATTTTTCGCGCTTTTCTGTTCAACAAATTTAATTTCATCTGGATTTTCGACAGAAATGGCTAATGAGTCGGAGTTGATAATTATCCAATCGTTAATTAAGCAATACTGTAAACTTTGATCGGTTAATTGCTTAAAGCTATCTATTCTTTCCTGTAAGTCATAAAGCGGAATTTTATCTGAAAATATCGTCCATATCGTACTACCTCCATTATTTTTGAAAACCGCTCTTTCAATTTTTTCTTTATATACAGGATGGCTACACAATGGGATAACCAGCTGCGAAAGCAGTAGGTTTCTTTCAACGCCTTGTAAATTTAAATAAAATGATGCTAGAAATTCACCATATTTGAAGGGGTTATATTCCGTTTGGTAAATGGCATCAACTAAGCTCGTCATTATTCACTCTCCATTGTAAATTTTTACCTTCACTATCCATCGCGTCATGAATTAAGCCATTTTTAAATACGTAATCAGGATTCTCATAACCCTCTATGCCAAAAGGCTGCTCATTTATTACTTCGTCATAGAGATCCTTAGATCTGCTAATAACGTCTCCAGTTTTACGGCTAATTGTGGCGTACTTTCTTTTGAAATTTCTCGTTAATTGATCTTGATAACGCGCAGCTGTATTTCGAAACTGAGGGTAGCCATGTAGCTCCTCGCGAAGGGAGTTATGTAGCTCAAGCCAGTTGCCAACGGCTTCAGGCAAAGCATCTGCATATTGAATGGCATGAATTTTTTGGACGAATAATGCGTCGCTATGCGTGTCCAGTTCTTCTTGGGTCGCGTCCCTTAGCTCGAAGGAGGGAATGGTAAATAGCCGTGGACGAAACTGAGCGGTTAAGGCTTCGCGTTTTTGGTCAAACTCCATTTTGGTAATTACCCAACTATTTGGAGTAGCTTTCTCGTAAATGAATCCTATTAAAGCCTCCGCATAAGCTTGCTGATTTGATTTAGGAATAGATCCATCAAGTGATAGGAAGAATTTTTTTCGTAGTTCACCCTCGTTATCTGCTTCTAGGTGAAGAATGACTTTTGCAAGAATACATTTTAGACGACTAATATCCGAGTCCATTACGGCCTTTTGTAGTTTTACTATTTCCGATGGCTCTTTGGCATTAATCTCTTCAGGTTTACGTTCCGCGTAAATTTCTTGTAGAGTTTGTAATCTTTGGTCCGTAGATTGAACATTCCAATCTTTAAGCTTTGTCGTTGAGCCAAAAGATTGTGTTGAGTACAGCACTAATGCGCCATAGCCTTCATGTTGAAACTCAGAAGCAAGCCAATTTTTAAGTGTATTCCATAAATTGATATGATTATCAGTTAACGTCCCTGCATACTTTTTTACTTCTGTCTGTTTTGCTTGAGATAGGTCTTGTCCTGTTATACTGATATCGCCATCTTTTTCAAACCAAATTGATTGGCCATCTTGGAGTAAAAAAGATTGATTCATGCCAATTAAAACTTGGTAGTGAAAGGCCAGTGCTGTCGCTAATGCTGCGTTTTTTGGGTGACCACCGCTCATATTTCCTCTTTTTATACTTGTACCTTGAGATTTTAATCCACGTCAATTTGGCTTCTAACAGACTATAAGACAGGCTTCGCGTTTGGCTCTCGTTAGCGCGACATAGATCAGTCGTCTTTGATCTATTGATTGTTTCGCATCACTCTCAACGAGCTTATTTGAAATCACGATAACGCGATCAAACTCCAAACCCTTGGCTCTGTGCATGGTTGAGAAAAATACACTATCAACTGAAGTGGTATCTGCTTTGGTCGCTTCCACAGTATCTACAGCGAAACCTTTGGTTTTGAAATAGTTACTTGCTTGGTCTCGTATCACTTTTGTCGGTGCAACAATACACAGGCTACGTTTTTCAATACCATCGATATTTTGCCACTCTTGGGTAGCTGAAACAGCTTTGGCAAATGCCACTTCCAATGAGGCAACCTCTTCAACCTTTGGTGCGGGTCCATGAGAAAGAGATTTGTATCTAACGCCTTCATCGATACCCTCGTCGAGATCGTCGATCTCTATGCCTTCTAACATCGAAAGTGCTAATTTTCTTATCTCATCCGTGGTTCGATAATTAATATACAATTTTCTTGCGCGACCCCTGATGTCCACACCACATTGAGACAGCGCAGCTTTATTTCTACTGTAGATTCGCTGATGTCCATCACCGACAAAAAACAATGAATTTTCTTCAGTGTTAATCATCGCACGCAAAAGTCGAATAGCCTGCGGGCCAAAGTCTTGCGTTTCATCAATCACAATTGCCGAATATTTTCCGAATGGTTTTTCACGCAGTAACGTAGCGGCATCACGGTAGGCATCGTCAACTTCTTTTAATTTTCGAATAGAGAGTTGGTGTCGGTATTCTTCAAATACCGGCCATATAGAATCGCGCACCGCACGTTTCAATACTCCGCCACGGCCAACGCGCTTAGCTAAGCGATATTCGTCCAAAGTTGAAATCCCCTGCGGTAATACAACCTGCTCCAATTCTGACTCATAAAATGAATCTGGCAGATCCAGACTTTGATCTTTTGCTGCTAGCGCCATCTCCCATGCCAGCTTGGCATCACCACTGCGGTTATACACAATGGTATTCCCATAGCTGCGACCGCGTAAAAAATTATGCACCCAAGCATCCAAATTCGTAACTTCGATTTTTTTTAAGGTGTCCGATGAGCAAAGTGATTTTAGATTCTGCTCTATATCCAAAGCCAAGTTTTTCGTGAAGGTTGTGAAGAGGACTCGCTCATCGTCCAGGATTTTATTTTCCGCTAACCATTTGGCACGGTGCATTGCAAGCACTGTTTTACCAGTACCTGCTCCACCTAATACTCTCGCGGGCCCATTGAAATTTTTATTAGCCAACTTACGCTGAGTCGGATGCAAAAAGACACGCCATTGAGCCAGCGGAGCGTTCATAATGGCTTCGAGCGCCTCATCGTCCACCACAACAAATCGCGCCTGAGACTCAGCGCTATCCAACGCCTTACTAAAATCTTGAGTATCAATGACTTGATCAACACGCGTTTCACGTGCCATGAGAATTTGCGTTACAGAATCACCAGCCAAATATAAAAATAAGCCCTCGTAGGCTTCGATTGGTAAATAGGGCTGGATTCCATCAAGGCTCGTGTCATCAGGCAACTCGCTAACATTTGTTATCCAATCCTCAGGCACGCCAAGACTCAGCAATTCTTTATCTGTTAATTTACTGAATGGCCTTGTGGGTTCTGAAAAGCTTTTTGATACTGTTTCTTTCACCACGATTTGCTCGGTGAAGACGATTTGCATTGCACCGGTTATTGGATTGATCGCCAGTTTTTTGTTTTCTGCCCAGCGATAAGCTTCATCATGGTGGGCGACGTAAAGCAGAACATAGACATCGCCGTTAGCGGGCTTAAAAACAATGCCCCTCCAGTCTTGATCAATCCGCACAGACTTCATGTTTGAATCGCGGGCGGCGTTAATATTTTCGTAATTGATGCCAGGTGATCTAGGATCTGCTTGAAATTTTATCGCCCACTTTAAAATTTTGTTTTGTATCGCACTGGGAAGTTTGGCTAAATTAGCTAAAAATTCCTGTGCCAATGCCACTTTAGGCTGCAAACTCATAGCAACTCCTTAATGTTGATCTGCCAAAAGGCTTTGTATTTCTGTAGGCCAATCAGGCTTGGCGACCACAACGCGCCAACCATCAGCTTCCCATATTTGCACACTCTTTACCTCATCGCCGACCAAAACCGCTACTTTCTGGCTAACCCATACAAGCTCAGCAATATATTCCACATTATTCACATCAATCGAATAACCTACCTCGTCGGGCGGCTCTACACGCAAAGCTTGAAGTGCTCTTACGTCAGGTAACAGTGAAGAGATAATGGAATCAAAAACGGCATTCCATTCTTGTTCTTGAGCTCCGGCCAGCTCGTTAAGTGATGAGGAACCACGCACCCCTGAAGATAAACAAGAATAATCATCAGCGTCTAAACCAGCCCTAGTAACCATCAACGTACCAGGCAATACTTGCAAGTGATTGTACAAACTTAACCAATAGCGCCATATCTCGCGTAACGTATCAGCGTCTGCTAATTTTTCATCCAGCAATACAACTCCGGAACTGTCACCTTGAGAAAAATCAGCTTTTGCAAAAGACTGAGGCCACTGAATTCTGACGCAAGGCTGGATATTTACAGCGCTAATAACAGGCGCAGCAGTTTTAGAATAGACCTGCATAAATTCAGGCAGCATATCCCAATAGTTTTTTTGATCTGCACGCAATGATGAAACCAGAGTTGGATCTATATTCAACATTCGAAAAGCCAGAGCGGCTGCCTGTCGTTGCATAAAGATTAAATGCGCATCGTTAGTTGAATCAGCATCAGAAGCCAGAAATTCAAGTAGAAGTGCAATCGAATTTTGTTTAAATTTTAGTTCATTTGCTTTGAGCGGAGACGGTGTTTTGGACCCGTCGTTATTCGAGAATCGCCCCACCAGATCCAAATCAGTCTGAATATCACCCCGCAAAGCACCATCAATATCGTCGCTCGTTACAGACCATACCCAAAAATTTTCGCTCATAACAAGCGCAGATCGTTTACGCGCATCCTCTCTTAAAATTGCTTGGTGGTATTGCCAGCCATCACAAAAGACGGCGATTGGACGACGTAAAGTCTTTGCTTTAATTGGCCAGATAACACAGTCAGGTTTACATGCATAAGCAACACCTTGGTCTTTGCCAAGGTTGACTTGTAATTCAATCCAATACTTTTCGTGACCAATAGATAGCGAATAGCCTGATTTGCCCTTGATAATATCGCGTTCGATTTTTGCATTGACGAGTCCATTCTTGCCAGACAAACGCTTCAGGCTTTCAATGAATCTGGACTCCAAAACTGAGTCAAATTGAGGGTTAATAAAGATCTCGGAAATATTATTAACTTTCTCTAATTTATCCGTTGAGACCAATAATTCGCTTAACAAATCTGCAGCACAAGAACGGGATACCTTTTCCATAGCGCGCCCCAATCGATATTGGTACAAGCATCGATAGCATCCGTCTTTTTCGGGGGCAAGATTGCAACGACAGGACTGTATAGCGTCAAATGCAAGCTTCAACACATCAGTAAGCGTTTGAGCTTTTTCGCTCAAGAGTTGATCCAGATAACCAGTGCCGCCGGGTACTGAGTCATACAACATAATGTAATGACGACGAGCTACACCATCTGCTACCGGCTCGTCCTGCGCAATCATTCGCAGATGATCTACCTTGCCACCAAAACGTTTCTTTAGACCGAGTTGTAGTGCGGCCATGAAAGATTGGATAACTCGCTCATCAACGCCAGTTCTGGAGAAAGGAACCAATATACGTAACGCTTCTGAGGTAAACTCGCGATACAAAAATAGACAATCCACAATATTGTCGGGTGAATCAGAATCGCGATGAATACAATCGAAGGCGTGGTCTTGCGCTTTCGACTGTCCATCACGTCGTATTGGTTTCTGAACTTTTCCACAATGCTTGCATAATTTGAATCCGGGACGGGCTGATTCTTTATCAGCAATTTTAAATTTATCCCCACTTCCCCCCGATTCGCCAAAGTTAATATCGCGAAACTGGACTTTGCTGATAAATTCAAATCCAAATGGCAGAGAATCTGATTTCAGTCGCCATGCATGTTTTACGTGCTGGATATCAAACTCTGCAAGCAATTGCCGCTCATAAAATTTAGGCTCGCGCTCTTCCGCACTGTCATCAATTCGAACTTTGGTGTCATCGCTATTGGCTATAGCTTGTTTGAAGCGAAGCAATTGTCGTTTTTGAGTAATATTTTTCCACATGAGATCGCCGCATTTTGGACACATCTCTTGGTTATCTCCGACTTCGTCTAAATGTTCCATATGCTGGCAGGATGGACAAAGTCGCCAAGTTTCTGGCTTGGAAAGACTCATATTAATTTGATCGATTTCGACGCGTCGTTGATTTGCATAAAACCTATTTTCCGGTGCAAATTCAGATAGGGCCGACGCAGCAGGTCGTTCGTATTTTAACGCGGGAAGTGCAATATAATTATTCTCACTGACTTCATCTGACGCTTTCTTTCGCCATAGGATGGATTTCAATTCCACGCCAGCCTCTGGGAAAGCATAATTAGGAATTAAGCCTTCATCGGCCAAGGTGTTCAGTAGCTCACGCTGGTCAATTTCGCGAATAATAGCCAACGCACTATCGCGTTCACGCTGAAGCTGCTCAATTTCCGCGGTGATTGCTTCATCTTTTGGTTGTTTAACTAAAGAACCTAATTTTTCTTTAATCGCATCGGCTCTTTTCTTTTGCAAGGATTTTTCTTTCTGCAAATTTTCAAATACTTCAAATAAGCGGACTACAATACTTTTTTCGTCCTCTGAGCCTTTGTAATATTGGGTGATACGTGTTGTGATGGCTTCTGGAATATTGTTGCCCAGTAAAGCGATAAATCCTGGCAACAGTTTCGCCTCGTGCAACTCCATGTAATTTTTTAATAAGTAAGGGAAGCGCTTTTCATCGTGTTTTTCTATAGCGGAAAGCACGAGTGATGTCTTATCTGGTAAAGCAGATTCAGCAATTCCACTGGCAACCCAATCATCCATACAAAATGCCATTAACTGCCGACGCAACACTTCCGGTGCCTGCAAGAAAATTCCAGGCGGAGTCACATCACCAGACAACATTTCTTCTGGTTCTGCAAAAAAATAAAGATCATGCGGGCTGGTACCATCTGCCAGTGTTGTGGTCATGGCATTGCCATCACGACGCCCGGCACGCCCAATGCGCTGCAAAAAGCTGGCTTGATTGGGAGGAACCGAACACAACAACACAGAAGACAAACTCCCAATGTCTACACCCATTTCTAATGTGGGCGTAGCCGATAAAAGATTTTCATACCAAGGCTGTGCTGTCTCATGCTTGAAGCGCGATTCCAACTGCTCACGCTCGTCACGCTCTAACAGCCCGGTATGTTCTGCGGCTATAACTCGGCGTAAATCACCTGAACTGAAACGGTCACGAAGCCATGAATCAGGTTCGCCAATCAATGAATAGCGAATGGATACAGAATCCAAACATGGCATGCCTACTAATAATTCAGCCGCCTCTGCGGGGACTGTTAAGCGGCGCTTTTTATCTTCTGTAAACAGTAGCTGGGTTTGTGAATAGAGATTTATTGATTGTGGGCTTAATCCAATGCTAGGCCCAAATCTTTCACTTGTATGCCTGTGTAAAATTTCTTGTGCGATTAAAATTTCGATAGCTTCAATGTAAGCCGCTTCGGCTATACCTATTTGCACCAATATTACATCATCACCAATACATGCATCGAACCAATTTTGGTACCACGTTTTTCTTAACGAGCCAGTTAACTTATCAAATTCGCGGTGATTCCCTAGGGTAAGGAATACTGGATGCGGGGTTTTGTCTCCAAGTGGTGGTAACCATTCACTTCGACTTTTAGCAAACGTAAAGCTGCTTATTTTTGCATCGTCTAAGTACGCTTGCATCTCCAAATAGAAAACCGCACCGCGCCTGCGTAATTGTGTTAAGAATCCCCATAGCCAATGAAACACAACTGTCTCACTCAGATGCTGTAAACCTAATTTATTTTGCAATTGCGGAATCAGCTTGGTGACTGCAATTTTTAAATGTTTTACATCGGGAGCAAGTGTTGCTTTACCGATGCGATCTAAATTTCGGCCTCGTTGGCTTAAATAGGTGAATTCAGACACCGCCTGCCATGCCAGACGTTTTTGAACACGAAATGGTAATTTGCTATTGGCTGGTAGCGTCTCTTTTTTTAATAACTCCTCAGCCCAATCTTTTTGCCAGAGCATATTCGGGCCAATGAATTCCGCCACGAAACGCTCTCTTGACATGTGGATGGGTGAACCTTCTGTTTTCCATGCAACTTCTAGCTGCTCCAAAAAACGGTTCCAGGGAATTGCAGCTTGCCCGATGTGATCAATGACTTTAGCGATTGCTGTACGTGTAGTATTGGCATAAGTACGCGCCGTAAAAAATCCAGCGCGATGCGCAGCATCTTGCACAGAATCTGAAAACGCGATGAGTTTCTTATCATCATTAAACGGGCTGGACCAGGTTTGCTCTACAACTTGCGCGCCCAAGGTTGCACTGCGAGCACCTAACAAGATGAGGCGATTGCGACTGCCGCAATCAGGGCAGGTATCGTCGTGATAATTGACCTTGGTCTGACCACTCTCAGATGATCGGACGGCAGAGGTTCTAAACACACCAATTAAACGGTCAGATCCACAGCTTGAGCATTCCGCACCCTGACCTTGCAAATGACCACAATCAGCACACAACAGCTGCTGGGCACCTTCGACAGGTAGTTGTTTGCTATAGCCCTTTTCTGGATATAAGCGCACGACGTCAGGATTGGCAGCAAACCAACCGTTATAAATTTCTTCCAAATTGTTGGATATCTTTGTGGCAGTTCCTGGCATCCGCGACAACCAAGCAGAACTGTGACAGTTGGTGCATTGAATCAGGGGCAAAAATAATGCTGAACGATTGCCGGGTAGGTCTTTGTCAGAATACAAACGCACTTCACTCGCGATAGGCGAAACATTCGTAACCATTCGGCGTAATTCACGTATCCAGATTTGCGTGCGCAGATTTAGTAAGGGTAATTTTTCTGCCTCAGGATTGCGTGCCCATGCGACCAACACTAAAAGCGCATCCAATAAGCGATCAATATGTTTTCGCGCAGCTTCACTTAGCCCTTTAAGGTCTGTGTGCAGCTCGGCCAGTGAAATCACATCACCTTTGGCCTTTTTAAGTAGATTGGAAAAGAGAACATGATGTTTTAAGAGATTTCCCAATTGCTTACGCCATTCAGGATCATTTACGTCGTCTGGTGCAGGCAGCTCGGGGAAAAACAATTCAAACCAGGCTTTAACAGCTTCTTGTTGACTCGCATATTGGGTGTGATCCAGTTGTTGTACCAAACCCTCATGCCAGTTAATAAAATATTCTATCGGCGCATCGGCTAAAAATTCTGCCACTGATTTGCGATTTTCAGTGACGACCGATTCCAAGGTAAATTCTTCACCAAAGATTTGACCTGCATAATCACAGAGCGGAGCCATACCCTCTGCGCCGCCCAAGGTTGCTGATGTGCCAGCACAAATCAAGTGATTGTTAGGTATCTTTAACCTTGCTCGCAGGCGACGAATCAACATCGCCAAATCCGTACCCTGGGCACCGTCAAACGTGTGCAATTCATCTACGACTAAATAACGCAATGTTTCCGAGTTATTGTGCATCCACAGTTTGCGATCTTTTGGTCGGATTAATAAGTAATCCAACATTTTGTAGTTTGTGAGCAAAATATCCGGCGGGTTGTTGCGCAATACATCTTGATCATAAATCACTTCATGCTGGGTCATCATCATGCCATCGCCAGTAGCAGACTTTTGCCCACCCACAAACAGCCCCACACGCATACCCGCAAATGCGGGTGTCTTGCTGATAACTTCCGCGAAGCGCCGCGCCTGATCACTTGCCAACGCGTTCATAGGGTAAATCACTAGCGCTTTTATTCCCTTTTCACCCGCATTGTTCGCACGTAGCACATGGTCTAATAGTGGATACAAAAAGCATTCTGTTTTACCACTACCAGTACCCGTAGCCACAAGCGTATTAGCTGCAAGTTTATTGCTGGTTAGTCTGTTCCAAGCGGCTTCCTGATGAATATAAGCAGGGTTTTCGGTAGTAAAACCTGTAAAAAATGTTTTGCCACTTTCACCCAATCGAAACGGTAAACCCAGTTGTAAATAAGGGCCTTTCATCCAGGCGGATTCTTCATCCACAAAGCGTTGCATCACACCGCTAAAAAATGAATCGGAAGGCTCAAAACCCGTGAGTAAAAATTGCTTTATCCCTTGTTGAATATCACGGATGAGTAATGAGGGCAGCATGAAGTATCCTTAACGTCGGAGTTTTGTTAATAATTGCACCAACTCCACAATCGCAGTAAATGGCTCTGGATCTGTGCGCGCACCGAATCGCTCAGCAAGTCGTTCGGCTCTTTCTGTAGCGGTAGCAATATCTTGGCTGGTATTCGCAAAGGTGTTATTTGCACCTTTTTCATAGTTTGGAATGTATTGCCTCAGCCGACGGAAAACCTCATCCCTATGCAACGGAGCTAGTACATCTTCAAAGTGCAGCAATAGCCACAACTCAAAACTGGGCACCGATGCTATTGCCTGAAAGGTGATAAGTTGCTTCGCGTCATTCTTGAGCTTGCCATTCAATGATTCCGCCAAGGCTAAAGCTTGGTGATAACTCTCATGACTATCGCGATCAAACACGGCAAACACTTTTTCAAATGCACGCGGTTGAATATTTTTATGGCTGTCACCATTAACGAATAAGTGGTGTGCATACTGCACGACTTGAATAGGGGCTGTGCCTAATTCGCTCGGGCGAACTTCTACATTAGCGGTATGTAGGCGGTAGGCGGCACGAATCTCACGAAAGTAGTTTGGCTCGGTTTTACTGCCCTCTGAAATAATCAGAATGCGATCATAGCTTGCGCGTCGTCCTTGCTTACGCTCAAGCTGTTTTTTCTGGCGCTCTTTAGGAGAATTATCGCGCGCCATCAGTGTTTCAATCCCGCGTTAGTATCAAGAAATGGGACGCCGCCATAGCGCCCCATAAGATAACCCCGTTCTAATGCTTCATTCTTGCGAGGGCTAAATTCAGATAGGCCTATTAACGAAGACGATTGATCAGCATTTTTTTCAACAAACCAAATTTGATCACGGCGAAATAAATCCGGTGCATCCAGCAAGGAAGTGTCGTGAGTCGTAAAAATTAATTGCGCACCTTTTTGATTAATGTCCGGGCGATGAAACAACCTAACCAGCTCACGCACTAACAAAGTGTGCAAGCTAGTGTCCAGCTCATCAATGACCAAGGTTAACCCTTTATTGAGAATATCCAGCACGGGCCCCGCAAGAAACAGTAAGTTGCGCGTGCCGTTGGATTCATCCATTAAATCAAATACGGCTTTACCTTGTTCAGTGACATGGTGAAAACGCAATTGGTGTTCTTCCACTTCTTCCGCCCGCACTTCAGTTTTCCCAGCGACCAAATCGAAGTGAACTCGCTGCCCGGCTACCTTGCGGGTTTCTACCTCAATGTTGGCAATACTGATATCAGCAGCCGATAAAAAATCACAGATTTCTTTGCGCCCATCGTTTTGCTTCAGCATTTGAATGGAAATTTGTGGGTTGAGCTGGGCATTCTCATTAAAAATCACCAAGTGATTTAAAAACCAATCAAACACAGGGCGTAAAGCCTCGCTATTTAATTGCACTGCCATGGACAAAAACAGCGAATTGGGTCGGGTCGCACCTTCCCACACCGCTTTTGCGCCTTTAAGGCCGGGCCCAAAGTCATACACGTCAACACCCGCATTAGTGTCGAATTGGCGATCAAACCAACGTTGGGGTTTAAAGGCTTTGTAAACCAATAAATATTCTTTGACGATGCGCTGGGAAGTCATGGCAAAGCCGTATTGATAACGGATGCCGTTCAACAAAAAGGTGACTTCAAATTCACTGGGTAGGCTTGCTGAACTTGCATCCAGCCTGAAAGGTTGCACAGCAAAGGTTTGACCGGGTTGGATAGCCGTTGCGGATTCAACCACCACACCCCGCATGTATTGCAGTGCTTTGATGAGATTGGATTTGCCACTGGCATTAGCGCCATACACAGCGGCGCTGCGCAACAACACCGGCGCTGCGCCTATGCCTGTAGCGATGGTATGGGTGGCTTCCAAGGTTTTATCTTTGGCGGCCACAAGGCTCAGGACCTGTTCGTCCCGCAGGCTGCGGAAGTTTTTGACACGAAACTCAACCAGCATTTTATTTGCCTATCATTATTGAAATAAAAGCAAATATTGCACACAAAAAGCAAATATTCAATTTATTTGACACAACATAAACAAATATCTGCCTTCTATATTCGCTTGGTTTTCCTTGTGTTCGTCAACACTATGGAGGCCATTATTTAATCATGTCTATTAAATTCAATGGCTTAGCTAAGACCTGCATCCCCTGTGGAGTACGACCAGTTTCAAAGATTGTCTTCCAGAAGCTGCTGTTCTGCTTTCCACCGAAAGCCGTATCAGAAAGTTCAGTACTCACCCACAGAGGCAAATCCGCAAGGTTCTTTAGGAAAGTCTCTATGTTTACCCAAACCTGATCAGGAAAGGGATGCTGAAACAACCTTGCGCCGGGGTCTGGCTTGCCCAGCATAATGAAATGTTGACGCGCTATCTGGGCAACATATTGCAGCCAACTGTATATGACACTCTCTTTACTCATACGGTCGCCCTGCAATTGCACTTTTGGCCGAGCAAAACGATTAAGAATTTTAGCCACCTCAAGGTAGGCGGCTTGTTCTGAACGGTTACAACCTGAATGTGTAGTAGCAATGTTATTTTCATCATCTTTGCCATTCATTGCTTTAGTCAATCACATGATCAATATCGATGGTGTCGGCATGTAAAACCAAATCAATTGGCTGTTCACAAATAAAACAATTGCTGGACTGCGCTTAATGCAGCGTTCCTAGAAGGATTTTTCGGTCATCCACTTTTAAACGGCTTAGAAACAGAGAGGCCATAAATTGTGTATCCTGTTAAAGTTCAATTGGCAGCAGAGATTGAGCTATTTTTTGAATATCCTAAATTCCAGCAGTTTTCCTCCGGAATACGGCTTAAAATCTCACAGAATAAATTTCGTTCACCATCTGGCATTCTTTTGTTCAACAGAAACTGAACATGACCGAAGAAGAAAAGATTTTCTTTAGCTCTTGAACAAGCGACATTAAGGCGACGCCAGTCCAATATAAAACTCAAGTCTCCCTTAGTCCGAACCACTGAATACAAGACAATATCAGCCTCGCTTCCCTGAAAACTGTCAACAGTATCAATTTTAATATTTAAGCTGCCAACCTTATAAATACCATCGTCCGTTGAATCAGAAATTTTTGCCAGAGCTCTTCGAATGGAGCTTTTTTGTGCGCTGTAGGGCGTAATAATAGCTACCTCGATATCTTTCCGATTGCACCCTTTAACTTTCATAGTCTTAATAAAATTTATAATTGCAGACACTTCGCTCTTATTCCTTTTGCTGGTGCCTTCTTGCTCCTGAGCTCCTGGAACATCGATCCAAGCTATTGTTTCGGGAAACAGAAAATTCGACTCATCCTTAATTTTACCATTGGTCAACCTTGTCAAACCCTCAGCATTTGTGTAAAACATTTCACCTACTAGATTTCCAATATCCTTAGGCATTCTAAATTGTTCAGATAGAAAGTACTTTGATGCAGCTGGCAGTTGGGTATGCAAACGCTCGAAGAAACTCTCTTCAAGAAAATTTTTATCCAGGAATGGAAGACGCTCTTTCGAATCATCAGTAAGTAGAATGGGGGCGATACTTGGGGGTAGCTGAAAGTGATCTCCGATCAATATCACTTTTTTGGCTTTAAGAATAGGCAAAATTAATTCTGGAACAGTAGATCGACCAGCTTCATCAATAATTACAACATCAAATACCAATTGATCCATGTTCTGGAAACGACTAGCCAAACCAACACAGGTGGCGCCAACCAAGTTATGATTTTTTAGGATTGCCCAGGTAATCTCGCCATCCAGCTTGCTTGATCCACTATCATTCGAAAATCCGCCCAGAAATCCACTTATCCACTGCGAGGCCAATGTGCAACCTGGCTCAGTGCCGTTGGCCAATGTAGCTAACGCAGCCGCCTTACTTTGCGATAAAAATTTATCTTGCTTTGAAAGAAGGGAAAAATTAATTAGCTCTGCATCTATTTTGTCTTCTTTGCCGAGCCTGAGAACTCTCACACAATCACTGTCAACGAGTTCTGTATGCTTTTCCACAAACCTAGACATTGCGTTATCAACAGCAGCATTTTGCTGTGACACAACCAGAACTCTTGTTAACGGATTAAAACTAAATATTTGATGCAATATTTCGACTATACACGTCGTCTTCGCAGTACCTGGTGGACCTTGAACCAAGGCAACAAATTTTTCAGACAAAACACCTTCGACAACCTTTTTTTGGTTCTCAGTAAGGACAGGATTGCCCCAAGACAAACCATACTTTATTCGCGCGAGCCATTCAGAGCAGGCCTCTCCTGAATAGGCTCCAGGAGACAACAAAATATCTTTGATTCTTATGTTAGCAATGTCACCGCGCTTGAATAACTTCAAACCTTTACGCTGTCGCATAATAGACTGATCGCCAAGACTAATTTCCAGTCTAACCAGCTTATCGGTGTAATTTCCATCGTCGAATATTTCGCATTTTTCTTCAATTGGAAATCGAATTTTAATTCCTCTATCTCTCAAGAGCTCAATCGAAATCTCTCTATCCTTTCTTTTAGCTACTGGGGAAATCCATGCCATCTCTTGATTTAATAATTCTCCCCAAAAACGGATTTTAATACGAGGAGGATATGAATTTTTTTGTTGGCTTAGCCTCTTCGCCAAAAAATCATACTTTTCGAAGGATTCATTTTCATATTCTTCAAAATATAACGATTTGGCAGATAACGTAATTTCACCCCAACCGTCTGTCACACTAAACAAATCCGCTTTAAGTTCAAACTCTAACTCATTTTGATGGCGGTTTTGAAAATCAATTATTTCACCCCACTGAGAAAGCATTTCAAGCTGCTGAAAACGTGCCCTAGAGTCTGACTCAAAGTTTTCCAGTTGCATTGCAAATGCAATTAAACCACTCAAGGAGGCCTCGTTACCCAACTCAGGGCACAGCACTCGATCATCCACAGGAAGAAGATGAAAAGGTATTTCGTAACCAGATACTATCGAGTCTACTGATTCATTTACACAAACATGCTCAACAATCAACCAGAAATTTCCATTATCAATCCGACACTCAAAAATGTAGTTACCTTTCATGAGAAACAAACGGCTATCGTCAGCTGAAAACCTCTGCAACCGCCATGTAGCCCCAGAACTCAATTCTTGAATAATCTCTGTGGAATATGACTCATTATGAATAACTAAAGCTATATAGGCGTTGCTCGCCTCACCAAGCCCAATAGGACGTCTCATGCTTACAGAAAATCGCTTGTGCTTTGACCCACTAGGAATATCATCCAACAGTAAGTTATGGAGCTCCGGCCATACAGAAACACACTCACCCTCAATCAATTTAACAAATGGATTATCTGTCAGGCTAATAGGGAGGAATGCTTTGATTACCCCTTCGAAAGCCTCAACCAAATAGCCTTGGCCAACAAATTTTTTTACCTGAACCTCAAAAGGCTCCCCTGCCAATATACAGTCCCAATATAAAATGCCGCGAGCGACACATGCAAAATGTAACTTTTCCTTACGCTTGTCCTTTCCTACAATTTGTACAGGTATTTCGGTTTGATCAGGATAAGCCATGAAAAGCGCTTGCTGTGCGGAATCCGTAAACCCTTGAGGCGTTTGATAATTACTCAAACGAATAACATTATCGAATTTAAGTTTCTTATTTAGCTCTCCCGGCTCTAAGAGCAAAACTTTTCCGACGTAAAGCCACTCTAACGGCAAAAATGGTGAAGGAGGCTGCATTTCATCGACAAGCTGGAGCAACCGTTCTGAGGTCAACTCCTGTATATCGACATCCAAGGAATCTCTGTACCAGTCAAGATAGTCTGAATATGCATCAAGCTTCCCAAGACCATCCTGAATCTGACAAAACCCTTGTAAAAGTGCTCGCTTTCGAAAAAGGGAAATTCCATCTGCGTTAATTTCATAATTGATATTATCAATAACTTTTGAATATTCTGCCCTTATAGATTCAGAGTTTTTGTAGAGTTCTTTGACTTGCTTTTTAAATTTACTGCGGAGTGCTTTAAAGTCTAGTCGCAAGCGTTCTATGGCGAACTTCTCAGCCGACGACCTTTCGATATCTATCTTCTGGCGTAGATCATCGATATCTGACCTATAGCCATCATTTATCAGCCGCTGCTCATCAGTTGCACGATCAAGCAAGAAACCTATAGCAGTAGCAGTAAGCCCAACACCTATAGCAATCAACAACATATTTCACCCACATCACAATCCATAGTTCAAATTATTGTATTTTCACTTCATGTGCAGATTATTAAGCAACTCAAGCTCTGCGGGTGTAACTGTACCATTGGCAACTTTTATCCTAATCTCCGCCATAGTTTTTGCTCTTTCCTCAAAATCCATCGTCCACTGGTCATGACTACTTTCATTGACCTTCATTTCATTGGCCAGCTCTTGCAATTTTGTATCTTCAACTTTTATAGCTTTTTTCAGTTCGTTACCTGACTTCTCTAACTCATGCTCAGAAATCTTTACTGTTTTATTTGCTTCAATGTAAACCTGCTTTGTCTTTTCCTTTTCATTGAGAAGCGAAGTAAGGTTACTACCTAGCTCCACAACACCTTGTGCGGCGCCTAGTCCAAGTTTTGTAATATCCCCTGAACTCATGCCCTTATTGCCACTATTTTTTCCATCACCTTTTTTGGCGGGTGTCTTTGAACCTGTAGACTTCATAATCATATTCCTATTAATTTTCGTCGAGAGACTGAACCAAACATTGCAATTGAGACAATAACAAATTATCCAAACTGTTTTCTAAATCTTTCAAAGCTAATGCATTTTTTAGAGGATTTTGTCGCAGATTCCTAACTACCTTTATTAGAGTGTCAATAGAAACTCGCGCTTCGCCGATTTCTCTGAGTAACTGCACATTATTGCTACTCATTTTCTTTAACTGAGCGTCAAACTGGGAAATCCTATATTCACTCTCCTTTTCGAGAATTTCCTTCTCGATCTTCAATTGCTTTTCCAAATTCGACAATACTTGCCTGAGCGAACTTAATTCGTATTTGAGCTGCTTGGTTATCTCCTCTTCCTGCTTATAGGCCATATAGCTATTTGCAGCGTCCATTACTGCAAGAACCGAGTCCATCCAGATGGCAACGGGATTAACTTTGCTGGCACCCTGCCTAAATAGAACATATGCAGCCTTACCAAGGCGAGTTGATCTTTTCACTCTATCCGATGCAATGTTGTCAAATCCAAAATCAAAAAGTTCAACGACTTTCACTAATCACCCCCAGCTATTATAATTTCTCTCCCCCAAGGCAACGACTCACTCTCTGCTTGCATTAATATTGACTCTATAGAAATAGACTCAGTATAAAATCCTGTTTCTATATTGACAGTTCGGCTCACCAAAGGAGAGCAAGAAGGAAAAGCCTTCTCAAGTTGAGCTTTACAATGCTCATCATCAACACAAACGCTCAAGAAATTTTCAGACGGCTCCTTCAGCATTACATTTTTCTTTTCAATAAGAGCACCGGAATAAAGGCTTAGGCATAAATTTCTGTCATTAGGCACATCAAAATGTTTTCCGCTCTGCTGATCAAACCTTATGTCACATGTGAGGCATGGCAGTGACAGCTGTATCGCCGCATCGCTTTCATTACAATCCGAATCAAATGGTGTTCCATTCGGCAGGGCAGTCATTAAATACAATATTTCATCATCTTTTACAGCTACGTCAAAATACCAATCAGCAGCGTTATCGATAATAACTTGACTTTTTTGTTCGAAAATCGATATTAAAAATTTTGTAAAGCTGGAGGTGTCTATTCTTTGCCTTTTTTCTTCTGCCAAAGCCATACGAGCTTTATCAAGTTTCGCAAAAAGCTTTTCAATACGTTCTTTTTGATGCTTGGCATTTCTAGCTTTGCCTTGCTTCTTCGGCTCTAGAGAAACAGTTCCATCGGCTCTAGATGCTTTAAGCTTATTGTCAGTTAATAAAATAAAAGGGTTTTCAACAACCGTATTTATTGAATCGATCCAGACTCTGGCCGACTGATCAACCAACAATGTGGCCTGGGCAATTGCACGTCCTTTTTGAGTAAGCGTGGTGCGATCTTCCGTCAGCCAACCCAATCTAATAAATCGGGTAGTGAATGGCTCCAAATGTTCATCAGTAAGCGCAGTTATTTTTTTTATTGTTTCTAATGTGACATTTTCTTGCGTAAGCGCAGCCAACACGAACCGAGAGACACCACCTAATGAGTCAATTAATCGGTGCTTCAAGGTTATTGAATAGCATTGGAAGGGTATCGCTACCGATAGATCATGCAAAAGCACAGCACCAGTAATCTCACTTTTTGAACAATTATCTTCAGTTTCCTGATCCTCAGAATGAGTTTTAGATAATTCCTCATCGTTTTGACGCAACTCCGCTTTATTGAGCATTGCACCATAAAGGGGATGCGACTTCATAAAAGCACTAAGAATATGATCAAACATGTTCGCGTCATTCCTTATCTACTTTGTTCATTTCAAAAAACTCCCAAGCAATCCGGTAATCCTCTTCCCTATTCGCCCGGGCAAACGGCGCCACCCATTTACGTTCTTTCAGGTATTTGCCGGTGGGGAGGGTGTCGTCTTCTACCCATTGTTGGATTTGGGTGCCGTCGGGGACTAGTTGTTCGCCGTCTTTGTAGAGGTCTTCCCAGCCGAAGCGGCCTTCTTTGGTGGTGCCGTCGGGGAAGGTGGTTTTGCACTCGGGTTCTTTTTTACCGGCTTTGCGCGGTAGGCCGACGCCGACTAGGCCTTTGCTGTTGGTGAAGACGATGCGGCCGTGGATGTCGTACCAAGTGTCGCGCTCGTAGCCTTGCATCACGGGGAATTGCACGCGGTAGATAAGAATTAATTCTTCCAGCGTTAAACCTAAAGCTTGTGCAACAAGCACATCGATTTCTACCAAGGCCATACGGCGGGCGTAGTCGGTGCGCAGGGCACAATTGCGTTGCCATTCAGGGGTTAGATTGGTGAAAAAATCTTGGGGTAAGCGTGGGTTGTTGGGTTGGCTCCAGCTTTCTTGATTGAAGGCTGGATCAAAGGCATGCTCCCATAAAGGCGCGTAGTGATTTGTTAAACAGTTTAACGATGCGTATCGAGCTAAAAGACTTACTTCGGGAGCGATAAGAGGAAGTAGATTTGCAAGATCGGATATGAAATTTGATTTTCCAGTCGTTTTAATAAAAAAATCCATAGGGATAGACGATACACAAGCAGAAAACCCAATGAGATTTTTAATATCTTTGAATGCGATAGAAAATGCACCGAATATGTGAGCCGAATTAACCGGCATGATTGAACAGATAGCAGTTCTTTCCATAGATGTACTGATCATCTTTCTATGCACATGTCTAAAATAATCCGTAACCGGCCTTTGCACTTGGCGTTGTACAAAATAGGTTTCGCCTTTTTTGCCGCCTGCGTTTTCGGCTTGTTCAGTTTCTGTGAGTTGTTCCCAATCCAATTCCAGTTCGACAGTTTCTTTCCAGCTTACCCGTGGAGTGCGGCGCAGGTATTCTGCGCGGTCGGCCATGGGGTAGTAGTTGGTGCGAGGCAAATAGTCATCTGGAATGGATTCAAGATCGATTTGATCGTAATGGCCTTTTTCCGTGCAAACAGCGCGCGGCGTTTTGTTGAATGGATTTGCCAAATAAAAATGCGGGCCGGAGAGCACCCAGTTGTCGGCTGTGGTAATAAATTGGCCGTCGGTGACTGCGCGCCGCGTAATTGTTTCATCCTGCTGCTGCATAGTTTCATGCCACATTTCAGTTGAACAATAGTCTTGCCCTAAATGAGCTAAACGACGCGGGTACTTTGCCAATTTTTCTAATACGTTGCTTAGCGCACCTGCATGTAATGCAGGTAATCGCGCACGTTTTGCGGGTGTACCCGGTTCGTCATAGAGAGTGGCATAAACGCCAAGTTGTTTATCGGCAACTTTTACGATGCGGTCTTTGTGCCCAGAAATATCCCACTCGTTTTGTTCGTTTTTAATTCCACCCGCCAAACCAATCCCATCATGCAGGTAACTTGCATCTATGGTTGATGGGGAAAATAAATTCGCAATTTGGTCAAAAGCCACTTCGTTTTGTGCTGCACCAGAAATATTGATGCTGTATTTCACACGATGTCCAATTGGGAACAACATCATTTGATTTTGAAATTGAAAATGGGCACGCAAGCGGCTGTACATAACTTCACGCAGTAAACCGCCTTTAGGATCATCGTAGGGGCTTTCGGGGTGCAAATAGCCAATCACACCTTCGCTGCCTGCCAACATCCACCCTACCGGCATAAAACATTTATACAAATTGGTTTGCTGGCCTTTTAACAGTGGGTAATTTTGGTAAGCATTTAAAAAACTTTGAGTGGCTTCTGCTTCTTCCAACTCCTCCGTCCATTCCACCTGCAAACGCGGAAACTCTTTGAATGCCGCTTCACGCTCTTTGGTTAATTCCGTCGCACTGAATTTACGAATGGCAAAAAGTGGTTTGGCTTCACCCAAAATGCCCGCTTCGTTCCATTCCACTTTTAACCAAGGCGGGTTACCCAATACCAAATCAAACCCGCCTTTGCGCGCAAACTGGTCAGCAAAGGTTAGCTCCCAATGCATAAAACGGCGGCGGCTGGCGATGGCTTCTACTTGCTTAATACGCGGAAAATTTTCGCGCAATTTGCTAATGCGCAGTTGGCCGTATTTGTCGTGTAGGTTGGGTTGCTCTGCAACTGGCGCAAGGGATGGCTGAGCACCGCCGAAAATATCGCCCTGAATGTCTTCAAACCCGGTGGCACCCGCTCCCTGCGCCACTGAGGGGGTCGAGGTAGAGAGAGCGCCAAATAAATCGCCGGTTTCGGGGAGCTGCGGGGTTATGTCTACCACGTTGCCTTCTAAAATCGCGCCGATTTCCATCCACCAGAATTCACGGCTAGGTAAGTCCGCGCTTTGTTGAATAGGCCAAAACCAGAGGGCACACCAGTAGTCCATGACCAATTTTAGACGGCGGTAGGCTGTAGCGATTTGGCCGTCTTCATTTAACAAACCTTGTTGGCGGGTTAGTTCTTTGTCGCTGCGGCTGGTGCTGCGTTGGGCGGTATTGGTATTAGGCCATACGCTGAGTGGGTCTTCGGTTGCGCCTCTGCCCTGCTGTAGCGTTTGTACATGCAGCTGCCATAGCTCGTCGATTTTGCTGCTCAGCTGTTGCAGGCGCGCAATTTCGTGGCGCTCCAGCGGTTTTGTCCATTCTTTGCGCCAGTCTTTTAGGCGAGCAAAGTCCTCTGGGTAGAGGCTTTTGGCGACTTTGTCGGTGTAGTTGGCTTGGCCGGGGTCTGGCAGTAGGAAGTGGTAGATTTCATCGCTGCCGCGCACAGGGTTTTGAGGGTCTAAACGCTTTGGCTCCAGGTCATACCATTTGGGTTTTGCGTCTTTCAGCAAATAATTCGCCGCCCAGACTTTGCGGCCTGCACCAATCAGGCTGTTGCCATTAAAGAGTTGATAACCAAACCAAGGTACATAGGCTGGGCGAGGTGGTATGGGGTTGCCGTTTTCATCTTCCGTGGGTTCGCCGTAAATGGCGTTTAGCCAGAGGGAAACTTCGGCGAGTTCTACCGCGATGGGGTTTAGATCCACCCCGAAGACGTTGCGGTCGGCTATGTACATGCGCACTTTTTGCAGTTCTAGCGGGTATTGCTCGTGGGGAATGCGTTTGCCCAGCTCTTGTTGTTTTAGCTCTAAATATTTTTCTGCTAGTTGGTTTACGGCTTCATTCAAAAACGCCGCGCTGCCCATGGCGGGTTCTACTACGGTGAGGGTGAGTATGTCATCCGCCGTTTTGTTTTGCAGCAGCTCTTTAAGGGCGTATTTCACCAAGCAGCGGGTGAGCACTTGCGGGGTGTAATAACTCGCGCTCTTTTGGCGGTCGCGCCCTGCAAGGCGGTAAATAAAACTGCCTTTTTCGTATTTGCGCAGTTTTAGGTGACCGTTGTCGTCTTTGTCGTATACACGCTCTGCATCGGTGTAATCGCCTATGCGACTTTCGGGTACAAACCAGGCGCTGTCTAGCAAGTCTGTGTTGCTGGCGGATGCGCTGCTTGCGCTGTCGTCATCCGTGTTTTCATCGTCTTCATCGGCATCATCACTGGCAGCAGCTTTGCCTTTTTTGGGTGCGGGTTGCACCTCGTAGAGGGTTTCGCTGGCGAAAAAGCCACGGTAGGAAAGCAGCGCTTCATACACGGCGCCCAATTGGTTAATGGAGAGCAATTGGTAGCTGACGCGGCCTTGGCGCTTGCCCCGGCCTTTGCCGCCCGAGAGGGACATAAGGCGAATAACGGTTTGCCATACCTGATTGGGGAATACGACTTTGTTGAGCAGCGGCGTGGCAGATTCGTCGAACAGGCGGCTGTCT
Organism: Cellvibrio sp. KY-GH-1; assembly: GCF_008806975.1. Lineage (NCBI taxonomy): Bacteria > Pseudomonadati > Pseudomonadota > Gammaproteobacteria > Cellvibrionales > Cellvibrionaceae > Cellvibrio > Cellvibrio sp. KY-GH-1. Next base: position 2,861,579 of record NZ_CP031728.1, read on the forward strand.
AGCGGTGCCAGTGCGAAGGTGTCTTTGGCTCCTTGCGCTGTTAATTTTTGGGCGGCATCGGCACCGCAGCCTTGGGCAATAAGCTTGAACAGGCGGCGCAGGCTGTTATCAAAATAGGTGCCGCTGCGTGCTTGCGGGGTATTAAGCGCGACAGTTTCTAAATCGCGCAGGGCTTCCAAGCTGTAGCCTTTTAAATAGATTTCACTTTTTTGGATGGGTACATAACCCAGCTCTGGCCGCGCTTCTATGTAGAACATAAACAGCAGGCGGTAGACGGTGCGCAAGCATTCCAGGCTGAGCTGTTCGGCGTCTAATGCGGATTTGCCGGTGTAGCTGATGTCTTTGCGCAGAATCAACTGGCTGGCGGCTTCATTGCCCAGTAGTTCAATGGCCTCGCGCAGGGCGTACTTTAGATCCTCACTTACGCCAAAGGCGTGTTTGTGGGCGTTTTCTTCCAAGCCTTCCAGCAAACTTGCACCGCTTTCAGGCGCAAGGCTTTGGGTATGCAAGAGCGCGGCGGCGGCTTTTAGGGTGGCGTCGTCTTTGCGGTCGAGAATGTCATTCCAGTCAAAACGCAGTACACGGTTGTTGGGCCATTTGAAGCGATCTAGCAGTAACCATTCGTTTAGGCCGATCAACAATACAAAACGCGGCGGCTGGTCTGCACCGAACAGGGCTTCGCTGACCACTTCAGCCATGGTGAGGCCGTGCAGGTTTTTGGGTACGGGGATGCCGTTGTAGTGATTGATGGATAGCTCTTGATCCAGCAGATCGTCATCTTCTTGGCTGGGGTTGTAGCTAGGCAGAATGACCAGTTGCGGGGCTTTGCCGACCTCGCCTATCACCTGCCAAACCGGTACGGGCATACCGGCTTGCAGCTCCAACTGGCGAGCTTGCGGTTGGTAACCCAAGGCAGCCAGTAATGGTTTGTGCACATTGGCGTGGGCTTTAATGCGTTCCACCGGCTCTTTTAAGCGGGCAATACGGCCGGTATCGGCGAACCAGCGGTTGCTGGTGCTGCTTAGGCGTTTGAAGGGCGCGCGCTGCTGGTCGGCGTTTTCGCCCTCGCCTGCGGCGGCTTCTTCGGCCAGCCATTGGTCGATCAGGCTTTTAATATCGCCTTTGAATACTTCTGCCAAATAGTGGTGGCTGTAAAACTCGTTTTCATTGGCTATGCCAGCAAAGGTTTGTACGGCTTCTAGTACGGGCATATTAATTCACTCCATTGCATACAGCGGCGAGCACGCGAATATAGGGTTGCGGCTCGGTGGTCATGGTGTCTTCCACCCATTGGCGGTAATCGTCGAATACTTGGTGAATATGCTTGCTGCGCTGTTCGCGGCGCGATTGTTTTACGCCTGCTACCAGGTTTTCTAAATGCAGCTCTAATTGCTGCATTTGCTTTTCTTGCAGTTTTTTGAGTTCTTCCAAGGTACCGGCCAATCGCTCGTTTAACTGGGCAGCAAAGGTTTGCTGCTGGCTCACCATGTGCTGCTGCATAAGTGCAACGGCTTGCGGGAGCTTGGCTTGGAGCTTGGTTACTTCCAGCTCTTTACCGCTATTGGGTAAGGCATCTGCTTTGAGTTTGGCACGCTCGGCAAATTGCTCAAAAGTTTGCAGGCTTGAATCGCCACTGGCGGTAAAACTTACGACTTGCCAATCCACCAAGAGGGCTTGGCCTTTGCGGTTAGGGATTAAGGCCATCATTACAAAGGCCTGTTCGCCTTTGTCTAAAAAGGCACTTTCAATTACGGGGGCGGTGTGGCGGCCAAAGTGCGCGAGCACCCTATCCACCAACCAATCCATAATGGGGTGCTGGCGCCAGAGGTAGTGCAGTTGCGGCCAGCTCTCCGCTTCGGTTTTGGCTTGGCGCGCTTGCTCAATGGCTTTTGCCAAGTGCTCGCGATCACTGGTGAGCAGGTAGCTGTCGTCTTTGTCTTGCACTTCGACTGGCAAGTTTTTTAGGCGTTCTTGTAAATCGCGCGGGGCGGTGAGCCGGATAGTTTTTCCTTCGTCATCGCCAGTCCACTGCGCCAAACGCTGATCTTTGTTGAGCAGGTTGAGTGCGGTTTTGGCAAATTGATAATCTTGCGCAAACAGGCTGATGGGTTCGCGGATTTGATCAAGGCTGTTTTGAGCGGCGGCTTTTTCTTCTGCGGCTGGCTCCTCTGCAAATAGGTTGAGCAACCAATCGCCTTCGTTATCGTCGTCACTCGCGGCAGCTTTGTCGAGCTGCGCTTCAACGACTTCTGGTGCTGTTCCGCTCGCCATTAGGTCAGCAATTTTTTCGCTTTCTTTGTCTGGGTCGTACACATTTAAAAATGCGGCTGGATCACCCAAATTGAGGTTGGCTTGCTCATCTTTGGTTTGCAGAATTTCTAAAATGCGTAAATCGCCCTTCACCTTTTCCACGTTGGTGGTGGTTGTAAGGTACACAATTTGCGGCTGGTGTTTTTGGCCGTAACGATCCACACGGCCATTGCGCTGCTGGAACACCATGAGCGACCAAGGCATATCAAAATGCACAAGGCGGTGACAGAAGTAATGCAGGTTTAAACCTTCGGAGGCGACATCGGAACAGAGCAGCACGCGAATCGGGTCTTCTAAACGGCCAAAGCGCTCAACGATTTCTTGCTGATCGGTATCGGACATACTGCCGTCCATCACGGCCATTTGGTTGGGCTTGAGCTTGAGATCTTGCGCCAGCTGAGTGTTGAGCCATTTTAGAGTCTCAATACGCTCAGAAAAAATCACCAAACGGTCATCGGCATTGTTTGGGCTCCAACCGTTTGCGGAATCTTTTAAGTGGTTTAAGAGCTTTTGGTATTTGCTGAAGCTGCTGGCATCTATCGCTTCCAGTGCTGCTTGCAAATCCTTTAAGTGAGCGACTTCGGTTTGTTCATCATCCGTTGCAGAGCCCCTTTCGCTGAGCAATTTTATGCGGCGCTTGGTGGATTCCAATGCAGCAAAGGGGCTGGAGAACATACCCTTTTGCATACCTACACGCTGCAATTCCTGTGGCTTGCCGGGCGTATATTTGCCACCTTGAGTGAAGGGCACCTCCAATAACGCACGGTATGCAGCCTCTTCTTGCGGGCTGGCGGCTTGACGCAGGTTGGTAGTGATGCGCTCCTGAAAGTCGGCGGTGACTTGATCTTTTATGTCTTTTTTGAAGCGACGTACCACTAAGCCTTTGTGCTTGAAATCATCCGCCGTATATTCATCGGGATCACTAATGGCTGTAGGGTCGAGCAAGTTAATCAAGGAAGCAAAACTGCGGGCAGAACCATCATGCGGGGTAGCAGATAGCAGAATCATGGTGTCTGAGCGGGTCGCCAGCAAGCGGGCTAAGCGCGCCCGACGAGACATGCTTTGCTCGGATGCGCGAGCGGCTACGTTGTGGCATTCGTCGATGACGATAATGTCCCACCAGGCATTACCCAAATAGTTGCGGTATTCAAGATTATTTTTGAGCGTATCCATAGAAATAATGGAACGGTCAAAATAGTTAAACGGATTGTGGTTGGCGGGAATGCGATTGCGAACCCGCCCAAGCCCGACTGAATCCAATCGAGTCAGCGGAATTGAAAAGCGACTCCACCATTCCTTTTGGAACTGGGTAAGCATGCTTTTCTGAGTCACTACCAAAATGCGCTTTCCTCGACCGCGCTGAATAAGCTCGGAGGTGAGAATGGCAGCTTCCAGGGTTTTACCCAAGCCCACGGCATCCGCAATCAAGATTCGGCTACGTGGCTGCTTGAGTGCTTGGATTGCAGGGTCCAATTGATAAGGCACTAAATTCATAACGCCTTGATGGCCGACGTGAATTTGCTCGTCATTGGGAATACTGCGGCGGCGCTGACTTTCGATGTAGAGCAAAGCGGCGCTGTACTTATCGCTAGTATCTGCCACTAATTGGGTATTGGCTGGGTCGAGAACTTCAATGGCATCTTCCAACTCGGTGAGGAAGAGCGACTCCTGCCCTCTGACCAGTTCCGATATGCCATCGCAGCTCAGTAAATAGCCGCCGTCTTTGGCGGGGTCTGCACGGCGAACGAGCCATTCTTCATCGCGTATGACTACGCGCATTCCGGGGGCGAGTTGAAGCTGCATGTATTCTGTATTTCCTATTACTTATTCGATTTTTGTGATGCCTTTACCCGTGCTACCCCATGCAGCCTTAGCTTTTAACGAGATATCGGGGTGTATTTTAGTCGTGTTTCAAGACATAGCTCACACATTTTAATCATGCTTTAACACATTGTTAGCACATTTAAATCGTGTTTTTCACACAGAGATGACACATTTAAATCCAGTTGAAACACATTTTTCCCACATTGTTTTGTTCGCAAATTGCTTCTTTGTGCCCTCGAAATAGCAGCCTTTTCATATTCTTTGTGCTCCTTTTTCAAGCACAAAGAATATGGCCTGTGCGCTCTTTTGCCACCATTCTTAAGCACAGGCAGATAGGCACAAAGAAACTGAGAGGCGAACAAGTGGATTAGGTTGGAGCCAAAAATATGCGAAGGGTGACGAAGAAGGGAGGGGGTTACTGGTGTCGGGTGTTCCGAGCATGACAACACGTAGGAGGTTTACTCGGGCTGCCCTGGCGGCTCCAGAAGAGTGGACGGCGGTACATTCAAGGTCTCGGCGAGCTTGTAAATGTTAACCAACGCAATGTTGCGCTGCCCCCTTTCGACCCCACCTAGGTAACTCCGCGCTAAACCTGATTCCAACGCAAGCTTCTCTTGGGACCAGCCAAGGCGCTTTCTTAGTTCTACAAGTCGTTGACCAAAAAGGATTTTTGGATCTTTCATACTACACCCCTACTGAAACCGGGATGCTATTTCTTAAACCTATATGAGGCCACGCTCTATAAGTTCACCCTCTATGAGTGACATTTATAAAGGTCGATGCTAGATTGGCTACTAAGAGTGACAAATAGTTACGCGTTCTGGCAATCCGGTAGGAGTAACAGTCTATGAGACCAGCAGCAATAACGCCTCTTGGTGGGATCAGTAACGACCAGTTGTCTTGGCAGGAACAAGGGCGATGGGAGGGGCGGAATGAAGGGATTAATATTGGGAGGCAGCAAGGATTAACCGAGGGCTACAACGAAGGTTACGCTAATGGCTACAATCAAGGCTACTCCACTGGGAGCCAGGAGGCTCATGTGGCTGGCTACAATGAGGCCATCGATGAAGCCAACTTAGCTATTGAAAGATTACAGGCAGAGCATGTTATCTACCAACAAGAGGTCGCTCGAAACTATCTAGCCTACGAGGCTGAGCGCGATCAATTAAGGCAGTTAGCGGACAACCAAGCTACCCACATCCAGGCACTTAAAGATCGGTTGGTTCAGCACGAGCAATCCGCGCGTCATTACCGGACCAAAATTGATAATCTTATTGCAACACATCAACGCTTCACACAGGAAAGCGCGGCACTTCAGGAACAATGCTCAACGCTGACGCAACGCATCCAGTCGCTGCATCGAGAAAGATCTGACCTCGATGAAACAGTGGAAAACTTAACGCTGGCAAAGGACTCAAATCGATTGAAATATCAGGAACAGTTGGCGCATTTCAATAAAACACTGACTTTTGTGAACTCGATTTTAGGAGCAGTAAAGTCTACGCTGGAATCGAATCCAGAACTTGAAAACAGTTTTAGTAAGTTGTTTGCAGATGAGTATAAAAAGTCGGTCGATTTCAGAATCTTAGTGGATGACATAGAAACAGCGCCACACGAGGACAAAAATTTTGCACTGCTGCTGCCACAAACACATGAATTTATTCATGCGATGTTAAAGGTCGCACAGGGTGATGAGTTACCCAAAAACGATTGAAAATTACATTCGACGCAGTGAAAAAATAACGAGAGGCATGCAAATGAATTACACCCTAGTTTCTTATCTCACAAAATTGAAAAACCTATCGCTGAAACATCCATGGATTAATCCGCGGCGAGTAAAGCCTATGCCGGGCCACGTCGATTTAGTTACACGACTTCTCGCATTGTGCGAGTCGGCGATGGGTACGCTCTCGCCTGAGTTTTCAGTTTTTCAGGTAAGGTATTTGCAAAACCGCATGAAAATAACAGCCATACCCACACCGGGCTCACAATGTGATTCGCTAGCGCTAAGGCAAGCAATTAGTATGACTTTGAATGAGGCCAATATTGTTTGCCCGCATTGTGGTGAGTATCAAAGCGCAGGTGAATTGTTGAATGGCGCATACGTATGCTGCCCGGCTTCCGGTGATCTCGTATTGTGGGATGCCATACCAGACATTATGTGTATGCATTCAGAAGATCGTGACGCACTTTTTACTGAAGCGATTTTGCAGGATTTACGACCACAAGCTTTTAACGCAATGATGGACACAATTAAAAGAGAGTCATAAAACGATCCATAGCAATTCCCCCGCAGTAATACCAGTAACAACCACTGCGAGGAAAATGCCATACAAGTCACCCCAGCCCACGCATCTGCTGCACGCAATTTTTGTTTACACGCCCATGAAGGGCAAACCCGAAAGTACTCGGCTAAACCTTATTCAACGCACCCTTTTCGCGTAGCTGAGTTGCTGAATCTATACGATGGAAGCCCGCTGTCAGTCGCAGCGGGTTACTTGCATGATGTATTGGAGGCAGGTTTTGATACCACGCTGGAGCAATTACGGGAGGCTTTTCCTGCGGAGATTTGTGAACTGGTTGAACGAGTTAGCCGCTACGAGACTTGCCTGGCGCGCTATGTGGGCAAGCTTGCCCAATGCCCACTGGCGTGCCGTTTAAAAATCGCTGACTTGATTGCCAATGTTGAAACCTTACACTTGGAACCAGTGCAATTTTCTTATCGCTACCTCACCAAAAGCTTATACACCGATCGCCAACTCGCCCATAAAAACACCCCTCTCGCAGCAGCATTTCTAACGGAGTGGCGCAAGCAACGCCGTATTTATAAAACCCGCAACGAACACACCAAAGCCCTAGCGTGCAGCTAAGCACAAGTATTTCAGGTCATTCACCAAACACTTTTGAACGCTTAAAACAAGAGCTCAGATTATTTCATTGCAGACTATCCATAGACGATAGATTCACAGAAGCATTACTCGATGAGGCGGAGTTCCACACCTTTGGCGCGAGAGCATTGTTTCAGGTGTTTGAAAATCTTCCTGTTCTTACTCAAATCCGACTAACCGCTGTTAGCGAACCTGGCTCTACCTTTGTACTGACTGAAGATGTGCCGGAGAACCGGTAAGCCCCATACATGCGCAGGTGAACTTCACTTGCGCATGTAATGAAATACAAAACTTATGTACATTTGCTCGCCTCAACTATAGGTGATTTTTATAGGTAACAAAATTATAGGTATGTTTACAGGTATTAATGGGGGGCTGAATCAGCTAAAAACTGATTCTGATTCAGCGCAACCAGGCCTTGAAACCGCCCCACTTCTGCAACAAATACGACCACAATCATCTTTCATTAACGATAATAACCCTAAACTTACTCACCTTTTTCATCGGTAATCATTACTACTTTTTAGGTATCGGAGGAGGAGACTTTCTGATGCAAACTCCGCCACTCACAGCCTGAATATCCGCGACCGGGTAAACCATTTTTACCTTTTTAAGAGCTATCAAAAAATTCTCCTTAAAACTCCGCTTTCCGTTTTCGTTATCAATATACTCACTGGCAAACTGCTCGCGCAGGTTCTTCCAATAAAGCGTGACTGGCTTAGCCGACGCACGATGTAAACGTTCAACAAGCATAGAGTAAATATCAAGCGCCAATGCAGAACCTTTTAAGGCTGAAATCGCCCTAGTATCAACAGGAACGGCATTTCGTTGAGTAACAAGCACATCATAAAAATCGTCCGACAAATTTATCACTGAATGCCAACTTTTATCCTTTTCATTAACCAAAGAACAATCAGAGAACAGCTTCCCGCAAAATGAAATTCTTTTACCTTTTACATTGAAGTCGCATTCGACATGCAAGGCTAACAGGCTACCCAGCTGATTCTTCAGGTTTGCATAATTGCCTCGCTTACCCCCAGCAGGCCGCAACCCCAACCGGCGAATAAAACTCGCAGCACTTGATCCCAAATCTATCTTTTTCGTTTTATAACGTACCGCACAAGAAAAAATCTCCAGCAGGATTAAACGTGGAAGCACACCGTAAGGTAACGAGGCTTGTATAAGGTTACCTTCAATATGTACTGCCTCCGCGTCCAGCACCAACCTTGCTTTACCGCACTCGCGAAAGAAATAAAGCTGATCACAATGAGATCGAGGAAAACCAAGCTGGCAAAACAGCGTGAACATAAACCCCGCTTGCTCGATTGTTGCTGGGCAATCCTTTATGGCTATAGATTGATCGATTAACTTAATGTCACGCTGAGTCAGCTTGATTTTTTTAGACTTCATAACTACCTCCGTTTTTCGGAGGAGCAATCGTCGTCGATATATCATGAGAAGTGTTAACCGAAATATCGTAAGATTTACCTCGCTTCTGCCCTCTATGACCATAAACTTTTTTTGTTTTTAATGAGCGGTGCCCCAGCGCTAAACTAACCAAATCACCATCACCGTGAGCTTTTAAATTGGCCGCGAATTGGTGACGGAAACAATAAGCGGTAATCGGCTTTTTATGCTCTGAAAAAACCTCTTTAGCAATCCTTCTAATTTCCACGCTAAAATTTGCTGGGTTTTCAATACTAATTGTTTTATCGCCACGCTGAACTAAAGCTATTGCATCCGCCAACATCCCTTCAGGGTTAGATATTCGGTATATTATCTCCCGCCATTCTTGCCCACTTGAGTCAGTAACTTTCGCACCCTTTATTTTAAATTTTAGAAAATTGTCTTCGCCTTCGTTTCGATAGCTTACCAAAACACCATTACACAACTCTGATGGCCGACAGCCGGTAAGCGAAGCCACTAAAAAAGCCGCATAGTATTTTGATTTTTTATTGTAATTACATATTTGCTCGCGCCAATCATCAGGCAAACCAGACAATGCAGCGCGTTTCGACTTTCTTTTTTTACGTTTACAGGTCATACCCTTTTGGATAACGTTGAGAATCTGCTGAATATCCACAGCAGCTTTTTTAATATTGTGTTCAGCGACAGGGCAGTAACTATCAATGAGAGTCCTAACTGCTTGTATACCTGTATCAGTTACATAACACTTAATCGCAGCAGCACCCTTAAAGAAAGTACTTTTATTATCAATAGCTGAAAAATATTGCTCGATAGATTGCCCGCTAACGGAGCATTTTTTGAAAATTCGTTTAGCAATACGCACGTACTCTTCAGATGTTTTATCGGAGCGTATAGATGCTTTTGATCTAGCAGCTACAAGCTTTGCTTGTTTTAGAAAAGTATCTATCGCAACTTTAGTCTCGTGATTGAGATGCGAAAAATCTTTCATGAATTCGCACTCCAAACCAGACTTAACTGATTGACACGGCTAAGCCAGCTATCGATTGCTCGCCTATCCCAACCCATGATGCGCGAATTTAGAAATATAGGTCTTGGTATAACTCCGTTTAGAGTCAAACGCCACAATGTAGCCATTGGGATACCAAGGGACGATGCTAAGAGCCGAGGAGAAATTAGATTCGTGCGTTTAGTCATTTTTGCCACCCCCGATAGCAGTTGCTTCAGGCTTGGCAACCCGGGAGGCGGCACGACACTCGATCCAATCATCGATCTCATGCTCTAGCCATCCAACGATACGTTTATTAATTTTTATCCCCGCCGGAAAGCTGGGATCATCCCGTGTCAACCTCCAGAGTGAAACGGTTCCAATACCTCCCAATTTTTTGCAAAGGGCTGCGCGGCGTATAATCTGCATAAATCATCCTCAAAGAACTTGTGTAAAGTTCCTAGAAGTTTCTCGAAGACAAGAATTGATTTCACGGAGAGGATGATGTTTATTTTTGCCCGAAAAAATCCGGTATGATTTATGCTGGATCAAGCGAAAAAAATGCAGCCTTTGCAAATGTGTATACAGAGGTGACTACAAATCCAAGAATGACCATTAATTATCTATACAATACAGATACTTATGGTAAAAATTGCGGTTTAACGTCTAAGTTCGAAAAAAATGGCCGCTCTTAGCGGCCATTTTTATGTCAACGCAATATAAATCAAGCTATCGGTAAAACTGTTGAGCATCACCAAACAACCTAATAAAAATGTCCGCACCAACATCCGCAGAATGATTCAACACAGCATCGCCATCCTCGTTCCACCAATAGCCAGACGTTTCCCGCACATGGAAAAAGTTAGCTGTTCGCTCTGGCAACGCGGCCAAATCCACATCATCAACAGTCACCAAGCCCTGTACAATGTAGAAAAATATATCATCCACCAAGGTTTCATGCTGCAGCAAGCCAGGTAGCAAAACTGCAATCTTCGCCAGATATTGATTACGGAGATGAATATCTGCAACCGCATCCGGATTAAAAAAAAGGATAAATGGAAAGTAACGCCCTACCTTATCTACGCTCGGCATAATCGCCCCGCACACTGCCTGTTCCCCCCATACACCAGCAGGTAGAATAAAATTCCACACGGGAGCGGAAAGATAAGCCTCTAACCAGTTGGAATCAGTATCACGCAGTGCCGATAATCCTGCGCTCAACCACCGATCAATTTGGCGGTGCAGTGTAAACTCCAAATTGCGCACAATAAAATCACCGACCCATGGCAGCTTTCCATAAAAAGAAATTGATGTTGGCGGGAGCACAATGCCACTCACAAATTAACGCCGAGCCGGACAAGAGAAACTCGCCAACTCAGCAAGATAAAAGGGATTGTTTACGCTGGTAGCGGTAACTTCCAGCACTACTTTTTGGCCATGGATAAACAAAGTTGTTACAAACTTTTCCGGCAATAGCTGCCTACGCTCACCCAAATCAAACAAGCGCATAATTGCCCAAGGGCCATTCACTACCAATGTTTTGCGATTAAGGTCAGCCCCGCTCAATTCGATACGAATTTGATTACTACCCAAAGGCCCCGGCCAGCTCACAGAGCGTGGGATTTGTGGGCCATGTGCGTATTGAAAAAGCTGCCCGTCAAAATCCATGGATAACTGACTGATGCCGGCATCCATTTCCAGCACTTTATATTCAAAATTTAACATGGGTGCACGCACCGCTGCCGGAAAAAATACATCGCGAATACGTGCCGCTTGCTGAAATGAAGTAATAGGTAGTGGGACATCGGCAGCTTGACGCATCGTCCAAACACGCCCGGTCGTATCGGTGATTGTTCGCAGATTTTCGTTAAAAAAGCTATCCATTAATCCCGCCGGGGCAAACATTTTGGAAAAATCGGCAAAGGTGACGTCACGCGTCGAACGTCGATCAATGGGATAGCGTCCGCTGATTGCCATACGACAAAACTCACCGATAGAGCTATCCAATTCCGCATTGAGCGCGCCGCGAATTCCGCCCTCTGTCTGGCGCTTTCCCTCATCCGTTAATCCTTCTAAAATGGTACGCACCGGAATTGGATAGCGCGCCGCCTCGGAGCGAACCTTAAACATTGCGTCGTCGTTTTCCAAACTTCTTGCGCCACTGCGAATCGAAAAATCAGCATTGGATAAGCCGAGGTAAACCTCATTAAATAATTTCAGCAACGTGTTTTTTTCAGTTTCTTTATTAGCTCCGTGAGTTAATTCAATCATTTCCTTAAATCTACCATCCACAACTGATTCGACCGCATCGGAGCGGGTCAAATTAGCAGCTAATCCTTGCAAGGATTGATCAAACCCTGATGTTTTCTCGGCAATACGCCGTTTAACTTCCTTGCCAGCTATTTGCGAGGTCAGCGACAGATCTTTTCCAAGGCTTAACTCAGGCGAGAAATTGCTTACCAGCTGCCACAAAGGTGAGTCTGATGCCGACAATATACGTGCAACATCTATCGACTCCGACATAGAGCGCGTGGAAATCAAACGCAAATCGATCAAATAAGAATCCCAAAAACTGGAATAGTCTTGCAAATAAAGCCGTATCAGTACTTGCTCTATATCAGTCATACGCTCCGCTGTAAGTTCTTTTTCGCTAAATGACGAATACTCCCCTAACACCCAGGATTCTTCTACCACCGTTGCTTTTAATTGATCTTGCACGGCAGGCAAAAATATTTCCTTATACCCTTTGCGAGTAAATAAGCCGGGAACGCCATCACTTAACGGCTTGCCACTATTGCGTTCAAAAACAAAATTGCTCTTGGCTCCACCTGCCGTTAAAAAAGAAACATCAGCGAGCGCAGACTGTTGCAACAGATCTACCTTGATAGTTTGATATGCACGCTCCGCAAATGAAAACCCACTTAAAGAACGGCGCGTGGACAACACTAATTTCTCGTCCATCGCATAAGGAGACATCTGCGCCTCAGCACCAAACAATTGACGCAAATGAAATATCAATCCCGCTTGCTGCTCGCGAGAGATACCGGCGGCAAAGTGGCGCTCAATATCCGCCTCTACATAGGCGAGCAACTGAGCAGGATTATAGTGCTCAGCCTGGTTCAGCATTAAATAGGCTTTTAACGTTTGGTAAGTGTTATTCATATCCTGATCGCCACTATCCACCAATAGTTGCTGCAATCGGCGTGAAACCCAAGGAAGCAATGTTTCCTGCAATGCGCGTGCATAAGTGCGCTGGGTTGCTGCATCTAATTTTTCGCCTTGATACAAACCGTAGGTCATTTCAAGCGGCGGAGATAGAACAGCAAAAGTATCGCCATCCGCAACGCAACAAAGCGCATTTAGCAATGGCAGGTAATCAACAATTCCCCGTATATCTGCGGCGGAGGTCTTATCCACCGCCGAACTAATTAGCGCTACTTTTTGGTCAACACTGATGAGATAGTCGCGATTTTTAAGATAGCTACCCACAAGTAAAAATATAAATGTTGCACAGGCCAACAGTATAAGACTGTGAACAATCAAGCCAATCAGCAGCTCCCTCTTTTCCGCGCGACGATTTTTCCCTGCCAAATGTGCTTCCGGCAAAATAACTCGCGTGATTAAATCCTTTAGAAAATAACTGCGTCCGGACACCATTTTCCTCTGAGTATTAATACTGGAACTCACACCAAACCTTCGCCCCAAGGCACCTAACACGCGATCAAATGGAGTTCCTTCCTGCGTGCCACTGGCAAAATAGACGCCGCGCAACTGCACGCCGGACACATCTACCCCCGAAAAAATTTTCTCAATGAGATCGGCAATCGAGGGTAAACAGTTGGCAAAATTTTGCGGAAAAGCGAAGCTGTGTGCACGGCGAGTAATATCCGTTTCGCGTACGAGCAAATCAGACAAACCATCAAATAAACGCTGCCCGAGCAGATCCAATTCTTGTCTAACCCGCACAGCTAGATCAGTGGATACAGGTGTTATGTCGCGTGCGAGGGGTGACGTGTGCGCTGATTGGTCTGAAAAACTAAAACCCAATACCTGATCGCGATCCTCTTTGCTCAGCATACTAAAGTAATCGGAAAAACCGCCCAGTAAATCAGCTTTGGTAATTAAAATATAAACCGGGAAATTAATACCGAGCGAATTACTTAACTCACCCAGGCGCGCTCGGATAATCGCTGCGTGCTGATTGCGGCTCTGCTCTGACCCAGTTAACAAATCAGCAATAGAAATAGTTAGCACAGCGCCATTCAATGGTTGTCGCGGTCTAAATTTTTTAAGCAACCCCAAAAAGCCAGCCCACTCATCCTTATCCTGTTGAGCATGGCTTTCGTGCGTTATATAGCGGCCCGCCGTATCTATAAACACTGCATCTTCGGTAAACCACCAGTCACAATTGCGTGTACCGCCGACACCTTTAAGCGACTCACGCCCCAATACATCGGTTAATGGAAATTGCAATCCGCTATTAATTAGCGCCGTGGTTTTGCCAGAGCCGGGGGCACCGATAAATACATACCAGGGAAATTGATAGACAAAGCGCTGACGCATACTACTAAAAAAACCCGTGCGCGCATTGGCAGTAGAACTTTTTAAATGCGTCATGGCCAACGCAAAGTTTTTCCCTAGCTCATCCAACACTGAACTGGATTGGATATCGCTCGCACCTTTGTTAGCCAGTGCCTGCATAAACCGCTCATTCACACGCCGCTCACGCCAAACGCCAAGTAATTTTTTTACTCCAAAATAGAAAAGCACCGAAAAGATCAATAGCCCACGATGCAATACTGGCTCCAACGGGCGCCATTCTGCAATCGCAAAAAGGGGCCCAATAAACCAAATAGCCAGCGCAAGAATCACGAGCAGGATCAGCTTCCACAACACCGGATGAATGATAAAATCAAATAATTTGCGCATCACAGCAAGAATTCCTTTTGGCCTATTGAGCGGATTTCAATAAAATTTTTACTTCTACACGGCGATTCAGTGCTCTGCCGGCAGGGGTATCGTTGGACGTCAGCGCTTCCGCCTCACCTAGCCCCTGCACTTTTAGCGCAAGTCCCGCATCCAAAACTGCGGCAACCGCACGTGCGCGCTCCAGTGAAAGATGCCAATTGGAAGGAAAACGCGCGCTACGGATAGGAATATTATCGGTATAACCAGAGACAACAGCACCCTTGCCAAAATCACGGATGGCAACGCTAATTTTATTGATCACTGGCACATAAGCTAGGCTGAGAGAAACACTTCCTGAGGGAAACAATCCATCCCCCATCAATGTCACAACAGCAACACCGCCACCTTCACGGACGCTCACGAGCTTCCGGGCAATTTCATCCTGCAACAATCTGGTAATCTGCCCCTCGATTGCAACGGGGGCCACTTTTTCTTTAAACAAGGGAACAGGAGTTTGTAAAATCCGAGCAAACACCCGATCCGAACTATCAGAGAGTTTGAACGCGAGAAACACAAATACCGAGAACACTAAAACAGTGCACAAGAGCGCCGACACCCAGACCGGTAGTAATGTCCAAATAGGTGGGCGAGGCTTAATAATTCCCTGCCAATGTGCCGACAAAGATTTTTCTCGCTCGCCCTTAAGCTCAGCAACTATTTCAACCAAACGCAACCGCAGCAACTCAAGTTGAGCCTGGCCGTTTGGGACAATTTTGTAACGGCCCTCAAAACCTAGCGAGATACAAAAAAACATCAGCTCAATCAAATCACGATGCACTGCAGGTGTTTGGGTAACTCGAGCAAGAATCTGAAAAAATTTCTCTCCTCCCCAGGTCTCATTATGAAACGTTACCAGTAAGCTGTATTTTGCCCACATACCACCACCGCCCCAGGGTGTCTGGGCAGCGGTTTCATCAATGACGGTACATAAACAATAACGTGCCGCAGCGATAGTCTCTGCAGGAATGGCATCAGCTTTTGCGCGCTGCTCAAATTTTTTTATCTCATCAATTAAATAATTGCGCAGTTGCGATGGATCGGAATTGTGTACCAGGGTACGCACCTGGTAAATCATATTGAGTAGTGGATTAGCGCAGCGCAACAAGGCGCTGGCAGCCGGAGGGGTTTCATCGGGCACATCAAGAAATACTGAACGAGTATTGGCCTCCGAAGTCGTTCTTGCCCGACCACCTGGGTTAGGTACGACAAAAGTGCGCGATTCATTTTCACCAAAACTTTCTATATCAAGCATACAAATTCCTTCTCACGTCTTGGTTAGCGGCGAATCGCCCAACATTGAATCTCCAAATCGGGAAAATCACCAGCGATATGCATAGCGATAGTTCCTGAGGACACAAAGGCTTTCCACATTTCAGAACCGGTATCCAATTCAAAATAATGACTGCCGGTGTGATAAGGAATTTGGCGCGGAGCTATGGGCAAGGATTGAATTAATATTCCTGGTAGCTGCAAGTTAACCAAATCGCGAATTTTATCCACTGAGCCTAATTTTATTTGCCGGGGAAAACTTTGCTTTAACGTATCAGTGGGAACACTTGCACGAACAGCCAAGACAAATTGGCAGGAGTTAAATAGCTCGCGATCAACAACCTGGCCAATACGCACACCGTAATTTTTTTCTATCAGCGGAATTTCTATGGCGTTCTGCTCCAACACAGTGGATAAATAACGACGTAGTAGCTGCACCAAGCTATGGAAAGATTGTTCCGCGTCATCATGCCAGTAGGCCGGCAAATGCTCGCACCGTCGGCTATCACTCGCAAACGTAGCTAGTTCTCCGCACAGTGCGATCAGCTGTAAATAGGCCGTTTCAGGGCCGAGGCCACGTCCTTGCAATAGATGCGCTATCAATGGCTCACTGCGATTCAATAGCTGCAGCATCAAAAATTCCCCAACTTCAGAGATGCCTCCTCTGCCAGCCTGACTAATGCGAGTACTAAGGACATCTGCC
Organism: Cellvibrio sp. KY-GH-1; assembly: GCF_008806975.1. NCBI lineage: Bacteria > Pseudomonadati > Pseudomonadota > Gammaproteobacteria > Cellvibrionales > Cellvibrionaceae > Cellvibrio > Cellvibrio sp. KY-GH-1. The sequence continues at coordinate 2,877,954 of NZ_CP031728.1, forward strand.
CGCTGACGCACCAAACCCAGAACTTCATTAATCAGATGAGTCAATGTGGAAGAGGCAAACACCGATATAAGCGCGGGAATGTACAAAGGATCTATCGCTAATTGTCGATCCGCCCGGCGCTCAACAATACGTAACATGCCAAGGGCAACCCATGAATCTGTTAACTCAGTTTGCAACAATAAACGCAGACGCGGCCTGGCAATCTGTAGCTCCGCTGGTTCACCGCCAATTGAGTTGATATCTTCCGCGAGGAAATCTTCCACTCCATAGCGCGCCAGACTCTGTTCCAGTGGATCAAAAGCGACCAATTCAGACTGGTGTTGTTGCGCGGGTAACGCTAAATAGACGAGCTGGTCATTCACACCCTCGCCAATAACCAAGGGCGCTGGCGCCTCTTGGGGCAGAGAAAACGCAAAGGGAGTTCCGTCGGGAAAAATTCCTTCGGCCTCTGTAACGGCAATAATTCCCTGACTTAAGGCCGCAGAATCGATTCGCAGGTTTCGAAACCCCCAAAAATAATTAGCTGGCGCTTGGGCGCGTTGATGTCGCATTTGCTCGAGATAACGCTCTTGCTGCTGAAAATGTTGTGGGCGCAAAAACATCCCTTCGCACCAGACAACTTTTTTAAATGCATCCATAAAACATACACTCCTATTAATGTTCTTTGGAAGATGAGTCAAATTGAATCCTGTTTTTTTCAACGAGCACGCGGTGTGCTAAAACCTCTTTGCCACCAAAACGTGACCAAAAACCACTCCCCTGGCGAGGATACTCATACACCAGCTGCCAACCACTGTAATCGATGACTCTATAGCCCACTACCACACCCAAAGCGCTTTCACCCCTAGTAATTGGATATTCCAATACCAGGCGCTGCCCAGGGCGCAAGTTTACGGTATGCATAGCGAGCAAATCCTTACCCAGCAATTGCTTGCCATTTTCGGTAAGCGACATGTAATCACCTTTACGAAACCCTGACGCATTTGCCAATTGATAAACTGTAATGGCCACTGGCGAAGGCCGCCCGTTAATATCCGGATTCAAATTTTCTGCAGCGACCAATTCCAATGTGATTACTTTTTTAGGTTGCCCGCTGTTAGCACAAGACACCAACAACCATGTCATTAAGACAACAAACAGCATGCGCAGGGTAATCCCCAGACTCGGAATTTTATAAAAAAATTTCTGGTGATTCATGTCAACTATTTTCCAGTAATGCAGACATAGGGCTCGCGCCACTAAAGCTAAGCGTTATGTCGTTTGGCCCACCAATCCAGACCGCCAGGGCGCTATAGTTATCTTGAGCCGCTGAATTACGTTCAAGTACTATTTGCTCCATGCGAATTAACCATTCCTCCGCCGAGCCGGCCAACCCCAGGGTAGCCACCATAAGATCTTGATCAACACCCTCCCAAAAACCATCAGAACACAACAAAAACGCATCGCCTTCTTGCAATTGAAAAGGGCTTTCCAGCGACTCAAAATATATTTCTTCTCCTGTTCCCAACGCCGCATAAAGAATATTGCGAGCAATGCTGGATTGAGCCATTTCGGCAGAAAGAGTTTTATTATCGAGAAAGCGCTGTAACAAACTGTGATCTTTAGTGAGCTGCCTGCACTGCCGGCGACGAATTAAATAAATACGTGTATCGCCCAGATGAGTCCACTGGGCCAAGCCTGCATCATCATTTAAAAACAGGCAGGCGACAGTGGTACTCATTTTTTTTAATTGATTGGCCAGTGTTTGGCCGTAACGAATTGCAGAGTCGGCTTGCTGCAATAATTGATCGACAAAATGCTTATCTATCGCAGGTTGCTCAGAGAAACCCATTAAAAATGTTTTAACGGCGGTTTCCGATGCAACGTCGCCACCGCCATGGCCACCCGCTCCATCTGCAACAATAAAGCACGCCCCCTCATCTGAAGTCCAATAACCGCAGGCGTCTTCGTTATAATCGCGTGCGCCTTGCCGTGAAAGAGTGGCATACTCGATAGTCATGCCCGAACTGGCAAGGTAAGCACTCATACGGCCTCCCTCCCAGCACACATCTTGTCAATTTCCTGCTCGTATGCCTGCGCAAATGCTTGCTGAAAGCGCAATTCAAACTCCTCTCGTGCGTTTCCAGCAAGCTCTGCGTAATGCGCCTCGTACAACTCCCACAGCTTCGATCTTTTCGCCATTGGTAGCAGCGAGTCAATAATATTTTTGGTGGCGAGATATTTTTGCATTCTCTCGGGACTGAAATTTTTCATCACTTCATAGACAGCGGCGCGCGCTCCAGAAACCAAACCAATTTGGTGCGCAAGCAAATCATCAACTGCATCATCTATCGCTTCCTTAGCGCGCAAAAAGCCCGGCACAGGATCACCCAATAGGTGCGCAATAGCCGACTGAGCATCGGGAGCAAATTTCAACGGGTTGTTGCCAGATGCAGCGATAATAGTGACATCAGCACGCATTTCGTGTTTTACCTGCGCACGCCCATGCATCATGTTCACGGTACCGGCAGTAAGATGCAGCAATACGCCACCGAGCCGCTCAAAAAACGCAGGGGTAAAGGCTGGCAATTTATGAATATCCAATTGCAAAGCGCGCGCTAGCGCCATTCGACAATCATCATCTGATGCCCTCACTCCCGCTTCTACTGACTCAGGGCTTTGCGGAAACACTCTTTGCGAATCAGCTACAGGATGCTCAGTAGCGCACACCTCTAGACCCATCGGCTGTGTTGCCACGGGACGGGGCACAACAAAAAGTGATTCAATTTCCAGTGAGCGATCCCGATTCGAAGAGAAAATCGGAAAATCATTTTTCTCCACTAACAGTGAACTCAATGAATCCACCAACTCATCGGGAGAAACAACGACACTTGAACCAACTGATTCAGTCCCTACTGTAAATTCCGTCACAGTTTTTTTTGCCAGCAATTGATCGAGTAGAAAATCGGTGGATTGACTTTCAGATTGCAACAACCCGCCGTCGGAAACAAAGCAATATTCATCACCTGCTGTTGAAGTCGGCTCTGATACACCTGAATTATTTACAGAAAAAAAGTCGGCATCCTCAGGAATATAACCTGGTGTCGCGGCAGGATTTTCAAAAAAACGTGATGATATCGATGCTAAATTATTATCCTCAAAATTATTCGCACTTAACTGAAGCACATAAGCACCTACCATTAAGCTGTCATTACAACTCAACACGCCTCTTTCACCGGGCAGCAATTCTTGCGCATTAACAAATATGCTAGTTGAAGCGCTTAAATTCACGATATGCATCGATGAAGGATCTTTAGGTGACAAGCTTGCTTGCACACGGGAAATGACGCGCGACGGATCATCCAGCACTAGATTATTGCTGCCGTTTCGGCCGAGCGTAATTTTTTCATTGGACCAAAACTCGCAGCTCGCTGCATCTGGCGACACAGCTTCACCATTAAAACTTACGGCTGCGAGTTTTAGTTGTGAGCGGGATGACATGTGGTCTACATCCATATAGTTGCAAAATTTAATAACATCGACAGATTGCTTTTATAATCACGTCGCGTAAAGCAACGAAAAACAAAACTGACCAAAGACGATGGCGCCATCATAACGATATTTTTTTACATCACAATTCGCAAATGGAGATTTTGATCACAAAGCTGTATTTGATTTGTAAATAGAATCGCCACCAGAAATAAATGCACGTGTGATTTAATCATCATCGAATGTTTTTGGTTTAATTCGCCGAGCAATCGCCAACTCATTTAAAACTAATTAAGCGGATACCGCATGGACGCCAGCACAATAAACCCATCACCATTACTAAAAGCTACTAACAGCGAATCTGTAGTTATTCCTGCATCGGCATTACCTATTGGCGAAGCACTTAAAGAATATGTCATCAACGGCATTATCGGTGAAGGTGGATTCGGAATCGTCTATGCAGCACAAGACACACTGCTACACCGTAATGTAGCTATCAAAGAGTACATGCCGGCAGCCATCGCCAACAGACTTTCATCTGCACAAATTAATTTACGCTCAGTGCGCCACCAACAGACTTTTGATGCTGGCATGCAAGGTTTTATTGAAGAAGCGCGCCTACTTGCACAATTCAAACACCCGGCACTGGTAGAAATTTTGCGATTTTGGGAAGCCAATGGCACCGCCTATATGGTGATGCCGCACTACTCCGGAAAGACACTCCGCAACCTGCTGCGACTGGATCGCAACTTTGCGTCAGAAGCATGGTTGAAAAGCATTTTGGCTCCCATTCTGGATGCCACTGAACTCCTGCATAACAACAGTATTTATCATCGCGACATAGCGCCTGACAATATTGTGATTCAAGACAATGGACAACCGGTACTACTGGATTTAGGTTCGGCGCGACGGGTTATTGCGGGCATGCAAAGTGCGTTAACGGTTGTGGTAAAGCCTGGCTATGCACCTATCGAACAATACACTGAAGATACTGCAAATGAGCAGGGCCCCTGGACGGACATCTATGCATTGGGCGCAGTATTATATTTTTCTATTACCGGTTCGGCGCCTAGTGCATCTGTATCACGGATGATGCGCGACTCTTTAAAACTCTTGACACCTCAAGACCATCCGCAATTTAGTGACGGGTTTCTAGCCGCCATTAATCGGGCCCTGCAATTGCGACCGATGGATCGCTTTCAAACTATCTCCGAATTTCGCGACGCATTGAATCTCAGCACGGTGCATACCGCTAATCTCTCATATGTTTCGCAATTAATTAAAAGTGTTGCGACCGTGGACACGCACGATGATGAGATCACGCAAATACTGACAGAAGAAGAAATTAATCAGTTTAAAGAAAAGCTTTTAATTACGCTTGGATCACCACAAAAAACTCAACAGCTTCAATCGCCAATACCAACAGTAGAACAACCGCTTCAAAATCAATTTAACGAAAATATTCTGCTGAATAGCTCCAACGCTGAAACAAAACCTATCAGTAGCTTCAATGATGTAAAGCAGCTGTTGGAACAAAAGCCTGTGAGTGTTCCGCCCAAAACAAAAGAAAATGCTCACCCACCCCTTGGCGCCAAGCACAACGCAGTAAGCCAAACATCCGCGCAGGCAAATGCCTCAGCCACGGGAAAACTCAACACAAAAAATAGAACGACTACCATTTTCGCGATAGGTGGTGCAGCTCTGGTGGCAGGATTGTTTGCAGGCGGCTACTTATTCAGTAAAGACAATACTGAAATAAAGCCACTGCATGTGAACAATTCAACCGCAGCGGCAGCGCCTATAGCAGCAGAAACTCAAATAGCGTTAACTTCAGCGGACCAGAACGCAAACCAAATCTCAACAAACATATCCGACGGCGCAGCATCGCCGTCACTACCGGCGACTTCCGACCTAAGCAACGCATCGGATCAAACCTCGCAATCAATTAGCGACCTTATCCCGCCGGAACAAGGCGCCGTAACGGCAGAATTTAGCACTGCGCCACTAGCGGATTCGGCCCAAATTCTCCCTTCGGAAATTGGTGTCCAAAATCAGACCAACGAAGTAACGACTTTTGAACCCACTACAGCGACAAGCACAAATGCTGCATCGAATAAAAAGCCTAAACCCGATGCCCCCGCGGAAACAGCTAGGCCGGTAGCTTTCGGTACGGCAAAACTTACGCTATTACCTTGGGGCGAAATTTGGGTCGACGAACAGCGCTACGGTGTAAGCCCGCCGGTGCGTGAATTATCACTCGCGCCAGGCACCTACCGGATTGAACTGCGGAACCCCGGCTTACCCACCGAGATACGCACCCTGAGCATTAAACAAGGAGAGAACCCGGCGATCTATCACAACTTTGCTGTACCGCAACAACAACAACAACAACAACCGGTAACTGCCGCGAAACCAGTTAAAACCACACAAGCCAAGCCCCAAACATCCGCAGCGCAACCAGCGGCAGACTCACCGCCCGCAGTTCAATCGCAGGGAGAACCTGTTGCAACCCAAACCGCACCGGTAATTACCAGTGAACGCACCTTGAACATCAAAGTGCAACCTTGGGGTGAAATTTTTATCGATGGGAAAATGGCGGGCGTCATCCCACCACTGCGACAACTAAAAATTGCCCCGGGCGAGCATAAGTTGGAAATTCGCCATCCGAGTTATGCGACCAAAAGCATAACAATCAGCGCTACTGATTCTTTATCACAGACAATAGAACATCAATTTAAATAACGTTATTGAGAAAAATATTCCTATGCAAATCAATTCTCGCTCATTGGCCTTCGCACGCAAGGTAGTTGGACTTGTGTCCGTAATATCGATTGCAAGCTTGTTGCTTTCCGGCTGCAACACGATGCAACAAAAACCGCAACAACTAACACCAGCACAAATGAAACTGGAGGCTGGCAAAGCCAATTTCCAAAATGGCGAATATGGGGCAGCGGAAACCGCTTTTCTGGATAGCAGCATTTGGCAGGACGATAAAAGCACACAAGTTGAGTCATTAAAATATCTTGCGTTTATTTACTGCGTTACCGAAAGAGTCACTCTTTGCCGCCACTCATTCTATAAAGCCCTGCAGCTGGATCCCGGCTTCGAATTAACTTCTGCAGAGAGCACACATCCCCTCTGGGGCCCTGAATTCGTAGTTGCTCAAAGTGGACTGGGCAAAAACAACCAATAAAAATTTAGCAACAGGGAATCTGACGATGGACTACGATAATATCGATTTCTCATTCGACGCGTTGGAAAGCAAATTACTAGGGGACGATTATTGCGGCAGTGAAATTGATTACGACCCGGATTTCCTCGAGCTGGAACATATGGTTGCGATTAAACCTGAGCAACAATATGGCGATACCATTATTCCAGCAGCACCGATTGATTGGTCACGTGCGCTCAACAAGGCCTGTGAACTTCTCAATAAAAGCAAAGATTATCGCCTGTGCTGCATTATTACCCGGGCTCTAACGCACAAATATGGAATCAGAGGTGCACTAAAAGGCATGGAAGCTATCCACTCGCTGACTGAGCAATGTTGGCAGCACGCGTTCCCAGCCATCGTATTCGATGGTGAAACAGATCTCTTTCCAAGGGCTAACGCCATTGCCGAGCTAAATTCATCCACCGGTCTGGTCGGTGATTTGCGCCATACCGATATCCGCTTAAATGCCACCGGAAAAATAACACTGAGCCGGCTGGAAAAAATCCTCAGCGGCAGAGCAGAAAACGAAGATTTTTCACGGGATCAACTCGTGCAGATACTGCGCGATGAAGTACTGGATCACAGCAGTGAATTGCTGGTCATCAAACAACTACTCACGCAGATTAGCGAACTGGAAAATTTATTAAACCAACACTTCGGCAATGAACAAGCGCCCGACTTTAGCCAGTTAAAAGCGCTACTTACCGGAGTCACTCCAATTCCTGATCAACACCACGTCGAAACCAAAGAAACAGAAATCGATACGCAAGACGCAGGTGCCTGCTCAACACCTCGCAGCAACCCAAATAACCCAGCAGCAATTAATTCTCGTGACGACGCAATTCGATTACTGGACAAAGTGTGTGAATTTCTCGCGCGAAATGATCCTGCCAACCCCGCGCCCCTGCTAATCAAGCGTGCGCGCAATATGATTGGACAGGATTTCTATACCATTCTCAGCCAACTGGCGCCCGATGCAGTCGCTCAGGCAGAGCATATAACCGGACCACAATTTTAACCACCAACGTCTGCGCAATTTGCAGAGGAGCAACTATGAGCAACAGCCAAAGCAGTCAGAAGTTTATCGCGCGTAATCGCGCACCACGCGTGCAAATTGAATACGATGTGGAAATTTATGGTTCAGAAAAAAAGATCCAAATTCCCTTCATCATGGGAGTAATGGCCGATCTGGCAGGGAAACAAAAAGAAGAAATGCCCGCGATTGCCGATCGTAAATTCCTCGAAATTGATGTGAGCAATTTTGATGACCGCATGAAAGCCTTGAAACCACGCGCTGCATTTGCCGTTCCCAACACCTTGACAGGTGAAGGTGAACTGACTGTCGATTTAACGTTCAATAGCATGGAAGATTTTTCTCCTGCTGCTATTGCGAAAAAAGTGGATGCACTCGCCAAGTTGCTCGATGCGCGCACGCAACTAAATAACCTGTTGACTTACATGGATGGCAAAACCGGTGCAGAAGAACTTATCAGCAAAGTGTTGCAAGACCCCAGCCTGTTAAAAAGCCTGGCACTGTCCAGCGATAAAACCGAAACCCCGGAAGCTGCTGAAGCAGTTTAACTCAGGAAATTAATACAGGAGCACTCACCATGGAAATGAGCGAAGTAACCAGAGCGCTGGATCAACAGCCCCATTTCAATGATTTCTCTAGCCTGCTACAAAAGGAATTTAAGCCCAAAACAGACGAAGCAAAATCCGCTGTACAATTTGCAGTTCAAACACTTGCGCAGCAAGCATTATCGCTGTCTGTTACCGTCAGCAACGATGCCTACAAATCCATTGAGTCCATTATTGCGGAAATAGATACTCGCCTGTCTGAACAGATTAACGCGATTATTCACCACGCTGATTTCCTGAAACTGGAAAGCGCCTGGCGCGGCCTGCATTACCTGGTGAACAATACCGAAACCGATGAAATGTTGAAAATCCGCTTCATGCCGATTTCAAAGCAGGAACTTCATCGCACCCTGCGTCGCCATAAAGGTGTGGGCTGGGATCAAAGCCCGATTTTCAAAAAAATCTACGAACAGGAATACGATCAGCTGGGTGGATCACCTTACGGTTGTGTAGTAGGCGATTACACCTTTGATCATTCGCCACCCGATGTAGAACTACTGGGAGAAATGGCAAAAATTTCGGCGGCGGCTCACTGTCCGTTTATTTCAGCCGCAGATCCAGGAGTAATGCAAATGGAATCCTGGCAGGAATTAGCCAATCCGCGCGACCTCACCAAAATCTTTGAAAACACCGAATACGCCGCCTGGCGCGGCCTACGAGATTCAGATGATGCACGCTACCTAGGTTTAACCATGCCGCGCTTCTTAGCGCGCACACCCTACGGCGCAAAATCGAATCCGGTAGATGATTTTAATTTTGAAGAAAGTATTGAGGGTGCTGACCACTCCCGCTACTGCTGGGCCAACGCAGCCTATGCGATGGCGGTGAACATTAATAATTCCTTCAAGCAATATGGCTGGTGCACCTCGATTCGCGGCGTTGAATCAGGCGGGGCCGTTCCCAATTTGCCAACCCATACCTTCCCAACGGACGATGGCGGTGTGGACATGAAATGTCCGACAGAAATTGCTATTTCTGATCGTCGCGAAGCAGAGCTTGCAAAAAATGGCTTTATGCCGCTTATCCACCGTAAAAATACGGATATAGCGGCATTTATTGGTGCGCAGTCACTGCAAAAGCCGGGTGATTTTTTTGACCCGGACGCAACTGCCAATGCAAATCTGGCAGCGCGCTTACCCTATTTATTTGCCTGTTGCCGCTTTGCACACTACTTAAAGTGCATAGTGCGCGACAAAATTGGTTCGTTCAAAGAGCGCGAAGAAATGGAGCGCTGGCTAAACGATTGGATTATGAATTACGTTGATGGTGATCCGGCCAACTCATCACAACAAACCAAAGCATTAAAGCCTTTGGCAGCAGCAGAAGTATACGTAGAAGAAGTGGAAGGAAACCCCGGCCATTACACGTCCAAATTTTTCTTGCGCCCTCATTATCAATTAGAGGGACTGACCGTTTCGTTGCGACTGGTATCCAAATTGCCATCAGTCAAATCAGGCGGCCAATAAATATTAGAGGCCTGGCACATCGCCAGGTTTTTAATAAAACGGATATCACCATGTAAGGTGGTATTTATTTTTGACGTTGTATTAACTAAGGAAGAAAAACTATGTCTGAATCCCTACAGGATTTTTTTATCAAGATCGAAGGCATCGCTGGCGAATCAAAAGATTCCAATCACAAGGGTCAAATTGATGTGTTGAATTGGGGTTATGCAGTTACCCAATCTTCTTCCACCAATACCGGTGGTGGCGGTGGCGTAGGAAAGGCGCACTTTAGCGAGTTGGTGTTTACCCACTTTATCGATAAATCTACTCCTAACCTGATGAAATACTGCGCCAGCGGTAAACACATCCCCAGCGTTGAACTTTCTTGCTGCAAAGTCGGCGATGGCCAACAAGAGTACATGAAAGTTACCCTGAATGATGTACTCATCACTCACGTTCGCCCGACTGGCGATTCCAGTAGCCCACGCGTTATGGAAGAAGTTGGTATCTCTTACTCCAAAATTAAAGTGGAAGTGAAAGAACAAAATGCCAACGGCTCCATGGGCGCAGCAGTGACCGGCGCTTGGGACGTGAAGCAAAACAAAGCAGCCTAAGTTGCTTTTTCAGTTGCCCGCTCGCGGGCAACTGGACAAAAAACATTGAAGGCATTTAAAAGGAATCAATTATGAGCACCCCAAGACCAAAATTTTTAACGATGTGGCGTAACTTTAAGAGCGTTTATGCAGATGGGAAGGTTACTAGCGTTGGTAATAAAATTGGCGGGAAAGTTAAACAAAATATAGACCTAGGCGTACAAGACCCAAGATTGGGGTTCACCAATGAATGTGCGTTAAGAATGAGCTATTCGCTGAATTATTCAGGTATAAGCATTCCTCGCGGAAGCTGGAATACCGTATCCGGCGGCGACAACAAATGGTATATCTTCCGAGTAAGGGACATTGTTAGCTTTCTTAATAATTCATTTGGAAAACCGGACAAAACAATAGAAACCCCAAAACCTAAAGATTTTTCCGCATTAAAGGGAATACTGGTTTTTAATGTAAATTGGAGTGACGCAACAGGACACGCAACACTTTGGGATGGTTCAACATGTTCCGATCACTGCTATTTCCCAGAAGCAAAAGAGGCCTCAATATGGATACTAAAGTAATAACCTTTTCCATATTCTTGCTAGTTTTTTGCAAAAGCGTAACTGCTGAAGAATTAATTAAATACTCGGCCAAGGATTACTTCAAAAACTATGCACTTAGCAGTTGCATTGCGGATGGCTTCAAATCTAATGATGCAAGGTCTGATGCCGCCGCCGCCGCTAGCGGATACCTTGAACTTGGCGAGTACCCATTAGAAGCCCACACAGAAGCAACAATATTGGGAAGAGAGTTTTTAAAGAAACCCTATAAAAGTATTTCCGGGGCAGATCTCATATTAATGAAATGCATTGATTTTTATCACAGCAAAGAACTTGAAAGTATCGCGACAAAATATCAGAACGCAAAATAAGCCAAGGCTGATAACGGCAAGGAACCCTAAATATGCAAGGCACAACAACCAATCCACATGTCCATGACATTGCTTTGGAAGTTCAGATATCCCAGCTGCACGGACAAATTCGCACCGATCCGAGTAAGCTGGAGTTGCGGGTGCATTTGACGCAGTTGTTGATGGTTACCGGCCAATGGCAAAAAGCACTTCAACAATTACAAACTGCCGCCCAACTTGATAGCAAAGCGGCCGCTATGGCACAAACCTATCGCGCACTCATTCAAGCTGAAATTCAGCGCGAGCAAGTGCTCAATAGCCAACGCGATCCACAATATCTCAGTGCACCAGAGGATTGGCAAATCCTGCTGGCTGAAGCGCTAGTTGCGCGCGCACATCATCAAGCAAGCGCCGCAGAAAAATTCCAGCAGCAAGCCTACAGCGATGCCCCTGCCGTTGCATTTATGATTAACCATGAAACCGCCGAGTGGATTGCCGATGGCGATTCACGCCTTGGCCCTGTGTGCGAAGTATTTATTAACGGCAATTATTACTGGCTTCCGTTTAGCCAGATACAACAACTGACCATTGAACAACCGCAAGATTTGCGCGATCTGGTCTGGATTCCGGCCGCCATTACGTTAACTGATTTTTCCCAGCACTATGGCTTTTTGCCAAGCCGCTATGCGTTCAGCTATACCCAGGCTAACGATCAGCTCAGCCTTGCCAGCCTGACCGAATGGGAAACCCTAAGCAAGCACAGCTGGGCCGGAATTGGACAAAAAATGCTGGTGAGTGCTCAGGCTGAATATCCATTACTGACAATTCGCACACTAACGCAACAGGCGAGTGAATAATGGTGCAGCCACCAACCAACAACTCAGCCGCAAGCCGCATTGCGCGCACTAATCGTTTAACGCCCAGTTTGCTGGATCGTCTTACCGATCACCAACCGATGCAAAAGCGTGAAGCGATTACGGCGCTGGGCATGAGCAAGCGCGATTATCGCGCTAGTGTGCTGCGCGACATTAGCTGGCTACTGAATACCACCAATGCTGATTCTGCAATTGATTTTACTGAAATACCGCACGCCCAAAAATCTGTTGTGAATTTTGGTGTGGCTGCGCTATCAGGGCAATATCTGGTTGATGACGATCGCTCAATGATTGCTAAATCTATTTCTCAAACATTATTAAATTTTGAACCGCGCATAGTACCCGCCAGTTTGCAGGTTAAAGCACTGCCGATGGATGATGGCTACGCAGCGCGCAACCAGCTTTCACTGGAAATTAAAGGCCAGCTATGGGCCGACCCCTACCCCTTGGAGTTTTTGTTGCGCAGCCATATTGATTTGGAAATTGGCCTGGTCCAACTCACCGACCTTTTGGATAGCGCGCCATGATTCAGAAGATGCTGGAATACTACAACAATGAATTAGCCTATTTGCGCGAGGCGGGGGCCAAGTTTGCCGAACACTACCCCAAAATTGCCTCGCGCCTCACACTAAATGAAACGGAAGTTGCTGATCCTTATGTTGAACGCTTGCTTGAAGGCTTCAGCTTTTTAACCGCGCGCATTAAATTAAAGATGGATGCTGAATTTCCGCGATTTATTCAACGGTTAATTGAAGTTACCTATCCGAATTATCTGGCTCCAACGCCATCCATGTGTATTGTCCGTTTTGCACCGGGGGAGCTGGTGCGCAATCAACGCAGTTCCTATCTGGTGCCCAGAGGTGCGCGCTTGCGCTCCCATTCTGTACCTGGTGCGAGCCATTGTGAATTTCGCACTGCCCATGAGGTGGAGCTGCTGCCGTTAAAAATTCACCACGCCAAAATCCAGCCAATTAGCAGCGAGCTCAAGTTTTTTCATGCACGCGACAAAAAGCCGGCACTATCCTGCTTGCATCTGCGTTTCGGCTTAAGTATTCCATTGGAGTTTCAGGATTCGGCCGTCGATCGCATTCCGGTACACCTTTGTGGTGATTTGCAGTTGGCATCGCGCTTGTATGAAACTATTTTTGGTCACAATGTAGGAATTGCGCTGCGTTCATTGAATGATGAAGCAGATACCGCCTGGCAATTTGAACCGGTCGGAATTACTCCCGTTGGTTTTGATGAGACTGAAGCGCTATTACCCTATGAAAAACAAAGTTTTCAGGGGTACCGCTTACTGCACGAATATTTTGCACTGCCCGGCCGATTTCATTTTTTTGCGCTCACCCATATCAAGCGTTTTCTCTCCAGCAAGCCTAAATGCCGCGAATTCGAAGTGGCTATTTTGCTAGATCACGTCAGTGTCGAATTGGAAAAACAGGTAGACGTTAATCAGTTTTCGCTATTTTGTACTCCCGCGATTAATTTAATTTCTATGCGCGCCGATCGCGTTCCCCTTGCCGAAAACCGTCACGAATTTCATGTCGTTCCCGACAAAGAACGCCCATTGGATTACGAAGTTTATAGCTTAAGCGCAGCAGAAGGTTTTGATCGCGATCATCGCGTACAACGGCAGTTTCGCCCTTTTTATGCCACCCATGCCGATGATCGCAATAATCATGGAGCCTATTTTTCCGCGCGCCGTGAACCTCGCGTCGCATCGGAAAATATTCTGCAGAATGGCGCCCGCTCAACCTATCAAGGATCAGAGGTTTTTATTTCGCTGGTTGATCAACAGGATGCGCCCTACAATTGCCAATTACGTCAGCTAGGCATCGAACTGCTTGCCACTAACCGTGACTTACCGCTATTAATTCCCACAGGCACAGAACAAGATTTGCGCCCAGTATCATCTCTGCCAGTTGAAGGTGTGCGCATTATCAGCGCCCCAACTCGCCCGGTAGCGGCAATCGCGGAAGGAGAAATGCATTGGCGCTTTATCAGCCATTTAAATTTATCCTACCAAAGTCTTGCCCAGCCGGACGCAGAACAAAGCGCGAAAACATTACGCGAGTTGTTAGGGCTATACACCGCATTGGGCGATGCAAATGTCGGTCGCTATAGCCAGTCCTTAATTAAATGCAATCTCAACCCCGTCACACGCCGCATGCCCGGCAAAGGCCCATTGGTTTTTGGACGAGGTACCGCTATTAAAATTGAAGTGGATGAAATTCCATTTGCGGGTGCTAGCCCCTATGTGTTTGGTGCGGTGCTAGAGCGCTACCTCGCACGCCACGCCAGCATTAACTCATTTACGGAAATGCAATTAATCAGCTCCCAGCGAGGGCTTATTGCCCAGTGGCCCGCACGTTTCGGTGAACGAGGCAACCTATGAACAAGCAGGTAAGCGCACCTACACGCATGGATGAACTCCTTTTTACATTGGCAGAAAAGCCTTATTCCAAGGATTTATTTGCCTTAATGCGCCGCTTGGAAGCTAACAGTGACGCGATTCAATGGGGGCATGCCACAAAATACCGCGACGAAATTTTGCAATTCGGCCAAGAGCCTTCGCCTGTTTTTGCCAGCGCCAGCATTGCCAAACTTTATCAGTACAGCAATGGCAGAAAACCCAAGCTCGCAATTCATAGTTTCGGCATGTTCGGACCCAACGGGGCCATGCCTCTGGTATTTACCGAATATGTCAAAGAGCGCATGACCCACCATGGCGATTATGCACTGAGCGACTTTATCGATATTTTTCACAACCGTTTGATCATGCTGTTTTATCGCGCCTGGGCTGACAGCAATTCCTGCGCGAGTCTGGACAAACGCGATGAAAATTTCACGCGTTATATTACCAGCCTTTGCGCTGCTGGTTACTCGCCAGTACAACAAACCGATTCCATTCCCGCGCACGCTCGCTGGCACAACGCAGGGCATTTGTTGCGACAAACGCGCAATGCCGAAGGCTTACAAAATATTTTGTCCGGCTTTTTCAAAGTAGCGACCCGGATTGAAGAATTTGTAGCCCAGTGGTTGCCGCTACCTGAGGAGGAACAAACTTGCCTGGGACGAGTGAAAGGTGCGCAATTGGGTTTCGATGCGGTATTGGGGCGCAAGGTGATGAGCAAACAGCAACACTTTCGCATTCACTTGGGACCACTGACTCAGGAGGAATACAACCTGTTTCTGCCCAACACTAACAGGTATCGCCAGTTGCGCGATTGGGTGCGCACCTATGTGGGCGTGGAATTTACCTGGGACCTGTGTTTGATCTTAAAAAAATCTGTGCGCAATCGCGGCATAAAACTCGGCCAGCAAAAGTATCTGGGCTGGAATTCCTGGCTGGGCGATTCGCATCGCACGGCTACGCAAGACTTAGGTTCCAGCGTTATTTTTCACCCAGAAAAATACAGTTAATGTTAACCACATTTTTACTACTCATTGAAGACCAACATTATGATCAAAATTAAATCACCACTGAAATTATTTACCCGGGCAATCTCATTGGCTGGCCTGTTAATAACCAGTACCGGCCTTTACGCACAAACTAATGCTCCGGACCCTTTTTTACTGCAAGCCTTTGAGGGAGTGTGGAAAATGGAACGCAGCGCCACCACGCTGATTACTGAGCGGGTAGACACCCAAGTTGACGACGGGATTCTGCGTCACGAGCCTCAGGCGAAGGATGCACCTGTGTATTTGCGCGAGTCTTATGAAATCGGTGAGATCGAATATCGTCGCAAAAAATATTCTGCGACCCAATCCCAGTGGGGCAGCTTTCCGCAATTAAACCCGGACACCATGCGCTTGATTGAAATCAGCATCCCGCAGACAAAATATTTGGTGCTCTCTGGCCAGGGAGAAAATTTATTCTCCGCGACTGATTGGCAACGCTACCGCTTCCTGCATGTATTCGATATGGGGCGCAGCCGCTACATCACCAATTACTATCCCGTATTTGCTGAAGCTTTTTTGGGCGAGCGAGTGTTGGGGCGTTTGCCTAACTCACAGGTATTGAATTACGCGCGCGTAGTTCCCGCCCGCTGGGATGCCAATAACACTATCAGCGGCTATGAAGTGCTGCTTTACAATTTGGATCGCAAAGGTATTACCCGCACACTGGAAAATGAAGTGCCGGTTGCTTACCAGCTTAATAAAAATCCCGAAGGCCCACTCTGGACACTCACCCCGGTAACGGCTACACCCGTTGCCGATGAGCTGGATCGCAAAGGCCACTTCTTTACCGGTGCGCGCCTCTCTTCCGACGAATTCAAAGCACGTCAACTTGCCGCGCAAGAGGCGCAGCAAAACAGTAAAAAAAATAAGCGAAAGTCTGGCACTAAAACTGCCAAGCCTGTCTCTCAACGTTAAGTGAATTTAAAAAGGATTTGTTATGCGCGAGATCAGCCGCACCGCATTATTTGGCAAGTTAAATCCGGTTGCTTACAAAGCCATTGAAAGTGCAACAGTATTCTGCAAACTGCGTGGTAACCCCTATGTGGAATTAACGCACTGGCTACACCAGATACTCCAACTTGACGACAGCGATCTGCATCGCATAGTCCGTCATTACCAGTTGGATAGCAGCCATATCGCCAAAGAAATAACCCAGGCCTTGGAGCGGTTGCCGCGCGGCGCCAATAGTATTAATGATTTATCGCCCAGTATTGAAGCCGCTGTTGAACGCGCCTGGGTCTATGCCACACTGATGCTTAACGAGGCGCAGGTACGCACCGGCAGCTTGCTACTGGGATTGTTAAAAACGCCCGAACTGCGCACCAGGCTTGTACAAATTTCACCTACGCTCGCGCAACTGAATGCGGAAAAGTTGGGTGAAGAATTTGCGCAAATCGGAGCAGAATCCCCTGAGAGAAATCTTACTGCCAGCGACAATTCACTGGCAACTAGCAACCCCGGCGAATTCAGCGGCGCTATGGCGCCCGGTGCCTTGGGCAAGCAAGAAGCACTGAATCGTTTTGCGGTGGACTTAACCGCGCGTGCGCGCAGTGGCGAGATAGATCCGGTAACAGGGCGCGATGAAGAAATTCGCCAGATCATCGATATTCTCATGCGTCGCCGCCAAAATAATCCGCTACTAACCGGTGAAGCCGGTGTTGGAAAAACAGCAGTTGTCGAAGGTTTTGCATTGCGCCTTGCGCAGGGCGATGTTCCACCGCAATTAAAAGATGTGCGCTTATTGTTGCTTGATATTGGTTTGCTGCAAGCGGGCGCCAGCATGAAGGGCGAATTTGAACAGCGCTTGCGTCAAGTGATTGATGAAGTGCAAACCAGCCCCACGCCCATTATTTTATTTATCGATGAAATTCACACCCTGGTAGGCGCAGGCGGCGCTGCAGGTACCGGCGATGCCGCCAATTTATTAAAACCCGCACTCGCGCGCGGTACCCTGCGCACCATAGGCGCAACCACCTGGAGTGAATACAAAAAATATATTGAGAAAGACCCGGCCCTCACGCGCCGCTTCCAGGCCATTCAAGTGGATGAGCCGGACGAACATAAAGCCATCGCCATGCTGCGCGGCATTACGGCGAATCTAGAGTCACACCACAAGATTTTACTACTTGATGAAGCCATCAGCGCAGCCGTGAAATTATCGCAGCGCTATATTCCCGCGCGCCAATTGCCGGATAAAGCAATAAGCCTGCTCGATACCGCCTGTGCGCGCGTTGCCGTAAGCCAACATGCAACACCTGCCGTTTTGGAAGATTGCCAAAAACGTATTCAGGCCCTGCAAGTACAGGCCGATATTCTTGCACGTGAAGCTGTGTACGGTTTAGTAGATAAGGATGAACAACAGCAATGCCTGTCGGGCTTGATTGAAGCCCAGACCGAGGAACAACAGCTATTAACGCGCTGGGCGGCAGAAAAAAATTGCATCGCGAAGCTATTAAATCTGCGCCAACAATTATTTAACGCACACCACACACAAACAGAAAGCACTAATCAAGCTTTGCTTGCCGATTTACAAGTGCAGCATCAACTTGCGCTGCAAGAGTTGAGTGAACTACAAGGCGAAAATCCCTTGGTGTTACTCGCCGTAGACGAAGCGGCGGTGGCCACTGTAGTAGCTGATTGGACTGGCATTCCCCTCGGGCGCATGCTGCGCAATGAAATCAATAATGTATTGCATTTGGTGGACGCACTCGATCAACGCGTTATTGGTCAACGCCACGCGCTAGAATTAATTAGCCGCCGCATTCAAACCGCGCGCGCGCATCTGGATAACCCCAACAAACCTATCGGCGTATTTATGTTGGTTGGTCCGTCCGGTGTCGGCAAAACCGAAACTGCGCTGGCGCTTGCTGAAACGCTCTACGGCGGCGAGCAAAATCTAATTACCATCAATATGAGTGAATTCCAGGAAGCACACAGTATTTCCACGCTCAAGGGCGCGCCGCCAGGTTATGTCGGCTACGGTGAAGGTGGCGTGCTCACTGAAGCAGTTCGTCGCAAACCCTATTCGGTTGTTTTGTTGGACGAAATTGAAAAAGCTCATCCCGATGTGCACGAATTATTTTTCCAGGTATTTGATAAAGGCTGGATGGAAGACGGTGAAGGCCGCGCGATCGACTTTCGCAACACCGTAATTCTGCTCACCTCCAATGTGGGCACTGAATTGATTGCCAATTTAACGCGCGATCCGGATTTGATGCCCGCACCAGATGCACTGACCACCGCCCTGCGCGAGCCACTATTAAAAGTATTTCCACCCGCATTTTTAGGTCGGCAAGTCGTAATTCCCTACTACCCGCTCAACCATGAAACCCTGGCCAATATCGTTCGCTTGCAACTTGCGCGCATTCAACAGCGCACACTTGAACAACATCAATTGCAATTCACCTATGACCCAGCCGCCGTGGATTTAATTATCCAGCGCTGCACCGAACTGGAATCTGGCGGGCGCATGATTGACGCCATTCTGACTCACCACCTGCTACCGGTGATCAGCCGCGATTTGCTGCAACGGTTAAGCGATGGAAAGCAGTTGACTGCCGTGCATTTGCATACCAGCACTGCATCTGGCGCGGCGGATTTTGCTTTTGATTTTTCTCCCGCTGCCAACAGCCATTCACTGACTTCATCAACATCCGGTGCTGCAGTGAAGCAGCCACAACCGGCGTAAAGGAAACGCGACCATGCAACGCACTTACAATTTATTCAGCACAAAGAACTGCGCCTATGATGTGTTCATTTGAAATCAAATCAAGTCTCGAGCTAGTGTGGGCGGATATACCCTACATAGGAAACCCGATCTTTGTCGTTGGCATGGTTATGGACTACTTACAAATGCGCAACTCGGTGTGGGGGCGTATAACCAATATCGATAGCTTCCACAAAGAAGCAGTCCCCCATTACAGTGCGCTGAATAATCACTATGTTGTCAGGGACGAGGTGGATCAGCTATTTAGATCCGGGCGCTATTACGGTGTTTCTCGCACACAACGCCCCACGTCGGCGCTTTATGACTGGCGCGAACTGGCAGGGCACCCCGAAGGCGGCAAATGGTATGCGAGTTCCGCTTTCTACATCGACATGAGCAAGCGATTACTCCAACGCCTGGATGCCAAACGCCATCAGCAAGCAAGCTGGGCAACCGAAGAAGCGGCAATGGCGGAAGAGTTAGCCGCTGCGGTGCGTTCAATTCGATCAAAGCCTGAAACCTCCGCATCAGCAATACCCAAACAAGTATCCCGTTCGCAACCACAAAGTTTGGAGGAATGCGCACAACGGTTAGTTGATGCCGCCCCTGCGGTACAAGCCGCTAAGAACGCTGGTAAACCACTACCACATTCTGCCTATACACAAGCCGACAAACAAGCCGTGGTTGATAGCGGCGTTACTGAGCGATTTATGGTGCGAATATTTGAAACTCGTCCTGAAGGTGATACTGGTTATATCGCACAAAAACGCGAGCACGGTGCAACTATCGCGTGGATGGCGCCGCTCTCTATGGTCGAGCATGGCGACACCGATGCGGAAGCTCTCCTTAACGCATTTGGCACAAGACACAAACCAGGAGCAAACTACACCATTCTTATCATCGACACTCACAAGATGAATGAAGTAGCCGATGTCAAAACCATTATTCCCACCAATGCCAACTTGCAAAAACTCATGGCCGATAACCCGCAAATCACCAAAGTTAGCCCGGAGGTGAGCAAACAGGTATTAAGCCAAGATTTTGCGCCAAAATACTACAAGTTTGCGAAAGGGATGAGTGCGGCGAAGATAAAACAAAACAAACAAGACGACATGGAGAACTTTGCTCTAGGCCAAGGATTTTCCAAAATTGAAGCAGACGCTTTAATTGCACGGCATCAATTAGCCACTGACGTTTCCGCGTGGGAAGAATTTACTGGCAATGGCATGACTTTGGACACCAATGTAAAAGATGGAACCGCTTACGGCCCAGTTGAATTAGTAATGCTCGACAAGTCTCCAAAAACACTTGGCGAATTAAAAAAACAAAACGCCATTTTATCGTTAACAGCTAATTAATCTGAGATTGCCAAATGTTAAGTTTTAACAGAATACCTCCCGAGAACCTTGATTCACACCCTCAACTAATTTTTTCCTTTGTCGAATATCCAGAAGAAGATGTGCCTACCAGTTTTTTATATCTACTAAAAGATAAGCAACATCTAATTTGGGCAACAAAAAGTCTCTATCCATCTATAAATGGAAACCCTCCCAAATGGCTAGGAGGAAATATTATCGAATTCCCTATTGCTGGCCTGCAATGGTTTATCGACACGCTCGAACAAAAATTCTTTAAAACTGAAGCCGAAGGAGGTTTGCCCAAAGGCCAATTCGCATTCGATGAAATCGTCGATGGAGAACACCTCTGTGTTTCGCGTATGTTTGGTACACCGGGCTATGGCTTTAGAAATTATTCCAGGCAAGACCATGTAATTAAATCTTATGAGAGCCCCCAACAAGCCGACCTTTCCGACGAGCTTCTGTTTGAAAAAGGCCTGTTTGAAAAATTCAAAGAAGTGGCGCAGCAATTAAAGCAACCAACAGCTACCCCTTAACATAATGATGGCTATTTAGGACAAATGAATAACGGCGAAGTGAAATACTGGTCAACCACCTTTAATCAACTGGAGAATGCCGATACCGACCCAAAAACAATCTGCGGGCTTATTGGTGTTGATTACAAACCGGGAAATTCCTACACACTGGTGATAGTGGATACCCAAGCAAAGGGCGCAGGTCAGAGTGTCACCATTGTGCCTACGCATAAAAACCTGGGGAATTTTGCCAAAAGTGAAATTAAAGGAATTAATCCCGATGCGGTAGATGAAGTAATGACACAGGAATATAACCGGGAATACGCGGAACATATGGTGGCGTTTAAAAAACGAAGCTTGAATATGCAAAATGACGAACACGTGAGCAGCTACGCTGATGCGAACTTCTCTAACAAAGAGGATAAAGTGCAGTTCAAAACCCGAATGAAAATCAACGAAAGGCTTGGTGCCAATGAGCACTACACGGGCGATGGCACTACGAAAAACTTAATTGCTGATTGCCCCAATGAATGCGGCGTTATGGAAACGTTTACTTACGATAAAAGTCCGCAAACTCTCGGCCAACTTGAAAGTAGTGGTAGTGCCAAGCGCATCTCCACCAAACCGTTATAGGGAATAATTATGCAAGTATTTGAACAATATGATCCACGAAACCCACAGCCTAAACACCAGTTACTGAGATTTTTTAAAAGCCCGCAGGAAGAAAACAATGGGACAGACTTTTTCTTTCTTACTCAGGATAAGCATCTACTGGTTTATAGGGAACAACGTCATACCTATCCACCAACCAGTGACTACAAACCAGGCCAAACAGAGTTATTTGCTAATCAATTCGAAATGCCATTGGAAGCTATCCGCTGGCTCATTGACGTAATTGAACAAAAGTTTTTTAAATCTCCCGAAAACGGTGGTTTGTCTGCCCATAAGATAAGTTACGAAGAAATTGTGGCAGGTGAAGATTTACACGTTATGCGCAGTGCCAATGCGGGCTGTCCACATACCGGTTATGTCATCACCAACGGCAGCCGCCACAGCCATTTTGATTCGGATGATTTACAAACTTTAGCGCTTTCCGACCCCTGGCTATTCCAAAATGGTTTGATGGATTTTCTAAAAGAATTAGCCAATAAATATGAACAGGGGACTTTGTAATTGAATCTATTCACGGACGATGCTGCCGCGCGCCAACAAGAACCGGCCTAACCAAGGAGAGCCAACCATGCAACGCAATTTCAATTTACTCAGCCCCTTGCCGCCGCAAGATTTACGCTTTGTCAGCCTGAGTGGAACTGAGCAAATATCTACTTTATTTTCGCTTGAGTTATTGGTGCAAAGCCCGCGCGGTGATATTGACCCGAACGAACTGATCGGCAAACCACTCACGCTGGAAATCGCACAGCCCAGCGGCGTGCGTCATATCAATGGCCAGTGCAGCACGTTTTCCTGCACCGGCAAACAGGGTCGCCATTACGCCTATCACGCCACCATTCGGCCTTGGCTGTGGTACGCCTCGCTCAAGCAGAATTACCGCATTTTCCAGCACAAAAAAGTGCCGGAAATAGTGCAAGAAGTTTTGGCGCCTTACGGTTTTGAATTGCGCCTGGAATTAAGCAAAAGTTATCGCGCCTGGGAATACTGCGTGCAATATCGCGAGAGCGATGCGAATTTTGTGATGCGTTTGCTGGAACATGAAGGCATCTGGTTTTGGTTTGATCACAAAGCCGGCGCGCACGCGCTGGTCATCACGGACGATATTGGTCTTGCCAGCCCAGCGCCCGGTTGCGCAAGCCTGCCCTATCGCAGTTCCGGCCAGGGCAACCCCAATGAAGATTTCATTACCGGTTGGTACAGCGGTAATAGTGTGACCTCCGGCGATTATGCCGCGCGCGATTATCACTTCAAGGAAGCCAGCGCATTATTGGATACACAACATAAAAAGCCCGGCGCCCACCCCTTCGCCGATTTACAAATTTTTGATTACCCTGGCGGCTATTATCAATCCGGTGAGGGCGACAGCTATGCGCAAGTGCGCATGGAAGAATTGCACAGTCAGCATCAGCGTTGCAGTGGTAGCGCCGCCGCGCGCGGTATTGCACCAGGGCGCTTATTCAGCCTCGCGCAACACACGCAACCTGCTTTAAACAAAGAATATTTAATCATTGCTTGCCATTATCAATTTCAAGCCAATGACTACGAGGCAGATGCTGGTACAACGCCGTTTATGATGGATATAAAAATCACATCGCAACCCAGCAGCCGACCGTTTCGCCCACTTCGCACCACACCCAAACCCATTAGCCAGGGGCCAGATACCGCCATAGTCACCGGCCCCGCCGGCAAAGAAATTCACACCGATGAATTCGGCCGCGTGATTGTGCAATTCCAGTGGGACAGGTACGGCAAGAAAGATGAAAACTCCTCCTGCTGGATTCGTGTGTCTCACCCCTGGGCCGGTTCCGGTTTTGGCGGCGTGCATGTTCCGCGCATCGGACAAGAAGTCTTGGTGGATTATTTAAATGGTGACCCGGATCGCCCGATTATCACCAATCGCGTGTACAACAATTTGCAGCCGCACCCCTGGGGTTTACCAGCCAACGCCACCCAATCCGGTTTTCTCACCCGCTCAACGCCCAGCGGCACTGCTGAAGACGCCAACGCCTTTCGCTTTGAAGACAAAATCGGCGAAGAGCAAATTTGGATTCACGCGCAGCGCAATCAGGATATTGAAGTTGAGAAGGATGAAACCCACTGGGTCGGCAACGATAGAAGCAAAACGATTGATCGCGATGAAACCGTACACGTTAAGCGAGATCGCACAGAAACTGTAGACAACAATGAAACCATAACCATTGGCAATAATCGCACCGAAGATGTAGGCGCAAACGAAACAATCAGCATCGGCGAGAACCAAACGCGCGATATCGGCGGTCACAAACTCGAAACCATCTTAAAAACCAGTACGCAAAATGTATTGCTAGCGCGAATGGATAATGTGGGCGCCGCTTACAGTTTGAACGTGGGCGCCGCAATGAACACTCTGGTTGGCTTAAGCAAAACCGAACAAGTGCTCATGAACAAAAGCGCCAGTGTGGGTAAGAGCGAATCCATCACCGTGGGCGATGACTACAGCCTGACGGTGGGCAAGAAAGCCAATATCAGTATGGATGGTGACAGCATTGTTTTTACGGTGGGCAAATCGACAATTGAAATGCACGGCGATGGAACCATCACCCTGAAAGGTTCAAATATCAATGTCATGGCCGCTGAAGAGCAATTATTCGAAGCGAAAGGGGAGATCACCATGAAGGCCAAAAAAGTTCAGGAGAATCCATAATGAACAATCACGCAAATCATTTCCCTGAATCGGCCGATAACGCAGGAGATGCAAGTTCAGCATTTTCCAATTTACTTGATGCCCCAGTCACTCGCACCGCGCAATCGTCGTCAACTATTTTGATTGGCACATTAATTCAAGTTGGTAATGGCGAAATACAAATCCGCTCACTCGAAGGTGACATAGTCAGTGGGGTTGCAGCCTGCGCGCTAGGCGCTGACGACACAGGCAAACAATGTGCATTCATGGTGAGCGAAGCATTGAATTTTGCAGCGGTTATTGTTGGACTGCTACAGCACCCTGTAACAATTGAAAGCCCCCCGGCAGTAGCGTCCAATTTTCTACCGCGAAGCGAGCTGGATTATCCAGAAGGCTTGAAAATAACCTGTGGCAAATCTTCTATAACGCTAGATCCGGACGGCAAGGTAGAAATACGTGGTACCCGCATCATCAACCTGGCTAGCGAATCTCATCGCATAAAAGCTGGGTCGGTCCGAATTAACTAAGGCTCTGCCATGGAATTTATTAACAATACCAAATACCCGGCAAAGCTCTACCAAACCCTAGACGGCAGTGGTCAACGCTTTGCATCTATCGTAGTAAAGGCAAGCTATTCATTTCCCGAAAAAAACAATGAGCGCGCACGCCCTGCAACACAACAAAGTGAAATCAATTTAAATGATGTATTTGTTGCCGAGGCAGGGCTATCCGCCCCCTTGTTTGAATCCGATTTGGCGCCCCATAAACCACGTTGCGATATTTTGATTCACGCTAATGCACATACTGAAAACAATAAACCTGAATCTCAACTAATCGCAGGTTTCAAGCTAGGCACCTGCGAAAAAAGACTTTTAGTCACGGGCAATCGTATCTGGCAAAAAGGGTGGCTCGGGCTGACGCCCTCAAAACCAGAACCATTTACTTCAATGCCCATTCATTACGGGCTAGCCTTTGGAGGGCAATGGAGCAACGAGAACGCAACCGATGCCTTATGCTACCCACAAAACCCCGTTGGGCGAGGATTTGCTAAAGGGCGATTCACTAAACATTTACTGGGAACATCACTTCCGAATTTAAGCGAACCACTCAAGTCTGTAGAAGATTACGCATCAAATTATCGCCCCATGTCGTTTGGGCCTATTGGGCGAAGCTGGCAGCCACGCCTTAAATGGGCTGGCACTTACGACGACAACTGGAAAGAGAATGTATTCCCTCTACCACCTGCCGATTTGAATGAACTTTACTACCAATCTGCACCAGAAGATCAACAAATCGATTACCCAAAAGGAGGTGAAGTTATTTCACTTTATAACTTGCACCCCACTCGTTCGTTTATTCAATTTCCACTACCCAATTTGACACTGCCTATTCAATTGATTTGTCAAAAGGGATTTGAACATACTTTAGAGTCGAACGTTGATACTTTGATAATAGATGCAACAACGGAAAATATTTTTATTACCTGGCGCGCACGGTTCCCTATTAAAAGATCTCTGCTAGAAATTAAAACTGTCTTCATAGGTCAGGGAATAAATATTTGGAAAGCCAATCAACGTACACAAGGGGGGTGCTGTGGCGAGCCAGCAACATCCTCAGCACAAAATGGATAACCAATTACAATGAATGTAAATAGATTAAATGTTGTATCGGCCGGAATGGTTACCAGTGTGGGCATGGATGCACCCAGTAGTGCCGCCGCTATCCGCGCGGGCCTGGATAACTTCCAACTATCCGAATTTAGAGATACAACCAACGAACCTATTGTTGTCGCACCAGTTAAAATAACCTCGCTTGAAACTGCTACCGAGTATCGCCAAGGAGGTTACGAGCACTTTAGTCGCATGTGTACGCTCGCCATTGAAGAGTGCGCAATAAAAGCCGGGCTTACCCTGCCACTGCCAACCGATATCGCTATATTTATTTTGGGTGATGACACAAGGCCTAAACCAATCACGACAATTATTCACACCTTGCTGCACGATGATTCACTCTTCCATCAATCAGAACAACGCCATATTCAAGCATTTACCCATGGCGAAAGCAGTTGTATTTATGCACTAGCGGCAGCAAATAATTATTTAACCAATGATAGTTATGCAATCCTTCTGGCTGCTGATTCATGGTTAAACACTACCGATATCGAATCTAATTTACATTTAAATCGCATAAACACATCCGAGTCTGCTGGCGGCTTTATTCCCGGTGAAGCAGCGGCGGCCTGCTTGCTGACAAGGACTATTCCGCACGCGCATCAACTATCTGTCCTGGGGCTCGCCTGTGCAGAAGAACAAGCCAGCTTGTTGAGTGACCAGCCCGTTTATGGCGTTGGGCTTGCAGCGGCCATGAAAGCAGCTATTCAGCAAGCAGGAATATCACCAGAAAAAATTGATTTACGCGTAAGCGACCTTAGCGGTGAACAATATTTTTTTGAAGAAGCCGCTTATGCGTGGGCCAGAACGCTCAGAGAACCATCGCCCGCTGATTTTTCGCACCAGACCATTGCCGCACATATCGGCCACACAGGCTGTTCTTTTGGTCCAGTACTCATCGCTTACTTATGGCAATTAATGTTTATTAATCGATTAAATGCTGAATATATTCTTATGCATTTATCCTCGGCGCAAACATCGCGCGGCGCCGCAGTATTTAGCCCCCAATGCCCAGTCAAGGAAAAGATATGAGCGCACACCACGTTTATGCTAATGGTCACGAAATTGCCTCTCGCTCTTCAGATGGGCAAAGCAATGCCATGGGTGATGTTTGCTTTTCGCCACCCACACCACCCGCTACCGGTGTTCCCATTCCTTACCCCAACACGGTATTTGCTAAAGATATTCGCAATGGTAGTCGTACAGTATTTATTGCCGGCAAAGAAGTTGCCTTGTCTAACAAATCCTATTTTCACAAAAGTATTGGCGATACAGGCGCAACCAAAGCCCTGAAGAAAGGAATTGTCTCTGGCAATATTGAGGGCCGAGCTTTTTTTACCAGCTGGTCTATGAACGTAAAGATCGAGGGTGAAGGTGTTGCAAGGGATATGGACACAGTAACCCACAACCACTCCAACCCGGCCAATACCGCCCTATTCCCATTTTTATCGCGCAATTTTTTAGGTGGGCATGAATGTAAAAAACAAGAGAAACGCATCAACAAAGCTTGCTCGGATAGTGAAGCGAAAAAATCCCGCAAAAAGAAAAAGCTCAGTAAAGATGAGAAGCCGGGGCATTGGACCCAAGAGTTTTGCGATGGTTTGAATATTCCAACCAATACGCCCAACAAAACCCAATTGCGCAACGAACTCAACTCCCTTTTGGATACCGCTGCGGAAGAAATGGAAGCGATTAAGTCCGGGTTTTGGGGGTATTTGTCCGATGCTGCCATTGAAGGGGCAAGTAAACTCGCCGCCCGCACAGGTGCAAAAATAGCGGCAGGAGCCGCAGCGGGCGCCGTTGCCGCTGGAGTTCCAACCGTGGGCGTAGGAGCGGCACCCGGCGCAGGTATAGGCGGGCTCCTGGGTACAATCGTGTCCGTGGGCGATGCGATTCTCACCATTTCACGCCTGCCAGAAAACATCCAAAACGCCAGAGCGGCCGAGCAGCTTTACAAAAATGCCAGCGAAGCCTTCGAAAAAATTAATCCATTAATTAATTCAAAAGGCGAACTCACCGCTACCGATCAGGAATTGAGCCGTATTACCGGCGATTTTCAAGAGTTACTGGCAACATTGAACCCTTGTATTCGCGCACGTAAATGCAGCCTTATCCCCCACAAAAAACAGGGCGACAGTGCCGATAATGTAGAGCCATCCAAACCGAGCAAAACCGATCGCAATAAAGGTGTAGATCGCGGTTGCTGCACAGGCCAACAAGGGCACCACTTAATTCCACAAGCCGCCATGAAAGGCGTGGATTGCCCCGGCTATAAGGACAGCGACGCACCGGTAGTATGTGTGGAAGGCGGGCGTGGTAGTGGCGGCAGCCATGAGCGGATTCACAATAACTACGACATTGCGCTCCAACAAAAAGCCGAAAACAAAAAAGTAGATGCCAATGGAAAAATGCCATTAAACGAAATCATTGATGTAGCTGCAGAATCACACACAGAAACCTTTCCACTTTCTGGTTGCGGTAAAGATTGTATTAAGGCGCAGCTGGAAGATTACTACAATAACCTTTGTCCCAATGCAAAAGTAAATGCTGTTGACCAGAACGGCAAGTCAATTTTGGACAAAGCAAATGACGAAGCGGGTCGTGAATAAAGAGAACTTTATGAAGAAAACTATCTATTTACCAAAGAATGAATGGGAATTATCTTTAAAAAATTGGATCATCACAGATTGCGCAATCGTGGAAAAAGACACAATTGCCTTTTCGATACGCGAAAATATTCCAAGCGGGAAAATTGAAAAATTATGGGATAGCGAAATACCAACCAGATTGTTTACTATTTTTATGGATGATAACCCAGTAAAAAGTGGGCATAAAGGGTACGAAGGAATCCAATTCCCTCGTATTGGTGCCTGCAGAAAGCCAATAAAGCAACGATTGATTTCATCAAGAACTCGAACAGGCGCTATAGGTGCTATAGGTTCTGGATCAAAAGGACTAGAAGAAATAACCCCCATTGGGAATACAGATCCAAGCAAAGGCATAGTCACATTAAAACTAAAATGCATTGATGGCTGGGCCTATGCAGTCGGTATGTTCCGAAAAATCTACAAGCGAGTAGATGTTGGACACTGGGAAAAAGTGATGGACGGTTTCCCTCAACTATCACCCGAACAAATAGAAAAAGGGCGTTACGGCTTTAATGACCTCGACGGCCCTAACGAATCCAACATGTACGCCGTAGGTGGTCACGGCGATGTATGGCGCTACGACGGCACGCGCTGGCACCAATGCGACTTTCCCAGCAACGAACAACTCAACACCGTCACTGTTGCACCCACCGGCGAGGTTTATATTAGCGGCGAAGGCGGCAATTTATGGGTTGGCGAAAAAAACAGTTGGAAAAAAATCGCCAAAGGATTTTCCAGTGTTCTATTCAATGACAGCGTATGGTTCAACAATCAACTCTGGCTCTGCTCCGGCTATCAATTAAAAGTGTGGGACGGCAAGGAATTAAAAACCCCGCAACACAACGGCGAATTAATTACCTACAACGGCCACATGGATGCTTATGATGGATTATTAGTAGTCGCTAGCAATTACGAAGTACATGCGTTTGATGGTAACGAATGGCAATGTTTGGTTGCGCCCTATGAATAACCAAAAATAGGAATTCACCAAGGATGGAAAATCATCTTTTCGCGCATCACGCTCATCAAAAAAGAAGCCTAATACCCCACAAAAAGCAGGGCGACAGTGCCGATAATGTAGAGCCATCCAAACCCAGCAAAACCGATCGCAACAAAGGCGTAGATCGCGGTTGCTGCACAGGCCAACAAGGGCATCATTTAATTCCACAAGCCGCCATGAAAGGCGTGGATTGCCCCGGCTATAAAGACAGCGACGCACCGGTTGTTTGCGTCGAAGGCGGGCGTGGCAGTGGAGGCAGCCATGAGCGGATTCACAATAAGTTTGATAAAGCGTTAGATAAAAAGCTTAAAGACAACGCCATAGATTCAAACGGAAAAATGAGCATGACCGATGCAATTGATGCCGCTGCAGAATCACACACAGAAACCTTTCCGCTTTCTGGCTGTGGTAAAGATTGCATTAAGGCGCAGCTGGAAGATTACTACAAGGGACTTTGCCCTGATTCAAAGGTTAATGCTGTAGATCAACTTGGAAATACTGTTAGACGAGAAAATCGTCGCGAAAACTAATATAGGCTTAAATCTATGAACTCTAAAATATATCTACCTGAAAATGAGTGGGCCGAATCAGTGAAAGGATGGATTATTACAGACTGTGCCATTCTGGAAAAAGATAAAATCGCTTTTGTAGTTAGACAAGACATAGCTAATGGAGAAATCGAAAAACTTTGGGATAGCGAGATTCCGAGCCGATTACTTACTATTTTTATAGATGACAATCCAGTAAAAAGTGGTGATATAGAATATGGAGGAATGAGCTTTCCTCGCGCTGGGGTATCAAGAAAACCTATTGGCCAACGCCTGATGTCATCAAGATCGAGAACTGGAGCAATTGGCGCAATTGGCTCTGGCTCAAAAGGCTTCGAAGAAATAACCCCCATCGGTAAAACCGAACCCAGCAAGGGAATAGCCACACAAAAATTAAAATGCATTGACGGCTGGGCCTATGCTGTAGGCTCATTCCGCGACATTTACAAACGCGTTGAAATTGGCAAATGGGAACCGGTTATGAATGGTTTCCCTCAATTAACGTCAGAGCAAATACGCAATGGCTTTTTTGGCTTTGAAGACCTCGACGGTCCTAACGAATCCAACATGTACGCCGTAGGTGGTCACGGCGATGTATGGCGCTACGACGGCACGCGCTGGCACCAATGCGACTTCCCCAGCAACGAACAACTCAACACCGTTACTGTCGCGCCCACTGGCGAAGTTTACATTAGTGGTGAAGGCGGCAATTTATGGGTTGGCGAAAAAAATAGCTGGAAAAAAATCGCCAAAGGTTTTTCCAGTGTTCTATTCAATGACAGCGTATGGTTCAACAACCAACTCTGGCTCTGCTCCGGCTATCAATTAAAAGTGTGGGACGGCAAAGAATTAAAAACACCGCAACACAACGGCGAATTAATTACCTACAACGGCCACATGGATGCCTACGATGGATTGCTCGTAGTCGCCAGCAATTACGAAGTACATGCATTCGATGGTAATGAATGGCAGTGCTTGGTAGCGCCCTATGAATAGCCAAAAATAGGAATTCACCAAGGATGGAAAATCATCTTTTCGCGCATCACGCTCATCAAAAAAGAAGCCTTATCCCCCACAAAAAGCAGGGGGACAGTGCCGATAGTGTAGAGCCATCCAAACCCAGCAAAACCGATCGCAACAAAGGCGTAGATCGCGGTTGCTGCACAGGCCAACAAGGGCATCATTTAATTCCACAAGCCGCCATGAAAGGCGTGGATTGCCCCGGCTATAAAGACAGCGACGCACCGGTAGTATGTGTGGAAGGCGGGCGTGGCAGTGGAGGCAGCCATGAAAGGATTCACAATAAATTTGATAAAGCGTTAGATAAAAAGCTTAAAGACAACGCCATAGATTCAAACGGAAAAATGAGCATGACCGATGCAATTGATGCCGCTGCAGAATCACACACAGAAACCTTTCCACTTTCTGGATGCGGTAAAGATTGTATTAAGGCGCAGCTGGAAGATTATTACGGCCGTTTGTGCCCGAATGCAAAAGCAGATGCAGTGAATCAAAATGGAAAAACAATAACCGATGAAGAAGGCCAAGAAGATGGTATCTGACGCAAACATTAATCATAAAACTCTAATTTCGAAATTAGACTGGGAGAAGCGATTCAAAGGATGGATTATCAAAAACTGCGCAATTAGAACGAAGAGTCTTATAAGCTTTGTTCTACGAAAAGATCTTCCAGATTTTGAACTCAATAAGTTATTTGATGGCGAGGTTCCGACCCGCTGCACTTCATTTGACACGGAAAATAATCTATTAGGTAGCAGCGGATTTGATACAGGATTTTCGTTTCCCCAAGTAGGTATTTCTAGAAAACCAATAACTCAAACCTTAATGACTACACGTTGGCGTACTGGAGCAACCTGGGCTGTATCAGCAGAAAATAAGGGAATAGAAGAAATAACCCCCATCGGCAATACAGATCCAAGCAAAGGCATAGTCACATTAAAATTAAAATGCATTGATGGTTGGGCCTATGCTGTCGGTATGTTCCGAAAAATCTACAAGCGAGTAGATATTGGACACTGGGAAAAAGTGATGGACGGTTTCCCTCAACTATCACCCGAACAAATCGAAAAAGGGCGTTACGGCTTTAATGACCTCGACGGCCCTAACGAATCCAACATGTACGCCGTAGGTGGTCACGGCGATGTATGGCGCTACGACGGCACGCGCTGGCACCAATGCGACTTCCCCAGCAACGAACAACTTAATACAGTTACTGTCGCGCCCACTGGCGAAGTTTACATCAGTGGTGAAGGCGGCAATTTATGGGTTGGCGAAAAAAACAGTTGGAAAAAAATCGCCAAAGGATTTTCCAGTGTTCTATTCAATGACAGCGTATGGTTCAACAATCAACTCTGGCTCTGCTCCGGCTATCAATTAAAAGTGTGGGACGGCAAGGAGTTAAAAACCCCGCAACACAACGGCGAATTAATTACCTACAACGGCCACATGGATGCTTACGATGGATTGCTCGTAGTCGCCAGCAATTACGAAGTACATGCGTTTGATGGCAATGAATGGCAGTGTTTGGTTGCACCCTACTAATAAAGGACTGACGGTTTATTGCTATGGCTTTTTCAGAAATTAAAGAAATTATTAGACACCCCGTAAAATCAATTATCGAGCAACATGTAGAGGAAGCCGCCTTTTGCTGGCTGAGACGTGAAGACTCACTATGGCGACCGAATATTAATCTGAATCAATTTTATCGAATTGAGCAGCGGCTTGATGCTCACTTGGAAGGCCTACGCATTAACGCTGATTATGCATGGCCATACGCACTGAAACGAATGACGCAATGGAAAACTGCCGACGAAGTATTTGCAGCAAGCTATATCGCTATTCAAACGAGCAAAGAAGAGCAACTCGATGCGATTACAAAAATTGTTCAACTTAACAAAGACGCGCACAATGGGCTTTCTGCTGCATTGCACTGGACTCTATTGCTAGGCGACAAAGAAAAAGCTATTGCAGCTATTCAGTTCCTTTGGTCACAATCAGACCACATAAAAAGCGCCCTTATTCACACCGCATTAAAAATACCAGAAATAAATGCTGAGCGTTTGTTAACAACCGCCATTAACTCGCTAGACCTCTCACTTCGTATTAAGGCACTAGAAGCCATAGGGCTTTATCAACTGAGAGATTATCTTCCGGCACTTATAAACGGATTAAAGGATAATGAACCTTTGTGCCAACTGGCTGCTGGCGCATCGCTCGCTATTCTCGGCAACCCTGAGCACCAACAAGACACAATCAAGTTATTCCCGCTACTCGAAAGAAATGAGCGCCTTAAAAATCTGCTTATATGGTCTGCATCTAGCTCAGAACAAGACTTTGAAACCGGCCTATCTACTTTCAACACTCAATCGACTTTAAGTGACTATATTTGGGCAAACGCCTTTCGCGGCACCAAAAGCTCTATAACGCGACTTGCAATGTTGCTAGACCATGAAATTGCAGCACCACTTGCCGCCTACGCAATTCACCACATTACTGGCGTTGAGCTTGACTCCTTCGATGAACCCGAAGAAATACTATCTGACCCAGTGGAAGAATTAGAAAGAAACCATTCACCACACATTAAACAACTCATGCGAGAAATAGAGGGAATAAGCAGAGTTTCATCTACTGCAATGAAACAATGGCTGATTGATCAACACGAAAATTTTCCCACTGGAAAAAATCTTCTCAGCGGCACTGATACCAATGTGAACTTACCGCCGCTAAGCACATTTAACGCTATGCCGCAGCATTGGCATAGCGCGCTCCTTACAACGCTGAGGGACGAATCGCAGGAACTGGCCAACTTCCCCAAGCCATTTTTTATCGACTAATAAAGGAAATTTCTATGACTAACAGCAATTTGTTAGACGCCTGGGACGACTTTGCAAAAATAACATCGACCTTAAGCGATAGCAGTCAATCTATCGTTATCTGCCTCGGCGCATCCTGGTGCCACAAATGTGAGCCAGTAAAAAAAACCATATTTCAACTATCTGAAGTTACACCATCCAATACTCACTGGCTTTGGCTTGATCTGGAAGATCACTGCGAATTTTTAGGCACTTTTTTTCCTGAAACCATTCCTTTGGTTTGGGTTTATCAAGGCTCTCACTTAGTCCGACACGGCCAGCCAGAACTAACAGAAAAAATAGCCACCCCAAATTTTGTTGAATTTATTCAAAGCATTCCTATCGCACCGGACCAGCACGCCACACTGGATCTACGCCCGACACTTATTAAGACCAATTGTGCAGCCTAACACCCTAGTTGACTCAAACAGGTGGTCATGAAGAACGATAAAAAGGGCGGCAATTTTCGAAAGCAATGCCTAACACCGCCCTGCCGATCATGGACATTAAACAACTCCGTGTTACATTCCGATTGCGATGAGACCTAATCCATTTTCTATAGGTATTCCTCTCCAGGAAAAACTTGTCACCATCAACCAACATTGATTCGAATCTAAATAATTACCCTATACTCATCGTCTACCGGAAAAAACCAATCCCATCACGGAGCTGCCCATGATCCACCTTACTGAATTGAAAAGCCTGATGTTAGCGCAAGGCACGCATGCGGATCGCCACCCTCATTTGAGTGCGGCGAGTGGTTTGGTGCAAGTGGGGCAATGGTTGTATGTGGTGGCCGATGATGAACTGCATATCGGGCAGTTTTTGCGGGACGGGCATGCACATGGGCGGTTGCACCGCTGCTTTGAGGGGGAATTACCATTGGATGCGGAGGAACGCAAAGCCGAAAAACCTGATATTGAAGTGCTCACGCTGCTGCCGAACTTTTCTGCGCAAACAACGCTACTCGCGCTCGGTTCAGGTTCGAAGAAGAATCGTCACCGCAGTACGCTGATCACGCTGGATAGCCACGGCAATATTCACGGAAAACCACTGTTGCTTGAATTGGAGAAATTTTACGGGTTTCTCAAGGATGAAATCGGCAAGCTTAATATTGAAGGTGCCGCTGTTGTGGATGATTCAATGTACTTATTTCAGCGCGGGAATAAGAAGAATAAATTAAATGCAAGCATTCGTTTATCACTCGCGGATTTTTATAAAGTGCTGCGCGCGCCTGATAAAAAATTCGCACCCCACATTCACATCACACCTTATAACTTGGGTAATATTGCTGATGTACCGCTTTGCTTTACTGATGCCAGCGCGCTTGATAGCGGCGACATAGTATTTACAGCCAGTGCCGAAAACACCTCCGACTCCTATCTTGATGGGCAATGCATGGGGTCGGCGATCGGAGTTATTAATCGCACGGGGGATTTGGTGTTATTAGAACCGATTGATAAAACCGTAAAGCTGGAAGGTATTGAAGCGAATGCATCAGGCAATAGGGTCGATATTTTATTGGTAACCGATGCCGATGATGCAGCACGACCCGCGCAACTTTATTCAGCGAGCATGAAACGCCCGGGCTAACACCAGCCTCGGGCACTATTTTCACAACGCGCGAATTACGATTTGGTTAGCCCGCCACAACATTAACGCGTTACATTAATTTGTACCAAAGATTCGGCTCGACCAAACACCCAGCCCCGCCGCCACACTGCCGAAGTGATCGCCATCTACAATCGTAATATCCGCTCCCAACAACTCACGCACCAGCTGCCGAATTAATGGCGATTTGGCGCTGCCGCCGGTGATATACACTACGTCCGGCAAGCTACCCGCTTGTGTGGTTGCATCATTAATTAAATTGGCAATTTTTTGCAGCAGCAAATTGACGATATCAGCATAGGATTGAGCGTTTATGTCAGGCGCCAGGCCCTGTTCAATAAAATCCAAAGGAAAACGATGCATGGCCGCTGAAGACAAGGCAATTTTCCCCAGCTCCGCTTCACGTACTACGGCAAAATTATGTTTGTGGTCGCGCATGGCAACAAAACGTTTTAATAATTCTGGCTCGGTGGTTTCGCGCTGTAATTTTTCCAGCAGGAAACCGGTGTTAGCCTCATAAAAATCAGATTGTGCACCTATATCGTTAATCGCCATGGCATTCACAAACGGCATGAGCGGCATGGGCAGCCCGGTTTTTAACGGCGACAACATACCAAAAGAAGGCATGAGTGCTTTTTGCGCGAGCAAAATATCAAAATCATTCCCGCCAATGCGCTCACCAGTGTGGCCGAGAAAATCGCGTTCGCGCTGTAAATTGTTTCGGTGCGCTGGCCCCATCAATACCATCGAACAATCTGTAGTGCCACCACCGACGTCCACCACCAACACTTTTTTGTTTTCGTGCAGGCGCATTTCAAAATCAAACCCGGCGGCGAGTGGCTCAAATAGGAATTCAATATCGCGAAAGCCAATTCGCTGTGCTGCTGCCGATAAAATCGCTTGCGCTTGTCGATTGGATTCTTGCGCATTGATACCTTGGAAGTTGACCGGCCGACCAATCACTACCTGGGTAATGTCGCGCTGCAAGTAGATTTCCGCGCGTTGCTTTACATTGAGCATCATAGCCGCGACCAGATCCTCAAAAAAGCCAACCATCTGTGGGCGTAAGCCGCTCGCCCCCAAAAACGATTTGGGCGATTTAATAAAATACCCTTCTTCCGGTGCCGCCACATAATGGGCAATGGCTTCGGCACCATAAAATAATCCTTCACTTACTTGCGCTAAATCGTGTTCCAACTTTCCTGCGCGCGCTTGCGCCAAGGCGCCAGAGCGCGCCTGTGCATAAGCCTGTCTCTCACTCGCGCTTTGCAACTGCTGAGCAATCAACTCGGCAATAAAACCACGATCCAGCGCAAAAAGCGTGGAGGGAACAAAAGCGTCATCACCATACAACGGCACCAGTTTCGCAACGCCGTCATCCATAAATGACATAGCACAATTCGAGGTACCGTAATCAAAACCAACTTGCATAAATCCACTCAACTGCAAACACTCACTAATAAATTTTACTGCCACACGCAATTTTTACCGCGATTAATTGCTAATTATTATCCAGATAGCGACGCTGTAAATGCGCCTTGAAAAAACGTGCATTCAATGGCTCGCCCGTTGCTGCCGTGATTAACTCATCGGTGGACAACAAACTGCCTTTGCTCCAGATATTTTCCTGCAACCAATCAAATAAAGGTGCAAGGTCCCCCTGTGCGATTTTCTCCGGGAGTTGCGCAATACGACGGCTGGCTGCCGCAAATTCCTGCGCGGCGTACATTGCACCGAGTGTATAGGAAGGAAAATATCCAAAGGCGCCGCCGGGCCAGTGAATATCTTGCATGCAACCATCACGATAATTCCCCTCGGTAGACAAGCCAAGATAGGCTTGCATTTTTTCATTCCAGAGTGCGGGAATATCATCGACCTCAATATCACCTTCCACCAGGGCGCGCTCGATTTCATAGCGCAAAATAACGTGTGCCGGATAGGTCAACTCATCCGCATCTACACGAATATAACCGCGCTTCATGCGCGTATTAAATGCATAGAGGTTGTCATTACTAAAAGCAGCGTCTTGCTCACGCTGTAAACTCGTGCGCGCAAGCGGTGCGAGCAACTGTGTAAATTCTTTTGAGCGCGCCAATTGCATTTCAAAAAATAAACTTTGCGATTCATGCACGCCCATGGAGCGCGCCTCCCCCACCGGCAGGCCCGCCCAGGTTTTTGGCAGGTTTTGTTCATAGCGTGCATGGCCAGTTTCATGGATTACGCCGAGCAGCGCTTTCATAAAATCGCTTTCGTCGTAGCGCGTGGTAATGCGCACATCACTCGGCACACCACCGCAAAAGGGATGCGTGCTGACATCCAAACGGCCGTGGGTAAAATCAAACCCGAGCAATTTCATTGCCGCCAGGCCCAACTCTTTTTGTCGCTCGATCGCAAACGGCCCTTGCGGAACTATCACTTTTTTCTGCTGCTGGATTTCATCAGCACGCTGAATAAATTCAGGCAACCAGGCTTTTACATCCGCAAATAATACATCCAGCTTGGCGCTGGTCATGCCCGGTTCATAGAGCTCCAACATAGCGTCATAGGGGCGCAAACCAGAGTCGACGGCACGAATACGCGCTTCCTCGCGCACCAAATCAACTACTTTTGCAAGATTGGGTTTAAATGCATCCCAGTCGTTATTTTTCCGCTGCTCGCGCCACGCGTGCTCACACGTGGAATTGGCGAGCGATTGCGCCTGCACCAGATCTTCCGGTAATTGTGTTGCCTGTTTCCAACGGCGCTTTATCGCGGCGAGACTCGCCTGCTCCGCCGCCGATAATGTTTCTTGTTCTGCGGCATCAATCCATTGCCCCAAATGCGCAGCGGTTGTTTGCTGGTGCACCAACACCGACAGCTCCGCCATAGCTTCACTGCGTGCATCATTGCCGCCGTCGGGCATCATCGCCGCTTGATCCCAGGAACAAATCGCTTCCAGATGCTGCAAGTGCGATATTTTTAAAAAGTGATGTTGCAGTTGTTGGTATGACATGGCTCATCCTCCTGGCCGTGACCGATGGCGGCAGCATATAAATCCCGGCACGCGCGAGCAATAATTAGCTGCGCAAAAAAGTCTAAAAATGCAGATATTTGCCAATTGCTGGAATGTTGATCAATCACTACACTCTGTCACCAAAATTCTAATTCGGAATTAAACCCGCTGTACCCATCCACCACCAGGGCAAACCCAGTTAGTTATTTAGCAAGCCACTTACAAAGGAAGTTATCTATGGATCATATCTACCCTGCAAACCCGGTTAACGTACCCGCAGACCTTACCAAACCCAGCGCATCCCATAAGCGCCAGGCAACCCTGGCGGCATTGGGGTTGCTGGCTTTCATCCTGTTTTACCTGGCAATCACCAGTTGGTTTGCCTGGTCCGCTTACCATTTAGCGGCAACCCAATTGGCTG
The DNA here is from genome assembly GCF_008806975.1 of Cellvibrio sp. KY-GH-1. Classification (NCBI taxonomy): domain Bacteria; kingdom Pseudomonadati; phylum Pseudomonadota; class Gammaproteobacteria; order Cellvibrionales; family Cellvibrionaceae; genus Cellvibrio; species Cellvibrio sp. KY-GH-1. The sequence goes on from NZ_CP031728.1 coordinate 2,917,231, forward strand.
CGCCAAAGTCCAATCTCTTTATCTGGCTACTTGCTGCCAGCTCCGGCTTTTTAGCCGTGTTTATGATTAAAGCACTACTGTTCGTGAAGAAAGGCAGCATTGAACAGGAGTACGAAGTTACCGCGGCCAGCGAACCGCAATTGATTGCGTTTTTAAACCGCCTGGCCGACGAAACCGGAGCACCAAGACCACACAGGGTATTTTTATCACCGCGCGTAAATGCCTGCGTGTTTTACGATTTATCGCTACTGAATTTTATTTTTCCTTCCAAAAAGAATTTGGAAATTGGTTTACCGCTGATTAATGTGCTTACCATCAGCGAGCTAAAGGCCGTGCTTGCACATGAGTTTGGCCATTTTGCGCAACGCTCAATGGCATTGGGAAATTGGGTTTATGTAGCCCAGCAGATTGCCGCACACATTATCGCGCGACGCGACGCGCTGGATAAATTTTTGCGCTTTCTTTCCAATGTGGATGTTCGTATTGCCTGGATCGGCTGGGCATTGCGTTTAATTGTGTGGTCACTGCGCGCCACCATGGAAACCTTTTTTAATATGGTGCTATTGGCCCAGCGCGCACTTTCACGCGAAATGGAATTTCAAGCCGACCTGGTCGCCGTATCCGTGACCGGTAGCGATGCATTAATCCATGCATTGCATAAGCTCCAGGCGGCGGATGAGGCCTGGGACAATGCCCAAAGCTTTTTGAACGATCAGGTGAATCAAGGTATTGCCAACAAAGATGTGTTTGTTATACAGACTCGGATTATGCAACACACAGCCAAAATCCTGAATGATCCGAGCTATGGCAAAGTCCGCGATATTCCCAGCGAGCAGCCGGAAAAGCATCGTGTTTTTACCGCTGATATTGCCCAACCACCGCGCATGTGGGCAACGCATCCGTACAATCACGAGCGCGAGCAAAACGCGAAAAAAACCTATGTTGCCGGCGTATTGGACAATCGCAGCAGCTGGATTATTTTCGATAACGCTGCCGCCCTTAAAGAAACCTTTACGCAAAAACTGCTTGAGCGCTTTCAACTGGAATTCAAACCCGATGCAGAAATTTTTGCAGAATTGGATAAGCGTTACACCCGCGAATATTTAAATGGACGCTACCGCGGCGCCTATCTCGGCCGCTCGATTGTTCGCTCATCGCAAAAACACCATGAATTGTACGAAATTAAAATTAGCTCCGTTCAAAACAGCTTACGCGAACTTTATCCCCAAGCATTAGTTGCCAAGCTGGATAATTTGCGGGTATTGGAAAAAGAGCGCAACTTGCTAATTGCGTTACGCGATGGAATTTATACCCCACCGGATGGCGTCATTCGTTTCCGCAGCAAGGAAGTGAAGAAGCGTGAATTGCCCGCATTGATTGAATCCTTGACCGACGAATGCTCCGCGGCACACCAGGAAGTACTCAAGCACGATATGGAGTGTCGCACGGCGCATTTGTTGGCGGCCCGCACATTGGGTAAAGGCTGGGATAAATATTTAAATGGCCTGCTGGCGCTACTGCATTACGCCGATCACCAACACGCCAACATTATTGATAGCCGCGCATTAATGAATAACACCTATGCCGTTATCACCGCTGACCGTAATGTTAGCAAGCGCGAACTGGATCGTTTGATCAATGCAGGGCAAGAAGTATTTACCGCATTACACGCGGTTTACAACGGTGCTCACCAGGTGAATTTGCCACCCTATATACTGGAGAAATTAGCCATCGCCAATTGGCATGAAACACTCGGCGAATTTACGTTTGTACCTCCAACGCGCGAGAACATAAGTAGTTGGCTCAACGCGGTCGATAGCTGGATTAATTCTTCGCTAGGTTGGCTTGGAGCCTTACGCCAAATCACGCTCGAACACTTGCTGCAAACAGAAACTCGCGTGGCAGTTTGGATTAACAAGGGTGATGCGTCTGAAGAGGCTCCTGTAGCAGCAACGATTCCGAGCGAATATCCGACACTAACACCCGGCGAAGAACGGGAATTGCAAAAGCGCCTCGGCCTTTGGGATAGGTTCCAAACGGCAGATGGCATTGCGGCCGGCGCACTACGTCTGATCATTGCGGCCGCTATTATCGGCGGCGCATTATTTATGACCATCGCACCGGAAACGGGGTATTTTTTTAAATAGTTCCCGCCGGTAGAGAGCCGGCGATTGCCGGCTTTAACTCATCACGACAAGAATCTGCACCTTCGTTGTCGATGCCAGCGATTATTCCCGCTTTAGAAATAATTAATTGCCGATCCTGAGGCTTCTTGAGCATGATCATTACGGGCAGACTGGCTTCATCCTACTCAGAACTGACACTCAGCTTGGTGAAGAGGTTAACCATATCGAACCCATCGCCGGCAGTATCCTTGTCCAAAAAAGCGATTCAGAAGCCCGAATTCTCGGTTACTTGAGCGGTAGAAATATTTTTGGGGCAAATTACTGCCTCTAAACAAAATAGCAATTTTATTGAAGGAGATACCGGCGATGATCACGCTCTACGAATTTGGTTTATCGGGCAATTGCCACAAAGTTCGTTTACTGCTGTCACTGTTAGGCTTGCACTATGAAAGCAAGTTACTAAACGGGGCCGCCGGCGAACACAAAAGCGAAGAATTTTTAACGCTAAACCCTTTTGGGCAGACTCCGGTATTGGTGGATGGCGACACTGTAGTGCGCGATAGCCAAGCGATTTTGGTTTACCTCGCGCGCACCTATGGTGCTGACGAATGGTTTCCACACGAACCCGCGCGCATGGCAGAAGTGGTGAGTTGGCTGGCAGTTGCCGCCAATGAAATTGCTCGTGGCCCCAATGCGTTGCGCTTGCACCACAAGTTTGGTCGCGCGATTAATCTGGAAGAAGCTACCAAAATTACCACTCAGGTTTTATCGGTATTGAATTTGCATCTTCAAACTCGCCCCTGGCTCGCGAATAACACGCTGACCATTGCCGATATAGCGCTCTACCCTTACATCGCGCTGGTAAATGAAGGCCATTTTTCCCTTGAGCCTTATTTGTACGTGCAAAATTGGATGGGCCGAATTGAACATTTAACCGGTTATATCACCATGCCGGGCATACAACGCATTGCGGATTAATTAGGGTTATTTTCCTTTTCATTTTTCATTTAGCGGATTTAATTTATGACTGAAGCTCGCCCGCCCCTGCCACCGTTTACCCGTGAAACGGCCACCCAAAAAGTTCGCGCCGCGGAAGATGGCTGGAACAATCGCGACCCACACAAAGTATCACTCGCCTATACCGCCGATAGCCAATGGCGTAACCGCAGCGAGTTTCCCCAGGGGCGCGCACAAATTGTGGAATTTTTAACGCGCAAATGGGCCAGGGAAAAAGAGTACCGCCTGATTAAAGAGCTGTGGGCATTTGAAGGCAATCGCATTGCTGTACGTTTTGCCTACGAATGGCACGACGAAGACGGCCAATGGTTTCGCTCCTACGGCAATGAGAACTGGGAATTCGATGAAAATGGTTTAATGCAAAAGCGCTACGCGAGCATCAATGATTTAGCGATTGATGCGAGTGAACGCAAGTTTTTTTGGGCCCAGGGCCGTCGCCCGGATGATCATCCAAGCCTGAGTGATTTAGGGCTTTAACATTGACTTAGTTAGAAAACTAAATTTCGCACACAAAAAATGCCGCGGTTGCGGCATTTTTATTATGTGGTCATTGAGTTAATGAATTATTTAACTACTGAACCAAATACATCGAAATAGGTTGGGAAAGTTTTTGCGGTGCATTTTGGATCGTTGATACGCACAGGTACTCCACCAAAAGTGGCCAGCGAGAAACACATGGCCATGCGGTGATCGTCGTAGGTATCAATCGCCGCATTGGCTATTAATTCTTTCACTGGCGTTACGCGCAACCAATCTTCACCCTCTTCCACAATCGCACCCAACTTGCGCAGCTCGGTTGCCATTGCAGCAATGCGATCAGTTTCCTTCACACGCCAGCTGGCGATATTGGTCAAACGCGAGGGGCCATCGCAGAAGAGCGCAACCACCGCGAGCGTCATGGCGGCATCGGGGATGTGGTTAAAATCGCGATCAAAGGCTTTCAGCGGCAAGGAAGGCGCAGAGGCCTCAATCCAGTTTTCGCCCTTGGTAATAGTCACACCTATGTCAGCCAACGCATCGGCAAAGGCCACATCGCCCTGAATACTATTGGCACCCACGCCCTGCACGCGCAGCGGGCCACCGCCCAGTGCACCGGCCGCGAGAAAATAGGACGCAGAGGACGCATCGCCCTCAACAAACAAACGGCCCGGGCTGTTGTAGCCAGTTGCCGCTGGCACAGTGAAACGCTCCCAGCCATCGCGCACTACATTCACACCGAACTGCGCCATTAACTTGAGGGTAATTTCGATATAAGGCTTGGAGATCAGCTCGCTCACCAACTCGATTTGCGTCTCTTTGCCGGTCATCGGCAGCGCCATCAGCAGCGCCGTCAGGAACTGACTGGACACATCGCCGCGAATCTTGATAGTGCCTTTAGCAGCGATTTGCGCCGGCTTGATCAGCAGCGGCGGAAAGCCTTCCTGCCCAAGGTAGGTAATGTCCGCGCCGATTTGACGCAGCGCATCCACCAGGTCGCCAATCGGCCGCTCATGCATACGCGCTACGCCGTGCAACTTGTAAGTACCGCCACTCAGTGCCAGCGCCGCCGTTAAGGGGCGAAACGCCGTGCCGGCATTGCCCAGAAACAGGTCCGCTTCTTTGTTCGGAAAGCTGCCGCCAGTGCCCTGCACCCGGTAATCATTTTCACCAATCCTGGTCAGACCAACGCCCAGCGCCGTCAGCGCCTCCAGCATGCGGTCGGTATCATCCGACTTGAGTAGATCGCGAATCTCGGTCTCACCCTGGGCCAAAGCCGCCAGCAGCAGAGTACGGTTGGAGATACTTTTGGAACCGGGCAAATGCACACTGCCCTGGGCACGGGTAACGGGAGCGAGATCGAGAAATTCCATCGTGAGCCTGTTTATCGAGAGGTTTATAACGAAATCAGGGCCATCCACACCGGCCCGAAAAAGAAAGTGCGCATCATACCCGCATCAGCCCGGGCTCGCACCCCTAAACCATTGCAAACCTTCAATTTTGGGGTTGACAGCAAGCCCCGCTATCGCCAAAATGCGCGCCTCTCAATTATGGCTAGATAGCTCAGCCGGTTAGAGCACAGCACTCATAATGCTGGGGTCGGCGGTTCAAGTCCGCCTCTAGCTACCATACATTAGAGAACCTGCCCCGCTACCGTTGTGGGGTGGGTTTTTCAAGTCATGCAAGCCAGTCATGCACCTCTATCAGGTACAGATCTGCCTCTGTACAGCGGAAAATAGCGTTTCGCCGTGCGGAAAAACGCGAAGAACCCTTCTATGATTGCCGCCAAAATTCTAAAAGTCAAACATAACTTTTAGAAAAGGGCTCACGCATTTTGTTCATCAAAGATTCCATACGCGCACTACTCGTTTCGGTGTAGCTCCGGGTTGTCTGGATACTCGTATGACCTAGTAACGCTTGCACCGCAAATATATCCGGTGAATCTATTCCTGGTGGATTGCACAATTCTGTCGCCAAAGTATGGCGAAAACGGTGTGCACCAATCGGAAGATCGAGCTTTTTTCCAAGGCGTTTAAAAAAACCAGTTATCGCCCCCCCTTTCATACCACCTCCACGAATAACTTTGTAACGAGGATAAAAGCGGCCGGCCGAAAAAAGGAAATCATCATCTTTAAGTTTGCGCCCCAGGGCAGCTTCAGATCTCAAAATCAAATCATGGAGCCTGGCAGATACATTCTCGTGCATAGGTATAACCCAGCTTCGGTGCGTCTTCGAACCCTCGTAACTAAGCGAAATCAATGAGTTCTCAAAATCAATATCTTTCAGCTTCAGCGTGACTAGCTGACGCCTTCGCATTCCCGAATAGTACAGGGTGTAAATCACAGCCAACCAAAACCAATGCGGGCGGTATTCATGCGGTTTCTGGACAATTTGCAAACAGGCCCTATCAATTAACTCCAGCTCCATTACTTTTCGTGGTGCCACTCCAACAGGCGCCAAACGGATGGACTTAAATAAATTTTGATCGATATATCCTTGAGATTTGGCATAGTCCATGATCAGTCTCATGTACCGTATATAGCCGTTGTAAGTAACAGGTTTAGCAACTTCAAGTGTAGATTTTTTGAAGCGAGTGATACTGGCTAAACTCACATCACTCAAATACACCGCCCCGCTTCGCTCACAAAATACCTTCACTTTGTCCTGAATTGTTCTGTGAGTGTGATCATTAAAAATATTGATCTCCGCAAATTCATTTGCAACTTCTAAAATTTTCCTCATCATGAAGATCTCCATGCTTCTACAGCCCTTATGAGAAAACCTCATAACCGTGGCTAGATTTACGGCGGCGAAATATACTCAGAAATATAAATTTGATAATTTCAACGCCAAAATTATGTGACTAATTTCTCATATCATTTGAGCATATGTTTTTAAGCGTCAACCATTTTTCACCTCCCTGCCCAGCTCTTTTTTTACGTATTTGTTGGGTTTCGGTACCGGGTAGTCATTCTCATAGATGACGTTGTAGGGCAGTAACCAACCATTTATTTTGGTGGCTCTATTCGTTGAACTAACCCAGTACGGGTGAATATTTACATCACCATTGCGAATGTGTTTGCGCAGATTCCCAAATCGCTTTGACAGATTCTTGTGTTTGTCTTCGGGTAGATTATGCAGACGTAGAAATGTCTTAAAGATTGCCGGGGCCAGTAAAAAAACACCCTCTTCCACCACATGCACTTCTGCAGCGTTGTTATTGATCAGAATGGTTTTTTCCAATAAACCGCGTTGCAGCCAGGCTAAAAACTTCTGTGCAGTATCCGGTGCTTCAAAATCCAGATTCCGAACCAATCCTACATTCTCAGCCACTGCACCAGTTTCCGGTGTGTTTGAAGTTGCAGTGTCAGTGGTGTCTTTCACAGCCTCTGGCGATGCCTCTGCAGACTCCAGAGTTTCCTCAATAGTGTCGAATATGAGTGGGCGCAGTTTCTAATGCGATCTCGCTGGCCGCGATCGCGGCCATGATTTCAGCATCCGATGGCAAATCATCGGTATTCGCGTCAGTGTCGGCTGTGTCGGCGGCAGTTTCGTATTTTTGGTTCCCCGCCTTATCACGGCGCACACCAAAAGCGGTAGTTGAGAACCACTAAGCCAGTTAGCTTGATAGGTCGTTAGGTCACATTTTTTATTATTGAGCTCAAGATAGAGCTAGAGCTGAATAATAGACGTCACCGCTGCATAGATGCCGAGTAGCACAGGAAAGATAAAATCAATAATGGCCCGCAAAAATAGATTAGAACGAATTCGTCGTACGTGTTTCTCTAGCCAGTCTCGATTCAAGATTGATTGCTCTAATTTCTGTTCGGCTAGGCGAAGTTTTTGAAATTCTGCAACATCGACATTTAGCTCCGGTTCGCCCCACGCCTTGTTCATATTTGCCTGAATGGCGCTTGCCGATTCACCGGGACTTGGCATTTGAGCAGGCAGCGGAAGGAACTTTTCCTCAAGATCCTTCAATAGAAGATTTGACGCCTCCGTTGTAAGCGAATACTGAATCCAGTCTGTGTGAATGCGAACAACGTACGAAAAGAGCAAGTAGATGATTAGACAGGCGAAAACTTCAGGCAGTCCGTTACCACTGAAGCCAAGTGTTACGTTATATGGTCCTTTGATATCATCAGCCTTTATAGCAAGCTGACCATTGATTATGAGTGCGGTAGCGACTGATACTAACAGAAGATTGCGTTGCGTTGCCTTCGTCTCCTGGGTCAGGAAATCGATACTGATAGATGACAGTATTTTCTGATACCGCCCCGCGAAATGGGCCAGTCGACTCAATGGCGTTTCTATATCAGTGAATTCAGAGAAAGGGGCTTCGGACGAGCTCATGGGAATTCCTTTTAATTCGCGTAAATTTTTAAGAGACTCACTGTACAACAGCGAGCTCTATTTGAAATAACTCACAGTCTTCAATCTATACTCAATGGAGTGTAATCCCATTTTCCAATTACTCCGGTATTACCAGCGATTTGCCCATGGAGGAATGTAGCCCTTTCGGACCCATCTTGCTCCGAAGCCAAGAACGCACAGTGCTTCGATCGCTGCCCCTTCTACAAAATAGAAAAACGGGGATACCGCAGAAAAAAGGAAGCCACATAGGAAATTAAGTGCGAGAGCAGATACTATGCACAATATTGCTTCTGAAAAAGGCACTCTTGGAGCGGTGAACTTTATACCCACTGTAACTACTGCACCCCAAATGTATGGCAGATATTTGTATACTTCTATTCCTGTCGAAAATGACTGGTAAGCTACCAACGCAGCTGAAAGACCTATAGCTCCTGCTGTTAGTTGAATTACTTTTGGATTAAAAGGGATTTGATCCATTTTCAATTCCTTCACTTCGAGAGTCTGAGAATGAGCCGGTTTCTCATTTGTTTTTTCAACCGATTTATGAGATATGACAAACTTATCGAAAAAAATCTATCATGCCCCCTCTGTTTTGCAAGTCCCTCCATAAATGCAATCTGATCCCCTCCGCGAATATCGGACACCTTAGAAACTGAGTAAACTTACTCCAGAGGTGATCCATGAGCAAGAAACCAACCCCAAAAGAGAATAAGAAGTATACAGCCGAGTTCAAAAGTGAGGCCATTAAACTGGCCGAACGATTGAGCGTAGCGGAAGCCGCCGAAAAACTGGGCATATATGCCAGTCAAATTTACAGTTGGCGTAGCGCACTCAACAATAGCCGTACTGATGTTGAAAGAGAATCGCTCCTCGCCGCTGAAAATGCACGCCTCAAGCGTCAGCTCGCCGAGCAAGCAGAGGAGCTTGAAATCCTAAAAAAGGCGGCTACCTACTTCGCGAAGCATCAAAAATAAAACGCTACGAATTTATGCTGACAAATAGCGCGCTATATTCAATCGCGATGATGGCGCGCGTTCTGTTGGTTTCGCGAAGTGGGTATTACAGCTGGCTTGATAATCGTGAAATGGTTAGTTGGCGCATGCAGCAAAGAGAAGCGATTGATGCGTTGGTAAAGGCAGCATTTGAGGCTGGAAAAGGCCGGTATGGCGCGGATCGGATTTTTTATGATTTGGCGGAGCAAGATAATCCGCTCGACATAAAAACCATTCGGAAAAGCCTGAAACGGCAGGGGTTAATTGCAAAAGCGGCCAAGCTGTTCAAGGTGACTACGGACAGCAATCATACACTACCTGTTGCGCCCAACCTGTTGGCTAGAGATTTTTCTGCGCAACAACCTAATGAAAAATGGGTGACCGATATTACTTATATTCAAACTACAGAAGGTTGGTTGTATCTGGCCGTGATGATTGATTTATATTCTCGAAAAGTTGTTGGTTGGTCGATGAGCAAACATATTGATGCGCAATTGGTTTGTGATTCATTGATGATGGCGTTGTGGCGACGAAAATTCCCAAAAAGCGTTATTGTTCACAGTGACCGTGGCAGCCAATATGTATCGCATGCGTTTAGGGATTTACTGGAAAAATATTCGCTAATACAGAGTATGAGTCGCAAGGGTGATTGCTGGGACAATGCGTGTGCGGAAAGCTTCTTTCATTCACTTAAGGTTGAGCTGGTTCACGGCGAGCCATTGCTAGATGGAAAGCACACGCGCGAGTCTATTTTTGAATATATCGAAGTGGATTACAATCGCTACCGCCGTCACAGCGCTATTGGCTTTGTTAGCCCCGAGCGCTTTGAGGCAAAAAATGTATGTTAGTTAACTGTCCGAAGTTGGCGGTAGGGATCAACCGAACATTCTGTACCACTATGGTTGCTATAAACGACACCTGTATTAGCTAGATAATTAGCGATATCGATAATCTGATCGAATTTCTGTGGGTGTCGCATGACAATAATTAGTGATACTACAGTAAGGGGTTTATCGAAAAATTAAAATTTCGTGACAATAATTAATGATACTGAATGTACTTTGTCAAATACGCCAACACGAGCGAAGCTTCCGGATTTATTTCAGCTCACAAATTTTCGCGCGACTAGTTTAAACCTAGCTATGCATCTATAACCAAAACTCCCATTTAAGTTAGCATCCTGTGTTGTCTGTTTAAAATACTAGACTAAACAACAATCGACAAAAGTTGAAAATGTAGATTCTACGATCAATAGAAGGGTAATGTTATTTCCTCATACGTGATAAAAGGTGCGCAAGAAAAGAAACGTATTTTCGCAGAAATTTTGTGTTTATGTACGGTCATAGCCATACAATGCATGTTATTAATGTTTACCAACCAATTCGCCCAACTCTGAAAGCAATATTGCTACCCTTTTGAGTTGTCTGTATATTGCGGTTAATCCTATTATCGTAACTTGAAACTCCAATGGAGAAATTAAATAGATTTAATGGAATATATAAACCAGCACCGTTGGCCTTACTGAAAGATTCCTTAAGTGTCCAATACTCAAAAAAGCGTACAATTTGAGATTGGCCGTGGGCACATATATCCGCATACTCAGAAGGTGAAAAATACCTAAATGCCAAATCCAACAGCATTTTATCATCCACTATTTTCTCAACATCAATTCCAATTTCATGATTGCGGCAAATAGCAATTGCAACCCCCCCCCACTGTGGCTAATATTAAACTGTATCCGTAATTGTTCGGTAGATGCTCTTGGTTTACCATTCCTGCCAAAATCAAATTGCCATTGTTCTGGCGGCACATCTTCATAAAGTGAAAGTGCATATCTGAGCATAACCCTAGCTAAAATCATTTCGTTTTTATTATTTAAGCATTCGCATTTATCTATTCTTTGCCTTTCATTACACGGCAAAAACTTCAGATCTTCTACTAATAGCGAGGGAGAAAATTGATCAGTTTTGACTAACCAACAATGAATTTCATTTTCGTTTAAATCAATATCTGATTCCAAAGATTTTCCAAAAAATTAATTTATTTTTATTTTTATTTTTATTTTTATTTTTATTTTAAAAGAGCTTTATTGTAGAATCCCGTTATCATCTACATTACAACTGCTTTCAGCTTAGTTATTTTTAATCTTATATATTACCTTTCGATAAGGTCAACGGATACTTGAAGATTACTGATGCATTAAAATTAGACAATGGTTTTAAAATCTGTTCTCAGGCGCATGACTTTGAAATTGCGTTAACACGTATATTAGGCAGAATGCCTTTCTAAAGTCACTCGAGATAGCGCTTTTACAGTAAGGTAAGAAAACAATATAATCCTAAATTTAGTGAGCCCTTTGACAGTAACATAATTGCCGAGTACACATGCACTACAAATAAATGGAATCTCGACATTTTCAGTCATTAGTCAATTTTAGCACACTCTAATAAAATGGCTTTTTAAAAACAAAAGTATCCAAGCACACCAACATACGTAAAATTTCATAAAAACCGTGGAGATTTAATTAGTAATGATTACAAAAGAGTTTGCAGAAAAATTTGCCAGAGCGTGGATTGACTCTTGGAATTCACATAGTTTAGAAGACGTACTTTCTCATTATCATGATGATTTTAGAATGTCATCACCGAAAATCATTAAAATTATGAACTTGGACAACGGCCTTCTAGATGGTAAATCAAAAATAAGGGAGTATTGGTCTAAGGCATTAAATCTATTTCCGAATCTAAAATTCGAGTTGATTGACTATTTTGTTGGCGTTGATAGTGTCGCAATCCTTTATAAGAGTGTTAGCGGACCTGCATTAGAAGTATTTTTCTTTGATTCAAGCGGCTTAGTTATCAGGGCTGCAGCAAATTACAAATAATTGAAAAAGGCCGGCTTTTTTTCACGCCTATAAATTAGGCTTCCATAAATGCTGCAGTTCAAGGACGGGAGAATCCCGGTTGTTCAAGTTGTCGCACAAGAGAATAAAAAATAGGTGTAAAAAACAAACTAAATACGGTTACACCGACCATACCATAGAAAACGGTGGCTCCCATAACGTTGCGCATTTCAGATCCTGCTCCCGATGAAAAAACCATTGGTAACACTCCTGCAATAAATGCAACAGAAGTCATGAGCACAGGGCGTAAGCGAAGCTGACAGGATATCAACGCTGCCTGGTAATGGGACTTGCCTTGTTTTTCGAGCGTGCGAGCAAAGTCAACAATCAAAATGACATTTTTACAGGACAAGCCTGCCAATACGAACAAGCTTATCTGGGTAAAAACATTATTATCACTGTCACACATAATGACACCGACCATGGCGGATAACACAGACAAGGGGACAAGTAGAATGACAACAGAGGGCAGCGACCAGCTCTCGTAGTAAGCCGCTAGTAATAAAAAGACAAACAATATGCTGATGAGCAAGACATACACAAGAGAATTGGAAGAAGTTCTATCCTGGTAACTTAAATCTGTCCATTCATACGTTAAACCATCAGGTAATATTTGCTCCAATAACGAAACCATTTTCTCTTCCGCCTGGCCCAATGTATAACCCATACCTGCAAAGCCATTAATATCTGCAGATAAATAAGTGTTGTAACGGGTAGAACTCTCAGGGCCAAAAGTGTCGTTGATTTGCAATACTGCGGATAGTGGAACCATTTCCCCATCCTGGTTTGGTATTTTAATATTTAACAGATCGGGCGGACTGCTTCGAAATGTCGGGTCGGCCTGGAGGATAACCTGATACACATGTCCAAACTGACGAAAATCGTTTACGTATAAAGAGCCAAAATAAATTTGTATAGCATCTATCACATTTTTATAGGTCAACCCCAGTTTTTTTAATTTCTTGCGATCAATATCGACGCTCAATTGTGGGTAATTAATATTAAAATTGGAATAAACCCCAAACAATTCTTCATAGCTCATAGATGAGCGCTGAATAGCTTTTACTGTGTTGCGCAAAGTTTCATTACCCACTCCACCGCGGTCTTCCAACTGTAATTTGAAGCCCCCGGTATTGCCTAAACCCAAGATGACAGGTGGAGGAAATATTGCAACAAACGCTTCCTCCACATTCATGAATTTCTTTTGCAATTTACGCGCGATTGTCTCAGCAGAAAGCAGTTGAGATCGACGTTGGGAAAACGAATCCAGCACAAAGAAAACAACTCCCTGGCTGGAACTATTGGTGAATCCATTAATGCTTAGCCCTGGAAACTGAACCGCATCAACCACGCCAGGTTCTTTCAATCCAATAGCTGCCATCTCCTTCACCACTTCGGTTGTTTGTGCAAGCGTGGCACCTTCATTAAGCTGAACAACTGAAATCAAGTATTGCTTATCCTGGCTTGGAAGATATCCTTTGGGTACGAGATAGACGAGCCCCAACATCACACCGACCAAAACCAGGTAGATAGCAATAAATTTTCCTCGTTTCTCCATAATAGTTTGCACGTGTCGTCCATACTGCGATGAATATGAATTGGATAGCCTGTTAAACCCGTCAAAAAAGCGGCCCAAAAAACGATGCAAAGCCCTATCAACTCGATCAATACCTTGAGACTGGGGGCGTAACAATATTGCAGCCAGAGTTGGAGTCAGGGTTAGCGCGCAAAATGCAGAGATCGTTGCCGCAATTGCGATTGTCAATGCAAACTGGCTATAAAACTTTCCTGCAAGCCCATCAACAAATGATACAGGAACAAAAATAATCGCCAGGGTTGCAGAAATAGCGAAAATAGCACCTCCTACTTCACTCATGGATTTGTCAACGGCTTGCGCGGGTGGTAACCCCCGATCAAGGTGTCGCGCCACGTTTTCCACTACGACAATCGCATCATCAACCACGATTCCGATAGCCAAAATAAGGCCAAAAAGAGTAAGGGTGTTGATGGAAAAACCGCACCAGTAGATGAAAAAAAATGTACCGACAACAGAGACAGGAATTGTCAACAAAACGATGAGCGATGAACGCCATTGCTGCAAAAATAAAATCACAACGATAAAAACAAGCAATAGCGCCTCTATGAGGGTAAAGAAAACAGAGCGCATTGAGCTCTTAACAAAAACGGTAGGATCATAAACAACACGAAACTCAATGTCCTCGGGAAATGTTTTAGACAACTCCTGCATAGTTGCACGAGCAGCATCTGAAATATCAATTGCATTGGACTGTGGCGCCTGAAAGATGAACATGGCCACTGCCAGTTGATTATTTAACAGCGCCTTCAATCCATAATTATTGGCACCCAGTTCGATCCGGGCTATGTCCTTTAAGAAAATGGATTGGCCATCCCTATCTGTGCGAATAACAACTTCACCAAATGCCTCAGGCGTTGATAACTGCCCTCGAATGTCAAATGGTTTCTGTAAAACAGAATAATCATTATCTGGTGCTTCACCAATCAGCCCACTGGAAACCTGGACATTTTGTTCTTGCAGGGCTGTTACAACATCATTGGGGGATAAGTTTCTCTGGGCTAACCGCTCCGGGTTAAGCCAAATTCGCATCGCATATTCGCCCGAGCCGAAAAGTGCAACAGAATCTACGCCCTTGATTTTGGCCAGTTCCTTTTTAACATGCATCATCGCGAAGTTTCGAAGATATAATTCGTCATAGGTCTTATTTGGCGAGATTAAGTGAACTGCCATGGTTAACTCTTGGGTATTCTTTAAAACCTTTACACCAAGCTTCTGTGTAATTTCAGGCAAGCGAGATAAAGCACTGGAAACGCGATTTTGAACCAGCTGTAACGCGACATTCAAATCAGTATCGTAGGAAAAAGTCAGTGTTGTAGTGAGACGGCCATCTGCTGTTGCTTGTGAAGACATGTAAGACAATTTTTCCAAACCAACTAACTGCTCTTCCAACGGGGCAGCAACAACTTCAGACAACGTTGAAGGATTGGCTCCTGGAAATTGGGCGGTGACTATAATGGTCGGAGGCGTGAGATTGGGATATTCGGAGATTGGCAGTTCAAAAAATGATATCAAGCCCAGAATAAATATAGCTAAAGATAACACTATCGATAACACCGGCCTACCGATCAAAAATCGCAAAATAGTCATAGCGTATGTAAATTCTATTTATTAATAGTGGAATTGAGAGAATCAGTGAATTTAATAATGGTTAACGCCTTTCATTGGCTGCAATTATGACTTTGGAATTAGGACGAATTCTGGGTAATCCGCCCTTGATTATCTTATCGCCAGGCCGAATACCTTTTACAACAATGTGGTGGTTATTTAGGGGATCACCAAGAACAACTTCCCGATAAACTGCCCGGCTTTCGCTACTGATGAGATAAACATATTTTTTATTCAGGCTGGTTCCGATAGATTTATTGGGAACGAGTAGTGCTTGTTCCTGTGAAATCCCTAATAAAACCGTAACGTGCATGCCCATTCTCAGCACCCCGTCAATATTCCTAAACTTTGCCCGTGCCCGAATGGTGCCATTTTGGCGATCAAATTGATTGTCTAACGCAACCAACTCACCGCTATAAGAAACTGCGTTAGCACCGAGACGGGTGATTCGAACAAAATGGGTATTAAGCGGCGCACTATCACGAGTGATGTCCATGTAAGTCTGTTCATCCAGATGAAAATCCGCATAAAATTCGTTGTTTTCAACAATCGTTGTCAATAAGGGCGCCGACGCTCCAATAGATACGACATTTCCTACCGTTAATTCAGCTCGGCCAATCCGGCCATCAATCGGCGCTGTTATGTAAGCGTACTCAAGCCCCTTTTTTGCTTGCGTCAACAAAGCCTTCGCCTGGTCTACCTCGGCAACAGCAACCGCATGTGAGGTTTGGGAGGAATCATAAGCACTGGGAGAAATCAGTTTCTTTTCCAAAAGTGCCTTGGCTCGCATCAATGAATTGGATTCCATTTCTGCTTTAGACAAAGCAGCAGCAAGGCGTGCTTCAGCGACGCTTAACGAAGATTTTTGAAGATCAGGATCAACAATAAAGAGTCGTTGCCCCTCTTTGACAACGGACCCCTCCTCGAACAGGATATCTGTGATTATTCCGGCGAGCTGAGGGCGTATTTCTGCACTTTTTACCGGAGCAAGTTGAGCGTCGAACTCCCTTTCCCTGACTACATTCTGTGGAATTATTTCCTCCACATCAACAATAAGCTCAGGCACTTTGCGCGGCTCAGCTTCGGTTTTGGCGATGAACATGAAACAAAAAAAATAAAACCCTATGATTACAGAAAGAATCATCAGGGATATGTAAAAAAACCTATTCCTTACACCGAGATCGAAAGATATATTTTTCACGATTTATTCACATCTACTAAATGGGTAAAATGAAAAAAGATTGCCAAACCAAAGCCATAGGCCAAATGGTTGTACAAACTGGTACCAAACAATCCCACTCCCCCTTTCCAACCGTAAATACCTAACCCGGTGGAGGGGAAAATAATAATAAGTGAAAATACGGCTGCCGAAAGCCCAAGTACTAATGCCGCCGCAGCTACTTCTCTTTTATTCAACAAAAATATACGGGACACAATAAACAGAAGAATTGCAAAAAAAACGCCTATTAAATAGTGCCCTACCATCCCTTGTAATTTTGTACCTCCGGAGGCTAGCAATTCTGCCGGGGTTTTAAATTCGTACACACCGTTAATCCAACCATTAAATACGCATCCGAGGAAGTTTAAATCCATTCGATAAACCCATCCCAGAAGAGCCCCAACCTTATTAAGAAAATCCATCACCAACGTGGCACCTAACCCGCAGAAAAAGACTTTCATAAAAGTTAACGCACTAAATGAGCGATAAAAAAATATATTCATGGAAAATCTCTAGGAAAACCGCAAATAACCAATCACCAGATAACGTTAAGATATATTTAAAAACGACGCGATGGTCATTTGAGAGTAACAACGATGAGACACTTGTGTAACCGAACGAGAGGTCGTATTTGATTCAGTGAGAGCCCTCAAACTGCTCAATAGGTTACCTTCCCGTAACAGAATTCCGTTTTCGCCAGGGTGGATGAAGCTGTTTCCGGTATCCAAAAGAAAATGGTGGATTTTGCACTGTTCCATGCCCGTCTGGCCTAAAGCAAATTGCTTATCAACATTTGCCGTCAGTTCCGGAGGTATATCATCATCAATTTCATACTGTTTAAGGTCAACAAGCTGCCACCCTTTTATTGATTCTTGAGAAATACAAAACACAGCAATATGCATATCGCTCGATTGGCTTTCATCGTCCTCATATGGATCATCAATAACAATTACTAAGATATTATTTAAGTTTTCAGCAAAACTAAAATTACGTGCAATACGTAACGCAGACAACCAGTCACCGGAGACCAACGTATAACAGCCATGAAGCTGAATATTCACTAATCCATTTTCAAACAACACACGTTGATTAAATTTCACATTGTAGTGATTATCCATAATGATGTTATGGGCCTGCTTCAGTGGCCCATCGCTGGTGAATGCCTGTGTAGCCAAAACAACCAGATCGACTTCGTTCTGGTGCACTGACGAGGTTTGAAAGAACTCTTTCACGCAGAGCGCTGCCCGATCAAGTGACCCTGAAGCATTGGAATCAGTGTTGTCTGGCCCACAAGGATTGGCCTCCCAAAAAATAATATCCCGTAAGTAACATGAATTTTTCATAGCAAGCATTAATCGACCAGTCGAAGTTGAAGACTAGAAAATCCACGTAAAAACGGATTTGCATTATAAACAGGTGGCGTATCGGTGAGGCGCATATTGGGAAAAGCCCGAAAGAGCGTAGCGAATGCAATTTCTGCTTCGAGATAAGCCAAGGTTGCGCCCAGGCACACATGAGGACCAAATCCTAATGCGAGGTTATCTTTAGCATTGTCGCGCTCGATATCAAAACGATCAGGATCTGCAAATTTTTGTTCATCGCGATTAGCAGATTGTAATAACAAAATGATGCCCTGATTCTTCTTAACGTTGTTACCATAGATTTCACAATCTTCCTGTGCAACACGTTTCACCATTTGGAGAGGGCTGGTGAAGCGCATCATTTCCCGTGTGGCGTTGCGCATCAACTCTGGCTGTGCCTTTAGCTTGGCAAACTGCTCCTGATTCTGAAGTAGCGCATAAAGCCCCGTAGAAACCAGGTTACGGGTAGTTTCATGGCCTGCAAAAACCAATTGGCCACAATTGGAAATCACTTCTTCCTCTGTTAATAAATCTCCATTTTCCTCAATTTGAATAAGCAAACCTATCAGGTCTGCGGTATCGAGGTTTCTGCGAAAGGGAATTTCTGCTCTGAAAAATTCCATCATTGAAAACAAACCGTGGTTTGCTTTGTCTAACATTTCAACAGTTGGCCCCAATGACCCGGTGAACTCTACGATAGCATCAGCCCATTCGGTGAAATCGCGATAATTTTCATCACCAACACCCAGCATTGCTGCAATAACTTTTGCAGGGAATGGCTTGGCAAATACTTCCATGAAATCAACTTCTTGCTTACCTTGCATATTCGCAACAAGTTCATCTGCTATTGCCTGTATTTTGGGGCGCATGATATCGATAAATCTAGGCGTAAAACCCCGATTCATCAGACGCCGCAATTTGTCGTGTTTTGCCCCATCAAGTAGAACAATCCACATTTTTACAAAACGACTGAACTCCGAATAGTCGGGCCTGATTTCTTCAGGAAACTGGTTAACAAAATGCTCAGCCTTCATTTGTGCCGAGAAGCGCTCACATTTTAGAAATTCCCTTACATCTTCATAACAAGGGAAGATCCAGGTTCCGCCATTCGCTTCGCTCCAATGCATTCGCCCCGTTTGGCGCAATGTTCTGTACACAGGGAACGGATCATTAATAAATTCTGGTGTTATTTTCATATCTCTCATATCCTGATCAGAGTCATATTTTTTGAACGCTACAGGAGCCCCAGTTAGTCGTACCTCCAGATAACATAAACACCCTGTCACCTGATGTTAATTTGGGAGCTATAGTGGTTAGATTAATAATGTTATCGGCAGTGAATGCATGGGCAAATTTGGGTAAATTTTCTACCATTAGTTTATTTGATGAAAATCCCATATAACTGGCGAATTGCTGCATTAAATTCAAAGAATAATTATTGATGATAAGATACTGATAATCATCCGGCTTGCAGTCCGCCTGGTTCAGTGTACTGGCGGCCGAGTCAGTAATACCGCGCATAATTTCCATTTGTTTTTTTAAGCCATCCCCTCGCCCCAAGGTATTGAGATAAGGATTGAAAACCTGATGAAGCGACTCAAGGTTAAAATCTCCCTTTTCTGACGATACCATGAAGGCCATAGCAACATCCGAATTGGTCATAACACCCGATAATGCGCCACGTCGCTGGGTGGGATGATGCGGAATCTGATCAACATTAACGCAGAGAACATTTTTCTTCCCTTCAGCGCGAATCAGGTTTCGTGCTGCACGCAAGAGACTCACAAAATTGCCTGATTCAGCCAAAAACGTTCCGAAGAATGTAGCATTTTTCAATTTTACTTTTCGCTGCAAACAGGAATTGATATAGCGAGAAAAATTCAGTTTGTCTTTTTTTAAATCGGCATGGAGGTAGGCACTTCTGTAACTGTAACTGGTAAAAATAATTGCATCCACCTCATCAGGACTGCATTGAAATTGACTCAAAACTGACTCAACTACATCGCCTGCGTTATCCAGGCTGCAATGACGAGACTTAAAATAATGGACCATGCCATTTTCAATGAGAAGCTCCAACCACCGCTGCTCCTCCCCGGTGGCACATTGAACATCCTTGCGGATGTCACAAGCAATCTCGCCCAGCTGGTAAGCCATTGATCCTATGTATATAGGGGGCTCATTACGCTCACGGTTACCCATAATTCCCTCGAAAAATCATGCCACACACGAAGAACACTCGATGCTTGATAGCCTATGCGGAATTAGCATTCGTAATGCGCCATTACCTTTTCGATTTGGCCGTCAGAATTAAAGTGAAGCACCTCACATAATGAGTTGTTGTTGGCACCTGTCATATGAAGAACGATGGTATTTACACAAACATAAATGCCCATAAGGGAAAAATGCAGGTCCGGATATTTTTTTATTCCGGCGCCAAAATAATCTCTAACAGCGGCTTTACCATTAACGCTTGGTGTGCCAGTTATCTTTTCTGCTAGTGGGGACGCAAGAACAATAGACTCGGAATATAAGCTCATAATTTTTTCAAGATCATGGGTATTCCAAACAGAAACATGATGCTCGGCAATTTCCTTTGCTTCTTGCTTCGAAATAAACTTCACGGTTTCTTCTCCTTAAAAATTAAAGAATTTAACGCCAATGAATTATTATTTTTTTGGCTTTAAGTGTTTAGTTAGCAGCAAAAACGTAAATATTTATTAGATCTTGACACATAAAACATAAAAGTAAACAAATTTAGGTGTCAATGACTTGCTATTTTTATGTTTCAAAATAAACAGTGTTGCAATTAAAACAAATTTATATTAGCGTAAAAAGTAACAGTGTTATTGCCTTCATGTTTATAAAAAATAAAGATATTCCGGGTTAGCTTTCAAATTAAAAATTCTTGAAATCCACAATGGCTGATCAGATTTTTTTCAGCAAAACAAATTACTGCATAAGGAAAATACATGAGCAATTTAAATAACAAGCGCGACCGATAGCAGTGACATTCCAGGTGGCAAGCCACGTAATAAAATTTCAAATAGTAGTATTTGGATGTTGATTGCTTGCTTGGAAAGTTTTGATTCTTGATAGAGTTTTTTCCCTATTTTACAAGCGTGAGGCGCTAATCACTGATTAGCGCTCTGGGATAACTTTTGCTTGAATAATTTCGCGGTTAGCGCATGTGGCTTTGGACCTATGGTTTGCGGAGATTAGAGAGTGGCTAATGCAATAGAGTCAACATTAATAGACCTGTGGTGTAAATTTTTGAAGCTGGACATCTCCCAGGCAAGTCCAGAGACGACGTTTTTTGAATATGGGGGAAGCTCACTTAGTGGAATTGAATTTTCCAGGCAACTGTCGGAAAAACTGGGGTTGATGCTACCGTTAACCTGTGTTTTGCAACACAGCACATTATCATCCCTGCAGAATTACCTTTCAGAAAAGCTTCGGGCATCTGAATCCAACGTGGAATCCAATTCGGCTTTATTAATAGGAACATCACCATTAATAGGAGCATCATCGTCAGATTCCGCACTGGCAGCGATGAGCCCGTTACAGCAAGCTTACTGGTATGGCGAATATCGCCACTATGAGATGGGCGGCCCAGGGACCTGGAGTGCTATTTATGCGACAGATTTTCTGGATGTTCAGAAGTTCATAGACTCTTTGGTTAAGGCTGTTGATCGCCATCCGATATTTCGAGCTCGATTTGACAAGAATGCGATGCTTTCCCTTGGTGAACAATCGGCGGTTGCGATAACCAGAGAAAATATATCGACTTTCACTCAAGCTGAAAAAGAGAAGATTCTACGTAAGAGTGTTGAAGACACTCAAAAACAACTGGGAAGCCTTAGCGATGGCCCTCATCTTGCCATAGGAATTTATGAAGACCATGAGCGCGTTTCGATTATATTAGTGGGGCGCCTGCTTATCATGGACGGTATGTCCGCTGACGTATTTGCCAATGATCTATGGGCTATCTACAACGGCAAGGGTGTTGAGCCAATAAATTGCACTCCGCTAGATTATTTCCAGCACTTGGCTGCATATCGCAGTAGCAGCAACACGAGCTATATGAATGCGGTAACCTACTGGGATGCGCGCTTGCAAACGTTGCCGGGCGCACCGGAACTTCCTAAAAATCGCGCCACAAAATCGCATTCAAATGACTCGGTAATCATGAAGCGTCACGCATTCATGTTGCCAAAAGTTAAATGGGAAAATTTGAAGCGGAATGCCGCTGCGTTCGGCATTACTCCGACTGTAGCGGTGTGTGCAGTGTTCTCTGAAATTCTGTCCAGATGGACCGGACAAAATCATTTCACGCTCAATATGATGCATGGAAATCGATTTCCATTTCATCCTGACGTCGACAAATTGGTTGGATGTTTAAGCGATACACTTTTATTAGAAGTAAAGTTTGACGCTGGTGTTTTTTCGAAGAATGCATTGAGTTTGCAACAGCAACTGTTTTCAGATATGGAGCATGTAGCCGTATCCGGAACAGATGTGCTGAGAAAATTAGCCGCGCAAAAAGGCTATACGGATGGACAACCACTAATGCCAGTGGTTTTTGCGAGCGCTTTAGGCCCCCAAAGCGATCATGAAACAGCATTTTTCATGGAAAAATTTGGCTGGCAGCCAGTAGAAAGTGGATTGCAAACTCCCCATGTACTGCTCGATCATCAAATTTTAGAAAATAACGGAAATTTAATTCTGCAATGGGACGCGCGCGAGGATATTCTTCCCCTGGATTTTATAAGCAGTATGCTGGAAGCCTATCAAAATTTGTTGGGCCATCTTTCATCTGAAAATTCATCAGCCTGGACGCATCAACTTCCTGACTTGTTACCATCCAGACAACGAGAAATCCGTACACTCGTAAATAATACTAGCAAAGACAATAACTCGAATATTCTACTTCACCAAGCTTTAGTAGCTAGTGCACTCGAGTTTCCCCAGCAGCAAGCCCTGCGGACTCTCGACTATTCCTGGAGTTATCTTGAGCTTTTAGCCTGGGCTCAAGCGAGCGCCAGAGAGTTAACAGCACGCCAGCTCCATAAGAATGAATTGGTAGGTGTATTCCTTCCCAAGAGTGCCGAGCAAATTACCGCGACCCTGGCAATTCTTTTGGCGGGAGGTGTTTATGTGCCTATCGCTATAGACACTCCAGTTACGCGGGTTAAGCAAATCGTTGATAAATGTAATCTCCGGTTTCTTTACACTCTGGATAATTCTGATGGCATAGGAGCGCTGGAATTTGAAGGTGTTACAAAAATTCAAGTACCAACCTACGATAAACACTTTGAAGCAAACTTCGACGTAAGGTTTTCTCAAGTACCGTCCGATCTTGGTTACGTTATCTTCACCTCTGGAACAACTGGTATACCCAAGGGTGTGGCTATTACCCATGAAAGCGCTATGAATACAATCGTCGATATCAATCAACGATTCAATGTAACGGACAAGGACAAAATTATTGGCGTTTCCGAGTTGAATTTTGATTTGTCGGTTTACGATATTTTCGGGACGTTTAGCTCTGGTGCAACGTTAATATTGCCAGATCATAAATTGTCAAAAAATCCCATTCATCTATGCACGTTGATCGAAGAATTTAAAGTCAGTGTCTGGAATAGTGTACCAGCCTTTTTTGAAATGTTGGTTGAATATTGTGAATTGCGGGAGCTGGATGCACTACAAAATTTGACGAACATTTTTTTGAGCGGTGATTGGATCCCTATTAGCTTACCTGATCGTATAAAAAAGCTTGCACCGCAAAGTGAATTGATCAGTATGGGCGGAGCAACAGAAGCATCGATTTGGTCCAACTATCATATTGTGAAAGACGTCCCTGCGGATTGGACGAGCATACCGTACGGGAAGCCATTAACGAACCAGTATTTCTGTGTGCTAACCCCACAAATGGAAGATGCCCCCGATTGGGTACCCGGTGAGCTCTATATTGGCGGAAAGGGGCTTGCAAAAGAATATTATGCAGACCCGGAGCGCACGTCCCTCCAGTTTATTCGGCATGCTGGAAACGACCAGTGTCTTTACAGAACCGGAGATTGGGCTCGATATTGGCCGGATGGAACGCTTGAATTTCTCGGTCGGCGGGACACGCAAGTAAAAATTCGTGGTCATCGTATAGAGCTCGGCGATTTGGATGCAGCTTTCGGAAAACTATCGTCCGTAAAGGACTCCGTCAGCATTGTAAATCTCCAAAATCAACAACTGGTGTCATTTGTGGTATTAAAAATTGACACGACACCTGATTCCTTATTAGCGCAGGTATCAGAATACTTGCCTAAATATATGATACCAACCAAGGTAATAATCCTGGAATCGCTGCCGCTTACCGCTAATAAAAAAATAGACCGGTCTGCACTGGCTTCGCTTGCCGAATCTACCGTTAGCGAATTGCCAGATACTATCTCGACACCACTGGAAAAGCTCATCACGGATATCTGGGCGGAGCTACTGAGTGTAGCAACCATACGCTCGAATCAAAACTACTTTGAACTTGGTGGAACATCTATATCAGCAATTCGAATGCTCTCCATCCTGAGTCAAAAACTTAAGAAAGAACTTCCTTTTGGTTTGATCTTTGATGCGCCGACACCAAAAGAACTCGCCGTCGCGATTGAGGCCCTGGTGGATAATGGACCGAGCAATTTAGTGGCGCTGAATAATAAACCAAACCAGAATACAGTGTATTGCGTGCATCCGGTTGGGGGGAATGTATTTTGTTATCGGGACTTTGCGCAATTGTGGCAAGGAAAAGTTTTTGGTGTCCAATCGATAGGCCTCGATAGCGAAGAAACGCCTTTAACCACTATCAAGGAGATGGCTAATGTATATACCCAAGCCATTCTTGACAAACAATTGGCAGGGCCAATATTAATTTTGGGATGGTCCATGGGCGGATTGATAGCCCTTGAAATGGCTCGGATTATCAGCAAAAAAGGAAGAGAGGTTAAAGTAGCCATTCTGGATACCTGGGTTCCCACCGCTACCGGCAATTTCAAAAGCACTTCAAATTTATCCCTCGTTAATGCATTTTTCTCAGACATCACCGAAGGGAAGCATCCTCATATCCTAAGTGAAAACGGTAACGCTGCTGATGACGTATTAATAAAGCGTGGTAAAGAATGGTTACTTGCGCGGGGCATTGATGTTTCGTTGAGTGACGTCATGTTAACGCGACTATTTAATATTTATAAAAGCAATCATATGGCGATTTCATCGCATATTCCGCTTACCACAAAGGCGCCAATTCTATTTATCGATGCTATTCGTCGAGATTCCGCATTACTTGATTATTTGGAGCCGCTATCTCATAGCGATGTGTGGCTCGAAGCACTACCCGATGTGACAAAGCGAGAGATTGATGCAAACCACTTTCAAGTGATTTCAGCTGAGGCATTGCAAGATCTTCTACCCATGGTTGTCGAATTTTATAGAGAGCACCAATGACCATTCCCGCAAAACCAATTTATATTCATTCATTTTCTCATCGGTGTGGTGACTGGATCCCTATCGAAGAAATGCAAGATGCAATTGACAATCAGGCCGCAATCCATCAATTGAGTCGGTTGGGAATACAGCGTTTTTCGAAATTGCAAACATCACTGAACGCACTAATTACAGAGAACCTGGAACGTTCATTAGGACAAGCCAAACTCTCGGCTGATGATATCGATGCGACTATTTTCTTTTCGACAACACTGGACCCCTATATCCAGCATAGCGATGTGCCTATGGCGTTGCATGACCTGGGAATCACTCGGGCAATTCCATACGGTGTTTTCTATAACCAGTGCACTAATCATACGCAGGCGCTTCAATTAGCACAGCTCCTGTGTGCGGAGGGGCGGGCAAACCATATCGCTGTTTTTGGCTATGACGCATTGGATGACAATAAAATATCGCGCATATTGCCAAGCCGCACATCTGTTTATAGTGATGCCTTTATTAGCTGTATTGTAAGTAGAGAGGTACGCAAAGATTCCTATCGAATAGATTCGATAGATCACCTCTATGCACCGGAAATAAGTCAATACAACCGCCCTGAAGATGCATTGCATTTCATTACTGCATACTCCAGGCGCTTCAGCGAAATTTGTCAACAATCCTACAAAAATAACCTGACCAGCTCAAATGAATACAATTTTCTGATTACACCAAACTACAACTTTTCCGTTGTGAAAAACCTTGCAGAAATTGCTGGATTTCCGGAAGACCGTGTTTACCGGGACAATATCACCCGCTACTCGCATTGTTTTTCAGGCGATCACTTTATTGCATTGCAACATCTGGAAAAGGCAAATAAAACACAACAAGGAAATCGTTATCTACTTACTGCCGTTGGAGGCTTTGTGACCTTCAGCGCCGTTACCCTTATGCGGGTTTAGATTATGAACAGCGCTAAATTAGCTAATAAGCTAGCTGATAGGTCTAAGGATAATTTCTATAACGTTTACGAAATATTTGAATGGCCGGAAACGCTACCCAATGACAATTTCTGGTTGGGCGGTGATCTCCTGACTATACATAACACAGAAATTTCCAATGAAGCATCCGAGCATCAAAAGATACATCTAAGCCAATTAGAGACGATAAACCTTTTCTCGATCTTTGCGCATGGTGAAAGCGATTTACTGCAAACCATCCTAAAAAATTGCTTTCGTCCTGATCTTGCGCATATGAAAGAATATTTGATTCATTTTATAGATGAAGAAAATAAACACATGTGGTTCTTTTCAGAATTTTGCCGTCGCTATGACGGTGGAGTATTTCCTAGCCGGAAATTTGAGATGCCTTCTAAATTTTCGCCCGATCTGGAACGACTATTGGCATTCTTGCGGATATTGATATTTGAAGAGATCGGGGATTTTTTTAACGCAAACACCATTAAAAATCATAGCATTCCAACATTTGTTCGAGCAATCCACGAGCGGCATCATCTGGATGAAGTTGGACATATAGCGATTGGATGGAAAATAGCAGAAGAGTTATTAGTGAATTTGAAAACTGTTGATACCTGCACGCTTAAAAATATGATTAGACATATCGACAATTATATCCAAATCTCACTGCAAGGCTTTTATAACCCGGATGTTTATCAACGGGTTGGATTCGCGGAGCCCTATGAGCTTCGGGAAAAGCTTATTTGCCACCCGGGGAGAGTTCAAATTCACAACATCATAACCAAGCGCGCCAGATCAAAATTAAATAATTTATGGACCCTGGTAGATAACAGCGAGGAGAATAACTATGTCGCATGAAATTAAAACGCAAATTAAAACCTGGCTTATGAACAAAAACAACGCAGTGACTTCGGTTGAAGATAATCAGGACATCCTGGCAACTGGCGTTCTGGATTCATTGCAATTCGTGAATTTTCTAATGCTTATTGAAAAGCTGGTTGGCCATCGTATTGAACAGGAATTCATTGTCCCTGAAAACTTTAAAACAATTGACACCATTATTAATCAATTCTTTTCGCCAGCAATGAGTGAGTCATTCGATGAATAACTCTAAAGTGGGATCCACATTTATCACTGTCTTATTGAGACTCATGATAATTCCATGGATATTGCAATCAATTCGCGAGCTCTATCGAACGGGGTATCGTAGAAATGAATCATGTCAAGTATTAAAGGATGCGGAGTCGATCCCTGGAAAAGTTTATCTTTCCTTATCAATTTTCCAGGCTATAGCATCTGCGGGTACTGGCATTGTGATTTCTGCAGGTGCGATTGCAATCGTTCATCTGTCGGACGGCAATTCTACTTGGGCAGGGATTCCCGTCGCACTAGTGTTGGGTGTGTCGGCGGTAGCTTCCATTCCTTTCGCTGTATGGAAGGACAAATGTGGTTATGGGCAATTACTCCATTTAGCATCCTGGTCCGGCCTTGTAGGGGCAATTCTCTGTATTACCTCTTTGTATACAGGATTAATTGCCTGCATGATCCTTGGTTTACTTGGGATAGGTACGGCCACCTGTGCAATTTTTATGAGTCGGTTTTCTGCGATCGAAATGACTGCCCCACAAGAACGTGGAAAAGCATTTTCGTTCGTAATGACTGGTGCAACAATAGGTGCAATTGCCGCACCGTTGATTGCCAGTGCAATGAGCAACCTATTTGAAAAAGTGGAGGGGCAATTATCGGCTCCGTTTATTGTAGCCTTTTGTTGTTATATAAGCGGATTTCCTTTATTAAAGTTTAGTATCCCGCGCGCGCTCCTTTTTACTCCGTTGCTTCAACCTGTAACACAAGGCGGGGGGCGCCAACCTGTCGGCGCGCAACAAAATTCCACGCTGAATATCAGCATTGCAATGATATGCGTGATAGCAACACAAGCGTCGCGTGTTTTATTGATGGCGGTTTCTCCTATTTACATGAAGAACCTCGGTTTCTCTAACGAAGTGATATCAATTATTTTGTCGATTTTCTTTGTCGGCATGTATGGCACTTCTTATATCGCTGGCTGGCTCTCAGACAAAGTCGGGCGTCGGTTTGTAATCAGCGCCGGCGCATGCATTCTGACTGGCTCCTATTTGTTAATCGCTGCAAGTACGCAAATGGCCGTCGTGACTGCATCACTTTTCTTGCTTGGGCTTGGATGGAACTTCTGCTTTATTTCTTCCAACGTAATTCTCACTGATTTTACAAAAGGCCTTTCAAATCCAGGAAAAGTGCAAGGGCTCAATGATGTCCTGGTAAATATTGCATCGGGTTGCGCGAGTATTGCGGGGGGGATTCTCCTGTCCGGTTATCAAATCACCGGCATAGTGATGATAGGTATAGGCCTATCAATTATGCCTCTATTCGCATTGTTGATTTTCAAAGTCATCAACTCTATGTACGCAAATTCGGCAGAACTGGCCGGAGGAAAGTGATATGACTGTATTCGATGAATTTATGAATTTCCGGCAACAGCGTGAAGCTTCCTTGCGAACACCTCACGGTTGGCTTAGCGTGGTTGGATTATATTGGTTAGAAAATGAAAGAACTCGCATTGGGTCAACTGCAGAATGTGATATTCATATAGAGTCCTCAACCCAGTTTTGCATAACCTTTCATCTGTCAAATGAAACCAGAGTTTTTGCCGAGACATCGTGCGCATCAGTGACAGTAAACAATCATCCTTTTAGCGAGGGTGAGCTTTATTCGGATGAAAGTGGTAGTCCGAGTATTATTCGAATCGATTCAATCAGTATCGAATTGCTGCGTCGATCTGGAAAATTCGCGGTGAGAGTACGAGATAGTCGCCAAAAAAAAATTACGCAATTTCCTCCCTTACAGTGGTATCCGGAAACTGAGTCTTTTCGGTTACCGGCAACATTTGTTGCGCATCCGCACGACAAGACTATGCCGATATCATTGGCGCTCGGCGGAACTTATGAGCTATCCAACCCTGGTTACCTGCGTTTCAATTTCAATGGAAACGAATACCAATTGGAAGTAATTAAACAAGGCAATGCGAACCAACTATTTGTTATTTTCAAGGATAAGACCAACGGGGATTATTCTTATGGTGGTGGTCGATTTTTATTTATTCCCTTTGACCTATGGGATGAAAAAGTTTCGGCGCTTACCATAGATTTTAATAGATCTATTTCTCCGCCTTGCGCATTTACTGAAGCTGCTACCTGCCCTCTTCCTCCGGCAAATAATAGCTTGCCCTTTGCAGTAGAGGCCGGTGAATTGAAGCCATACAATTCCTTCGGATAATTATCCATTACGCTTTATTACCCTGTCTCAATTAACGTTCATTTCAATCAAAAAGGAGAAAACTATGTCTTTCGCACTTGAACCTGAATTAACAAAAATTTCCGTTGCAGGCCCTAAAGAGTTTTTCGATATGCCAGAGGAGTATCAAAATTTGGTGATTCGTCAAATGATGGTGCATACGGAAGGCGAGCTTTCAGGTGCTGATGATTATATTCATATTTTTTACCCTATGACCAATGATGCCAATGAAAAGAAAGTGTGTTGTGAGCGAGCTGCCGAAGAGGCGGATCACTACATAAAAGGCGCGAAAGTGTTGTCAGATATAGGGGTCGACACAAGTTATATGCTGGATCAAAAATTAGAAGAGCGAAATTTGTTCGCCACCGAAGCCGTTCAACATATTAATAATTGGGCGGAGCGCGCATTGTTCTCCTTTTTAGGTGAGGCAGCTGTTCTGGAAATGCTTTATGAAATGGAGCAAAGCAGTTACAAACCTATCGCTGAAATGTGTGTGGGTGTAATTAAGGAGGAAAAAGTGCATGTGGCACACGGATATCGAATTGCCAGGGACATGTGTGCAACAGAAGAAGGAAAGCGAGAGATTCAAATCGCACTTGAGCGCTGGTGGCCTACCACCTTGGATATGTTTGGAAAGTCAGAATCAAAACGTTCCAAAGAATACATTAAATGGGGTTTGAGACAGTACTCTAATGAAGAGGCTCGTCAACGCTTCATGGATATTACCAAGCCAAAACTGGAGAAGTTGGGATTGCAAATTCCGGACGATTTTAAAGATAGGAAATTTTTGTAATTTCATATTAATAGATAAAATATTTCAATTTTCATGGTGAATGTTTATTTGACGTTTTGGTGTTATGCATTACCAGGCAACATATGCTACATCAAACCGTCCGTTCACCTCTTGCTTGCCAGAAAATAATCCCGCTAAAGGAATTGTGAAATGAAAAAATCTGATTTGGCAATACTCAAACTCCTGGATGGTGATACCGACTACCTTAGACGATACCTGCGGATTCGAGATATATCGAAAAATGTTCGGGTATCTGAATATCTCATCACCAACGCATGCAATATTCGATGTAAAGGCTGTTGGTTTTTTGAATATGATTTTGATAAAAAATCAAAAGAAGTTACAGATCTACAGAGGCTGGAGCAATTTCTATTAAAAGAAAGAGCGCGTGGGATCAACTCTGCGTTAATTATCGGAGGGGAGCCAACCCTGTTTCCAGACCGGGTAAAGTTGTTCACCGAAATTATGGACAACGTTACTGTTTCAACAAATGGTTTGAAAAAGATGCCCATTAAAGGATTTGAAAGTGTGGCAGTGTTGATCAGTTTGTTTGGAGGTGGAAAGCTGGATGATGAACTGCGGGCGATCAAACCTAATAAATCTACTTTCACTGGCTTATTTGATACAGCACTCGAAAACTATTGTGATGATCCGCGCGCCTGTTTTATTTTTGCAATAACCGAGGATGGCATAGATTACATTGAGGAAACTGTAAGAAAAATACACGACAATGGTAATCGCGTCACGTTTAACTTCTACAGTAAATACGATTCCGCAGACCCTTTGTACCAGAAAGATCGCGATGCGCTTCTAAACGAAGCCCTACGAGTCAAAAACCTGTATCCAAAAACGGTATTAAGCCATCCCTATTACATCAATTCCATTGTCACTGGAAAAACCCATTGGGATAAATTTTCCTATGAGGTTTGCCCTAGCATCAGTGTGGATCATCCTGATAACCAGGAGAGGATCAAAAATGGCAATCCGGTGCTGCCCGGATTTAACGCGTGGGCTGCCGATCTGGAAACTATCAACTTGTGTTGTACATCAGGGCATTGCGATAGTTGCCAGGACAGTCAAGCGGTGTTCAGCTGGTTACTCATGAGCATGGCGAAATTTCGTGGGGAACCGGAGATGCTAAAAACATGGATAGGTATAGCAGAGAGCTACTGGGCCCAGTTTTCCTGGATTAAAAAATTTGATACGGATGCCGATGATATAGATCGCGCATTGGTTACGCCCACATACAATAACTTTATTACATCTGATGCTGTTTTTTAGGAGACGTTATGGCTAAGGCAGTAATAGTAGACAGCCTAAGAACAGGAATCACAAAGTCGTTTCGCGGAGCGCTGCGAGACACTCGTCCCGATGATTTGGCCGCGAACTGTATTGATATGCTTCTGGCCAGAAATCCTGATATAGATCCGCATCATATTGATGATTGTATTATTGGGTGCGCATTTCCTGAAGGGGCACAGGGAATGAATTTAGGGAGAAATATCGCTGTACTTTCGCGAATGTCCCATCGCGTTGCCGGAACGACCGTAAATCGCTACTGTGCCTCCGGGCTTCAAGCGGTTTCGGTTGCGGCAACGCAGATAGCGGCAGGAGGCGCTCAATCTATTATTGCGGGTGGTGTTGAATCTATTTCAACGACGCTGAAATATATTAATACGCGAAAGCTATACAATCCCCGTATAAAGCAAGACGCACCCGGGATGTATTTAGGTATGGACACCGATGAAAACACGGGTGAGTTTATAAAAAATGTTTTCACGTCAATGGGAAAAACAGCAGAAGTTGTAGCAAGAAAATATGGCATATCACGATCAATGCAAGATGAATATTCTTTAATGAGCCAACAAAGAATTGCAAATGCGCAAGCGCTTGGTTTATTTGAACAAGAAATTATTAGTGTGAATGTTCCTGTGATGTCAAAAAAACTGGATGTAGATGGCAATCCTGTTATTAAATACGAAACTGTTTCCCAGGATGAATGTAATAGGCCCAATACGACATTAAAAGGTTTAGCGGAGCTCGCACCATCATTTGAAGAGAATGGATCTGTTACGGCGGGAAACTCCTCACAAATTACCGATGGTGCCGCTATCTGCCTGTTAACCTCAGATCAATTCGCCGCAGATATGGCTCTCAATACCTTAGGTGTTTTTCATGGATACGCCACCTCAGGTTGCCCTCCGGAAGAAATGGGTACAGGTCCTATATTTGCGATAGAAAAGTTACTCCGGCAATTTAAGTTGACCCTGGCAGATATAGATTTAATAGAAATGAACGAGGCTTTTGCTGCTACTACGTTGTACTGCCAATTGAAGCTTGGCATAGATGCTGACAAGTTGAATGTCAATGGTGGAGCAATAAGTATGGGGCATCCGTTTGGAATGACAGGTGCACGTCAAGTCGGCCACATTTTGCGGGAACTGCGCCGACGGGACATGCAACTCGGGATAGTTAGCATGTGTATCGGTGGCGGCATGGGGATGGCAGCTCTGGTAGAGCGAACCTGATAATTGATTGGCCTACTAAGAGAGTGACTAACTCATTAGTATAACAATCAAGCAATTAGATGGATTGGTGATCTGCTAACTGCTTAAAAAAAACAGATAGAGCATTAACTAAACCTGAAGGAATATCCGAATTGCACAAGTTGATCTTGATTCTCAGGATATCCTTGGAATGTAGATTTTTGAGCCTTAATTTTTAGTGCTATTACTATAAACTTACCATCATAAAAAAGCCCAAACAGCTTTCACCAGTTGGGCTTTGCGGCAACAACAAATACTGAGGATTGTTGCTTTTAGTTAACGATCAAGAAATCAAGGAGTCTGCCCCCTTGATCACCTTGATCCCGGTAACTGCAAACCCAGAACAAGCTATTCAGCGACTATCAGTTATCTAAAAAATGAATGTCTGTTGAAAATGCGCAATTTAAGTTACTCAACGCCATAATTAAGTTACTTCCTAAATAAATACCAGATGCCCTTTCGTTTAGAGATGCTTCATATATAGCTACAAGCCAGATTTCAGTTGTCTCATTTTCAAAGGGTTTCAACAATTCTTTTAACTTCATATGATCATTTAAAAATCTAATTAAAAAATCCTCCTCATAGAGATAATCATGGAAAATTTCATAATTATCAATGTCATTTGTAGAGAAGTATCTTTTATCCGTTTTCCAAGATACAACATTTCCCTGCCGCATCGCCTTAATCGGAGAGCGTAGCTTTGGAGCTGCGGATTTTTGATGAACAATATCTCCTTTCGGTACACCGTCCAATACCGAAAAACTGGCGGCATCGAAATCGCTGCCAAAAATATTTAAGTAGCAATAAATTAGCTTAGGCATGACTATTTCCATCTTTCCAAAGTAACTTCTC
The DNA here is from genome assembly GCF_008806975.1 of Cellvibrio sp. KY-GH-1. Lineage (NCBI taxonomy): Bacteria > Pseudomonadati > Pseudomonadota > Gammaproteobacteria > Cellvibrionales > Cellvibrionaceae > Cellvibrio > Cellvibrio sp. KY-GH-1. The sequence goes on from NZ_CP031728.1 coordinate 2,950,857, forward strand.
ACAAAGCGTTCATTTGGCCGCATTGTTTTGTTCTAAAAATGGCAATTGAACCATCTTTGCAAGCACAAATATCATAACGAGAATTGGGCATTGCACCATAACTATCCTTGTAAGTATGGCCATCTTCAATAATGGGAGAGCGAGACTTAGGATATTTCGATTTAGGAAAAAATACCCCCCTTTGGCATTCCAATTTTAGATGAAAACTGTTCTACATCAAAGTTGCTACCGAAATCTTGAAAATAACAACAAATTAAATTAGAAATTTTATTTTCATTTATACGTGCTGCTCGCTCAACACGAGCTTGCCATCAGAATAACAAAAGGTACAATTTTGATGTTGGATTACATCTGATTTTAATTCAAATAGAACCATCAAGTCATAAGTAGTCGCTCCTACTAATGCAGGAGCATACATAAAAATCTTGGGGTTTATCGATTTTTTTATTTCTTCACTTGAATATTTCGAATTGAATTCAATGAATTTCGAATACACACCATCCCAATAGCTTGAAAAATCTCTAATATATTTTTCAATAGTTTTAACCCCATCAGCATTAGGTGAACCATTAAGATCCTTGATTGTTACACCCACATCAAATGCAACACCTGAAAGAGAATTAATTTTGTAATCCGACAACCACCTGTCAAATTTTTTTTCAAACAATTTACCCCCCTTGCTATTAGCTAGCAATTATTTAGTAAATCCCCAGTAGTCACAGCGTTTTGCCGGACCAGTGAACAGCCGCGCAAAGTCTGGCCAAACACCGCCATTCTGGACGCACTGATTTCGACAAGCAACGCAAGCACTACTACCAAACAACGGGCCAGTCTGAGATTGAATGCTGGAACTCAAACAATTAGTGAAGTGATCGTCACAAGTTAATCCGCACCCATCTGCACCCCCGGGCTTTCCTGTGCCTACTAATACAACTGTAGGAATTAAAAAGCCCCGATGCAATCGTTAATGCCTTTACCGCTGAGATGCCTTGTGCTTCTTCTGTTTCAATGGAGAAAATTTGTTCTGGTACCAAATGGTTCACTCGGCACATCCATGTACCTCACCCTTCGGGCAGCTTCGCCGTGAAAAATAATTTCCATATTATTTTTTCATGGCACTCATACGTGCACCAATACTTTGACCGAAGGCTATCGATTCCTGTTTGTTGTTGGTTTTGCTGTTGCGGTGCTGTTTCATGTGGTCAATATCCATACTCAGACCAGCGAAAGTGACATTCCTTGGAAGACCATACCACAAAATTGCCGGGAGCAATTTTGGACAGCTTTAGCTGGTCCGGAGGACAACCTCCATGGATGGAAGTTGCAATATTGCGTGTGCAGATTCGTACTGAAGGTACCGTAACTGGGCAAGCGATAGTTGATGATATCGGAACTTTGCGCAGCGATCTGGTCTTGAAGGTCGTTTAAGGCGAAATAATTAAATACTGTGCCGTACAGCAAATCACCTACAAGGTTGTGTTTGGTGAGTGTAGCGAGTTGCACTTCACTATTACTTTCGAGTTTCGCTTTGGTCGCTTCGAGTTGTCGTTTTAAACGTGCCGCTTGTTCCGGTCGACGCCTTGCAGATCCAAGCCGATTACTCTGTAACGACCAGACGCGGGATGGTTAAATGCCTCTGTCTTGCATATTTAAAATATTATATGCCACATTTTCCAACTATGTAGTTATGAGAATAAAAATCATCAACAGGACAACGACAATAAATCTATTAACTTTAACTATGCCTTTTAACACGCTTCCATCAAGCCAAAACTGGGCAGCCAACAACATCCATAAAATAAAATTGATAAAACCACTTTCATTTAGTGAAATATATCCAATAAAAGCACAATTCAAACCTATTATTGATCGAATTATAAGCCATATTAAATAGACGGGATTCTTAATTTTTTTTGAAAATTCTTCATTCATTTGATTTCAACTCTGCATCGTTTTACATCTTCAGAGAACAGAAAACCTAATATGTTAGTTAAGAATCGATGGAGCTTCCCTCTCGATCCACTCTACCCACCAATTCAATCAGTATTTTTAATTCATTAGAAGAGTAAAAAACACAGGGAATAATCTCAAAATGATTTCTGGGACCTGATCGATCTCGAAAAACAATTATTCCGTAATAGAGTCCACCAATCACTTCTACACCACCACTGCCCACTCGGATAGCAGATAAAACACTATTGAACGGCCATCTGTTTATTATTGTAACAATCGAATCAGTTTTATTAAAGTCGATTGCCCTTGATAAAAAGTATAAAATTAATGCAAATAACACCTCCCAGCCATAAAAAAACTTCCATTCAATATCAAAAAAATGGAACAAGGCTACTGAAGAAATTACATTCAGTATTTTGAATATTAAAAAAATGCATACTATACAAATGTAATTAGGGCTTAATTTCATGGGCACGTCCCTACAACGCTATCTGTTAATAAATTTGCTGCTGTCGGAGAACCAATAACTGTTAAAAATGCAGATAGAATTGCGTCCGATGATATTTTTTTAGCAATTAAAGATTTTATTAATCGGTAACTTGAAAAATACGCAAATAGGCCACCTATTGCAGCATTATATGAGTAGCCTGAAATTTTGCATGCTGTCGTTGACTCAAAAATAATTCCGAACCCCTTTAAGAGTAGCCCCACTACCGAGGCAATTGCAATCATAGTTACAAACGCCAAGCCCGCAATAGAAGCTGCACCTGCAGCGAGAATTGGGCCTAGCATAAACATAAAGCCGATGAACATTGCAAGCACTAGAGCGAGAGCAATACCTACCAACACTCCCCCATTCCCCCCGCCAGAAATCATGTAGACACCAGCACCAGTATCCTGATCTATTAGCGTATAGCCTTCACCAACCCAGCCATTAAAATTAATTCGGGTTTCATGGGCAGTTGCAATTTTTCCGGCATTCACCGCATTGCGAATATCGTTTTCAGCTTCCGCACCCAAATTAATTCTACTGAGGGCGAGATTCACATTGTCGTTGGTAATTGTCCAGATTTTTTGGCCTTGCTGGCTAGCTATTGCCAATGCCTTAACGGCACTGATGCCTTGAGCCTTTTCTGTTTCAGTGGAGAACATTTGTTCTGGTACCAAATGGTTCACTCGGTACATCCATGTACCTCGCCCTTCGGGCAGCTTCGCCGTGAAAAATAATTTCCATATTATTTTTTCATGGCACTCATTCGTGCACCAATACTTTGACCGAAGGCTATCGATTCCTGTTTGTTGTTGGTTTTACTGTTGCGCTGTTATTTCATGTGGTCGATGTCCATCGATAAACCACCGAAGGTGACATTGCGTGGTAAGCCAAACCACAAAATTGCCGGGAGCAATTTTGGACAGCTTTAGCTGGTCCGGAGGACAACCTCCATGGATGGAAGTTGCAATATTGCGTGTGCAGATTCGTACTGAAGGTACCGTAACTGGGCAAGCGATAGCTGATGATATCGGAACTTTGCGCAGCGATCTGGTCTTGCAAATCATTTAACGCAAAATAATTAAATACTGTGCCGTACAGCAAATCACCTACAAGGTTGTGTTTGATGAGTGTAGCGAGTTGCACTTCACTATTACTTTCGAGTTTCGCTTTGGTGGCTTCGAGTTGTTGTTTTAAACGCGCGGCTTGTTCAGGGCTTGCGCCTTGTAAATCCAAACCGATAGCGCGATAGCTACCAGCTGTTGGATGGTTAACACTGGTTTCCCAACCTTCTTTCGGGCTCCATAAGCCCATTTCTTCATACAGCTCACCGCCCATTTTCCCGGCGGCACCAGCCTTGATGGTTTCACCATTAATAGTGAATTTGCCGACGATGTCGATTAAATAACCCCGATAGTGTTCAAGTGCGTCAGCTTGATCAATTTTTTGACTATCATTTCAAAGCTCCATCTAAGCCTCTAACGACATCAGAATCACACTATAGCTCTTGAGCTGTATATTATCTTTTTTTAGTGGCGACAAAATTTAAAGGCAGCATTATTACGAGCCATGAAAACGTGGCATAACCTAGCACTTCAATGCTGCTTAATTTCCCTTGAAAGAAAAAGTTAATCAAATAAATTGATAGGAATCCAAAGATATATTGAATAAAAAGAGAAACAATTAATTTTCAATTACCGTTCATTTTTACGGAACTCCGCAAGTTGCAAAGGCTGTTACTGTACCAACCACCTCACCAATAATGCCGGAGGGGACAGGATTTGCTAGCGAGGACAAAATTGGGAATAATCCAGCAAGCCAGACCAACACCGCCCCGATAGCGCCGCCGAAAAAAGTAAATCCTACACTGGAGACTGTAAATAAATCTGTGTAACTGTTTATCATTAACCTCATATAGGCAGGATAAACAGTATGAACAAAAAAGACCTTGAAGCCTTTGCGCGCGAAGCAGCAAAGCACATGAAGACTGAGAAAGACCTGAGCGACTTCAGTCAAATGCTCACCAAAATCACCGTTGAGGCAGCTCTCAACGGTGAACTTGATGCCCATCTTGGCTACGAGAAACACCAAAAATCAGGTGCTGCCAATAGCCGCAACGGCTACACCACCAAAACCCTGAAAACGGAAGACGGTGAGATGGAGCTCAAAACGCCGCGTGATCGCGAAGGCAGCTTTGAGCCGCAGTTGGTGAAGAAACACCAAACCCGCTTTACGTCGATGGATGACAAAATACTAAGCCTCTACGCCAAGGGCATGACCACCCGCGAAATCGTAGCCACTTTCAAGGACATGTATGGTGCAGACGTCTCTGCTACTCTTATTTCCAAAGTGACAGATGCTGTTATTGAGCAGGTCGTCGAATGGCAATCGCGCCCGCTGGATTCGGTTTATCCTATTGTTTATCTCGACTGCATCGTGGTAAAGATTCGCCAGGATAAGCAGGTTATCAACAAATCCATTTACCTTGCATTGGGCGTTACCATGGAGGGCCAGAAAGAATTATTAGGCATGTGGCTCTCGGAAAATGAAGGCTCAAAATTTTGGCTGGGCGTGCTGACGGAGCTACAGAATCGCGGTGTTCGAGACATTTTGATCGCATGCGTTGACGGGCTAAAAGGGTTTCCGGAGGCGATTAACGCGGCCTTTCCCGAAACGCAGATTCAACTGTGCATCGTACACATGGTACGCAACTCAGTGAAATACGTGCCGTGGAGGGACTACAAAGCCGTTACGGCAGACCTGAAGCGAATTTACCAATCCATCACTGAAGAAGAGGCACTGCTGGCGCTCGCGCAGCTCGGTGCGCGCTGGGATGAAAAGTACCCGCAAATTAGTCGCTGCTGGCATACCCATTGGGAAAATATACGCACCTTGTTTGCTTACCCTGAAGACATTCGTCGCGCAATTTACACCACCAACGCGATTGAATCGCTGAATAGCGTAATCCGTCAGGCAATCAAAAAGCGCAAATTATTTCCAACGGATGAATCAGCCAAGAAAGTGATTTTCTTGGCAATCCAGGATGCCTCCAAAAAATGGACTATGCCCATTCGCAATTGGAGAGCAGCGCTCAATCATTTTATGATTGTGTTTGATGAGCGATTGATGGATTATCGTTGAGCTGGCAGTTACACAGAATTTTTTACAGGCTCCCTACACTGTAAACTTTTGAAGCCAAATCAGTTTTGCCTAATCCAGCCAAGACCATCGCCAATCCCTGAAAAAAAATTGACAGATACCCACTAATCAACCCAAATGCCAGTAGCGCTCCAACACCTCCTGAGACTAGCGCAAAAATACCCAACATAAGGATACCGGCTAACCCAATAACCATTAAAACTGCCCCATTCCCCCCACCCGCAATCATATAAGCACCCGCTCCCGTCTGCGGATCTATCATCGTATAACCCTCACCAACCCAACCATTAAAATTAATTCTGGCTTCGTGAGCAGTTGCGACTTTCCCTGCATACACAGCATTGCGAATATCGTTTTGAGCGTCTGTACCTAAATTAATTCTGCTGAGAGCGAGACTCAAAGTACCTCACCCTTCGGGCAGCTTCGCGGAGAAAAACGGTTAGCGGTTCGACGATACGTTAGATTGATGTACTTGACGTATTTACTACCCAGCGATTACACATGATTGCTCATTAAGAAAAAGGTATGAACCGCAACACTAAATTGCTCTTCTGATATTTGCAATTGTTGCAAATAAAATGCGGCTTATTTCTCATCAAAAGAACTCGCAGCCCGGTTCTTGCCTCGCTGAATTATGTGATGTGAGCACCCTGCCACGCACAACCTCGACAACGTTGCCATATACCCCTCATTGGAATGTAGATTTTTGAGCCTTAAATTTTAGCTCGACTACTCTGAGCTTCCCATCATAAAAAAGCCCAAACAGCTTTCACTAGTTGGGCTTTGCGGCAACAACAAATATTGAGGATTGTTGTTTTTAGTTAAATCTCAAGAGATCAAGGAGTCTGACCCGCTATCGTCCAAGTTTATCTTTGGCGCCATCTCATACGACACCTCTAAAAAGCTCAAAACACAACAACACGCCCCCCATCAAAATCGACGCAATTTGAAATCTTTTTCTAGGCAAGGAAAACTTTATTGCTCCTTCATCAGAAAAAAAACCAATAAAAATTAACACCAATGCGAAGATGTAAATCATGGCTATTTGTCTCTAAAAATATTCATCCTGAAGCGCAAAAATTAAACTAAGAACACCTATAACTACAGCAAACCGCCCTTTCCCATTTAACTTACCCCACTTGGTTATACCTTCATGTCCTTGTGCAACTCCAAGCGAGAATAAAATTCCATTTCTGAAGGAAGTAAGTGCTTTATCCTTGTCATCCGACATTGCGATCATTGTGATTGCTACACTTAAAATAATCAACGTAACTAGCGCAATAGCTCCTAATAATACGCTCAGGGAAACACCCCCTAGCGCTAACAACCTTGCATAGGGGCCATAATCGGTTAAGCCAGTAACAATTATTTGAATCAATGCGCCAAGCGCTGCGCCTAATGCAAATAGGTCCGCACCATTCCCCCCACCCGAAATCATATACGCCCCAGCACCCGTATTCGGGTCAATCAGCGTATAACCTTCACCAACCCAACCATTAAAATTAATGCGAGTTTCGTGGGCAGTTGCGATCTTTCCGGCATTTATTGCATTGCGAATATCGTTTTCAGAATCCGCACCTAAATTAATTCGACTGAGTGCGAGATTCAAATTATCGTTGGTGATTGTCCAGATTTTTTGACCTTGTTGTGATGCAATTGCGAGAGCTTTAACGGCACTGATGCCTTGTGCTTTTTCTGTTTCAGTGGAGAACATTTGTTCTGGTACCAAATGGTTCACTCGGTACATCCATGTACCTCACCCTTCGGGCAGCTTCGCTGTGCAAAACGGTTTTCCTACCGTTTTTTCATCGCACTCATACGTGCACCAATACTTTGACCGAAGGCTATCGATTCCTGTTTGTTGTTGGTTTTGCTGTTGCGCTGTTGTTTCATGTGGTCGATATCCATACTCAGACCACCGAAGGTGACATTGCGCGGTAAACCAAACCACAAAATTGCCGGGAGCAATTTTGGACAGCTTTAGCTGGTCCGGAGGACAACCTCCATGGATGGAGGTTGCAATATTGGGTTTCCAGGTTGGTGCTGAAAGTTCCGTAGCTGGGCAAGCGATAGTTGATAATAGCGGAACATTGTGCAGCGATCTGATCTTGCAAATCATTTAGTGCGAAGTAGTTAAACACAGTTCCGTAAAGTAGATCACCAACCAGATTGTGTATGGTGAGTGTGGCTAACTGCACATCATCTGCACTTTCGAGTTTCGCTTTGGTCGCTTCGAGTTGTTGTTTTAAACGCGCGGCTTGTTCCGGGCTTGCGCCTTGCAGATCCAAACCAATTGCACGATAGGAACCAGCGGCTGGGTGTTAACACTGGTTTCCCAACCTTCTTTCGGGCCCCATAAGCCCATTTCTTCGTAAACCTCACTACCCATCTTTTCTGCGGCGCCGGATTTAATGGTTTCATCGTTGATGGTTCACGTTTTTTTTATGGGTATAAACCCATAAAGATACACTGTTAATAAGACAACGAAAAAAATCATTGTGGGAAAATTGGCGTCATGAATCAAGATAGCTAAAATTGCTCCAGATACGGATGTTGTTAAAAAGTGCTGCCAAATTCTGTTTTCGTTGACTAGCTCCTGCTTACACACCTTGCAGCGTAAATATCCATTTTCGCCCATACCTAACGTAAATCTTTTGTAAAAAGGTTGCTTGGTTCCGCAGTTCCAACAGTTCATATTTAGCACCCTATGTCTCTAATTATCATTTCTGCCAATTTGTTTTCAACCCAAGAAATCGCTAGTGACAAAATCAGTGAAAAAGGACCCGCAAATAGCAACATAATAGCTATAGCAATAGAAATCATAGTAAATATCAACGTTAAAGCAATGGCATTACTTTTTGATGAGCACTCGTTAAAGAATTTAATTCCTAAGAAAATAGCAGTGCCGAATTGAGCTAAGCCTTTGAGCAGAAAATTCCCAAGTAAAGTGCTTTTCATTAAACCCAATATTAGCTGCCCCTTAATAAATAAATTTCCTAACTTTTTAAGGAATCCCCCATTCCCCCCACCCGAAATCATATACGCCCCAGCACCCGTATTCGGGTCAATCAGCGTATAACCTTCACCAACCCAACCATTAAAATTAATGCGAGTTTCGTGGGCAGTTGCGATCTTTCCGGCATTTACTGCATTTCGAATATCGTCTTCTGCATCGGCACCCAAATTAATTCGGCTGAGTGCGAGATTCACATTGTCGTTGGTGATTGTCCAGATTTTTTGACCTTGTTGTGATGCAATCGCTAATGCCTTTACCGCTGAGATGCCTTGTGCTTTTTCAGTTTCTGTTGAAAACATTTGTTCAGGCACTAAGTGTTCCATCGCACTCATTCTTGAGCCGATGGATTGGCTGAAAGCAATGGTTTCATCTTTATTATTGGTTTTACTGTTGCGCTGTTGCTTCATGTGGTCGATATCCATACTCAGACCACCGAAGGTGACATTGCGTGGTAGACCATACCAATATTGGGTTTGCAGGTTGGTGCTGAAGGTTCCGTAGCTGGGTAAACGATAGCTGATAATAGCGGAACTTTGCGCGGCGATCTGGTCTTGCAGGTCGTTTAAGGCGAAATAATTAAATACAGTGCCATAGAGCAAATCACCCACCAGATTGTGTTTGGTGAGTGTGGCTAACTGCACATCATCTGCACTTTCAAGTTTTGCTTTTGTCGCTTCGAGTTGTTGTTTTAAACGCGCGGCTTGTTCCGGGCTGGCGCCTTGCAGGTCTAATCCGATTGCTCTGTAGCTGCCAGCAGTTGGGTGGTTAATGCTGGTCTCCCAACCTTCTCTCGGGCTCCATAAGCCCATTTCTTCGTAGAGTTCCCCACCCATTTTCCCGGCTGCACCAGCCTTGATGGTTTCACCATTAATAGTGAATTCTGCGGTGAGGTTAATTAAATAACCGGGTAATGTTTTGGGCAGTTTTGCTGGATCAATCGAGCCATTCGCTTCCGGTGCGGGTAAACGGCTGGCGATAATATCTTCGTCGGCTTTGGTGGCTGGTTTGAAACTCAGTGCAATGGCTTTACCCGCGAGCTTTGCGGTGGGTTCTTCAATAGTTCCGTTTCGTTCGCTATCGATTTGGTTTGAATGGTGTTAGCCAGTGCTTCTGCATCAAACGGAACCTGATCTTTCAGATTCATGCCGTCAGTGAAATCGTATTGCTAGCGCCTGACACGACAGAGGCTATGTCCTGCATCAAATATTGCCTAATTGCCAATTTTACGAATAAACTCCCAATCGATTGACTCGAATTCCTTAATTATTTCATCTATTTCAGAAGATAGAATCGCCTTCCTTTCACGTATCAAAATAGCGCCCCAATGACCAGTCTCAACCCCTAATTCAAATTTATTTAAGAAGGTCTCGACCTCTTTCGAAATTTTTTCATTAGATTTAAAAAGCGCTCTTAAATAAGTCGACTTCATCCAACAAAATTTTGGATATTTCTTATCCGTAAAAATAACGGAGTCACATCTAACTGGAGAAAAACTTGCATTCGAAACTTCAATATACTGCCAACTTAGACCATTCCTAAGCTTATATATTAATCCGTTATCAATAGGTAGTTGAGCCATCTGAGACTGAGGATAATTAGAAAAAATATTAACAAGACATGTTTCGACTTCCTTCTCAAGCAATGAGCAATATTTTACTTTTTCTTCAATAAAATTCACCCGATTAAGTCGCACCTTAAAGAAAATCAAAGTAAATACAGCTATCGCACCAAAAGCAATCCACTGTTCAATCATCATTTTTACAACCCTCAAGAATAGGTAGATTTTCTAACAACCTATTTGAAATTTGATCTACTATCATGGGGACAACAACATTGATAAAGATGTAGGTGCCCAGGCCACCAGTTGCAACCGTAGCTGCCCAAGCAGCTACACCAATACTTATCAAAGCTATTACAGCAGCACCAATTACTGATATCACAGCAGGCAGAGCAGAGGGGCAGTTTCCTATAGCCTCTAAAATGGAACCAATCAGTCCAACAATAGGAGCTACAGGCTTTATTTTTTCTCCAATAACCTTCAGTAGAGCTCTAAATGCTATAGCCTGTTTATCCTTCCCAGAAATCACTTTTTGCATCACATCAAGGAAGGATTCTAAATATCCCACTACCTCACCTAGCACTGAAATTAGCTCCCCACCATTTCCCCCACCAGAAATCATATAAGCACCAGCCCCGGTATTCGAGTCAATCAGCGTATACCCCTCACCAACCCAACCATTAAAATTAATTCTGGTTTCGTGGGCGGTTGCGACTTTCCCAGCATACACCGCATTGCGAATATCGTTTTCTGCATCTGCACCTAAATTAATTCGGCTGAGTGCGAGATTCACATTGTCGTTGGTGATTGTCCAAATTTTCTGGCCTTGTTGTGATGCAACCGCCAATGCTTTTACGGCTGATATGCCTTGTGCTTTTTCAGTTTCAGTGGAAACCATTTGTTCTGGAACCAGATGCTCTATGGCACTCATGCGTGCACCAATACTTTGGCTGAAGGCTATCGCTTCCTGTTTGTTATTGGTGTTGCTGATGCGATGTTGCTTCATGTGGTCAATGTCCATGCTCAGGCATTTTATTTCCACCTTTTAGTTGCAATCTGCTTAGCGCATGCATTTACGCGAATTTTTGAAATTTAAGTACAGCTACTGATTTTTAATAGCAGTTAAAATTTTTTGCGTGTTTATCTCTGACTGAATAAAGTCTGGTTGATATCCATAAATAACTTTATCCCCAACAATACTTATGGGAACCCCACCACCACCTAACGAATAGTAGATGAAATATGATTTTTTTGACGACTCTATATCATGCTCTTCATACGCGACCCCTAAGCTGTCAAGTTGTCGTTTTAGCTTTTTACAATAAGGACACCAAGATGTAACAAATATAATTACTTTTTTATCACCTATAGATGGCCCAAATATTAAAGCGCCAATGTATTTATGATATGAAAAAACAGCGATGGCACTAAACAATAAGCACCATAAAGAAAATAGTAATTCTTTTTTCAATTTATTATTCTCTCTATACTTTTAATACCAACTATTTTTTATGGTCATATGTACTTATACCAAAAAATATCCAATGCCTATTTTGCCTCAAAGTTACTGCGCGCTTTTTGGGACTTTCACCTGTTAAATTCAATCCGAATGCACGATAAGAACCAGCGACTGAGTGAATTAACACTGACTCTCTAAAAAATAAACAAAATGCTATTTATTTTTTCTATAACTCAAAAAAATTAAGAACGATAACAACGAAAAGCAGAGCTTTAAACCGATTAAAAAACAAAAGTATAGGAAGTCTTTCTCCGCCTCAACAAAATAGAATCCAGTATACTTTCCCATGAATGCAGCCCGCCCTAACAATAGCTCAACAAGACACCACATCATAAAAAAAAATAGAAAAAAGTATTGCCCAAACTCTATTTTTCAATATTTATTTCCTCTGTTTTAGAAAAAAACAGGTACACAGCACCTACAAATGTAGATATTAATACTTTTATCCATACTTGGAACGGCCCAACAATTCCAACCAACATAACAACAGAGACTGCCATTGCTGTATGCGCTGTTAAAATTCGTTGCTGCGTTTTACAAAATTCGCAATTACCTTTTCCATAAAGATGAAAATTTAAACTCAATTTATTTTTACACTTTAAACAAATCAATTAATTCCCCCTTGCAGGCAGAGACCGTCTTATCTGCAAAATAGCTTAACAATAGACCATTTAATAACCCGATAATAATTGCAATAAACCCAGATAATAAGAAAGTAATTAACAAAAAAGAAAGTGCTATAAGAAACAAGAATGCCGGTGCCAACAACGCAATTGCCTCGATAGGGCACGCAGAAATATAATCACTTAATGTAGTAAATACTGAAAGTGCTGTAGACATGAAAGATAGTGCCTTGCTAAAGGCTTCTAAAATAAACTTGAATGTTTTTATCGCAATATCTTTAGATTTTTCAAGACCAATAATCAACAAATCAATTATGGTACTAACATCTGTCATTATTTGGTCGAGCATATCTGGAACGTCTGTCTTACTCCCATTCCCTCCACCCGAAATCATATACCCGCCAGCACCAGCATTCGGATCCATCAAAATATAGCCCTCACCAACCCAGCCATTGAAATTAATTCTGCTGTCATGCGCTGTTGCAATTTGGCCTGCATGTACAGCATTACGAATGTCACTCTCAGCGGATGCCCCGAGACTCATTTTACTTAACGCTAAATCAACATTGGTTTTATCAATTGTCCAAATCTTTTGACCTTGTTGACTTGCGATAGCGATGGCTTTTACTGCACTGATGCCTTGTGCTTTTTCAGTTTCGGTAGAGAACATTTGTTCTGGTACCAAATGGTTCACTCGGTACATCCATGTACCTCGCCCTTAGGGCAGCTTCGCTGTGCAAAACGGTTTTCCTACCGTTTTTTCATCGCACTCATACGTGCACCAATACTTTGACCGAAGGCTATCGATTCCTGTTTGTTGTTGGTTTTGCTGTTGCGCTGTTGTTTCATGTGGTCGATATCCATACTCAGACCACCGAAGGTGACATTGCGCGGTAAACCAAACCACAAAATTGCCGGGAGCAATTTTGGACAGCTTTAGCTGGCCCGGAGGACAACCTCGCTCTAATGATTCAATATCTTTACCCATCGCATTTCCTCGATAGCTCGACAAAACATATTCGCTTCGGCTTGCAACCATTTTGGCGCGCACGAGATTCAGTTCAATGTAACGGCTGACGGTGAGAAAGTAAGCATCGTACAACCTCGGCAATCTTGTCATATACCTCTTCATGTAATTTAGATTTTTGAGCCTCAAATTTCAGCTCTATTTCTATGAACTTCCCATCATCAAAAAGCCCAACCAGCTTTCACCAATCGGGCTTTGCGACAACAACAAATACTGAGGATTGTTGCTTTGATCCCTACCGCCAACTTCGGACAGTTAACTAACATACATTTTTTGCCTCAAAGCGCTCGGGGCTAACAAAGCCAATAGCGCTGTGACGGCGGTAGCGATTGTAATCCACTTCGATATATTCAAAAATAGACTCGCGCGTGTGCTTTCCATCTAGCAATGGCTCGCCGTGAACCAGCTCAACCTTAAGTGAATGAAAGAAGCTTTCCGCACACGCATTGTCCCAGCAATCACCCTTGCGACTCATACTCTGTATTAGCGAATATTTTTCCAGTAAATCCCTAAACGCATGCGATACATATTGGCTGCCACGGTCACTGTGAACAATAACGCTTTTTGGGAATTTTCGTCGCCACAACGCCATCATCAATGAATCACAAACCAATTGCGCATCAATATGTTTGCTCATCGACCAACCAACAACTTTTCGAGAATATAAATCAATCATCACGGCCAGATACAACCAACCTTCTGTAGTTTGAATATAAGTAATATCGGTCACCCATTTTTCATTAGGTTGTTGCGCAGAAAAATCTCTAGCCAACAGGTTGGGCGCAACAGGTAGTGTATGATTGCTGTCCGTAGTCACCTTGAACAGCTTGGCCGCTTTTGCAATTAACCCCTGCCGTTTCAGGCTTTTCCGAATGGTTTTTATGTCGAGCGGATTATCTTGCTCCGCCAAATCATAAAAAATCCGATCCGCGCCATACCGGCCTTTTCCAGCCTCAAATGCTGCCTTTACCAACGCATCAATCGCTTCTCTTTGCTGCATGCGCCAACTAACCATTTCACGATTATCAAGCCAGCTGTAATACCCACTTCGCGAAACCAACAGAACGCGCGCCATCATCGCGATTGAATATAGCGCGCTATTTGTCAGCATAAATTCGTAGCGTTTTATTTTTGATGCTTCGCGAAGTAGGTAGCCGCCTTTTTTAGGATTTCAAGCTCCTCTGCTTGCTCGGCGAGCTGACGCTTGAGGCGTGCATTTTCAGCGGCGAGGAGCGATTCTCTTTCAACATCAGTACGGCTATTGTTGAGTGCGCTACGCCAACTGTAAATTTGACTGGCATATATGCCCAGTTTTTCGGCGGCTTCCGCTACGCTCAATCGTTCGGCCAGTTTAATGGCCTCACTTTTGAACTCGGCTGTATACTTCTTATTCTCTTTTGGGGTTGGTTTCTTGCTCATGGATCACCTCTGGAGTAAGTTTACTCAGTTTCTAAGGTGTCCGATATTCGCGGAGGGGATCACTTTTAGTAAGCGATCAACAGATTAAGGAGTCTTCGCCCCTTGATCTCCTGCGACACATATCTCCTCCAGCATCAATGACACTTCACTTTTTTAATTTAAGTTCTTTAGTTTTTTACTAACTATTAGTCTCTTCACGTAATACCAAAAATTAAAAATTATCGCTCCAGATGAAACTACAGCGAGTAAAGTCCATTTAATATCTATTACCCAAAAGACAATTGAAATCAGATATAAAAAAATTGCTGTAAAGGCAATAAAGTCAAAATTTACTTTTATTTCTTTCACCAGCCTGATTGAAAAAACTAAAAATAGAATAGCCACGGGCAAATAGTGCATATCCATCAAAATTTACTCCAAAGCCAAACAGCAAACGTAATTATTACAGACATAAAAGCAAAAAGCGTTTTGCTTAAACCACCTATAGGAAATAAAAACCACCCAATAATATCTTTAAGCGGCCCCTTTATTTCACTCCATGTCTCAGACCATTCACCATTTATAGCAATGATTGCAGACATTACTACTGTAATCCACGTACCCACAGCGGCAATTGTTCCAATTAATGAAGATCCTGCAAGTAACACTCCTGCCATTAATGGCCCACAAACGAACATACAAGCGAATAACAGCAATGATATGGCTAGAATTGCGATCCCAATTAGAAGAATGCCCCCATTCCCCCCACCCGAAATCATATACGCCCCAGCACCCGTATTCGGGTCAATCAACATATAACCTTCACCAACCCAACCATTAAAATTAATTCTAGCTTCATGTGTCGTCGCAATCTTTCCGGCATTTACTGCATTGCGAATATCGTTTTCTGCATCTGCACCTAAATTAATTCGGCTGAGTGCGAGATTCAAATTGTCGTTGGTGATTGTCCAGATTTTTTGACCTTGTTGTGATGCAATTGCCAATGCTTTTACGGCTGATATTCCCTGCGCTTTTTCTGTTTCCGTAGAGAACATTTGTTCTGGTACCAAATGTTCCATGGCACTCATACGTGCACCAATACTTTGACCGAAGGCTATCGATTCCTGTTTGTTGTTGGTTTTACTGTTGCGGTGCTGTTTCATGTGGTCAACATCCATACTCAGACCAGCGAAAGTGACATTCCTTGGAAGACCAAACCAATATTGGGTTTGCAGGTTGGTGCTGAATGTTCCGTAGCTGGGCAAGCGATAGTTGATAATAGCGGAACTTTGCGCAGCGATCTGGTCTTGCAGGTCGTTTAAGGCGAAATAATTAAATACTGTGCCGTACAGCAAATCACCTACAAGGTTGTGTTTGGTGAGTGTAGCGAGTTGCACTTCACTATTACTTTCGAGTTTCGCTTTGGTGGCTTCGAGTTGTTGTTTTAAACGCGCGGCTTGTTCAGGGCTTGCGCCTTGTAAATCCAAACCGATAGCGCGATAGCTACCAGCGGCCGGGTGGTTAACACTGGTTTCCCAACCTTCTTTCGGGCTCCATAAGCCCATTTCTTCATACAGCTCACCGCCCATTTTCCCGGCGGCACCAGCCTTGATGGTTTCACCATTAATAGTGAATTCTGCGGTGAGGTTAATTAAATAACCGGGTAATGTTTTGGGCAGTTTGTTGGGGTCAATCGAGCCATTCGCTTCCGGTGCGGGTAAACGGCTGGCAATAATATCTTCGTCGGCTTTGGTGGCTGGCTTGAAACTTAATGCGATGGATTTGCCAGCGAGCTTTGCGGTGGGTTCTTCAATGGTGATAAACGGGGTATCCGCATAACCCATATTCTCTGTCGCTAAGGTGTATTTAAATTTATGGCGCAGGTTATTGGGGACTTCGTTAAAGGTTTGGCTGGTGATAATGCGGTTGTAAGGCAAACCAGCAGCGAGCGGTCTTGCGGGGAGGATTTTAATTTCTTGCAAACCCAACACTTCACCAACAGTTGCAGCGGGTGACTGATTTTCAATGTAGGTTTTTAATTGATTTTGAAATTGCGTTAACTGCGCCTCGATATCCGCTTGCGGCACATTTTGTACCCAGCCTTCTTGTTCATTCACAATCGATTTGGTTTGAATGGTATTAGCCAGTGCTTCTGCATCAAACGGCACTTGGTCTTTCAGGTTCATGCCGTCGGTGAAATCGTATTGTTTAAAACTCGCATCCATTGGAATCCAGCTATCACCCGCCAGCTCTTTCATACCGCGACTGGGGAAGCAATCTAAAAAACATCTCCCTTGCCCCATATTTGAGCAAATAATCTTATGGGAATAGGAATCGATATAAGAAATCAATCACAAAACCTTTTCTCAAGAATTTTATAAGCATCATCAAACAAAAACGAAAAACCCCAAGCCTCATTCATAAGTTTTGACAACAAATATATCGTATGTAGTTCCAACCCCTGATCACTTCCATTCATTATTCTTCGATCCAATATTGCAAATAAATAATCTGAAAACAAAGTTCCTTCTACAGCAGGATTATTAATATACAAGCTAACCCAAGATGCCATATAAAAATTTATAGAATAATCGTTCAAAAAAGATAAGCCACCAGCAAAGAACTCCAAGTATTCGCGGGTTACATTTTCCCAGGAAACATCCCTGTCTATAGCTTTTTCTAACCTAACACTTTTTTTAATTTGATCCCACTCATCTTTAAATCTATCAAAAAGAGCTTCATTTATCGAAACATTTAAACGTACATTGAATGATGAATTAAAACTCTCCGGGTAAACTTTGTAGACATCCAAAAAAACGCCATCGGCCAAGGAATTATGGAAACCTAAAATTCGATACTTAGAGAATTCATTTTCTAAACTATATTTTAAATTCATGGTGCTGAATTTACTCCGGCAACAAATAATAAAGCGCGCACTTTTGTAACACTATTTTTGCTTCTTCAAGTTTATCGATATGTTGTTTGTGTTCCGGTGTCCAGCAAGCTATCTCCTCTTCCCTTTGATCAACTATTTCCCCCCAACCCAATAGCCTAATAGCAATATCTGACTTTGAATGTATTGGAGGAAGCTGACAGCCTCCATGATTCGTCTCAAAAGCTTTGTTAATTGTTTGACGTTGCTGAATTTCAATATATTTTTCTTGGGAACACAACCAGCATTGCTCGTATTTTGAACGTATACCACTCTCACACTCACAATCCCGTTGATATGTTGCTTCCGCATTCACCACCCCTGCCAAGGTTAGCGCAGATAAAATTACGGTTTTTATGATTGTCGCCCCCCTAATACCGATTTCAGGAATCAAAGCGGCAGCCCTGATAATGCGAGCAAACATAAATGCAGTGGCTGCAAGCGCGACTACAACAATCGCCGTCACAGCAACTTCCGTTAGATTACATTTCACGGAACCAAAGAAAGTTGCAGTTGCTTGCAAAGAGGTTCCAGGTAAAGTAGCCATTACTAGAGCTGGCGCAACAGCCGCAACCATATTGACACCCGAAGAGTCATCTTCTGGTGTATCACCATCAAAACCATTACGCCCACCTGAAATTAAATAGCCTCCAGCTCCCGTGTTCGGATCAATTACCATATATCCCTCACCGATCCAACCGTTAAAATTGATACGGTTCTCATGGGTAGTGACTATTTTTCCTGCATTGACCGAATTACGAATATCCAGCTCTGCTTCTGCACCCAACTGAATTTTGTTTAGCGCGACATTTAAATTGTTTTTATCAATTGTCCAGATTTTTTGCCCTTCCTGTGATGCGATGACCAAAGCCTTTATCGTACTAACACCTTCAGCTGTTCCGGCAGGACTTCTGAACATTTCCTCTGGGACCTGGTGCTCCATTGCACTCATACGTGCGCCGATGGATTGGCTGAAAGCAAAGGATTCATCCTTGTTGTTACTTTTACTGACGCGATGCTGTTTCATATGGTCTATGTCCATACTCAAGCCAGCGAAAGTCACATTGCGCGGAAGACCGTACCAATACTGTATTTGTAGGCTGGTACTGAATGTTCCGTAACTCGGTAAACGATAACTGAGTACATTGGCGCTTTTTGCGGCAATTTGGTCCTGCAGGTCGTTTAAGGCGAAATAATTAAATACTGTGCCGTACAGCAAATCACCTACAAGGTTGTGTTTGGTGAGTGTAGCGAGTTGCACTTCACTATTACTTTCGAGTTTCGCTTTGGTGGCTTCGAGTTGTTGTTTTAGACGCGCTGCTTGTTCCGGGCTTGCGCCTTGCAGGTCTAAACCAATTGCGCGATAGCTACCAGCGGCCGGGTGGTTAACACTGGTTTCCCAACCTTCTTTCGGGCTCCATAGGCCCATTTCTTCGTAGAGTTCTCCACCCATTTTTCCGGCGGCTCCTGCTTTAATGGTTTCGCCGTTGATGGTGAATTCGGCGGTGAGGTTAATTAAATAACCCGGTAATGTTTTGGGGAGTTTTGCCGGGTCAATAGAACCATCTGCTTCAGGGGCAGGCAAACGGCTGGCGATAATATCTTCATCGGCTTTGGTTGCCGGTTTAAAACTGAGTGCAATGGTTTTGCCCGCGAGTTTTGCGGTGGGCTCTTCAATAGTGATGAAGGGCGAATCCGCATAACCCATATTTTCTGTCGCCAGGGTGTATTTAAATTTATGGCGCAGGTTATTGGGGACTTCGTTAAAGGTTTGGCTGGTGATTATGCGGTTGTAGGGCAAGCCTGCGGCTAATGGACGCGGAGGTAATATTTTAATTTCCTGCAAGCCGAGCACTTCACCCACGGTGGAATCTGGATTCTGATTTTCAATATAGGTTTTTAATTGATTCTGGAATTGTGTGAGCTGCGCCTCGATATCCGCTTGCGGCACATTTTGTACCCAGCCTTCGGTTTCATTAACGATGGATTTGGTTTGGATGGTATTGGCTAATGCTTCTGCATTGAACGGCACTTGGTCTTTTAAGTTCATACCTTCGGTGAATTCGTATTGTTTAAAACTAGCATCCATTGGAATCCAGCTATCACCCGCCAGCTCTTTCATACCGCGACTGGGGAAGTAATCCACATAGGCTTCTACCCACACGTGCTCCAACTTAAACGTGGTAATTTTTCCGCCTTCAACACGGCCAATAGTTGGCACACCACCCATTCCCAGAATGGCTTGTGCGGCTTCAGGGGTTTTTGCATCACCTACCCAGTTCATAACTTTAGTGGCCGGAATTTCTACAGTACCGTATGCGTAACGGGCTGGAATATTGGCAGCACGCAACAAGGCGATTAATAAACTGGCGGTATCAATCGCGTTACCTTGTTTGGTTTCCAATGTGTGTTGTGCGCCCTGGATGGAACCGTAGCTGGGAATAAATCGGATGTTGTTGTGAACCCAGGTATAAATGTCGATGCTGTTGTTATGCAGTTGTGCCGCTAGTGCTTTAATTTCTGGCGTGAGTTGGACTTCAATCGATTCGTTGAGTGCGGCTTGTAATTCTGCGTTAGCAGCATTGGACATTGCTTGCGCGATTACACCGGGATCGGTATCACCCGCCTGCGCAAACTGTGCGTATTTGGCGTAGGGGTTTAAACCTAAAGTCGCTTGCAGATCTTGCGGGTTATCGACAGGTTCACGCACCGTTTCATCGGGCGCACCCCAAGGTAAATCATCCGGTGTGGCAGGAGTATGGGTTGGCTTAAATTGTTCCTGTTCAAGTGTTTCGTTTAATTGCTCAAGCGCTTGTTCTTGCGCGCTGGCCGACTGGGCACTAACCAATGCGGTGAGTTGCTCTTTGGTTTGCGTGTAGCGGGTTTTGATGTGATCCAGCGCTTGTGTGTGGCGCTCTTTAATTAATTTTTTAACATCGTCGCTGAGCGCGTTGCCAGCTGCTGCGGCCTCCTGCTCAAATTGCGTTGCTTCGGTTTCAAATTCGGTAATCGCTTCCTGATAAGCCGTATCGATGCTGTTGCTCAGGGTTTGTAATTCAGCCAGCTCCTCACCGGTGATTGGCCCATCACCAAATACGCTGGCGAAGGCACTTTGGAACCAGTTTTGATCGGCTTCGCGCTGCTCAATCGCTTGCGGTAATTCCAACACGATTTTATCGCGCAGTTTTGCAAGGCGATTGCTGAGTTTTTTCTCGGGTGTGGTTTCGATGGCAGCCTCCAGCGCCGCTTCGCGCTGGTCGTCTTTATTCATTTCATTGGCAACAGCAGCAGCGGCTGGGTTGGCGTAAAACACAAAGGTAAAAAAGCTTGAGTATGGCAATAGATTGTAAAAATAGGCCATTACGGAGTTTGCTCAACAACATGTGGCCACACTTGTATTTTCCAACTTAATTCACCGTTTTCTAGTTAAAAAATAATTGAGCAGTATGAAAAAAATACCCAACGCTATTAATGGTAGCGTTTCACGCACCGAGCTAAAAAATGATTGATCATCAAAGAACATAGCTTTTACGAAAAAAATAAGTGTGCACCCTGCTAAAAAAGATGCTAACTGGCTGCTCTTCATGTAAACCTCTATTAAGTACAAACAGGTGTCAGAAATACCGTTGCTCCAGCACCAGCAACAAATGCGGCCCACATATTATTTAATAGCCTTCCTAGTATAGGTATTCTCCCCAACAAAGCAAAAAGTCCTGCGGTATATGAATATGTTGCCAAGTTACACAGCTTCGCTTCTGTTAATTCACTAAAACCCAGTGAATCCGACAATAAACTTAATCCCCTAAATAGATTGGCAAGTGAAATCGCAATTGCAGCAAATATAAGTGGGGCAGCCAATGCAATCCCAACAAAACCAAATGCAAGTAATCCGATACCAACCATTAGAAGCCCAGCTAGGCCAAGCATTACAAATATTGCCCCATTCCCCCCACCCGAAATCATATACCCACCAGCTCCCGTATTCGGGTCAATCAGCGTATACCCCTCGCCAACCCAGCCATTAAAATTAATTCGGGCTTCGTGAGCAGTTGCTATCTTTCCAGCATACACTGCATTGCGAATATCGTTTTCTGCATCCGCACCTAAATTAATTCTGCTCAGCGCAAGGTCAAGGTTGGATTGGGTTATTGTCCAAATTTTTTGTCCTTGTTGGCTTGCAATCGCTAACGCTTTTACAGCTGAGATGCCTTGGGCTTTTTCTGTTTCAGTGGAGAACATTTGTTCTGGTACCAAATGGTTCACTCGGTACATCCATGTACCTCGCCCTTAGGGCAGCTTCGCTGTGCAAAACGGTTTTCCTACCGTTTTTTCATCGCACTCATACGTGCACCAATACTTTGGCCGAAGGCTATCGATTCCTGTTTGTTGTTGGTTTTGCTGTTGCGCTGTTGTTTCATGTGGTCGACATCCATACTCAGACCACCGAAGGTGACATTGCGCGGTAAACCAAACCACAAAATTGCCGGGAGCAATTTTGGACAGCTTTAGCTGGCCCGGAGGACAACCTCGCTCTAATGATTCAATATCTTTACCCATCGCATTTCCTCGATAGCTCGACAAAACATATTCGCTTCGGCTTGCAACCATGTTGGCACGCACGAGAATCAGTTCAATGTAACGTCTGACGGTGAGAAAGTAGGCGTCGTACAAACTCGGCAACCTTGCCATATACCTCTCCTTGGAATATAGATTTTTGTGCCTTAAATTTTAGCGCTATTACTATGAACGTCCCATCATAAAAAAGCCCAACCAGCTTTCACCTGTTGGGCTTTGCGATAACAACAAATACAGAGGATTGTTGCTTTTAGTTAACGATCAACTATCAAGGAGTCTTCACCCCCTTGATCGCTGGATTTCGGGAAAGGATTAACTAATTTATAAAATTTGCAAAAAAAAGAAAAAGCAATGCAACTTCGTCTTTGAAAACATCATTTTTCGAAAAGACAACTTAAAAAAACCCAAAAAATCCAAGCTAAAACCACTCCATGTAGAGCATTAATCCTTATAATAAGGTCATCTTTTGTAACATCTTCGCCACCGAAAAAAGCCAATGTTATAGCAAGAAATATCAGCACAAAAAAAGCGGTTTCTCCACCCTTCTTTATGAATTTATTAATGAATAGTTTCATTGTTACTACCCGCAGACTCCAGTTACATCAGAAAAGAAAGCACCTAACAAAGCCACGCCTATAGCCCCTCCCGTAAAGGGCAGCAATTTATTTAGCCCAAACGTCAACAGTGCCATTGCTGCACCAACAAGTTTACTACATAAAAACTTTTCTCCCATTGTAGCGGCAATACCTGCTGCTATAAACATAGCCCCAGCTACAGCCATAGTAGCCACAATTTGTTGTAAAACAACCAATCCTATCGTGGCTGTAATTGGGGCCCCAACAACCAAAAAAGACATTAAGAAAATTGAGCTCATAACGAGCAATAAACCTAAAAAAATTAGTCCCCCATTCCCCCCACCCGAAATCATATACGCCCCAGCACCAGTATTCGGGTCAATCAGCGTATAACCCTCACCAACCCAACCATTAAAATTAATGCGAGTTTCGTGGGCAGTCGCAATCTTGCCAGCATTTACTGCATTACGAATATCGTTTTCTGCATCGGCACCCAAATTAATTCGGCTGAGGGCAAGATTCAAATTATCGTTGGTGATTGTCCAGATTTTTTGACCTTGTTGTGATGCAATCGCTAATGCCTTTACAGCTGAGATGCCTTGGGCTTTTTCTGTTTCAGTGGAGAACATTTGCTCAGGCACTAAGTGTTCCATTGCACTCATACGTGCGCCGATGGATTGGCTGAAAGCAAAGGATTCATCCTTGTTGTTACTTTTACTGACGCGATGCTGTTTCATATGGTCTATGTCCATACTCAAGCCAGCGAAAGTCACATTGCGCGGAAGACCATACCAATACTGTGTTTGCAAATTGGTGCTGAAGGTTCCGTAGCTGGGCAAACGATAGCTGATAATGCCGGAGCTTTGTGCAGCGATCTGATCTTGCAAATCATTTAGCGCGAAGTAGTTAAATACCGTGCCGTAGAGTAAATCACCCACCAGACTGTGTTTGGTGAGTGTGGCTAACTGCACATCATCTGCACTTTCAAGTTTTGCTTTTGTCGCTTCGAGTTGTTGTTTTAAACGCGCGGCTTGTTCCGGGCTGGCGCCTTGCAGGTCTAATCCGATTGCTCTGTAGCTGCCAGCAGTTGGGTGGTTAATGCTGGTCTCCCAACCTTCTTTCGGGCTCCATAAGCCCATTTCTTCGTAGAGTTCCCCACCCATTTTCCCGGCTGCACCAGCCTTGATGGTTTCACCATTAATAGTGAATTCTGCGGTGAGGTTAATTAAATAACCGGGTAATGTTTTGGGCAGTTTGTTGGGGTCAATCGAGCCATTCGCTTCCGGTGCGGGTAAACGGCTGGCGATAATATCTTCGTCGGCTTTGGTGGCTGGCTTGAAACTTAATGCGATGGATTTGCCAGCGAGCTTTGCGGTGGGTTCTTCAATGGTGATGAAGGGTGAATCCGCATAACCCATGCTTTCTGTCGCCAATGAATATTTAAATTTGTGGCGCAGGTTATTGGGGACTTCATTAAAGGTCTGGCTTGTGATAATGCGGTTGTAGGGCAAGCCTGCGGCTAATGGACGCGGAGGTAATATTTTAATTTCCTGCAAGCCGAGCACTTCACCCACGGTGGAATCTGGATTCTGATTTTCAATATAGGTTTTTAATTGATTCTGGAATTGTGTGAGCTGCGCCTCGATATCCGCTTGCGGCACATTTTGTACCCAGCCTTCGGTTTCATTAACGATGGATTTGGTTTGGATGGTATTGGCTAATGCTTCTGCATTGAACGGCACTTGGTCTTTTAAGTTCATACCTTCGGTGAATTCGTATTGTTTAAAACTAGCATCCATTGGAATCCAGCTATCACCCGCCAGCTCTTTCATACCGCGACTGGGGAAGTAATCCACATAGGCTTCTACCCACACGTGCTCCAACTTAAACGTGGTAATTTTTCCGCCTTCAACACGGCCAATAGTTGGCACACCACCCATTCCCAGAATGGCTTGTGCGGCTTCAGGGGTTTTTGCATCACCTACCCAGTTCATAACTTTAGTGGCCGGAATTTCTACAGTACCGTATGCGTAACGGGCTGGAATATTGGCAGCACGCAACAAGGCGATTAATAAACTGGCGGTATCAATCGCGTTACCTTGTTTGGTTTCCAATGTGTGTTGTGCGCCCTGGATGGAACCGTAGCTGGGAATAAATCGGATGTTGTTGTGAACCCAGGTATAAATGTCGATGCTGTTGTTATGCAGTTGTGCCGCTAGTGCTTTAATTTCTGGCGTGAGTTGGACTTCAATCGATTCGTTGAGTGCGGCTTGTAATTCTGCGTTAGCAGCATTGGACATTGCTTGCGCGATTACACCGGGATCGGTATCACCCGCCTGCGCAAACTGTGCGTATTTGGCGTAGGGGTTTAAACCTAAAGTCGCTTGCAGATCTTGCGGGTTATCGACAGGTTCACGCACCGTTTCATCGGGCGCACCCCAAGGTAAATCATCCGGTGTGGCAGGAGTATGGGTTGGCTTAAATTGTTCCTGTTCAAGTGTTTCGTTTAATTGCTCAAGCGCTTGTTCTTGCGCGCTGGCCGACTGGGCACTAACCAATGCGGTGAGTTGCTCTTTGGTTTGCGTGTAGCGGGTTTTGATGTGATCCAGCGCTTGTGTGTGGCGCTCTTTAATTAATTTTTTAACATCGTCGCTGAGCGCGTTGCCAGCTGCTGCGGCCTCCTGCTCAAATTGCGTTGCTTCGGTTTCAAATTCGGTAATCGCTTCCTGATAAGCCGTATCGATGCTGTTGCTCAGGGTTTGTAATTCAGCCAGCTCCTCACCGGTGATTGGCCCATCACCAAATACGCTGGCGAAGGCACTTTGGAACCAGTTTTGATCGGCTTCGCGCTGCTCAATCGCTTGCGGTAATTCCAACACGATTTTATCGCGCAGTTTTGCAAGGCGATTGCTGAGTTTTTTCTCGGGTGTGGTTTCGATGGCAGCCTCCAGCGCCGCTTCGCGCTGGTCGTCTTTATTCATTTCATTGGCAGCGGCAGCTGGGTTGGCATAAAACACAAAGGCAAAAAAGAACAATGTGATACATGCAATGGCTTTCGTCCAATTGATGGTGGTAACTCCTAATTTTTCTCTCTTTACCTGTTGATGCCTAAATTATTTTACCGTAGCACAGCATTTTTAAGCATCTACCATGCTTACAAACACCATGCAACCGACTAGGATAACCAATGAACCAACCCCGATTTTTAATTTTTTGGTCTTGCTAACATCTTTAGCACCGCACGATGCAAAAAAAGCAGCTCCAAAAAAGAGAGATAACAATCGGATCAAAATGTCTTGACTCTGATTCCAAATAGTTGCGACCAAAATCATTGCAAAAATATATCCAAAAACAAGTAATTTTGAGGGCATATTAAAATTCCTTAGTAATCATTAACTGCATCGCATGTTTCTTTCATGGCTCCCCACCCAAAATAGTTAGCCAGAAAGGTCGCTATAAATCCAAACATAAGCGCCTTAAAAGTTGCAATTTCAGCGACAAGCAGCAGTACAAAAACATTTAAGCCAATTAGGATAAATGCAAGAAAGGCTATTGAAAACAGTAGAAGCGCAGCAAATAAATATTCTTCATGTAAAAATGCACTTGAAACAGCAAATGAACAGTTAACCATATTCGAAATCGCACTAATCAACAAATCTAGAATTCCCGTCTTTGAAAAAATGAGTGAAAGGGCTGTAAGAACCCATTGAATACCCCATAGGAGATCTTCAGCTATAGTGGTTTCCGAACCATTCCCCCCACCCGAAATCATATACCCACCAGCACCAGTATTCGGATCCATCAAAATATAGCCCTCACCAACCCAGCCATTGAAATTGATTCTGCTGTCATGTGCTGTTGCAATTTGACCTGCATGTACGGCATTACGGATGTCACTCTCAGCCGGTGCCCCGAGACTCATTTTACTTAACGCTAAATCGACGTTGGTTTTATCAATTGTCCAAATCTTTTGGCCTTCTTGGGATGCAATAGCAAGAGCTTTTACTGCACTAATACCTTGAGCCTTCTCAGTTTCCGTAGAGAACATTTGCTCGGGAACCAAATGCTCCATCGCTGAACCTCTCGCACCGATAGATTGCATATAAGTAACTTTTTCTGCGCGGGTATTATTTTTACTCGCAATTTGGAAGCGCAAACCATCAATATCCATTTCCAGCCCTCCCATCTTTACATCCCGCGGAATGCCATACCAATAGTTAGGTACCAAGCCTGTGCTGAAGGAACCGTAGCTGGGGAAACGGTAATTCACAATATTACTTCCCTGCGCTGCGATCTGGTCTTGCAAATCGTTTAATGCAAAGTAATTGAAGATAGCACCGTAAAGCAAATCACCCACAAGATTATGTTTGGTAAGAGTCGCTAGTTGAATATTGTCTGCGTTTTCCAATTTCGCTTTAGTTTGCTCGATTTGTTGTTTTAAACGTGCAGCTTGTTCCGGATTGGCACCTTGCAGATCAAGCCCTATTGCACGATACACACCCGCTATAGGGTAATTGAGGCTCGTATCCCAACCCGCTTTAGGGCTCCACAAGCCATATTCTTCATACAACTCACCGCCCATTTTTCCCGCAGCACCGGCTTTGATGGTTTCACCATTAATAGCGAACTCGGCTGTTAAATTGATTAAATAGCCCGGTAAGGTTTTAGGTAATTTTGCAGGATCAATAGAACCATCAGCCTCAGGAGCAGGAATACGGGCAGCAATAATTTCTTCATCCGCTTTTGTTGCGGGTTTGAAGCTGAGTGCGATGGTTTTGCCCGCAAGTTTCGCCGTAGGCTCCTCTATATTGATAATTTCATCGCCGGCGTAACCGTGAAGCTTGGTTGCCAAGGTGTATTTAAATTTATGCCGTAACTTGCTCGGAACTTCGTTAAAGGTTTGGCTAGTGATAATACGGTTGTAAGGCAAGCCAGCGGCGAGTGGGCGCGGCGGCAGGATTTTAATTCCTTGCAAGCCGAGCACTTCACCCACGGTGGAATCTGGATTCTGATTTTCAATATAGGTTTTTAATTGATTTTGAAATTGCGTTAACTGCGCCTCGATATCCGCTTGCGGCACATTCTGCACCCAGCCCTCTTGTTCATTCACAATCGATTTGGTTTGAATGGTATTAGCCAGCGCTTCTGCATCAAACGGCACTTCGTCTTTCAGGTTCATGCCTTCGGTGAAATCGTATTGTTTAAAGCTGGCATCCATCGGAATCCAGCTATCACCCGCAAAATCTTTCATACCGCGACTGGGGAAGTAATCCACATAGGCTTCTACCCATACATGCTCTAATTCAAACTTTGAAATTTTTCCTCCGCTGACCAATCCAGAGACAGGAATTCCGCCCATACCAAGTACACTGAGTGCCGCCTCCGGCACTTGCACACCGCCCACCCAATTCATCACTTTCTCGGCGGGCATTTCTACAGTGCCATAGGCGTAACGCGCTGGGATGTTGGCGGCGCGCAATAAGGCGATTAATAAACTGGCGGTATCAATCGCGTTGCCTTGTTTGGTTTCCAGTGTGTGTTGTGCGCCCTGGATAGAACCGTAGCTGGGAATAAAACGGATGTTGTTATGCACCCAGGTGTAGATATCCACGCTGCGGTTATTTAACTGCGCGGCGAGCGCTTTGATTTCTGGCGTGAGTTGGACTTCAATCGATTCGTTGAGTGCGGCTTGTACTTCTGCGTTAGCAGCATTGGCCATTGATTGCGCGATTACACCGGGATCGGTATCACCCGCCTGCGCAAACTGTGCGTATTTGGCGTAGGGGTTTAAACCTAAAGTCGCTTGCAGATCTTGCGGGTTATCGACAGGTTCACGCACCGTTTCATCGGGCGCACCCCAAGGTAAATCATCCGGTGTGGCAGGAGTATGGGTTGGCTTAAATTGCTCCTGTTCAAGTGTTTCGTTTAATTGCTCAAGCGCTTGTTCTTGCGCGCTGGCCGACTGGGCACTAACCAATGCGGTGAGTTGCTCTTTGGTTTGCGTGTAGCGGGTTTTGATGTGATCCAGCGCTTGTGTGTGGCGCTCTTTAATTAATTTTTTAACATCGTCGCTGAGCGCGTTGCCAGCTGCTGCGGCCTCCTGCTCAAATTGCGTTGCTTCGGTTTCAAATTCGGTAATCGCTTCCTGATAAGCCGTATCGATGCTGTTGCTCAGGGTTTGTAATTCAGCCAGCTCCTCACCGGTGATTGGCCCATCACCAAATACGCTGGCGAAGGCACTTTGGAACCAGTTTTGATCGGCTTCGCGCTGCTCAATCGCTTGCGGTAATTCCAACACGATTTTATCGCGCAGCTTTGCCAAACGATTACTGAGTTTTTTCTCGGGTGTGGTTTCTATGGCAGCTTCCAGCGTAGCTTCACGCTGGTCGTCTTTATTCATTTTGGGAACCGCAAATCACAGCACAATGTATTCAATGAATTGGAATTATCATTTATCCGAAAAATCAATGTATTTTGAAAATGAGAAATTTAAGTTACTCAACACAACTACCACCCCCTCATAAATGAATACGAGATGATTCGTCATTCAGAGATGTAATTCCATACCGAAAATGGATTGTGCAGCTCATAGTGCAAGCAACCTTCTCATTCACTTATTTGACGAGACTCCTCAACCCAAGAGCACATCAATTTGATTTGATCATTGGTGAATGGATGTACATAAAATGAAAATGAATCACCTGATTTAAGGTGTATGACTACGGATCGACTATCGTAAAGCGTAAACACTTCATCTCCCGAGTAAAACTCTATTCTTTGAATATCAGTTATCTGCCGCTTAAAAATTACAATGCCATTCTTGATTACTATCAAAATATTACTCTGAATAGTCAATTTGCTAATCTTTCTACTAAGGTTAGAAAAACCAACAACCATCAAAAAGGCTGATGAAGCAACAAAAAACAGAAAACTTCTAGCATCGAAACCAAAAAAAATTAAACCAAATCCAACGAAAAGTAGAAGCAATGAAATTGCAATGTAAATCTTATACTTGGTTTTATCAGGAGGGTTAATTGTAATTTCTTGATTTATCATTCTCTGCACCCATTAGAAATGGACTCACTTAAATGTAAGCCAACAACATGCATCATTATTGCTATTCCAATCGAAACAATAAAACCCATCGGCCCAAACAAAGCAGCTCCTCCGCTTACTACTGTCAATAACACACCAAGCAAAAACATGGCCGTCGCAGCAAAGCCCATTAGTGCAGAAGCATACGGATCACCACAAGCCTTGTTAAATGAAATTATTGATGAGATCACATTAAAATAGCCTGAAATCAAAGCGAACGGGCCACCATATTTAAAACCTGATAATAAAACTTTTAAAGTGTCTACTACTGCTACTAAAACGGTAACCCATTGCATTGCATCAAAAAAACTCAGCCCTGAGCTTTGTGGAATATTAGTCTCACTTCCATTCCCCCCGCCCGAAATCATATACCCGCCAGCACCAGTATTCGGATCCATCAAAATATAGCCCTCACCAATCCAGCCATTAAAGTTAATTCGGGCTTCGTGAGCAGTTGCGATTTTTCCTGCATACACAGCATTACGAATATCGTTTTCCGCATCTGCACCTAAATTAATTCTGCTGAGTGCTAGGTCAAGGTTGGATTGGTTTATAGTCCAAATCTTTTGGCCTTGCTGCGATGCGATGGCTAATGCTTTAACGGCGCTAATGCCTTGGGCTTTGTCTGTTTCAGTTGAGAACATTTGCTCAGGAACCA
Organism: Cellvibrio sp. KY-GH-1; assembly: GCF_008806975.1. NCBI lineage: Bacteria > Pseudomonadati > Pseudomonadota > Gammaproteobacteria > Cellvibrionales > Cellvibrionaceae > Cellvibrio > Cellvibrio sp. KY-GH-1. Next base: position 2,981,435 of record NZ_CP031728.1, read on the forward strand.
AATGGTTCACTCGGTACATCCATGTACCTCGCCCTTAGGGCAGCTTCGCTGTGCAAAACGGTTTTCCTACCGTTTTTTTCATCGCACTCATACGTGCACCAATACTTTGACCGAAGGCTATCGATTCCTGTTTGTTGTTGGTTTTGCTGTTGCTCTGTTGTTTCATGTGGTCGATATCCATACTCAGACCACCGAAGGTGACATTGCGCGGTAAACCAAACCACAAAATTGCCGGGAGCAATTTTGGACAGCTTTAGCTGGTCCGGAGGACAACCTCGCTCTAATGATTCAATATCTTTACCCATCGCATTTCCTCGATAGCTCAACCAAACAAATTCGCTTGGGCTTGCAACTATTTTGCGCGCACGGGAATCAGCTCAATGAGAGACTGACGGTGAGAAAGTAAGCGTCGTACAACCTCGGCAACCTTGCCATATACCTCTCCTTGGAATGTAGATTGTTGAGCCTAAATTTTTAGCGCTATTACTGTGAACTTCCCATCATAAAAAAACCCAAACAGCTTTCACCAGTTGGGCTTTGCGACAACAACAAATATTGAGGATTGCTGCTTTTAGTTAACGATCAAGAAATCAAGGAGTCTGCCCCCTTGATCAGACGAATAACAGCCACATCAACAAACCAGAAGCCAGAAAATTTATTCAGCTATTTTTTATTAAAATAGTTGCTAAAAAAATATATAACCACACCAGAGCATACAACGAAAACACCCGTTATCGATAATTCGAAATTTCCGTATAAATATAAGGCGGATAGATACCCTAGTAAAATACCAATTATAATAAAAATTGTTTTTTTACTTGCCATTAAAAAGCGATTCTTATCAATCATCTCGATCTCCTTACCACGGACTAACACCACATTCAGAATAAGTTGGAATATATGGATGCGCACCAAGTGCAAGCCCCAAGGCGGCAACTACCAAATCTGCTAAGCGATTGCCTGTTCCCCCAGCCACAGCCCCTCCCAATGTTACCCCACTTAATAAGCCCAGCAAAAAACATCCTAAAACACGGTCAACTTCGTTATTGTCATTTGTTAAATACTCTGTCATCGAAAGCAAAACGATCATAAAAGGTATTGCAAACGCAAGGATAAAAGGCAGCACATTTGTGGCAATTACCTTAGCTCCCGGTCCCCCTAAAACCACATAAGATAATGATGCCCCCAATACTGTCCCTACAGCGAAGGCCGCACCATTCCCCCCACCCGAAATCATATAAGCTCCGGCACCCGTATTCTGATCCAACAGAATATAGCCTTCACCTACCCAGCCAATAAAATTAATTCGGGCTTCGTGAGCAGTTGCGATTTTTCCAGCATTTACTGCATTGCGAATATCGTTTTCTGCATCGGCACCCAAATTAATTCGACTGAGTGCGAGGTCAAGGTTAGATTGGTTGATTGTCCAAATCTTTTGGCCTTGCTGGCTTGCAATCGCTAACGCTTTTACAGCTGATATTCCTTGGGCTTTATCGGTTTCAGTGGAGAACATTTGCTCAGGAACCAAGTGCTCCATCGCACTCATTCTTGAGGCGATGGATTGGCTGAACGCAATGGTTTCATCTTTATTATTGGTTTTACTGTTGCGCTGTTGCTTCATGTGGTCGATATCCATACTCAGACCACCGAAGGTGACATTGCGCGGTAAGCCAAACCAGTATTGGGTTTCCAAGTTGGTGCTGAAGGTACCGTAACTGGGCAAGCGATAGTTGATAATAGCGGAACTTTGCGCAGCGATCTGGTCTTGCAGGTCGTTTAAGGCGAAATAATTAAATACTGTGCCGTACAGCAAATCACCTACAAGGTTGTGTTTGGTGAGTGTAGCGAGTTGCACTTCACTATTACTTTCGAGTTTCGCTTTGGTGGCTTCGAGTTGTTGTTTTAAACGCGCGGCTTGTTCAGGGCTTGCGCCTTGTAAATCCAAACCGATAGCGCGATAGCTACCAGCGGCTGGGTGGTTAACACTGGTTTCCCAACCTTCTTTCGGGCTCCATAGGCCCATTTCTTCGTAGAGTTCTCCACCCATTTTTCCGGCGGCTCCTGCTTTAATGGTTTCGCCGTTGATGGTGAATTCTGCGGTGAGGTTAATTAAATAACCCGGTAATGTTTTGGGCAGTTTTGCTGGATCAATCGAGCCATTCGCTTCCGGTGCGGGTAAACGGCTGGCGATAATATCTTCGTCAGCTTTGGTGGCTGGTTTGAAACTTAATGCGATGGATTTGCCAGCGAGCTTTGCAGTGGGTTCTTCAATGGTAATGAAGGGTGAATCCGCATAACCCATATTTTCTGTCGCCAGTGTGTATTTAAATTTATGGCGCAGGTTATTGGGGACTTCGTTAAAGGTTTGGCTGGTGATTATGCGGTTGTAGGGCAAGCCTGCGGCTAATGGACGCGGAGGTAATATTTTAATTTCCTGCAAGCCGAGCACTTCACCCACGGTGGAATCTGGATTCTGATTTTCAATATAGGTTTTTAATTGATTCTGGAATTGTGTGAGCTGCGCTTCGATATCCGCCTGCGGCACATTTTGTACCCAGCCTTCCTGCTCATTCACAATCGATTTGGTTTGAATGGTATTAGCTAAGGCTTCTGCATCAAACGGAACCTGATCTTTCAGATTCATGCCGTCGGTGAAATCGTATTGTTTAAAACTCGCATCCATCGGAATCCAGCTATCACCCGCCAGCTCTTTCATACCGCGACTGGGGAAGTAATCCACATAGGCTTCTACCCACACGTGCTCCAACTTAAACGTGGCAATTTTTCCGCCTTCAACACGGCCAATAGTGGGTACACCACCCATACCTAAAATCGCTTGCGCGGCTTCAGGGGTTTTTGCATCACCTACCCAGTTCATGACTTTTTCAGCGGGAATTTCTACCGTACCGTAAGCGTAACGGGCTGGAATATTGGCAGCACGCAACAAGGCGATTAATAAACTGGCGGTATCAATCGCGTTACCTTGTTTGGTTTCCAATGTGTGTTGTGCGCCCTGGATGGAACCGTAGCTGGGAATAAATCGGATGTTGTTGTGAACCCAGGTATAAATGTCGATGCTGTTGTTATGCAGTTGTGCCGCTAGTGCTTTAATTTCTGGCGTGAGCTGGACTTCAATCGATTCGTTGAGTGCGGCTTGTAATTCTGCGTTAGCAGCATTGGCCATTGCTTGCGCGATTACACCGGGATCGGTATCACCCGCTTGCGCCAACTGTGCGTATTTGGCGTAGGGGTTTAAACCTAAAGTCGCTTGCAGATCTTGCGGGTTATCGACAGGTTCACGCACCTCCTCATCGGGCGCCCCCCAAGGTAAATCATCCGGTGTGGCAGGAGTATGGGTTGGCTTAAATTGTTCCTGTTCAAGTGTTTCGTTTAATTGCTCAAGCGCTTGTTCTTGCGCGCTGGCCGATTGGGCACTAACCAATGCGGTGAGTTGCTCTTTGGTTTGCGTGTAGCGGGTTTTGATGTGATCAAGCGCTTGAGCATGGCGCTCTTTAATTAATTTTTTAACATCGTCGCTGAGCGCGTTGCCAGCTGCTGCGGCCTCTTGCTCAAATTGCGTTGCTTCGGTTTCAAATTCGGTAATCGCTTCCTGATAAGCCGTATCGATGCTGTTGCTCAGGGTTTGTAATTCAGCCAGCTCCTCACTGGTGATTGGCCCATCACCAAATACGCTGGCGAAGGCACTTTGGAACCAGTTTTTATCGGCGTCGCGCTGCTCAATCGCTTGCGGTAATTCCAACACGATTTTATCGCGCAGTTTTGCCAAGCGATTGCTGAGTTTTTTCTCTGGTGTGGTTTCTATCGCCGCTTCCAACGCGGCTTCGCGTTGGTCGTCTTTATTTATTTCATTGGCAACGGCAGCTGCGGCCGGGTTGGCGTAAAACACAAACGTAAAAAAGAATAAGGTTAGCGCAGCAATTGCCCGTGCAAATAAGCCGCCGCGAAAACTATCCATGGTAATGCTGTTGTTACCCGAATTTAGGGGATGTCCTTGTTTCATAATGTTTTACCTTTGGTCTTGCTAAATACACAAATAAATTGAAAAAAAGGTGTGATAACCGGCTCCGCTCTAGAGCCGGTTTTTTCTGCCAATCAAGGCTGTAAATTCAGGAATTTTTCGGCGCGAGTTTGCCAATCCGGACTGGTACCCGTTTGCACCTGCAACTGGAGCAACCCTCCACCGGTTTGCGGTAATTTCACATAGAGCAACTGCGATTGGGTTGCACCGGCATCCAGCGCAAACGGTGCTATCCAATCATTGCTGTTAGCAGCTTTAGTAAAATTAGCGGCGCTGATAACACTGACATTAGCCGGCATTACCAGTTTCACCTGACCGGTCGCTGTTTGCGCACCTGCATTGGCATAGGAAACAAGAATCGGCAGGGTTTTACCCGCCCTGGCTGTGATTGGCTCAGGGTTTACTTGCTGCAAGGCAGCAAGCAGCAATTGGGCAAATGGATTCTCATTGCCAGCACCTACATTCGTTGCTTGGGCCAACACATCAAAACCGACGAAGACAGATTTACCGAGTTGGTATTGATAAATCGACAGTGCATTTTTATTCGCACTGGCAGTTACCATGGATAAATCACCACTGAAGAATCGATTATGGATCGACATATATCCGCTGGTAGTAGAATTCCAACTCTTCACGATTACCTGACCTTCGACGCGGCCCGCCGGCTGATTTACCTCGGCAAAGGGCGCAAGAATACTGCCTTCAATTCCGACAGAGGTCATCGACAACGACGTTGCTTGTGGGAAGTTAAACAGTACTTTATCCCGAATATTCGTCAACGATTGCATTCCCATACTTTTGATACTGACATTCTGGCCGATCACATTAAAGACCACAGTCGCATTGTCGGGAATACAACTTACCGCAAACGTATGAGCAACGCCAAGATCAGCACCGTTCACGTTAAAGACTTGGGAACGGCTGGAGCAATCGCCTTTTAATTCCAACCCACCCCATTGCATCTTCACTGTGCCATTTGCCGGTAATGTAGCAAGGCTGCTGGAAAGCTGCTGCAGGTATTCGCGCTCAACATTGAAATTAATTGGCATTGGTGCATTGCCTTTAATTGTTGCACCCGTTGCCATTCCAAACCGCACCGCATCACCAATACCGGAAACACTACCACCGGCAATTACGTTGCCGTAGTAAATACGACCCGATGGGAAAATCACATTACCGCCCACAGTCACTACGTCATGCAGCTTGTTTGGATCGAGCTTATCGCCCACGCTGAAATTTTGCAGACTCAGATTGCCGCCCACTGCCAAACGCCCTTCAACTGTCGATGATAATGAAGTGAAGTTATCCCACACAAAATTGCCGTAACGACCTGCTGCACCTAATGCGCCAAGTACTGTTTGTGTATCTGCGCCCGGCAAGTCATTTTTGTATTGGCCAATAATCGTGGCGCCATCCGCCGTGAAGTTAAGCACTTGCGAAGACTTGTTAAACGCCCGCTGCCATGCCAAACCTAAAACGCTGTCATTTATTGCAACGCCTTTTGCATAGGACTCATTTGCACTTGTTTTAATACCCAGCGCTTGCTCCAGTACTTGATGGCGGCGATCTGTAGCGCCGGCGACAACTAAACCATCACCTGCCGCCACCTTGGCATTCAATGAAGCTTGTGTAGTTTGATCCAGCGTAACTTTTTCGCTAAGCAAGGCGTAAGCACCGTAACCACCTTGATTCATTTCAGTAGCAAATGCTGCCGCGTTATCGACAATCGTGTAGAACCAACCAGCATTGGTTAACAGATTTTCAAGGTAGGTGCGCTCGGTAGCGGATGAATCGATCAATACTAATAAACGGGCTCTTTCACCGAGAGTAATATCGCCATTTAACTTAATGGCTGATTCTTTGACGGTAAATATTGCAGTTGCTAAAACAGCAGATTGGCCCGCAATAGTTGCTTCGAGCACGCAGGCATAATCGCCTTTTTCAAAACCAGTGGTAGCAAACAGCTTGCTGTAGGATTGGGAGCCTGCTGGAACAATTGAAAGGATCTCCTCAGTAGCTTCCTTCACCAACTCAGGGTCGATACTCACTACTGATTTTTTCATCATAATATCGTTGAGCAACCCTGTACCCTGATTAGTCACAACAAAATTACAGCCTTGCAACGCACCGCGATCAAGCTCCAAATGCTCCAAGGTCACGCTACCACTCAACGCCCGTAGCGGATCATCTGAAACCGCAAACGTTGTATTTGCTGAAGCCAATGAGCCTGCGCCCGCAGCATCATATATAGTCCATGAGGCCTGATACTGACCGGGTTTAACACCGACTAACTCCAGTGTAGTTTGGCGTGCAAACTGTTCACTGCTCACCAACTGCGGAATAGCAAATTCGCGCTCAAGCACAACGCCGGCTTGAGCATCTACTACCCGCAACTTGGCCAGGCTTGACGGCAACATCGTATTGCTCGTCATATTGCTTACGACTGCATCTAGTTTCACCGTTTCCGACACACGATACTCAGCCTTATCAGCAAATAAGCTAGCGCCGACCAACGTGGAACCATCCAATGAGCTCGCGGAAATTGTGATTGAAGCAACTGCTTCTGCAATCACACGATTGCGGGAATCAACTAACTGCCCGTGTATTTCGTATGCACCAGCCATTGTTGTAGCTGTATTCCACTCAGCTGTAACTGATTGGGTATTGAATACCGGTATGGTACCAACCGCAATTGGCACTAGCTTAGCAAGAACGCTGCTGTCGTCGACTGAGCGAACACTCAGTTGAACACTACCTCCACCAAATACCGACCCAAGACTTTTTACGACATTGGTAATATTGACGTATTCATTTGCCCCATAAACAGATTTATTAGTTTTCAAATCCAGAGTTTGCGCCGCAGCGTTTGTGACAGACGGAATAGCAACTGAATTATTGATGACCTCATCAGTAAACGAATTCGCAAATGTTATTTGCGCATTCGTACTCACCGGTCGAATCTCTTTTAATCCAAGATCTTTAATTGCCAAATCAAAATCTATATCAACCCCTTCATTTTTTACCCCCAATAGATCCCACAGATAACTGATGGAGCCGTCATTCGAAGGCGTTATGCTCGTAGGCAAAATAGAAGGGTTCGATAAAACAACATTGCTCGGCTGGACAAGCGTCAATTTAACATTCAGCCCACCTATGGTTTCCAAGGCTCTCGGCAAATAGACCATTACAAGACTGGTATCACCAAGATGAGTTGTAAATAAACTAGTGTTCACCTCCCCCTCAGCCGTTACAGCGCCCCAAAAACCTCCTGGCTTTTGTTTGTTAAGCAAGTATGTCACTGAGTTTCTGATGACCGGATCTGCGGCTGACGGAGTTGTGTAGTTAAGCGCAATACCTACCAACGCTGTCATCAAAGAGTCAGGCTTACGGAGATTATCTGGGTCGTTAATATTGGCAGTACCATTTACAGACCAGCCCCCGTCTGCTGACTGGCGAGCACGAAGCAATGCAACGATTTTATCGATGCGCGAGCTAATTTGGTTTTTTAAATTTTCATCAACCAAATGTTTACGAATTTCAGCTAAACCAATAATTGTTGTCGCATGGTCAACATTTTTCTGACTGAGTAAATCGTGCGAGGCCAAATATCTGTTAGCCATAGCAGGAAAGCCAGTTAAATAGTTTTCCAATATTGTGTCGTTCAGGCTGCGTTTTTCAATCGGCTTAATGTCAGACAAAACACGGTCACTTGCGAAGAGAGCCCCATTGAGCGAGGCAATTCCAAATAAATTAGTTGAAAATAGAACCCGGCTCGCGGCGCCGTTAGCATTAATGAGATCTAAACCTTGCGACTCGCCTGTGGCCGTACCGCCAAATCCTTTGTTGTCGTTGGTAATAAAAATTTCATCCGCAGACTGAATAACAAGGTTAATGGGGCGAGAGGAAAGCCCTGATGAAAAAATTGATATCTCTCCTGTGACTGCGACTTTTATTAGCCGAGAATTGCCCCACTCAGCCACAAGCAAATAACCATCGGGATGCCATGCAATGCCATGCGGAAGACGCAAACCATTCTTCTCAACAATTGTTTGAATTGTCCCATTACCAAGCAAACGAACTATCTTTCCTTCATCTGCGCAGGAAATATAAGTATCCCCGAGTGAATTCTGTGCTATTCCCCATGCGCGCTGATTACAAACTTTATAACTATTAAGAACTGCACCCGTCGGAGTAACCCGGAAAATTTCACCCGTATAGGTTGTCATTAAGAAATTACCACTAGATTCAACGTGCACGCCGTGAACCAAGTTACTAATCCCGGCAACAGACCTAAACAGTATTTCCGTTGTACGGGAAACAGGGTTTATTTTTTCTGTCCAACCATTGCGTTTGACTACGTAAATAGAATCTCCTGCCGCCGTTATCGCGTTCAGGCCCGTATTACTATGGTTAGTCGGAATTGTTGCCCCCCAAGAATATTCATTGTGGACCTTGGATAACGCCCCTTTTGCTTCAATCGCTCGGCTAGCCACCGTTGCAACCAATGCAGTCGCCGAAAACTCACTGTTCAACCACCCTGTATTTAAATCCGGCTTCCACCACAGTTTTTCACTGGATACTTGGCGTCTCGACCACAGAAATTCCAAGCTATTTACTGTAGTGTGGTAGGTGTCGTCTGGATGTGGCCACTCACTAATGCCCCACGCAGCGAATAATGTCGCAGATACCTTGCTTTCAGGTCCCGAGCTAGTTTCAAGCTCTCCATCAATGCGTTGACCAGTTCCTATTTGATTTAAAAAATATAGGGCATGTTCGCGCTTAACATCCGCTCGCTCTAACGACGAGCCTAATCCTGCTACAGTTTGCGCTTGCGTATGACAACCGAGACAATTATTTTTTTCTTGCCAGGCTACACCTTCTTTGTTGGTATATTCGGCACCGCGCTCGATTGCATTCTTAATCAATGGGTACAATGGATCTACACTGTTCGCACGTGTAGTATCGACACCCTTCAATCTGATTGTTCCGGTTACAACAGAATCGCCCTCATTCAGAATCGAGCTGTCGACGGAGTAGCTCGCGCTACCGACATCTCCAACATAAATACTTCCATCAATTTTTTGGTCGATACCATCCGTGCGCACTATTTGTACTTTGTAATTACCCGTTTGGCCCGCCAGCGGTGTCCATAAACCAAAGTCCACATCGACAATTTGATTGGGAGAAAGTGAATCTACAGACTGGGTCTTCGAGTAAACCACGTGTTCGGTATTCTCCGCGGCAATGGTGAATTCAAGCGTGCCCGCATCAAGTGCCATATTACCGACATTTCTGATACTTGCCTTTAAACTCACGGGCGTTACTGAACCAGCTTGGACCAATGGCGGATACGCAGCGAAAGCCCCCAATTGCATTGGCGTTGGGAGGACATCGACAAGGTAATCTTTCTGAGACAATAGTTTTTTGGTCTCAGTTGAATACGCATTAACTGCAATTCTGTAGGTACCCGGCTTGTTTGCTCGAGTATTCCACTCAAAACCAATAGTTTTGGTCTCCCCCGCCGCCAATGAAAATATAGGCGACCCATAACCTAGCTGATCCGAAATAGCGACTTCTTGAAGCAGTTGCCCATCTGGCGTCCATATCTGACCTTGAACATTTACCGTGTCTGTTTCTTCGCCAGAGTTTTTAATAGCTCCGGAGAATGTAGCCACTTCAAACGCTTTAAGACTATTGCTCGATGACACAAAATTTACTATGTCAATTTTGCTCAATATGATTTTCTTTAATGAAAAATCATATCTTGCTATATCGCTAAGTGATGTTGCGACAACGTACGCTTGTGTCTCATAGCCAGCTGCGGAAACAATTACTGTGACTTTATTTTGTTTGGATCCTGAGAATCTATAAGCCCCAAGTTCATCACTACTAACAACAATATCGTCAGCCTTAATAGATGCATAAGGAACAGGGGCCCCAGTCTTTGCGTCTATTACTTTACCGAATACCCCTCCGGACGTTGGATTCATTAAAACTGAACCTGCCGATGTATCAGCTCCACCACTGAAAACACCATCCAACACTTTTGTTTCAAAACCATTTTTTTCAAAAATTAGTTTAATGAGGCCATTTTTTGCCGCAATTTTAAACTTGCCATTTACATCTGTAACAGTACTCGCTCCACCAATTATCTCTCGTACGGAGACACCTTCAATTCCTTGAATGAAATTGAAATCACCAAAATAGCCCGTAATTGCGGTTGGATCAGATACCGTTCCATGCAAATATCCCTCCTCAATAAATCCATCGCTCAATTTGTGAAGCTCTGGCGAGAACTCATTCTCAGTTTCGTTACCCACATAAACAGTTTTAGTGAGCGTGTAAAAACCATCCAAAGCAAATCCAACGTTGTATTGACCGGGAATTACTTCTTGCGAATAAAACCCTCCAGCATCAGTAGAAGTGAGGTATTTACCGCCTCCAAAACGAAGCAGAACCAAATCCACATTCGCAAGAGGCGCCCCCGTCTGACCATCTGTCACACGACCACTTATTACGCCTGAATCTTTCAATACTTTTAATTGAACAACTCCCACATCAAGCGGAGCGCCACTCCCAAGAGTTATGTTTAACTCGACCTGCTGATAACCGGTAGCCGTAATTTTAAGTAAGTAGTCCCCTGGGCTAAGGCTTGCGCCATTAAAGTACCCATTTATATTTGATGCTATGGTTCGAACACTCGGCCCAGAAATATCCACTCGCGCTGAATCTATGGGTTTACCGGTAACATTACTTTTTAATAATCCAGAAATAGATCCAAGGTCTTTGTTTTCAATAATCGGTGGGTTTTTTACGAGATATAACACCTGCAGCGCAATGGCTGTGGTGTAAGGGTCATTATTCCAAGAACCATTTTCCAGTTGGGATTTCGTTAAAAACTGAAGCGCTTTTTCGTAAGCTGTTGGCGATGACGAAGCGGGTATAACCGCTAATAATATTTGAGCAGTATCCAACACACCCGCCCATCCACCAGTAGGGGTTTGAGCCTTAAGAAGATACTGAATGGAAGATGCAATTTTATCATTAACATTAAATGTTAACCGGTGCTTCTGTAGCGCCCTATTCACTTGGGCAGTGACAATCAAAGAAGGGTTATTACTTTCTTCAGCCCAGGATTTATCGCTGCGCTGCTTTCCAAGCAAAAAGCTTAATGCATTCGCCGCGTTAAAACTGTGCAGTTCCTCCAAGCCATCAATCGATGCTAATAGCTGTGCACTGGCGAATACAGAGTCGTCATATCCAGGATAATCACCAAAACCACCGCTGTAAGCCAAGAAGTTCGTTATCGGGGCAACAGGAAGATTGGCTGCCAATGCTTTATTCAGCCGCAATGCGTTAACGCTGGCCTCTAAATGTTGGCTTGGTTCACCCTGTAAAAACTGCAGCGCCTTAGTCTTTATTGCTGCATCAAGTGATTTGTGTTGATTCAGTGCAATCAAGGATTCAGCGGTCGCTTGCTGGACCGACGCTAACGAGACAGTGGAGTCAAAGCGACCGTCAGCCTGTTGCTGGGATTTAAGCCATGCGACCCCACCATCTATAGATGCGGCCGAAGAAAATGAGAAAAATGAAATAAAAAGGCAAGTGAATGCTGCAAGCAGGTGCCTGACGACGAATAACGTTCCCATGTTGTTTCCCTTTCAGCGAGATCCAGGAGTGGAGTTTAAAAATGATCAAAAATTAAGTGGCAGGCAAAGTAGCATAAAAAAGAGATGGAATTATGTTTTAGGCGACAAAATTTCAACCCTCCGTTACCTGATCATCAACCTCCTTATCAAATCTGCTGCGCATTTCGGTGGTTACATTGGCAGCGATACCGGTGCTATCCCACATATTAATCATTACGCGGATAAAGTGGAGCGGCCTGCCACTAGCACTAGCACTAGCACTAGCACTAGCACTAGCACTAGCACTAGCACTAGCACTAGCACTAGCACTGGCAAATCCTAATCGCGACCTGAGTGTATTCACAAACTCTACCGTGCCTTGAATAAATTCACTAACATCCGTCACTTAGGGCTTAATTGGGGACAAAAGCACATCGGCAGCGCAGATGGCAGGCTCCTGCACAACGCCTTTAGCGTCCTGTGTAACAATCAGTATGTAGTCATAATCCAAAGCTTGCAGCGCCACATAAAGGCGCTGGAAATTCGCATAGGGTTCAGGCAGAAAGGCAACAATATGCTCGCGATATGGGGCATCGTTCAAAACTATATCGAGATTGGGAATGTTAGTTCTGGAGATACCGCCTGCAGTGTCGGCTTTTTTATTGCAGAAAAATCCCCCCAATAAAAAACGGGCCACACAGGGCCCGCTTTTTACTCTTCAACAAATGCTTACTTGTTAATCTTGTGACTTTTGATCGCCAGGATAGTCCTTTCGCAACTCCACCGGCTTATCGATATTTTTGCGCATTTTAATATTGATCATCTCCACACCCAATGAGAAGGCCATGGCGAAATAGACGTAGCCCTTAGGCACATGCACATCAAAACCTTCGATCATCAAGGTGAAACCAACAATCACCAGGAAGGAAAGTGCGAGGATTTTAATGGTCGGATGGTCATCCACGAAATCGCCAATCGGTTTAGCGGCAAACAGCATAACACCGACTGCGATGATAATTGCCAACGCCATAATCGGAACCTGGCTGACCAAACCAACCGCAGTAATCACTGAGTCCAATGAGAACACGATATCCAGAATCGCAATTTGTACCAGTACAACCATCAAACCATGAGCCGCAACATTGCGCTCAGTTTCAATTGCCCCTTCAAGGCTGCCGTGAATTTCATGCGTTGCTTTGGCAATCAAAAAGAGGCCACCGCCGATCAAAATAATATCTCGCCCAGAGACAGGATGCCCAAATACATGGAATAAGGGATCTACCAACCCCATTACCCACGCAAGCGAGAACAACAATGCCAGGCGGGTAAGCATAGCCAAACCGAGGCCGACTGTCCGGGCAAATTTCCGCTGATGCTCGGGAAGCTTTCCCACCAGAATCGATATGAAAATAATGTTGTCGATCCCCAATACAATTTCCAGGGCCGTCAGCGTTGCCAGGGCAACCCAGGCTTCCGGGCTGGCTAACCATTCAAACATTGCTTGCTCTCTTCTCTTAGTTGTTACCGATGGATTAATAGTGGATTGGAGATGCCAATCGACCAGATTTTTTGTTTACCGGCGCCATTGAGGCAATAGTAAAGGCCGCGATTGTACCCTGCCCCATACAACCTTAGGCAATTAGTTTTACCTTTTGTGGTAACAAGTGAATGACAGAGGGCGGAGCGATTAAGACGTCATCGTGGGAATGACGCCTTAGCAACGAGGGATCAGGAATTGCGGGTAGTTAAACGGCTTAATAGCGCCATTAGGCCTTTCTTTTCATTTTTCATCAGGTAGTGATCACGAATACCGGATATATCCACATCGTAGCTGCCCGGTTCAAGGTCGCGAGCAATTTCGATTTTTTCAATTTCATAGCGGGATTTTTTTCCAGAATCCAACAGCTCTTGCTTGCGCTTATCGTCTTCTGACAAGTCCAGCAGCAGGTATTCATCCAGAGGTTGCTTATACGCATCCAACACAACAATCACCCGCGGCTTTAACCGGCGCTCGAAGTTTTGCTCGACCACCACCGCCACTTCACCAGTACTCAACTCCACCAAAGTACCGGTCGGGTACAAACCAATAGCGCGGATAAACTCCACCACCAACTCTTCCTGGAACTGGATATTACGTAACTCATAAAGCTTGCCCACGGCCTTGGAGGGCGCAATAGGGTGACGCGAGCCGCGCGGATTGGTGACATAATCATAATAGGTCACTATGCCCGCAATCTTTCCCAATAGAGGGATTTTGTCGCCAGACAAGCCTTGCGGGAAACCACTACCATTAAGGCGCTCGCAGTGAGTTTTCACCACACTGATAACTCGCGGTTCTACACCAGGTGTTTGGCGCAGTATCTCACAACCTAACTCAACAAAAGTTTCGTATAGACTTTCCTCATCTGCACTGCGCTCGGATTTCGCCAGCAGTACAGCATCCAATTGGACTTTTCCCACATCCTTGAGCAGCACTCCCATTGCCAGCACATCAAGATCGCGCTTGGGCAGCCCAATATGGCGGCCGAATAAAATCGCCCACACTGACGAGCGCACAGCATGGCTATAGGTATATTCGTCTTTTTCCTGTACGCGGGACAGCCAGGTAAATGCATCTGGATTGCGCAGTACACTATCTACCATCTCACTGGCAACGCGCTTTGTTTCTCCCAGAGAAAGACCATCGAACTGGTTTTTCTCCAATTGATCCATAACCTCTACAACCGCGCCATAGACCTTTTGATGTAACTGGCGCGCTTTTTTTACTTCGCGCTGCAAGGGCTCCACTTCGCGATAGAGTCCGCGCTGGATTTTCAAAGGAGCAACAGTCTCCGTAAATGAGCTAACTCGCTCACGGGTTGAGGTTTTTTTAGCGGCGGGGGCAATCGTCTTGAGGTTAGCCGCGATGGGACCGCGACCTTTTTCGATATCTATATAGACATAGTTGCACAAAGCTTTGAGCTGATTAATTTCGCCCAGATCACGCAGATAAAAACCTTGCAAAGGAAAAGGAGTCTGCGACCAAGGGCGATCCAGCCCGGACACAAACATACCTATGGTTAGCTCATTAACGTCAACTTTGACCTGCTTGATGCCCACGCCTTTTCCCCACGTCACCATTTGGTGTTAATTATCGACTTTATTGCTTGGGATAACTGGCACTGATCGCCTGGCGTTCGATGTAAACCGCCATTGATTGCCTAAATAAACTTCCAAATCTTCCTAAAAAATTTTTGGATATGGCGCCGAGTTTAATCAAGATACACGCGCCACACCAGAGTTGCCGGATTAAAGGTAGCTAAATAAGCCTGCTTGGTGACAAAAAGATTACAGGTGGTGCTGTCCTGATAACTCATGCACTGCATTAATAAATGCGCCCGCATGTTCAGGATCGACTTCCGGGGTTATGCCATGGCCCAAGTTGAAGACATGACCAGACCCCTTTCCATAAGAGGCAAGAATACTGCCAACTTCCGCACGAATACGCTCGGGCGACGCGTAGAGGATGCCCGGATCCATATTGCCCTGCAACGCAACTTTATCACCAACGCGGGCGCGGGCATTGCCGATATCCGTGGTCCAATCCAAGCCCAGCGCAGTTGCACCGGTCGCTGCCATGGCTTCCAGCCATTGGCCGCCGCCTTTGGTAAACAGAATTACCGGCACTTCGCGACCTTCATTTTCGCGGATCAATCCGGCCACAATTTTCTGCATGTATTTCAGTGAGAACTCCTGGTACGCCGCATGGGACAGGGCACCGCCCCAGGTATCAAAAATCTGCACAGCCTGGGCGCCTGCCTTGATTTGGGCATTCAAGTAAACCGTTACCGAGTCAGCCAACACATCCAACAAACGATGCATCACTTGGGGTTGGTTATAGAGCATTTCCTTGGCGCGACGGAAATCGCGACTTGAGCCCCCTTCTATCATATAAGTTGCGAGAGTCCAGGGGCTGCCGGAAAAACCAATCAGCGGTACGCGTCCGTTTAATTCGCGACGGATGGTTTTTACTGCATTAACCACGTAAGGTAGATCTTGCTCTGGATTGATCACTCTCAAAGCACTCACATCGGCTTCGGTACGCACCGCTTTGTGAAACTTTGGACCTTCACCAGTTTCGAAATACAGCCCCAAACCCATCGCATCAGGTATGGTGAGAATGTCTGAGAATAGAATCGCCGCATCCAGACCCGGATAACGATCCAGCGGCTGCAGGGTGACCTCACAAGCGAGTTCCGGATTAGTGCACAACCCCATAAAGTCGCCCGCTTTCGCGCGCGATGCGCGGTATTCAGGCAAATAACGACCCGCCTGACGCATCATCCAAACAGGAGTAACATCTACCGGTTGCTTTAATAATGCACGGAGAAAACGGTCATTTTTAAGTTGGGTCATGCTCTTATCCTCAGGCCTTGGCCTTGCTTGCATTGTGCGGTAAAAACGGGAGTCAGATAAAACAAACCCCGCCATAGCGGGGTTTGTGCGGCGGCAGAGCCTAAGCTATTGCCACCAGGAAGGTCAATTCAATCGACGAGATGCTGATCAAACCTGGAGATAATCCAGAATACCTTGCGCAGCTTCGCGTCCTTCCCAGATGGCAGTAACTACCAGATCAGAACCGCGCACCATATCACCACCGGCGAACACTTTAGGATTGCTGGTCTGGAACTTGAACTGTTGCTGTTCAGGTGCAATCACGCCACCCCAATCATTGGTTTTTACACCATTGGTTTCGAACCAGGGTTGTGGGCTGGTGCGGAAACCGAAGGCAATCAGTACCACATCTGCGGGCAGGATTTCTTCGGAGCCAGGAACCACTACCGGGCTGCGACGGCCTTTTGCGTCTGGCTCACCCAATTGGGTAGTAACTACTTTCACGCCTTCCACTTTGCCGTTACCAACCACTTCGACTGGCTGACGGTTGTACAGGAATTGCACACCCTCTTCTTTGGCGTTGGCAACTTCGCGCTTGGAGCCGGGCATGTTTTCTTCGTCGCGACGGTAAGCACAGCTCACGCTGCTCGCGCCCTGGCGAATTGAGGTACGGTTACAGTCCATCGCGGTATCACCACCACCGAGGACTACCACTTTCTTGCCTTTAACACTGATGAAATCCGCCGGACTTTTTTCAAAACCGAGGTTGCGGTTCACGTTGGAAATCAGGAACGGCAACGCATCGTAAACGCCGGGCAGGTCCTCACCGGGGAAGCCGCCTTTCATATAGGTGTAAGTGCCCATACCCATGAATACTGCATCGTAATCGCGCAATAAATCTTCCATGGCGATGTCTTTGCCCACTTCAGTATTGAGGCGGAACTCCACACCCATTTCCTCGAAGATTTTACGACGACGGGTCATCACACTTTTTTCGAGTTTGAACTCAGGGATACCGAAGGTCAGCAAACCACCAATTTCAGGATACTTGTCAAACACTACTGGCTTAACGCCGTTGCGCACCAGTACGTCCGCACAACCAATACCCGCTGGGCCAGCACCGATAACGGCCACTTTCTTGTTAGTCCAAACTACTTTGGACATATCCGGCTTCCAGCCCATGGCGAACGCGGTATCAGTAATGTACTTTTCAGCGTTACCAATAGTCACCGCACCAAAGCCGTCGTTCAGCGTACAAGCACCTTCGCACAAACGATCCTGCGGGCATACACGGCCACACACTTCCGGCAGCGAGTTGGTTTGATGGCTCAACTCTGCAGCTTCAAAAATATTGCCTTCGGAAATCAGCTTCAGCCAGTTAGGGATGAAGTTGTGTACCGGGCATTTCCATTCACAATAAGGGTTACCGCACTCAAGACAGCGGTGCGATTGGCCTTCAACCTCTTCTTTGGCGAATGGCTGGTAGATTTCCACAAACTTGTGTCTGCGGGTTTCCAGGTCTTTCTTGGCGGGGTCTTTACGGCCCACGTCGAGAAACTGAAAGTCATTGCTTAAACGAGTCATGATAGGTTCCCCGCCTTATTCGCCGCGCTTGCGGAAACTGTTTAACAGGCCGCCGATAGCTGCCGCTTTGGGTTTAACCAGCCAGAACTTGCCGATGTAATCATCGAAGTTATCAAGCAAGTGCTGACCCCAAGCACTTTCGGTCTCTTGCGTAAACTCTTCGATCACCGTGCGCAAGTGGTGGCGATGCGCTTCCACTGCTTCAGTGTTAATGCGATGGATATCCACCAATTCATGGTTGTAACGATCCACGAAATCGTTGGCTTCGTCGAGCACGTAGGCGAAACCGCCAGTCATACCCGCGCCGAAGTTAACGCCGGTTTGTCCCAGTACAGTTACCACACCGCCGGTCATGTATTCACAGCAGTGATCGCCCGCACCTTCGACAACTACATGAGCACCAGAGTTACGCACACCGCAGCGCTCGCCCGCAGTACCTGCTGCAAACAATTTACCGCCAGTCGCACCATACAAACAGGTGTTACCCATGATGCTGGTTTTGTTGGACTTGAATTCAGACGTGCGCGGTGGACGAATCACCAGCTTACCGCCGGCCATGCCTTTACCGACATAGTCGTTCGCGTCACCTTCCAGGTACATTTCCAGGCCACCCGCATTCCAAACGCCGAAGCTTTGACCCGCGATACCAGTGAGCTTCAGCTTGATCGGCTTTTCATTCATGCCTTGGTTGCCATAACGCTTGGCGATCTCACCACTGATACGCGCACCGATGGAACGGTCGCAGTTGGTGATATGGAACTCAAACTCGCCACCGGCTTTAGCTTCAATAGTTGGCAACAGAACCTTTACCATCGCTTCGGCAGTTTCACCTTTATCGAAAGGCTCGTTCTTGCTCACTGCACACAGTTGTGGCTTGGTTGCCAAGTAATCATCGGTATAGATGATCGGGCTTAAATCGAGTTGTTGTTGCTTGCTGGTTTCACCTTCGAGGATTTTCAGCAAATCCACACGGCCAACCAACTCACCCAGACTACGCACGCCCAAACGCGCCATCCACTCACGGGTTTCTTCAGCAACAAACTTGAAGAAGTTCATCGCCATTTCAACAGTGCCGATGTAGTGGTCCTGACGCAGCTTGTCCTGCTGGGTAGCAACACCGGTCGCACAGTTGTTCAGGTGGCAAATACGCAGGTATTTACAGCCGAGTGCTACCATTGGGCCAGTACCAAAGCCGAAGCTTTCCGCGCCGAGCATCGCCGCTTTCACAACGTCCAGACCGGTTTTCAAACCACCGTCGGTTTGTACGCGAACTTTATCGCGCAGGTCGTTGGCACGCAGGGTTTGATGAGTCTCGGACAGCCCCAATTCCCATGGCGAACCTGCATATTTAATGGAGGTCAAGGGGCTCGCTGCCGTACCACCGTCATAACCGGAAATGGTGATCAGGTCAGCATAAGCTTTGGCTACACCGGCAGCGATAGTGCCTACACCTGGACGCGATACCAGCTTCACCGATACCAGCGCATCCGGATTAACTTGTTTCAAGTCATAAATCAGCTGCGCCAGATCTTCAATCGAATAGATATCGTGGTGCGGTGGTGGTGAAATCAGAGTCACGCCGGGAACCGAGTGACGCAGGCGCGCGATCAACGCATTCACTTTACCACCGGGTAATTGACCACCCTCACCCGGCTTAGCACCCTGGGCGACTTTAATTTGGAGCACTTCGGCGTTTACCAGATAAGCGGGCGTCACGCCGAAACGGCCAGACGCCACTTGCTTGATTTTGGAAGTCTTGATAGTGCCGTAACGCGCCGGATCTTCACCACCCTCGCCGGAGTTGGAGCGACCGCCCAACCGGTTCATGGCTTCAGCCAGGGCCTCATGCGCTTCAGGCGACAGAGCGCCGAGCGACATACCGGCCGAGTCGAAACGCTTGATCACGCTTTCGATCGGCTCAACTTCAGACAGTGGAACCGGCTTGCACGCATCTTCACGAATTGCGAGCAAGTCACGCAACATTGCTACCGGACGTTTGTTCACTATATCGGCATAGTTGCGCCACAAGGCATAGTTACCACTCTGTACAGCTTTCTGCAGGGTTTGCACTACATCCGGGTTGTACGCATGGTATTCAGAACCATGTACGTACTTGAGCAATCCGCCCTGGATAATCGGCTTGCGATCCAGCCAAGCAGTTTGGGCAATAATTTTCTGGTCCGCTTCCAGCTCTTCAAAACGCGCACCACCGATGCGGCTTGGAGTACTTTCAAAGCAAGTATTGATAACCTCTTGAGACAAACCAATAGCTTCGAACAGCTGAGCGCCGCGATATGAAGTAATGGTGGAAATACCCATTTTCGACAGGATTTTCAGCAAGCCTTTATCAATACCTTTGCGGTAGTTTTTGTAGGCAGAGTCCACATCGCTGAGCAACTCACCGGTCTCAATCAGATCGTTAAGAACGTGGTAACTCAGGTACGGATAAACAGCAGTCGCACCATAAGCAATCAAGGCCGCAACCTGATGTGGATCGCGCGCACTGGCGGTTTCAACAATCAGGTTCGAATCGCAACGCAACCCAACGTTGGTGAGATGCTGATGCACAGCCCCCACCGCCAAGAGCGCGTGGATTGGCAACTGACCTTTAGCGAAGCCAGCATCGCTCAACACCATCAGCACCTTGCCAGATTTAACAGCAGCAGCGACATCTTCGCAAAGCTTGCTCAACGCCGCTTTCAGGTTGGTGGTTTTCGGGTTGTAGTAGAGCGAGAACTTTTGCTGGTCGTAACCAGGACGCTTGAGCGCCATTAAGCCACGGAATTTTTCCGGCGACAGCACTGGCGAGCTGAGGATCACGCGATCCGCATGATCAGCTTGTTCTTCATAAACGGACAGCTCACGACCAAGGCAAGTCTCCAGCGACATAACAATCGCTTCACGCAAAGGGTCGATGGGCGGATTGGTTACCTGCGCAAATTGCTGACGGAAATAGTCGTACAGCGAACGCTGCTGACGTGAAAGCACAGCCATCGGGGTATCATCACCCATGGAACCAACAGCTTCCTGACCACCTTCAGCCAAAGGGCGCAACAATTGGTCGCGCTCTTCAAAGCTGACCTGGAACATTTTCATATTGGCTTTAAGCTCAATACCTTCCAGACCATTTTCTTTGGCGTCGGTGTTGAGGGTCGATTCAACGCGCAACGCACGCTCTTTCAACCATTGTTTGTAAGGTTTGCTCGACTTGAGCTGGTTGTCGATATCCTGAGTGTTGTGCAAAGTGCCGTTCAAGGTATCGATCGACATAATCTGGCCCGGGCCAAGGCGACCTTTGGCAACCACGTCCGCCGGATCATAGGCATACACGCCCACCTCCGAGGCCACGGTGATCATATCGTCTTTGGTGATAACCCAACGCGAGGGACGCAAGCCATTGCGATCAAGGGTACATACCGCATAGCGCCCATCGGTAATTACCAAGCCAGCAGGGCCATCCCAAGGCTCAATATGCATGGAGTTGTATTCATAGAACGCGCGCAGATCCGGATCCATGTTCTCCACGTTCTGCCATGCCGGCGGCACCAGCATGCGAATGGCGCGATGCAACTCCATACCACCAAGGGTAAGAATCTCCAGCATGTTGTCCAAACTGGACGAGTCAGAACCGGTACGGTTTACGAGCGGCTTGAGCTCTTGCAACTCAGGCAACAAAGGAGTGATGAATTTTGGTGTACGGGCAACAGACCAATTGCGGTTACCCACAATGGTGTTGATCTCGCCGTTGTGCGCCAACATACGGAACGGCTGGGCCAAAGGCCATACCGGCATGGTGTTGGTGGAGAAGCGCTGGTGGAATACGCAGATCGCAGTTTCCAGACGCTCGTCAGCCAGATCCGAGAAGAAGCGCGGCAAATCTACCGGCATCATCAAACCTTTATAAGAAAGGATTCCTGTACTCAGGCTCGCCACATAAAAGCTCTTATCGCCCGCCAAACGGATCTCAGCCTTACGGCGCGCAACAAATAGCTTGGAGTTGACCTGCTCAAGCGACAAGTCAGTATTGTTTACAAAAACATGATTAAACGTCGGCAGAGATTTCAGGGCGATAGGGCCCAAGCACTCTGGATCAGTTGGAATCAAACGCCAACCGGCAACAACCAAACCTTGCTTGGTCAGCTCTTCGGACAGAATTGCACGCTGAGACTCAGCAACCGCCGCATCGCGACTGAGCATGATGGAGCCTACGCCATATATAGCAGTCAGTTCTGCACCACAGGCTTCTTTAGCCACCGCGCGCAGGAAGCTGTCCGGTTTTTGAATCAGCAGACCGCAACCGTCACCGGTTTTACCGTCCGCGTTGATACCACCGCGATGGGTCATACAGGTCAGAGCTTCGATTGCTGTTTTGAGCAGACGATGGCTGGTTTTGCCCTTTAAATGGGCGATCAAACCAAAACCGCAGTTATCTTTGAACTCGTCTATCTGGTAGAGGCCAGTGGTCATAGGCTGATTCTCAACAAAAATCACTATCACAGGATGTGAGCTGCAAGTAAGGCGAAGCGTTGCTCATGCGAAAGCCGCGCCAAATCACATCCCAGACAAAAAAGCCCCTGGTATCCAGAGGCTAGGCAAATGGGCGCAGGATATTACCCGCTTGGAGGGGCATTAGCAAGACAAGCAGCGGTGAGCTAATTGTTGATTGAAGAGTCAATCGGGGGCAAAAACAGACGCAACCGCATAAAGCCTGATCACCTCTCCTTCCAGCGCTCAGGCCCCAGGGTTTGCTTCACGCCAAAAACCTTTTGATCCTCGGCCGTTGCACCATCTTTGCACTCACCGCGCACCCACAGGTGATAGCGCGATATGCTGCGATCCAATTCAAAGAACCCTTCACGACAGTATCCGGCGCGCTCCACAACAAAGGCGGTATTTTCCAGCAGTCGCTCATAAGTCCCGCGACCCACATCTACCCCGCCGCGTTCGAACTCGCGCCGGGGATCGCCCCCGCCGCGCTCAACCCGGATGTGACTGGGAATATGATCTTCTGGCCAGCGCAAACGATAAGTAAACATTTTGCTGGTGTTAGGCAATAGCTCCACCTCCAGCGTCTCCACCATTTCAGTCTCAACATAACTGCGCCCGCTGGTGCCGCACCCAACAACCATCAACACCACTAAAGGCATTAGAACAAAAATTTTCTTCATGCAGCTAATCCGCCTTATTAAAGCTCAATGGCCGTGCATTGCTGGTCACAGCCCTATCGATAAAACCCAACACCAATGGCGGAGAGGAATGACAAATTAAAGAAACCGCCGAAACAGCCGACAAAAAGGTATTACCTGTTTCCCGCACTATACCTGCTCACGACTGGAGCCTGCCATGGATTCACACTCATCAACATTGCAGATTGCAAGTAGGCGTTTCAACCACCTGCTGTTGACCCTGAGCATGGGATTCAGTTCATCGCTGATTAGTATTACCTGTATTGCTGGCCCATCTATTGGGCCGGATGATATTGCCTATAAACCAACACCCGCCCCTACCGAGTCCAGTACATCAAACAACGTTACCGTCGGCACTGCGGATCTGCCGGAAAACGACGCGCAATCAGTCGCACAGCCAACAGACGTCGCACCGAAGCCATCGACTCAATACCTGAGCGGCAACCTCTGCCCGGACCAAAGTGGCAACCACACCAACCTGCAAAAATCATTGGTCATCACTCGCTTTTTGCGCAACTCGCCCCACACCGCCAATGCGGGCAATTTGTTTGCCGCGGAAGCTGAAGTGCCCGGACTGATTCGCGCGCAGTTAAATGATAATTACCAAAGTATCAGCCCCGGGGTTTTGCTGACCGGTTTTGCCTCTGCAACGCTGAACGAAACCCAGCTGAAACAACAAGCACAAAAAGTTGCACGGCAAGCACGCACCCAATTTGTGCTGAGCGGCACTATTGAAGACATGAGCATGACGGCGCCCGACACCACGTACAACCCCAACCTTTATCGCCAGACCGCGAATGCATTTCACGACCTCACCCACATAAAAATGTTTGATAAACGCACCCGGGTTTTGAACCTTTCTGTGCAATTGCGCGATGGATTTACCGGGGAGTTGTTATTTAACAAACATTTTTCGACATCAGGTATTTGGAATACGCGCAAACCCATCGGGTTTGATTCGCCGGCTTTTTACAAAACACCTTATGGTAAAAAAGTAACAGCCCTGACTAAAAAAATCAGTAAGGAAGTCACTCAGGTTATCGATTGCCAGCCATTTATGGCCAGCGTTGACTCGCAACCAGGACAGGCACAGATTTTATTGCACGGCGGCGCAAACAATGGTTTGCATGCTGGCGATACACTAAGCCTGTACCAGGTTATAGTGGTTGGCTCCAACACCGAATATCAAACCAATGAAACGCGACTGGTTAAACGCGAAACGCGCCTGCACCTAAGCGAAGTTTATCCCTCACACAGTATTGCGCAGGTAGAAGGCGGCAGCTATTTGAATGGACACTATTTGGCAGTAGGCGAGTAGCCTGGCGGTGCGTGGGCAACTATTTTATTTGCCAGACAGATATTAGTTGCCGGATTTACGCCCCTGCGAATCAAGTTCAAGACCATAATGCTCAGCCAGATATTCGTCATGACTGGGCAAACTTTTAACCATATTAAAAATTGCCGAGCGCGCAAGCTTTAACGTCTCGCTAATTTGCTGGTAATCCAGATTATCTATTCGTGGATTATATTTTTGCGGGCGAATCCCCATCCCTTCAAACACCGATTGCCAGCTAGCCGCGCGAAATAACTCATCATTATCTTCACGCAAAATTCCATGCCCGCGAAACAATTCGATACGCTCTTGCAAGGAACTTGGCAGCTCCATGGTTTTGCACCAGCGCCAAAAGTCACTGTCCTCGCGCTCGGTCGCACAATAGTGCAACACAATAAAATCGCGCACCTCTTCATAGTCTGCCGCCATACGGCGATTATATTCGCGCTGCAAACTGCGCTCACACTCTGCATCAGGGAAAAAACGCAAAAAGAAATCCATGCCGCGCGCAATTAAATGAATGGCCGTGGATTCCAGAGGTTCAATAAAACCACCGGACAAACCCAACGCAAGGCAGTTATCTTTCCAGAACTCTTTGCGCCTTCCGGTATTAAAACTGATGACACGCGGATCATTAATGCGCGGTGCATCCAGATTTTTTAGCAAGATTGTTTTAGCTTCTGCATCAGTGCAAAAACGACTCGAATAAACATAGCCATGCCCCGTGCCATTGCGCAACGGAATCCGCCAGCCCCACCCGGATTTGCGCGCAGTTGCGGTGGTATAAGGCATGCGCGAACCGGCTTTTTCTGTTTTCACCACATATGCACGATCACACGGCAAATAGTGCGACCAATCTTCAAACGCAACTTCCATGGCTTTTTCTATCAGTAAGGCTTTAAAGCCTGAGCAATCAATAAAAAAATCCCCGTGGATTTTGCGCCCGCCGGCCAATTCAATGGCATCAATAAATCCATTCTCCTTGCGCAACACATTCACGCAATTGCCTTCACTTCGGACCACGCCGCGCGCTTCGGCGTAACGCCGCAAAAAAGCAGCCACCAATTTCGCATCCAGATGCACAGCATATCCTGCACCACCAATGGGCGTATTCATCGCCTGAGAGGGGAGAAAAAACTTTTCTTGCGCTGCCATGACGGCACAAGGTGAAAAATCTTGCAGGTCGTATGCATCACCCTCTTTGGTTGCTTTCAGCCAGCATTGATAAAAATCCTGCGAACCAATACGTTTGCCCAAAGCACCATAGGGATGAAAATAGGATTGGTTTTTTGCTCGCCAATCGACAAATTTAATACCTAGCTTGTAGCACGCCTGGGTTTCGCGAATAAATTCTTCTTCATCTATTCCCAAGCTGGTAACCAGGCGCACCACGGGAGGAATTGTTGATTCCCCCACGCCAATGGAACCAATATCATCAGACTCCACCAACTCAATTTCACAAGAGCCAAGTTTTAAATGCGCGGCAAGCATGGACGCAGCGATCCACCCCGAGGTTCCTCCACCGAGAATGACAATTTTTTTGAGGGGATTAATACTGGCCGTCATAAATCATTTTGCCCACACGCATTTAACATTATTCGCACGAAAACCACTCAACACCTAGCTAGCGAAACGACAACATAGTTTGCTCGCTTTCTTCCGGCTCGGTCGTAAAACTCCAATAGGCACCACTGCAAGTCTGTATCGCTTTGCGCAACACATCGATCGCCTTGTGACGAGGAAAGCTAGCCCTCCAGGCGAGTGCCAGGCGCCGCTGACCACCCGGAATCGCCAGCGGCCGCGCCACCAAACGATTGGCGAGACACAGACTGGCTTCCGCTGCCGAGCGCGGCAATATACTCAAGCCTAACCCGGCAGCCACCATATAGCGAAGTGTTTCCAGGCTGTTGCCCTCTGCACGCAGCACTACCTCACCACTTTGCAAAGCTGCACGCAAGGCCGGACACAACGCCAGCACCTGCTCACGCAAGCAATGCCCCTGCCCCATCAATAAAAGTTGCTGCGGCTGGATATCTGCAAGGGTAATTTCTGCTTTGTGCGCAAGACTGTGATTTCTGGGCATGATAAGCACCAGCGGCTCATCGAATAACTCCTGGGTGACAACGTCAGATTCACTGAACGGCAAAGAAACCAGAATCACATCCAGAACCCCGTCACGCAATTTTCTGCGCAAGTTTTCGGTGTAATCCTCCTGCACCAGCAACGGCATACCAGGAACCTGCTTTTGAAGATGGGGAATTAATTGCGGCAGTAAGTAAGGGCCCATCGTAAAAATCGTACCCAACGCCAGCGGGCTACCCAGTTGATCCTTTCCCGCCTCAGCCAGCGTCTTAATAGCCTCAGTTCCGGCTAATAGTGCTTTCGCTTGCCTCACAATACGTTCACCCATCACCGTAGGCTTTACGCCGGTTTTGGTGCGCTCAAATAACTCTACCCCCAACTCCTCTTCCAGCTTTTTTACCGCCACGCTCAAGGTAGGCTGACTTACGTGGCAGCGCTCGGCCGTGCGACCAAAGTGCTGCTCTTCAGCGAGAATAACCATGTAACGCAATTCTGTGAGAGTCATAAACGCACAAACAACCCGATAAAAAAGTCCGCAACCAGTGTGACCCGATCCCGGCAATAAGGCAAAAAAACAAGGTTAGCTGAGCACTATAACAATTGCCCAAGCCCCCTAAGCACTTTCCCTGCAGAGACTTGCTCTGATTGCAACCTGCCAGTTATCCATCCGGGAAAGCAAAGTCATTCCGAGCAAGCCATCCCATCAATGCCGAAGGCCATCAAAATCTATCAGTGACCTCTGAGGGGCGGCTTCACACGCCAGCATTTAGAGTCGACAAAGTTTACACCGGAAAACCAACACTCAAAAACATGAGAACTGCATCACACAAAAAACCAATAACTTACGCCATATGGCGCGAAAATTGCTAATTGTGCAAATACCAAACAACGATAACCCACTCAATCAACTTAATGGACTTAGCTCTATGCACTCACTAAAACTCGCTCTCGCAGGGCTTGCGATTGCTTTTGGATTTATTAGCACCGCGAATGCGACGCCAATAACGTTCAATCTTACTTCCCCGGACTCTCGCAGCGGTATTTACAGCAGCACCTATGCGATGCAATACAACTACGAAGAAGAAGATCTTGGCTTGGCAGTTACCGGCTGGTCTTACGGTATTAAAACCACCACCACAAAAACCTGTAAGAAATACGACCGTAAAGGCGCGTGTAAAGAGTGGAAAACTACCACTACCACTAGCTTGAACGAAGCGATTGAGCAGGACTATGTTGGCAAATGGGATGGTTTAGGCGTTGAAAAAACCGACACTCCCAACCACGCGGTTGACAATGAGGCGGGCGACTACGATATGCACCTGCTCTCTTTCGATGAAATGGTGAAACTGACTGCTCTTGATATCGGCTGGTATCAAACAGATACCGACATATCTATTCTTGCGTTTAACGGTACCAGCTTCGACAACAGCTCATTACTGGGAAAAAAATGGCAGGATTTGATTGGCAACGGTTGGCAATTGGTGGGCAACTATTACAACGTCGATAACGGCCCAAATAACGGCGCTGTCAATGCAGGTGGCATAACATCTCAATACTGGTTGGTTGGCGCCTACAACAGCAACTTTGGCAATGCGTTTACTGGTCCAAACGTCGACAAATCCAAAGGCAACGACTACTACAAACTCAAAGGGGTGGTTGTTGAGCGCCCGGTCAAGATTCCTGAGCCAGGTACAGCACTCTTATTAGCGATGGGGTTGCTCGGGCTGACACTTGCTCGCCGCCGCACCATCTAGTTCACATCGCCAGAACAGCAGATTAAAAAAGGGCACCTCGGGTGCCTTTTTTATTGCCTATAAATCTGAATCGCTTATGATGGCGCCGGTTTTATAAAAATAAAAAGAAGACAGGGACAACAATAACAACATACTCGCGAGGTAAAGTTATGCTTAAACGATTCGCCCTATCCCTTGTACTATCCAGCAGTTTCCTACTCGCAAGCCTAAGCGCCAGCGCCCAACAGTTCAACGTTTTACTGTTTACCAAAACCAATGGCTGGCACCATGAAGCCATCAACGAAGGTGTAGACGCGGTGCGCAAACTGGCGGTGCGCCACCACTTTGCGGTGGATTGGCACGAAGACGCCAGTATTTTTAACGATGAAAAATTAAAAAAATATCAGGCCGTCATCTTCCTGATGACAACCGGCGATATTCTCAACGATGAACAGCAAGCCGCCATGGAGCGCTTTATTCGCTCCGGCAAAGGCTTCGTGGGCGTGCACAGCGCCTCCGATACTGAATACGACTGGGATTGGTACACCAAAATGGTAGGCCGCACGTTCCATATTCATCCGGAAATCCAAACTGCCGAACTGGAAGTACTCAACCAGAAATTCCCCGGCGTTGAGCGCATGCCAGAACGTTTTTTATGGACCGATGAATGGTACGAATTCGGTGCAGAACGCATTAAGGGTTTGAATTACATTTTGGCAGTTGATGAGCAAACCTTTAATCCAACAGTAGATTGGGGAACCAAAAAAGGACAAGGGATGGGCAAGTTCCACCCCATTGCCTGGTATCACAACTACGATGGCGGTCGCGCCTTCTATACCGCACTGGGCCATTTACCCGCAACCTACAGCGATAAAATGTTCCTGGAACATATTTATGGCGGGCTTTATTGGGCCGCTACTGGTAAAGGCATTCGCAAAAAATAACCCCTGACAAAAACCTACATTTAATAACAAGATTATGAAAACATTCTTTAAGACCTACGCGCGATTTATTTATCCAATCGTCATTTTGCTGGTCTCATACAGCATTTATTTTCCCTACTACGGCACACCTCAGGCGATGTTTTGGGACGAAAACTACCACGTGCCCAATGCGCAAAAACACATCGATGGCATGATGTATATGGAGCCTCATCCGCCGCTCGGCAAAATGCTGATGGCCGTTGGTGAAGTTTTATTTGGCGATAATGAGGGCATTAACAAGCAGGCACTGTTAGAAACGGATTATTTAACTGGCGATGCAGCACCACCCACGATGACCTACAAAGGATATCGCTGGCCGTCGGTGGTAATGATGGCCTTTTCGGTAGTGTTTTTTTACGGAATTATCAACTGTATCACCCAACGGATGTGGCTTGCTGCCGCGTTTACGTCGTTGGTAATTTTCGATAACGCGTTGGTGATTCATTCTCGCGCTGCACACCTCGATGGTATTCAACTATTTTTTGTTCTCGGTGCCGTGTACTTTTTTGTCCGCGCAGCAACTCAATTTATTCATTACCAGCGCGCCGTACGCTTATCAGACTACGTTATCATTGGTATATGGATTGGCTTGGGAATAATGGTCAAAGTTACCGCCGCCATTTTACTGTTGCTGTTTGCGATGCTTTATATTGTTGAACAATGGCCACAAATTAAAATTTGGGATTGGCGCGCACTACTAAAACGCTTGGTAACAACTGTGCCTTCTGCGGTAATCCCCGTTGTGTTGTGCATACTGGCAGTATTTTATATACACATAGGTATGGGCACTAAAGTGGTAGCCAACAAAACCTATAAAGCATCGCCGGAGTATTTAAATCAAATCCGAATGGGAGACACCTGGTCATTTAAGACCTTTCAGTTGGGCTTACGTGATAACTGGAAATACATGAGTGAATACGCAGACGGGGTGCCACGCCTGGATGTGTGTAAACCGGACGAAAACGGCAGCTACGCGCTGGGCTGGCCACTGAGCAAAAAAACTATCAGTTACCGTTGGGACAGAAACGTGGAAGACGGTAAGGTAATTGTTAAATACAAATACCTAATTGGTAATCCGATTGTGTGGTTCTCTGTGGTGGGCGGATTAATTTTGTCTATCGGATTAATCATCAGCCGCTACGTATACAACAACCCAGTGAAGGATGAAAAACTCTTTTATTGGATTTGCGCCTTCACTGGACTCTATCTCGCCTATATGGTGACCATCCTGCAAATTGAGCGGGTGATGTACCTCTACCACTATTTTATTGCGCTGATTTTCGGAGCGATAAATCTCTCGCTGATTTACACCTATATTTATCGCGATGAAGTTATTGCCAATAACAAACACACAATTATCAATACAGTCCTATTTGCAGCGCTGGTGATTGCAATTTTTGCTTTCTTCTCGCCGTTCACTTACAGCTTCGGCCTAACCGAAGATCAATTTGAAATGCGCAACTGGTTCGATTTCTGGAAACTGCAGGTGGTGAGATAATAATTATGAACATTCAATCCTACTTAACTAAAAACTGGCTGTTCTCATTTGCACTCCTATTTGTGAGCCTGCTTATCGTCTACCGAATCGTTCCCGTCACTGTGGACCACGTTGTTAAACTGGTAATCAGTAAAAATCGCGTGAGTATCGCCAATATTTACCAGCAACGCGATATAGAAAACACCAGCGAAGTCTGGGTGGACGTATTGGACCTGGAACATAAAAGCCGGTTCGGTCACCCCAAGCTGGGAAATGTAGCCAATTATTCAGATGATTTTTTTGTCGATGTTGACCATAAAATCACCGTGAAAAATTCGGACACCTATCGCTTTATGGTAGGCAGTGATGACGGTTTTTCCTTGAGCATTGATGGCAAACTTATTTGTGAACACCTTGGCGATCGCCCTTTCAGCGTACAGCCTTGCCTGATCCACCTTGCAGAAGGAGAGCACCAAGTACATGTCTCCTATTTCCAGGGGTACGGCAATTCCGGCTTCACTGTCGAGTATGCGCGCGGCGATGAAAAGCCGCGCTGGTTTGGAGAGGATTCAAATAGCGTAAAATTCTAAACGCTGATTCGTTCCCGCCAACAACGCCTGCTTTTGCAGGCGTTTTGTTTTTATAGGTATTAAGCTTTTAGCGCCATATTGAACCGTACCTCACTACTATAGGAACAGGCCCGCACTGTCTCTGCGTCAAGCTTCAAACTTTCGCAATTCCATCTTCATCCGCGATTCACAATTCACAACCCTTGCCCATACTAAAGCGGCTTTCGCTTTGCCACGGTCACTTGTGCAACCCAAGCGCAACATTTAAGGGAAGTAATGATGAAAACTTTGCTCGCCAACCGCGTCTTTGTCAAAACGATTTCGCAATGCCTGCCACGGCTATTATCAGCATTATTACTCTGTGCCACATCACCTGCCATTGCCAAAACAATCCATGTCACTAAAAAAATAGATTCGCAAGATGGTATTTGCGATAGCGATTGCTCACTGCGCGAAGCAATTAATTACGTAAATAGCCATAAAGACCTTAGCCATAGCATTATTTTAGATACCGGAATTTACCAGATATCGCTGATCACACCCCGTGATAGCGAAGAAAATGAAGCCGGCGTGGAAGATGACAACCAAAATGGCGATATAGATATCTGGGGTAAAGTGACAATTTATGGATCAACACAAGGGCAAACTACTATCGATGCGCAACAACTGGATCGGCATTTCACAGTGGCATTCGGTGCCGATGTTACGTTAAAAAATCTTCGTTTGGTCAACGGCATGACCCAGATGCAGGGTGGCTCCATTATGAATCTCTCCACGCTGAACATCGTGGATTGCCAATTTTCCGATAACACTGCCGAAGCTTTATTCAACGATGCCACGGGTGGTGCCATCAACAACCAACAACGACTCACGATAAAACGCACAGAGTTTACTGACAACCTAGCCATTGCACACAACCATTTAAAAGCTATCGGCGGCGCATTGCATAACGCAGGTTATCTCTCTATGCGCGATAGCAGTTTTCGTCGTAACAAAACAGTATCCGCTGTAGATGAAAGTTACGGCGGCGCGCTGCACAATCAATATAACGCTGATATAGCGCGATCTTTGTTTACTGAAAACCGTACCGAAACCGGTGGGATGGCGATTTACAACTCGCGCAATTTAACAGTCGCCAACAGCACTATTAGTGGCAACCAGGGAGATGGCAATTCCACCAACGGCGCAGTGCACAATATCGGCAAGCTCTCACTCATTCACACCAGCATTGTAAGCAACACCCTTGGTAGTGGCTTTTATAATCTGGGTGACGGCGCTATTCGCAATAGCATTATCCTCAACAATAGCAGTGACACTTCCGTACACAACGCCAGCAATTGCATAAATAACAATAACCAATTAATTACGCGCGGCCTGTTATTAGGTAGCGGCAATAATTTGTGCGCTGGCGAATTGCATATTCAAGATTCGGAAATCTACTCACGCGTACTTGCACCTTTGGCGGCAAATAATGCCGCGCTGGAAACACACGCACTTCTGCGACTGAGCCCCGCAGTAGATGCGGGTATTGGTTCTTGCAGTACTTTTGACCAACGCCGGCAACCCCGACCTATTGATGGCGACCACAACAGCGTTGCGAATTGCGACCTGGGGGCATACGAACGTCAAGCCAACGATTAAATGCTTTCCATTTCATAAACTTAAAGGAGTTAAACATGCGCACTGCGATATTTTTTTCTCGTCATTTGCTGACCAGTTGCTGCGCTGTATTTGCAATCTGCGCCAGTACAGACACACTCGCAGCACAATTTGTCGTAACCAAAACAACCGATTCGTTTGATGGCACTTGCGACACTGACTGTTCACTGCGCGAAGCAGTGCACGCAGCCAATCAAATACCCGGTGAACATAACATTAAACTCGAACCACTGACGTATGTTTACTCTATTCCCGCACCACGCGATGAAGAAGGAATAACTTTTGAAGAGGATGATATAAGCATCGGCGATATTGAAGTGCGTCAGTCAATCACTATCACAGGCTCCAAAACCGGTTCAACCGTCATCAATGCCAACTTCAAAGATCGACACTTCTCTGTAACTAACAACGCAACGCTATCTTTGAGGAACGTTGCGCTCACCGGTGGACGTTGCTCCACGTTCGGAGGCGCGATATTGAATCGCGGCTCGCTGTATCTTCAGCAGGTTGTCATGGACCGCAATTTTGCGAGCGCGTGGATGGGCGGCGGCGGCGGCGCCATTGCAAATTTTAATGAAATGGAAATTCGACGCAGTAGCTTTAGTCGCAATGTAGCGTCATTTGGTGATTCAGGATCAGCGATGGGTGGTGCAATTTTTAATTCGGGTAAGGCATATATACGCGATAGCGCATTTCGCCAGAACCGCGCAACAACGGATGACGTCACCAGTCAGGGTGGCGCGATTTACAATGATGGCATCGCCGATATAGGCCGATCAATTTTTATAAAAAATGCGGCGGCGGGGGGAGGTATGGCACTTTACAATCGGGGCCAGATGTCGGTCAGCAACGCCACAGTAAGTGATAGCACCGGTGAAGATATCTATTATTTCGGCGCAGTACAAAATACGACATCAGGCACACTGACTCTCATACACACGTCCATTCTTGGTAGCATTTTTGGTTCAGGCCTACTGAATTATGGCGCGGTCAGCATTCGCAACAGTATTATCATCGACAATAAATACAGTAGTGAATTTAGCACTGAATATGAGGACTATAAAAACTGCGTCAACTACGCTCCTTCATCGCTTTTCAAAACTAAAGGTCTCTTACTTGGCAACGGCAACACCAAATGCACCGGTGAAATACACGCAGACGACTCCACAGCTTACAGCGAAATAGTCGCGCCCTTGGCGCAAAATAATTATGAGTTAGAGTCCTATGCGTTATTACCTAATAGCCCGGCAATAGATGCTGCAGTGGGCTCGTGCAGCTTGCATGACCAGCGTTGGCTGCCACGACCAATCGATGGCAACGCAGATGGTATCGCCGCGTGTGACTTAGGCCCAATTGAAATGCAGATGGCAGAGTAAATAAGCAAACAATAGATAAGGACCTCAGAATGAAAACTTCCATTAAGCTTATTTTTCTCAACCTAACGATTTCACTACTACCACTTTATTTATACAGCGGCAGTGCGTTCGCCGACACAATTCGGGTCACCAAAACTACGGACTCGTTCGACGGAAGATGCAATACAGATTGCTCACTCAGGGAAGCTATATGGCAGGCCAATAGAACACCCGGTGCGCATTACATTATTCTGGACGAAGGTGAATACCAACTGACATTGCCGCCACCCTATAACATCAACGGCGAGCAACTGCCTGAAGATGAAGCACGCAATGGCGATCTGGATATTAAAGGACAAATATTTATTAAAGGCACAGACACAGGCACAACAGTGATCAATGCCACCCAGCTCGATCGCCACTTCACCGCATTACCCAAAGCCACTGTTACACTGAAAAATTTAACCCTTATTAATGGAAAAAACGCCAATCAAGGCGGTTCCATTATGAACCTGGCAACGCTGGTTATTGAGCACTGCATATTTAAAAACAACAGTGTCGATTCAGCACTCTACCGAGTCGATGGTGGTGCCATCGCCAACTATGCGAACGCCCGCATTCAGCGCAGTGAGTTTATCAACAACTCAGTGAATTCCACCAACGCCAAAGATTCAACAGGCGGTGCAATTTATAACAGTGGTAACTTGCTGGTGCGCGACACAGTCTTTCGGGCCAACCAGGCGATCTCTGCTCCACTTTACGGTCACGGAGGAGCGATAAGCAGCACCAACAAGGCCGATATTGCCCGCTCGATATTTATCGGAAATAAAACGACTGGCGGCGGCATGGCGATTTTTTCTATGTACGACATGAAATTGAGCAATATCACCGTTAGCGATAACTCGGGCAACAACCCCTATCGCATGGGCGCGCTGGAATCCATCGGAAAAATATCCATCATCAATAGCACTATAGTGAACAATCACGGCGGGGCCGGCGTGCAGACAACGAGCGAGACACTTATTCGCAACAGCATTATTTTAAATAACTATGATACCCCAACCCCGGCGAGTAGCAGCCCTGCACCAAATAACTGTGATCACCTGGGCGCAAGCAATAAATTAACTACGCGCGGCTTACTACTCGGAGAAGGCAATACCGAATGCACTGGTGAGATCTATGTGGAGGACGAAAATACTTTCACCCAGGTGCTCTCCCCTTTAGCAAAAAATAATTATCACATGGAAACACACGCACTGCGACCAAACAGCCCCGCCATTGATGCAGGAATAGGTTCATGCAGCGCCCATGATCAACGCTGGCAACCAAGACCTGTCGATGGGAATGCCGATGGTGTTCCCGGTTGTGATCTAGGTTCGTTCGAATACCAAACCAGCGATTGACTTTTCCCTAGTCACAACCACCAAGCAAAGGAATCGACAATGCAATTTCGAAAAAATAATATTAATTTATTTTCCACCACACTTTCCGCCGCATTTACCACACTAATCGCTGCTGCATCCCTGGATAGTGCAGCAACGGAATTTATTGTTACTAAAACAATCGATTCATTTGACGGAATTTGCGACAGTGACTGTTCATTGCGCGAAGCAATCGAAACGGCAAACCAAAACAGTGGCAACCATTTTATTAAACTTTCGTCGGGAACTTATGAATTAACCATTCCGTCTCCCAGCGAAGCAGATGACGATATTGATTTGGATACCAGCAACAGCATTGGCGATTTGGATATACGCAATGACATCACCATTACCGGAAAAAAAGATGGATCCACTGTTATCAATGCCGGTGAACTAAGCAGGCATTTTACTGTTTATCAAAATAGCAGTTTGACGCTGAAGCATCTGCAATTAATTAATGGTTTTACTTCATTCCATGGCGGGTCCATTTCAAATAGCGGCTCAGTGAAAATTGAAAATTGCCTATTGAAAAATAATCTTGCCATATCTTATTGGCATAGAAACTACGGCGGCGCCATTGCCAACTGGGGCACACTAACAATACAGCGCACCGAATTTATCAATAACACCACTGCCGCTGGGCCTGGTGAATATGACTATGCTTTCGGTGGCGCTATTTATAATTTCAAAACCATGACGATCCGTGACTCTGCATTCCGCAGTAATCGCGCTACAACCGATGGACCCTATGGTTTGGGTGGTGCTATTTATAACCATGGAATCACCGATGTCGGTCGGTCAGTTTTTATTGGCAATAGTACCAAAGATGGAGGCATGGCAATTTACAACGCAGGCACCGCAAATCTAAGCAATATTACTATTAGCAAAAATCGCACAGAAAGCTCTGGCTTGGCTGGCGCATTGCAAAATGAGGAAACACTTACGCTGATTAACAGCAGCATAGTCGACAACAACCCCGGAGCAGGACTCTACAGCTTCAGCGACACACAAATACGTAACAGCATTATCCTCAATAATAATGGTGATACACCCATCAATTGTTACAACCAATATACATTTTATCCATTTAAGACACGCGGCCTGCTATTAGGCGGTGGCAATACGCAATGCGAGGGAGATATTTACGTTGCTGATAGCGAAACTTTTACGCGCGTGTTGGCGCCACTTGCACAAAACAATTATCACCTTGAAAGCCACGCACTATTGCCAAACAGCCCAGCAATAGACGCAGGTATTGGCTCTTGCAGTGCACACGACCAACGCTGGCAACCGCGCCCCGTTGATGGCAATAGCGATGGCGTTGCCCTGTGTGATCTGGGGGCATTTGAATTGCAATAACACACTAAAGATGTTCACCGCCTAACACAGTTTTCAGTAATCACACAATCAGTAAGGGAGCCAACGATGCATCACAAAACATATCAACACCCGCTAAAAACCCTCATATTACTAGGCTTACTCGGCTGCACAGCAATAAGCCAAAATACTCTGGCTTGGCAATTTGTTGTGACTAAAACCACCGATTCATCTGATGGCAGTTGCGATACTGATTGCTCATTACGCGAAGCAATCGACGCAGCCAGTAAATACAGCGGCGGCAACGTTATTTTTCTCAAGGCTGAAACCTATGAATTAACATTGCCCGCGCAACTGGATGAAGAAGGAGAAATTATCGATGAAGACAACAATAAAAATGGCGATTTGGATTTAAAAACCCACGTAACAATCAAGGGGGCTGAAGGCGGGCGAACCATCATCAATGCTAATAAGCTGGATCGACATTTTACAATTTTTGAAAAAGGTGGGTTGACGCTAAAGCATGTGGAGTTAATTAACGGCAAAAGCTCTACCAGTGGTGGGTCCATTTTAAATTTCAACATCGCCCATATTGAAAACTCCAAACTGACAAATAATATAGCCACATCGGGTTGGCATAGGGGCAACGGTGGAGCTATTGCAAACTACCACACGCTCTACGTGCAACGCAGCGAGCTTAACAACAATATTGCTTCCTTCGGCGACACCAGCTACTCATTCGGCGGAGCCATTTACAATAAAGGTTTTACTATCATCCGCGACTCCGCCTTTCGCCAAAACCGCGCGCATACAGACGACGTGATTAGCTACGGAGGGGCAATTTACAACGAAAGCGAAGCAGATATTGGGCGTTCAATATTTGTTGGAAATTCGGCGCAAGGAGGAGGCATGGCCATCTACAACACTGGAAAAGTCACTATCAGCAACGCAACCATTAGCGGTAACAGTGGCGATTATTATCAAGTAACGGGAGCACTACACAACACAGGTACGCTCAGCCTCGTAAACACTAGCATTATTAATAATTGGGTAGGCGCAGGATTTTACAACACTGGTACGAGCAACATCCGCAACAGCATTATCCTACACAACCTCAGCGACTATCCCGATGAGGAATACCCTCCTGCGCCCGTTAACTGCTATAACTCCAGCCCCGCTTCACAATTTAAAGCTCGCGGTTTGTTATTGGGTGAAGGTAATACCAAATGTGCGGGTGAAATTTATGTCGCCGACAGTGATACCTTCACTCATGTATTAGCACCACTGGCACAAAATAATTATCATCTGGAAACACACGCCTTGTTGCCCAACAGTCCAGCGATAGACGCCGGTATTGGTTCTTGCAGTTCGCACGATCAACGCTGGCTGCCGCGCCCTGCTGATGGCAATGCCGACGGTGTTGCAAATTGTGATTTGGGCGCATTTGAATTACAACCATTACCCTGACAAGCATAAGTGCTCGCTAAAAATGCCTGCAATTGCAGACATTTTTAGCGTCGCTTTTTTAAGAACAAATTAAGGTAAATTTTCTCGATCAGATTCTGCCAACAACGGACGCAACTGCCCCTGCCCCTTCCGGGCGCGTTTAACACCCAACCAGTGCACTATGGGCGCAGCAATTAAGATCGACGAGCTGGTACCAATCACAATACCGAACAGCATCGGCAATGCAAAACTGGATACTGCGCTGCCACCCGCGATTCCCATCGGCAACAATGCCAAAAAAGTTACCACAGACGTAAAGATAGTGCGTGTAAGCGTGGAAGTAATACTTTCATTTAATAATTCGAGCAAAGGCTTTTTAGGATCAGCGCGCAAATTTTCGCGAATGCGATCAAATACCACCACCTTGTCATTGACCGAGTAACCAATTAACGCGAGTAGCGCCGCCACTGCCGTTAAATTAAACTCCACGCCTAACAATGCAAAGAAACCGATGGTTTTGGTGAGATCCAACGCGAGGGTGATTGTCGCCGCCAGCGCAAAATGCGATTCAAAACGCACCCATAAATAGCCAAGCATTCCCAAACCAGCCAGAACAATTGCAAGAATTGTGGCATCACCAAAATCACCACTTACGCGCGGCCCCACCATTTCTGTGCGGGGAAAACTCGCTTCCGGCGCTAACTGCAACACCTTGTCTTTTACTGCTTGAACCTGAGTGCCGGTTGCCACGTCCTCTGCCGTTTGTGCTGGCAACCGGAGCAAATAATGGCCGTCACTCCCAAACTCTTGCAACGCGACCTGATGAAAATCGCGCGTCGATAATTGTTCGCGCAAATCACTAACATTTAAACCCGGCGCCTGCACTTCAATCACGCTACCGCCACTAAAATCGATACCGTATTCCAGCCCCGGTTTAAAAAACAAAAATACGGACGCGAGCGATAACACAGCTGACGCAATCAAACCAGCGTAGCGTGCACGCATAAAGGGAATCGTGTTTTCACTCACGGTGTCCAGCCATTTAATACCAGTAATTTTTAGCGGTTGTTTGCCCAGTTTGCGTACGCGCCATTCCATGACCAAGCGTGTGAATGAAATGGCAGTGAACATGGAAATTAGCAGACCCACTGCCATAGTTACTGCAAAACCACGCACCGGACCGCTACCAAATAGAAACAACAAACTGATAGCGATGAGCGAGGTGAGGTTGGAATCAAGAATGGTGGCGTAAGCGCGTTGAAAGCCAGCATTCAATGCGGCCATCGCCGGTTTCCCTTGGCGAGTTTCTTCGCGGATTCTTTCATTAATTAGGATGTTCGCATCTACCGCCATGCCGATACTTAAAATAAATCCGGCAATACCGGGCAGGGTTAGTGTTGCGCCAAGCAAACCCAAAATACCAAACGTCAAACCAATATTAATCGCCAATCCAAGACATGCAATCACTCCCCAACGACCATAAATTCCCACCATAAAACCTAGCACTAGGAGTGCACCTAAAATACCCGTGCTAATTCCCATGGAAATTGCGTCGCTGCCTAAATCCGGCCCAACCGTCCGCTCTTCAATGACGTTTAGCGGCGCAGGCAACGCGCCTGCGCGCAACAACAAGGCAAGGTCATTTGCACTCGCACTGGTAAACGATCCGCTTATTTCACCACTGCCGCCCTGAATAGCACTGCGAATTACCGGCGCTGTAACAACCTGGTCGTCCAACACTATCGCTAACGCCCGACCAATATTATTTTTGGTTAAATTGCCAAAT
This sequence comes from Cellvibrio sp. KY-GH-1, assembly GCF_008806975.1. Lineage (NCBI taxonomy): Bacteria > Pseudomonadati > Pseudomonadota > Gammaproteobacteria > Cellvibrionales > Cellvibrionaceae > Cellvibrio > Cellvibrio sp. KY-GH-1. The sequence continues at coordinate 3,021,407 of NZ_CP031728.1, forward strand.
TGAAGCGCACCTTCATCGTCCAATTTAAAATTCACAACCGGCTCATTGGTTTGCTGGCTAAATGCAAGGCGCGCATCACTGATATGCTTTCCTTCCAACACAACTCGCTCTTCAAGCTGATAGCTACTACCTGACATTTCGCCTTTTACAGAAATTACGGGTGTGCCTGAGCGGGTTTTCTGATCGGCAACCCAATGGAATGTCATCTTGGCAGTGGTGCCCAATAATTCGCGAATATGTTGCGGGTCGCTCACGCCCGGCATTTGCACCAGAATACTGTCTTGTCCTTGCCGGGTAATAATCGGTTCCACCATACCCGTTTCATTTAATCGGCGACGCACCACTTCCAAACTCTGCTCGACTGCGTCATGGATAATTTGCGCGTGCAGTGCTGGATTTTTATTTTGTGTTAATTCACTGGTATCGACTTCCAGCAATAAATGCGAGCCACCGCGCAAATCCAACCCCAGGGTAATTTGCTGTTGCGTGTACCAATCCGGCAATTTTTTTAACCAGGAATCCGGCAGTAGGTTGGGCGCTGCGCACAGCAGTCCCAATAGAATAACCAGGCCATATACCAACGCCCGGGATGAAAGAGTTTTCATGAGCAATACTCCGCCTTGCCTTCGCCAGGAAAGCAAACATAAATTAAAATTTAAACGTATTGTGTTAGATAACGAGCGGAGGAGTTAAGGGTGGGGCGCACGAAATATTGAGGGTCGTCAATCGCAAACATGCTACCGGGACGAGCGCGGAAAAAATCCGATAGTGAATCGCCACCAAGGCGAACGCAATCGCAACTGCGGCCAATATCCAACTGGACAATATTACCGGTGGCTGTCGAGCATCATCTGCCGAAGAAAAATTCGCGGTGCCGCGTCGAGCACTAAAACGCTGCTCGCCACTGACATAAGCAACAACAGTACTACCACCTGCCGCGACCGGATGATGTTCAGGCACAGGCCGTTGGTGAACACTACCCGCGCCCCAAAGCAACGCCAACCAAAGCACGCCAATACAACCAATCCAGCTCAATATGAGCCGGAACTGCACTGCTTGGTAATAAGGAATATTTGGCATTTTTTGAGATTTCACTGATGAACAGACTAATTGGGGGCGGCGCGATTCATTTTCAACCAGGCGGATGAAACTATTTCACGAAAAAGTGACACTGAAATAGTCCTCTTACATCTTGTAGTTACAACAACATTTTTTTTATACGTGCAGCCCTCGCAAATATGGAATTTCATTAATCTATCAACGGGTAATTTCTGTTCTGTACATCTAGAGTTGCAATCCCGGACTTAACGCCATGGAATTGGCTTTACGCATGCAGCTTTCTATGGAGCGCAGCCATGAAAAAATTGTTTCCCCTACTTCTGCTGACTATGAGCTTGTCTGTTCAAGCAGTGATCGACCCACGCTTTCCCGAAGCGCCCAGCTTTCTCAGCAAATCCGGCATGCTTCGCTTTCAGTACATGTCCCACGAGGGCAGCGAGTGTACCCCTGGCAACAACGCTCGCTTGATTTCACGCGTCCCCTATTACGTATACGCCCCCGCCACCAACAGCACTCAAGTACAAACCGGAAAGTTTCCGGCGATAATTTTTTTACATGGTATGGGCGAGCAAGGCAGCTCGGTGTTAAATATGTGTTACACCCGTGATGACAGTTACTACGCAGGCGTCGCAACTAATTTAAATAAAGTGGAAAACCAGGCCGGCGGCCCGGGCGCAGCGATATTAACTGGACAATTTAAACCAGCGGAAAATATGGTGGTAATAATTCCACAATCCATGAGCAAAGGCGGCTTTTCCACGGATATCATTCGGCGGGTAATAGCAGATACCGCTGCGCAAATGCTCACCAAAGGAATTGAGCTGGATGCGGATCGAATTTATCTCACCGGTTTGAGTATGGGTGGCGGCAGCGTGATGAAATATGTGAGTGAAAATCCAACTCACTTTTCCGCTGTGGTTCCCATCGAAGCGGCGGGCGGTATTGATGCCTGCTTGCTACGCAATCAACAAATTTCTTTCTGGGGCTTTGCCGGCGGCGCTTCCGGCAATATGGGCTCGGCAAACTTGCTGAGCGTAATCAATGCCAACAGCAGCTGCCCCGATTCGGTGATTGAATACACCAATCCCGCCTATGCGTGTGTGTACAATGGTAAGAGTTGTACCCGTTTTTCGGCGCTGCGACCAACAAATTTGCGCGCGACGTTTATGCCGACGAATGGTCACAGCGGCTGGCGCGAAGTTTACAACGGCACTCACAGCGCCCTGCCAACCACCGAAAAAAATATTTACAACTGGATGTTGACCCAAAAAAATTCTGATCAAGGTAAGCCGCTTTTTCCGGTTAACTATAATCCTGCCAGCAGCACGTCATTCAGCTCTGCGCCGAGTTCAGTAGTATCGAGTTCATCCACAGCTTCAAACTCTGTAGCGTCAAGCTCTGTGATTTCAAGCGTTGCATCGTCCAGATCCGTTGCATCCAGTTCAGTAGTCTCAAGCGCGATCGGTTCAACATCCAGTGTTAACGGTGGAGCGAACGACATTTTACTGAACCCCTCCATGATCCTGCCCGGCGCATTGGGCAATCCACAGGCGTTGGTGGATGAGCAGACGGCAACAGCACCTACCACTTATTGGTTTGCCGGATGGTCCACCAGTATTTATCCAGTGGAGGCAATTATTGATTTAGGCCGCGAATATACCTTGACGGAAATTACTTTTTACGACGCTAACGGCACAGGGTTAGTAGAGTTTTCGGATGGAGATCCAACGCGCTCACAATCCGTCATTGTGTCCGATGGATTAGATCGCTACTTGAAATTCACCAGCTACCCGGTGAACTTGCAAACCCGTTACCTGCGCATTAAAAAATACAACGCCGCGACCCTGAGCGAAATTAAATTGAAAGGCCACTAAAAATAAATTACGCCAAGAAAAACGCCGCAATATTGCGGCGTTTTTTCAGGTCCTTTTAATTCCATTCCTGCAAATAATCAATTATCAACAACCCACATTATTGCCCGCAGTTCCACCAATAATCTGCAGAATACGATTGAACTCATTGACACGGCTTTGCACTTGCGCCGGGTTGCCGCCATTACACTCCAGTGCGCCATTAATCGTGCGAATAGTTTCACCAAAGCCGTAATTGTTGACGATACTGTCATGCGCAGGGCGATAACCCGCGCCGCTTTGAGTCATCCAGAACCAGAGCGCGGTCTGCCAGGCTACAGTCGCATTTTGTTCCACCAACTCCGGATTGCGACGCAAATCCAACCCCAGGGCAGCACCTGCTGCGCAATAGTTGCCATTGTGACTCAACTGAATGGGCCCGCGACCGTAGTACTGTTTGCCGGGCTCACAAGGGCAAGTTGCCAAATTCCCCCAATCGCTACAGTACAATCCCTTCGCAATTTCCGTCACATAGACGAAGCTGCCCGTTTCATGAGAAAAATTCGCCAGCGCTGCTGCCGCTTCACGTTTTTTCAATTGCAGATCGCCAGTTCCGGCAAACGCAGGATAGGTTTTCGTCGCCGCGACTAAACCGGCATAGGTGTAGAAAGGGTTTCGACCGGGGAACATTTGGTTAAATTGGGCTTCGCTCACCACCGCGCCAAAACCGGTTCCATTATTCGTAGTAGATGACACGCTGGAGCTAGTGACCGTGCCATTACAACTATTGGTTGGCTCCCAAAACCAGGTACTGATCACCGGATCGTATCCCGGGTTGTCGTATTTCGCACGGTAGAAAGCTCCGTTGTAGCTCACGGTGTTACCGGCGTAATAAAGTCTACCGGCTACCCAGGCGGCGCAGGTGCCAGTATTGCCCGTGCTGCTTGAAGTATTGGTACCGCCCGGGCAGGAGGCTGTTGGCTCCCAGTACCAGGTACTGACGACCGGGTCGTACCCCGGGTTATCGTGCTCTGCCAGATAAAAGGCGCCGTTGTATTTCACCACTGTGCCAGCCAGGTAAGTAGTGCCCGCTGCCCAATTAGGGCAATTGCCACCAGTAACCGGGGTGCTGGAAGCCGCACTGGAACGCGCGCTTGAAGCGGGCGTGGAGCTGGTTGCGGTAGTGCCGCAAGAGCCGATGTTGGTCCAGGCCTCACCCGACGCCCAACCCGATCCAGGCGCGTAGGGCCCGCCGATGGTACACCAGCCACTCACTTTACAACTGAACGCACTTCCGGCGTTTTGGACTATCGCATTAGCGCTGTAAGAGCGCCCATCAACATACTGCGCTACGCCATTACAGTTATAGGCAGAAGCCTGATCCGCGCAAAAAAGTGCAACGGCCAAGCCCAGCGTTTTTCGCAGACTGGTAGTTTCTTGAATATTCATGATGATCTGTCCTGTTTTTATTATTCCCGGACAAACGGGAGAGTTGATTACGAGGGTTAGTTCTTGCGCGCGTAATACTGGTCGCGTAATTCAGGCAGCCATAAACTGCCGAAAAAACAGGCTACGCCCAGATGGACAACGTTGTCAAAATTTTACGGAAGATCGAACGTAGCACTTTCAGGCGTTTAAAAGTGGGAAGGAAAAGTACGAATATTGGTAGAGAAACGAAGAAAAGACTTACTTATTCTTCGCTTCAATCCACTGCCCCATATACTGGGTGCTTTTGAGGGAATGATGACGCAGCATCTGGCCGATAAAATTATTACCGCGTTCGAGTGCAACATGCTCAAATAAACGCTCCACGCGTTCCTGCAAGCGCGGCTTATAGTCGATCCGGGCGAAGTAATTTTGCAAAATAGTGAACCCTGCCTGCTGCGCCGCATGCCAGGAACTTGGGGTTTGATATAAGGCAACTGCAGCCCGGGCAATTGCGCCTGCGTCATTAGCAATTGCTCCGCCCCAGGGCAGGCTTCCACACATTGATTCAGCGCCAATCGCGGTAGTTACGCTAGGCGTACCCATGCGCATGGCATCCATTAATTTGCCTTTAATTCCCGCACCAAAACGCAAAGGTGCCAAGCAAACACGGGCCTGCTGCATTACCAAAGCGGCGTCTTCTGCCCAGCCTTTTACATGGAACCCCTCTTTGGCATTATGTAGTTGGGTCGCTTTAGGGGGCGGATAGGCACCGTAAATATGCAGCTCGGCGTGCGCCCCCTGCTGCAAGAGCTGCGCGCGAATCATCGGCCACAAATGATGTTTTAACCAAAGCACCGAATCCCAATTAGGCTCATGGCGAAAGTTGCCAATGGCGACAAAGTGCTGGCGCTCGGAAAAATCCGGCAATGACTGTTCCTGCACCCTCATCGGCGACAAGAATGGGACATAAAATAATAATTGCGCAGGCACCGAAAAGTATTTCTGTAGCAATTCCATTTCAAATTCAGAAATCATCAAACTTAGATCGCAGCGAAAAATGGCCGCCACTTCACGCAACGCCATATCCTGCGTGCACATCTGTTGGTATAACTCCGCCGCGCCCACCAACACTGGCCCAACCGATTGCTTCTCTTTTTCGGTGGAATATTTTTTTTGCTCTACCTTCAACAATTGCTGGCGCGCATAACGCAGGCTGTGAAAATCTTCGGTATCCAAAATACGCAATGCATTGGGACAAGCTTGCGCAACTCGCCAACCAAATTGCTCTTCCGTAAAAAAGCGATCAAACAACACCAAATCCGGTTGCAGCGCCTTTACGTACTCATCAAAGCTGCTGCAATTTAGCGCGATAGATTTTTCTATCACACCCAAACTGTTTAAATCAAAACGGTGATCGGATAACAGCGCTGCAGATGCAAAAGTGACTTCAGATTGCATCTGCAAGAACAATTGCACCAACTCCAACATACGCGTGCCGGCCGCCGACGATTTTGGCTCCGGCCAGACGTAGCCAATAATTAAAACCTTCTGCATCACAAGTGAAAATCACCCGCACGCTCTGGCTGATACTCAATCGCGTCAATACGCACGCGCATGGTTTTGTGGGCATCAATTTTCCACTCAATTTCCTGCCCAATAGAGAGCCCCAGAAGTGCACTACCCAATGGTGTCAAGATGGAAATATTTTGTGTATCGGCCGCCTGATCTTTTGGATAAACCAGAGTCTTCACCATGGTCACACCTGTTGCGAGAACCGTAAAACGCACGCGCGAATTCATAGTCACCAACGTTGGCGGCACATCTACTGGCTCCACTAAATCGGCGCGATCCAATTCCATAAACAATTTATCTTTCAGGTCATCGCGGGATGCTGGCAATGCATCCAACACCAATTCAATGCGTTTAAAATCCAGTGTGGATACTGTAATCGCAGGCAACATAGTTATTTCCCCCAAAAGCAAAAAGCCAACAACGAAGTTGCTGGCAATATAGAATTAACAAGGTGAAAGCCGATCATAGGCCAGCTGCATAAAAACAGCAAGCCTTGGTCAGATAAGTAGTTTTACCCTATTACTTGCGCAGCCAGGCAGCCACACCAAAACCCGCTGCGCGACCACTGGCAAAGCAGCCGGTAAGCAAATAGCCGCCGGTGGGAGCATCCCAATCCAGCATTTCACCCGCACAAAAAACACCGGGCACCTTTTTGAGCATAAAGGCACTGTCCAGTTCTTTCGCCGCAACACCACCGGCACTGCTAATGGCTTCATCGATTGGCCGAGTTGCGCTTAACGTTAATGAAAGTTTTTTAATTGCCAATGCCAGCAATTCAGGGTTTTCAACCGTGCTTTTCGTCGTCAGCTCGCGCAGCAGCGCCAATTTGACGGGCGATAAATTTAATTGCTTGCGCAGAAAATTACTGAGCGAATTTTTCTCACGCGGCTTATTCAACCGCTGCAGGATTTTATCGACAGAGAAATCGGGCAACAGATCGATATTCAGCAATGCGGTGCCCTGCTGCTCCAACTGCTCGCGCAAATATTTTGACAATGCATAAATGCCAGTACCCTCAATACCATAAGCACTCACAATCGCTTCAGATAAAACACCGCGCGTGCGCCCCTCCAGGTCCACACAACTCAAACCAACACCGTGCACTGGAGCGCCCGCATATTCAGTGCGAATATGCTCGCTCCAGGCCACATCAAAGCCACAATTGCTCGGCACCAGCGCATTAATTTGTATGTCGCGCTCGCGCAGAAGCGGAACCCAGGCACCATCAGAACCCAGGCGTTGCCAACTGGCGCCACCGAGTGCCAACACCACCGCATCAGCCATTATCGCGAAAGGTGTTTCATGGTCAGGGGCCGACAAGATTAATTGGATTGCACCGGTCGCTTTTGATTTTTCACCACCGTCAGCGGGTTTTTCTGCCCAGCCCAACCAGCGATGCCGCGGATAAAATTTAACACCTTGCTCACGCAAACGATGCAACCAGGCGCGCAACAAAGGCGCTGCTTTCATATCGGCAGGAAATACCCGCCCTGAAGTTCCTACAAAGGTCTCAACCCCCAGGTCATGAACCCAGTTGCGCAAGGTGTTGGCATCGAATTGTTTAAGGCTATTGAGGAAATGCACATTGGCCGAATAGCGCGCACGAAAATCTTCCGCCGGTTCCGCATGGGTAATATTCATTCCTCCCACGCCGGCCAATAAAAATTTTCGTCCTACCGATGGCATTGCATCATAAACAGACACCTGGTGCCCCGCCGCGGCAATGACTTCCGCCGCCATTAAGCCAGCGGGACCGCCGCCAATAATTGCTACGGTTTTCGCGGGAGAGAGATCAAAAATATCGAGTTGATTCACAATAAAAACGCCGATGAGAAATTAATTCTGCATCGGCGAATCTTGTATGAAACATTTATCCGTTGTCACAGAGGTAGCGGAATGGATTCCGGTGTTTGCTCGGAGACCGTGACCCACATGGACGCGGGCGACGAGCCCCCACGGATGGACTCACGGCGTGCCTCAGAGTGAACACCGGAATCCGTCACGAGGAGGAAACGGATATTAGTCAGATACGCGAGCCTCAAACGGCGATGCAGGCAGACCCGCGCTATTATACAGATTTGCACCCGCAGGGTTATCCGCCCATGCATACCGTACCCATTGCGGCTCAGGCACAGCGTCCGCCCACACGATTATCTTGTCCTTTTTAACCTCCGCCTTTGCCCAAACAAATTTCTTATCCGTACCTGCCAGCGCTATATGGCCAAGAGATTCACCGCGCAACCTAAGCCCTTTCCCAAACTCGGCAAAACTCAATTCCAGCTTGCCGCCTTTCGCCTTGATTTTTTTCAGGATCGGCCCGGACGCCAGTAGCGATTTTTTGCCATAGGCCACTTTCAACGCACCCAATGCCAAACGTTCACCGACGGATTGTTTATCCAAAGGGTGAATATCATTCCACTCACCAACATCGACAGCGACTGCCATCGCGGTATTCTTCACCGCTAACAGTTGACGCTGGGCCTCGCGTAAATCTGCCCAGCCACTTTCACCCGGCTCTTTTGCTGCTGCTAAAAAGTTGGCTAACTGCACATACACAAACGGCAAATCTTTTTGTTGGAACTGCTCGCGCCAATCAGCAATTAAATCCGTCATGAGCGATTTATATTCTTCTGCGCGACCCACATTGGATTCACCCTGATACCAAATCACGCCCTTAATTTTCAGGGGCAGTGCCGGCGCAAGCTTGGCATTAAACAGAGCCGACGGCAGATAATGCAGCGTGGTTGTCGGCTGCATAGAACCTGCACGCGCAGCAACTTGATACTTCCATTCACCTTTCAAATCGATTTGCTCATCGCCAAACAAGCCTTCACCAAGCGCCAATTCATAGCGTTTGTCTTTCACAAACCCGGCGTTGCCCGAATAACTGGTGATACGAATGCTGATGGTGTTTTCGCCCGCTTTTAACAGGCCGGCCGGCACAGCATAAATGCGCGGCGGATACATATAGCCGGTTTGTCCCACCAGCTGGCCGTTCACGTAAACTTGATCACCATCAACAATACAGCCCAACCAGAGAGTCGCTTTTTTTGCCGCCTGGCCAGCGGTTAAATTCATAGTTTTACGCACCCACAAAGCACCATTGGTAAAATCACTACCCTGCTCTTTGACAAACCCGGGAACTTGCAACGTTTTCCAATCGGCAGTTGCCAATTTTTCTTGCTGCCAATTATTTTTCAAGCCGATATCCGCTGCCCCCAAATCCGCAAACCACTTATCGCTATTGGCTTTGTCTTTTGCACTAGTCGCCTGCACATAAGCATCATCTTTAAACGGCTGCAATTTTTGTTGGTAGTGCGGATATTTCTGCAACACCGACTCGCTCACCCAAGCCTCAGCCGGTGAGCCACCCACGGGGATAGTTACCAAACCAATGGGCACATTATTCTCAGCGTGGAGTTTTTGCATAAAGAAAAATCCCACCGCCGAAAACGTTGCCATGTTTTCCGGGGTGGCGGTTTTCCATTGACCCTGGGTGTAATCCTGCAGCGGCCCTTTAAACGCATAGGTAACCGGCACATTAAATTCGCGAATATTCGGTTGGTTGGTCGATTCAATTAACCCCGGGTATTTATATTTCACGCGATTGAGTGGCAACTCCATATTCGATTGCCCGGCGGCAACCCATAAATCGCCCAATAAAATATTGTTGCGCGTTAACTGGTTATTACCGCGTACCGTTAATTTGTATGGCCCGCCCGCTTTAAACGCGGGGAAAGTAACTGACCAGCGACCATCTTTAGTCACTGTTGATAACGCCTTACCCGCGAAATTAACCGTCACTTTTTCGCCTTCATCCGCCCAACCCCACAGAGTTAACGGCCTATCGCGCTGAAGGATTGCGCCATCACTTAACAGGCGCGGCAAGGTAACATCCGCAAGGACATCGGCTGCGCCAACCGCCAACAGACAAGTTGCAGCAACTCGGGAGATGATTGATGTTTTCATAGGCTTAATGGTCATTATTGGTTATCAGTTATGGGGCGAATATTGCCGGTAAAGCACTTGTATACCAGACAAAAGCATAAACCATGTCAGTCTAATTGCATCGACTTTTACAGAAATTGATGCATTCGCCCCAGGCAGCGATAGCCAATAATGTCAAACCTGCGCTCCCGCCAATAAAAAAGGCAGCCAGGCTGCCTTTTGAACTAACACTTCACTGCTGGCTACTCCTCAGCCGGCAATTCGCGGTTGCCAATCAGCGACGTGTAGTGCTCGCGATAATCTTCCATATGCTCTTTCAGGTGCTCGCGAAAGCGGCCAGTTAGATAATTGGTGGTACCCTCAACATCCTCGGCAAATTCATTTTTATCCAGCGAGGAATGCGCCACCACAAAGGCATTAAAGCGGGCCGCGGCATTAAGCAACGCCGCCGCGACTATGCCAGGATCAGCCGCATCGCAGGCTTCATTGGCCTGATTGATAAAGGCCTCCACCTGATTCCAATAGCTATCTTCCTCATTTATGCCAGACATACATATCTCCAGTTTCAGTTGTGCGCAAATTATAAATAACAAAGCCCCCGCTGTCAGGCGACAACGGGGGCTTTATTAGAGGGCAACAATTACTTCGCTGGGGCGAAGGGTTTGGTTTTGAAGTTGGTACCGCGCAACTGCAGTAACGCCTTGCCGGATTTGTCGTTCAGCAACAAGCTTTCATAGATGCGCACCAAATCTGCCTTGGTAACTTTTTTCAATGACGCCAGATAGCGATCGCGTGCATCAAACGCATATTTTCCCTGCCAAAACTCATTGGTGTAGCGCGAGGCCTCGGCGTAGAAATCGGTCGGTTTTTCCAGCACATTGGCGATCAATGCCTGCTTCGCCTGCTCAACTTCCTGTTCATCAGTCGCCTTGAGTGTGGCCAGATAATCCTTGCGGAATTTATCCATACGCGTCTTTATACCTGGCAAATCGGTATTAGAACTTTGCACCAGCATCGCAAAACCGGGCACATCATCTACCGGGTATTCAAAACTGGTAACCACATAACCCAATTGCTCATGGGTGCGCAGTTGCATAAAAAAGGCATTGCCAAACAATGCATTTAAAACTGCGAGCTGTGCTTGCTCATCATCCGACTTTTTGCCGCCAAACCAGGCCTGCAATACCGCGCTATCTGCCAGCTCTACATCCCCACTGGACTCGGTGATTTTTCCCATCGCTGGAATGATGTATGCGTTTACCGCACGGTTTTCCGGCAAACGCGTACCCGGTAACATTTGTGCTGCGGTTTGCGCAAATTGTTTCACCTGAGCTTCGCTGTAATTGCCTACTGCAAACAAACGCAAGAGTGCATTTTTCTTTACAGCGTCCTGATAGGCAATTAAATCTGCTTTGGTGATAGATTGAAGCGCCGCCAGTTGCTCATCAATACTGTAACCATTTTTAACCGTTACGCGCCCCAAATCTCCAAACAATTGGCGGAACACATGGTTCTTTTTGGCATTGAGCAGATTTTTTTCCTGACTATCTTTTGCTTCAGAAAACCACTGGTCGGTAATCGGTAATTCCGCAAAGTTTTTCACCAGCTGGGTTAATAGTAATTCATGCTTGGTGGTATAACCGGAAATAAAAATCCCCTGTGAATTGGTCACCGTTGTTTTCAACTCAACACCCAGCGACGCACGCCCGGCGCGATCAATTAATGTCAGATTCTGCTTGTTAAATACTTCATTTAACAAGGACGACAAAACTGCCTGGCGTGGTGATGACTTACCAAAATCGACATTAATTTGTAACGACAGCTGGCCTTTGTCTTCGCGATAAAATTCTGGATGCGCCAGATACGCTTCTACGCCCGGCTGACTAACCACTTGGTGCGGTTTGAGATAAGTGTTTTCCACAATTGGCGCTTGCTTATCGGTAAACAAATCGTTTAGCGGTGGCAAATTGAATGTAAAGTTTTTCTCCAGAGAATCCCAGCGCTTGAACTCCGCCGCACTGATATCGCGAATTGCATATTTACCATCAAAGAAAGGCACAGGCGTTTCCGCTTTTTCATCCGGGTTTATATACCAAACGCGTGCACTTTTTTCGTCCAGCTGCGCAAGCACTTTTTTAATGGTCTTGGCATCGTAACGCTCGTAAATGTATTCTGAATTCATCAAGTTTTCGACTGGCAGGTCAAACTGTGACATAGAGAGGCCAACCGCCTGCTGTAACGGGTCTGGCTTGGGCGCATTGGCAAAATCTTTGCTGCGCATTGCTTGCAATTCACGGTAATAATTTTCATCCAAGCCTTTTTTCTTGATCAGCTCCACATACGCAAAAATGGCCGCAATAATTTCATCCTGCTTTTGTACGCCGGCATCCGTTAAATCCGCCTGCACGCGCAAAAATCCATCGGGACCATAGGCTTCGCTGTCGAAATAAGCAGTCAGGGATTTTACCAAACCCTGCACGCGCAATTGCTCACCTAACGTACCCGGCTCTTCCGACGTCAGCAGGTTATGAACAAATTCATTAGGCTTCAACCGCCACTCAGTCTTGTTAGATTTTACCGGGAAATCCACATATAAGGATTTCAATTCCTTAATCGGTTTGTAGTGAATACTTTTGCCTAACTCTGCTTTGGTCAGGCCGGGTACAACCACTTCTGGAAAGGGAATATTTTTATTAGGGATACTGGAAAAATGTTTTTGTGCCAGGGCTTTTAACTCTGGCAGGGATTGCTTGCCCACCAATGTTAATTTCATGATATTCGATGAATAATAAGCATCATAAAACTTCTTCATTTCATCATTCAACACCGACCCCGGTTTGTCTTTCAAGGTATCCAGGTTGCCGATATTGAATTTGGAGCTGGGGTTATTCGGGCTGGCAGTAAAACCTTGCAGCACAAATAAATTCCATGGGTCCTGCGCTTTTTGCAGCGACCATTCATTATTCACGGCGTTGCGCTCTTTATCACTGAAATGCGGATCAAAGGTTGGCTTCTTGAAATAATCGCTAAACCGATCCAAGGCATCATCAAACTTGCCCGCATTGATTTGGAACATGTAGTTGGTTTTATCGTAGGCAGTAAATGCGTTAGTCATACCGCCATTGGCCTGGGTGTATTTCATAAACCCATCCGGCTCGGGATATTTTTCAGTGCCTAAAAACAACATGTGTTCAAGGTAATGCGCAAGGCCCAATTGATCTTTGGGATTGTGCGCGCTGCCCACACCTACCGCTAAAGAGGCAGCAGAATTTTCCAGGCTAGGGTCAGACACCAACACCACTTGCAGCCCATTCGGTAGCATCAAGGCGCCGTACTGGCGATCATCATTAGGGCTTTTAATAATGGTGACTTCTTCGAGGTTGCGAACTGCAGCAACTGTTGCAGTGCTGGATGCAGTTTGCGTAGTTTCACAGCCGCTGAGCGCAACGCCACCCAGCAATAAAATACTGAGCGCCAGCGCCGAATAGGATTTGGACATAATAGTTCCCTTTTGGAATTGATCGAACAATTAAAAGCCGCCAAAGCCTAACAGACTTTGCTGGCTTGCGCACGACGACGCAGACAAAGAACACAGACTAAAATCGTTAACTTGTGGGGCCTTTTGACTACGGCGACGAAGCAGGGTTCCCGGCTTTATTAGCGGATGAAACAACACCAATGGAATTATCAACAGCAGTAACCCGGGAGATAAAATGGCGCTGGCTCTGCATGGTGGCGCCCGAGCTTGCGTCCTGCACTTCACGGTGAACGCTAATCAAGCGATTGCCTTGCTGCTGGTAACGCATAGCGACGGTATTTTTGAACGTAAAACCAACCACCAGGAAGATGCGGCCAGAGCCCTTTTCAGTTAACTGACTCGCCAGAGGAACACCCTTATCATTAACCCAGAGTTTAAATTTATGATTATATTTTTTAACGTATTTGCGAAAACTTTTATCAATTTTTTCTTGTGGCAAGCTAAATGTCAGCAATCTAGCTGGCTTGCCTTCAAACACATCGCTCTTTTCATCAACAAAACGATAACTGGCAATTGCCAATTCCAATTGCGCCGCCGGGTAGATCAACTCGCGCCATTCCCAGTAATCAAATTGCCCCACCGCATTGAGTGCTGAATTTTTAACATTTTCGTCGGCGACTTTAGCCAACTCTTCTCTGTGCAAAAGCGCGATAGTGTCGGGCGCGTACACTACCCTCATGCCCTGTTCACCATCTTCCAAACGCAGCCTCAGCAGCCCTTCGCGATCCACCAACTCATGGTTTTCACCACTGCGACCAAATAACTTGAACTCCACATCAAGCGCAACAGGATCACCGCTTTGCAATTGCTTGAGAGCGGTGCGCAAATCAGACAGCCCATCCGCCAATGCCAACACTGGTGTGATAAGCAAGCCCGCCCCCAGCAACATTCTTGCAAGCGTGCACAACAGGCCCAACCTAACCATCTGAATTCCTATTTGAATTATTTAAGATTGGGCAGCCACAGCCCCATCCACGCACCAAATATTCCCATGGCCATTGCCAGCGTTAAGATCACCAGCACCGCACTCAGCGCAATTTTGGCGCGGGCACTGGCGGAATCCTGTGCACGAAAATAACATTCAAGCACCAATAGCGGAATGACATATTGCGCAAACGCGATAAAGGTAACAAACGGTCCGGTAAATGTATTGGGATCAAAACCCACTGGAGCCTGATGAATTACCAACCACAGCATTAACCCCACCCGGAAAAACCAGACTGCACTGACCACCATAAACAAGCGCAATGCCCAACGGCGGTGAGCTTTAAAATCGCGCTGCATGGCCGCGCGCAACGCAATACCTGCAAATACCAAAATCAGCAAAGCATCCAGACTTTGCGCAACCTGCAACACCAACCCACCCACAGTGCCATGCACAAATAACATATAAAGACCGGCAATACTGGTGGCTACTACCGCCAACAAATACAGACGCCCACTCCAGCGATGGAAAACTGGCAAGCGCGTGCGAATTTGTGGAATTAATTGCAGCGACCCGAGCAGCATAATAATTACCGCCAATAGCAAATGCGCTGCAACCGCCGTATTGCCAACAGAATCACCAGGCACATAACCGTGAGTTAGCTTTTCCTTCCATAAATGCAATTCACCGCGCGCAGCAGTACCGCCATAAAATAACATCAAATAGCTGGCGAATAGCCACTGCCCGAAAACTGCCGTAATAAACCAGAAATTTGCGGCGAGTTGTAATGGCCTATCGCCCGAGGAAACAACATGTACCTTTTGATCCAACACTAACTCACTCATAAATTTCTCCTTAATTTGAATGCTATTTAAAAAAATCTTAATTAATTTTCAGGTTTTTTCTGTGTCGGGGAGTATTCAGTCAAAAGGCCGCGCGTATTTTCAGTGTGCTGTACATTAGTTTGGGAGGGTGTGGAATCCACATCCATCGCCAACCGAAATCCCTCACCCAGGCTACTCGCATTATCGCCGCCAGTATGCCCACGTAAGAATATATGGCTACCTGAACCACCCAAACCGTAATTGCCACCGCGATGAATAAACATTGGTGTAGAACGAAGTAAGCCAAAGAAATACACATTGTCTTCACAGCCAGTTACCCAAGCGGAGCCATCCTTAGGCGCACCGGTGTAATAAAAATGCTGGCAGTCCTCCACCAATTCACCGACATTACCAATCATGTCGTACAAACCAAATGCGTTGGGTTTGTACATACCAACTGCCGATGTATATTCAGCCTTATCGTTGCATTTCACACCTGGCCAATCGACACCCAAATCGCGCTTGAAAGCTGCCGATCCAGATTCATCTAGCACATTGGCAAATTCACACAGCTGTTGCTCATTATTACCAAAAAAGTAATTCTCCTTTGAACCGGCGCGCGCGGCATACTCCCACTCAGCTTCACTGGGCAGGCGATACTGGTTGCCGGTTTTCTTGGAGAGCCATGCGGCATAAGCCTTGGCATCATCCCGCCCAACACACATTACCGGGTAATTCTCGGTGGGCGCATAGGCGGGTGAATTCCATTGCCCATCAACCATTTCAATTTCACTAGTACCCGCTTTTCTTTTCCAGCACTGGGTCCTGGTTTTATGATTGGTAGCTTCAACAAACTTTCGAAACTCCTTTACTGTCACCTCATAGCGGGAAAGCTGAAAAGTTTTTACCCTTACCTCATGTGCAGGTGAATGAAACACTTTGAAGCCTTCACCAGTATCGCTACCCATTGTGAATGTCCCTGCCGGGATACTAACCATTGAAGGCAGGATAATTTCCTGTTCGGCCGCCGAACCCAGCGACCACAAGAACATAGTCACTAAAACAACCAGAATAGTCGATTTCATTTTTGCAGTTCCTTGTTGATTCATCAGAATTCCATTAAATTTCATAACGATTATTGCGCAACCAAATGGTCACCCCAATCATGACTGCGGAAAAGAGTAATGCGACGCTTACCACAGGAATATCCGCACGCGAAAGCAAATCAATATCGAAAAGCGACGTTTGGGAGTCGGCCATCATTTTTTTTGCTGTGGTACTAGTAAGCTGAGCGTAGGCTCGAAGCGCATCCTTAAATAGCAAATTAATCTCCAAGTATCTTTGCGCTATAGAGTCCACAATCCACAACCCCAAGGGAACAGCCAAACTGATCGTTACCGGGGAGCGACGCGCAAATGCAGAGCAAAACAGGCTCCAGGCAATAAGCGGTAGCAGCAGCATAACCACAATAAAGCTACTCATTAAAAGCTCAACGCTAACGTAAAGCTCCCGCAATGCAGCCCCGAATTCATGAAGCGCTGGATTCAATACAGCTAGAAACAACGCAAACAACAAACCACCTATTAACGCCCCAAGAAATACAATTAAAGGCATCAAGATCAATATCATCGCCAGCTTGGTGAGCACATTGACAGTTTCGCTAACAGGCATGGATCGCCAGAAAAGAATTTCCCGACTTTTTCGATCTGCAAACAAACTGGAATGCGCGTAAACCGCGATAACAATTGCAAACGAGATCAAGTAGACAGCGCTCGATGCCACCTGATAAATCAGTGTCATTAAGACCATAGCACCAGGTGAGCTTGCGCTAACTGGAATATTGTTCTCTCCGTGAATGGTGATATTTTCAAGCACAACCCACATTGCCACCACAAACAGCAACCCACTAAGCACTAGCGGAGCCCATATAAATCCAACCCGGTTTTCCCACAGCTCGCGTTTCAACTGTGCCAGCATTTTTTTTGCATTCATTACACAACTCCCTCCATGTTAATTTGAGGTTTAACTTTGGCCACAAACAAATCACTTAAGCTGGGTACGGCCAACCGCCCCAGGGCAGCGAGCGCATCGCGCTCTTGGCAATTTTCATAGAGCATGCCGTACCCTCCAAGCAGGTTGCGCACATGAATGGGGTTGTGCGCTAACGCCTGCGCTTTTAAAGGTGCATCCACCTGTAGCTCTACATAGGTGTCAGCAACAGTTTCCATACTCGCATTTAGTAAAATTTTTCCCCCACTGATAAAAACAAGGTCGGTGAGAATACTTTCAATTTCCTCTACCTGATGCGTAGTAATCAGAATGGTCTTTTGCGCATCGTAATAGTCATTGAGCAGGCTTTCGTAGAATTGCTTTCGATAGATAATATCCAGACCCAAGGTCGGCTCATCCAACACCAATAATTGGCTATCGATCGCCATAATCAACGCAAGGTGCAATTGCGTCACCATCCCCTTGGATAACTGTTCTACTTTGTCTTTTAATTGAAGATTGGTATCAGCCAGGAACTTCATGCAGCTGGCTCGACTAAAACGAGGATGCACCGCTTCGGTATAATCAATCAATTCTTTCACGCGCATCCAGCGCGGCAAGGTCGCGGTGTCGGCAATAAACGAGACCTGCTCTAATAATTTCACCCGTTCATGCTGCGGGTTCATACCCAGCACACTCAACTCCCCTTCAACGGGGGCCAAACCTAAAATCCCTTTCAGCAAGCTGGTTTTACCTGCGCCATTCGGGCCAATCAAACCGACAATCTTTCCTGGCGCTATGGTTAGATCAATATTGTCCAACGCAATTTTTTTTCCGTAGCGTTTTGATACAGCGCGCGCGCGAATTAATTCGTTCATATTATTCTCCTTGAACCGCTTGCAGGGCAGCGATCAATTCTTTTTTGCTGATACCAAGCTGGCGCATACGCGCTAGTAATGCTGGCACCTCGGCGGAAATGAATTTTTCCTTTTCAACCGTGTGTAGCTTTTGTTGTGCGCCCTCCAACACATACATGCCCATACCGCGCCGCGCTTCTACCAATCCCATATCCACCAACTCCTGATAGGCCTTACTAACAGTTATATGATTAATTTGATAATCGCTCGACACCTGACGCACCGACGGCAACGGCTCGCCTTCGTTAAACGTGCCCGAGATAATCAATGCTACGATTTTGTCGCGCAGCTGCCGGTAAATAGGTTGATCATCGTTCCAGTTCATATTGATTCATAGCTCTCTTTTTGTTTGCGAACACCGAGCACCAACAACCACAATGCAATCGCAAACACACCCAAATTACCGGCCAGGCCCACATACCAGGGACTAGTGCCAAGCGCTAAAATAAAACCTGCTACAAACTCGTAGAGATACCCAAAGCAACCAAGTATTAATAAGTAGCCCAATATTTTGGGAAGCAATCCAGATTTAATCACCAGATACCCAAACGGAAACAACCATAGGCCCGCAAAAATATTTGTGATAGTGGCGCAATTGTTCGAGATAGCCAGCGATTGCATTACCTGCAACTGAATAGCCTCCTTTGAAAACTGCTGCAAGTAAGGAGAGTCACCAATCAGATGCAGGACATTAACATGGCAGACAACTGATACTAACAGCACCGGAACACTGACCAACGAAAAGGCCAGCATAAAAAATCCGGCCGTGGGGCTAACACTCGCCAGCAATTTATACAAAAGGAAAGGCAGTAGAATGAACGAAATAAAACAGATCAATTGGCCCGTAATGGCCAACCTGAATAGTGCTTCAGAATTTTTGATATTGGCGATAGTTGCCGCTGGGTCAGCCCATTGAATCAAACTTGCCGGCACGCTGGCGATGCCAAACACCCCGGATAGGATTAAAATCACGTAGGTTAACCCGGCCAGACGAGCCAATAGGATTGGCGAATTAATATGCATAAATATTTCCTTGTATTTTGCTGAAACCATTAACAATCATTACTTGTTTACGCGCGTCCACACCGGAAGATCTACACCAAAGAACAACAAGCGCAAACAAAGCGATAACTCTGCAATAAGACAAACACCCAACAACAAAAATGTATATGAAGACAGCGCCGGGACCAGCATCAACATAAAACTATTGATGAGATAACACAGACCGGCAACAGCGATCAGAATGCCAATTGGCTTGGGAAAATAACCCGACTTGAAAAGTAAATAGCCGTAGCCCAGACAGGCGCAACCAAAAAAGATAAGCCCGAGGGCAAAGCCATAATTGTGCGCATCCAGCAATAACATAATCTGCGCATTGATTTGCTCAGGCGTAAAAACGACTGTTTGTTGGCTGCTAATCAACAGCAGCGGAATAATTAACGTGAGTTTATTAGTGGCAAGCACCGCGGTTTGAATAACGTTAAACCCCAGCGCCATAAGTGCGATGGTTTTGTGTACCGGCCTTAACAGCAAATAAAGAATAACCATTAGCGGAATATCCAATAGATGCATGGTGATATCCCCCACAATTCCCAAGCGCCACAGCTGGGATGACTCCGCAATATTATTGACTGTCATGGTCGCATCATTCATAACCACCAATGAATTGCGCACAATAATCTGGCCAAAAATGCCCAGCAGGATAATCAGCAAATAACAAATACCGGCGATGCGCGTATAAATTTGTGGGGATTGTGCAAGTGAATTCATATGCATTACTCGCCCGCCGGTTTGTTCTCTGTTGCAAAGGGCTTTGCCTGCAACAAGTTCCCGCGAATTGATTCACCGGCGACCAGAACATAACGCACATACACATACTTCCAGGGCACCGCCAGCGGCGTTAACAGGATTCCCAATACGCAGGCAAACAGAACACCGGCTGCATATTCATCAAGCCCGGACTCCAACCAAACCGGCAGTGCAAACACCAACACCCATAAACTTTTCCAGCAAATTTCAAACAGCAATATTGGCAAGAGTTGCAATGGATAGCGCAAGCCAAGTAATGCCAACAAGCTCAGCGCCCCCAGAAACGCCTGCACTACCGAATGGGAATCGGCGGCGCGGGTTTCCGGGGCAATTATTTCCGGCCAGGCCGTTAAGCCCAAACCCACCACCACCAACAGGTACATGGCGCGCAACAAGCGCAACTGCAACCTACTAACGTCCGACATCGCACAAGCCTCCTTTTCAGCATTGATATAGTGTTATACATAACTATAACAGTATATTTAATTTTGGCAACTGGAGGATGCTGGTCAATTCACAGCAACATTCCAATAAATAAGCTAAGATGATTTAGAAGACAAACCGCTGGAATCGCTTGCGCCGGACCCCATCTATGACTGCCCTGCCCTTCCCCCCCCTGGGGAGATACCTTGATCTGTTGGTCGACACACTCTGCGTGGTGGACAAACATGGCCATTTTTTATATGTAAGCCCCAGCGCCGAACACATCTTTGGTTACACCCAGTCAGAAATGATGGGTAAGCAGATGCTCGAGTTGATCCACCCCGAGGATCGCCAGCGTACGCTGAGTGCAGTGGACAAGATTGTGGCGGGCGAGACCCAGCCGCATTTTGAAAATCGCTATATCCGCAAGGATGGCTCTACGGCGCACATCATGTGGTCTGCGCGCTGGTCTGAGGCCGATCAATGCCGGGTTGCCGTTGCACGCGATGTAACCTTGCGTAAACAGGCGGAGGCGATTCAACAGGCCCTGTATGCAATTGCCGAGGCATCGCTCACCACCCAGGATTTGCACACCTTGTTTGCGCAGATCCATCGCATTATCGGCGAACTGCTTCCGGCCGATAATTTTTCCGTTGCCCTGCGCGATAAAAATGCTGCAATCAGTTTCCCCTACGTACGCGAACAAGTATTGGTTTCGTTTGCCAATCAACGCAACGATGCGGGGGATCAACTACTGGAGCAGGTGCTAAACCTCGGGGAAGCTCAACTCTACAATGCCACCCACGATAACCAGCCCCTACAAAGCTGGCTGGGCGTGCCATTAAAATCCCAAACAGGATTATTGGGCGCGCTGATTTTGAAAAGTTTTTCCGCGCGCGATAGATACACAACGCAGAGCACCGAACTATTGCAGTTTGTGTCCACCCAAATTGCAGCGGCGGTAGAGCGCAAACAAATGATGGCTCGCCTGGAACATCTCGCGCTTTACGACCAACTCACCCACCTACCTAACCGCACACTATTTTACGATCGCATTCATTCCGCCATTGCGCGCGCAAAACGCAATAATGGAATTTTTGCATTGTTTTATCTCGACCTGAATAAATTCAAAGAAGTGAATGATAACTACGGGCATACCGTCGGCGATTTATTGCTGGAGCAAGTGGCGCGCCGCCTGGAACACTGCGTGCGTGAGTGCGACACGATTGCGCGCTTTGGTGGTGATGAATTTGTAATACTGCTGGAAAATATTGAGCAGCCTGAGCAGAGCGAAGGTGTGGCAGAAAAAATTCGCCAATCCCTGAGCAAACCTTTTCAGCTGGATGGAATTACGCTTAGCATGTCACCCAGTATCGGCATTGCGCATTTTCCATTGCACGGTGACAACGATAAAGATCTGTTGCACCGCGCTGACGCAGCCATGTACTCCGATAAACAGCGCGGCCATCTTTCTACAGACCCTTTTTCTACCACTTAATTTTTGGCATTGATATGGCTAGCGCCGCTGGAATCGGTATTAGCTTTGGGATTACCGTAATAATTTACGCTTGATGCACCGCTAGCCCCCGCGTCCAACTCATCAGTAACCGTTAGCTCAATGTGCGATGCACCGCTCGCATCCACCCTGGCAACTTTTGCCGTCAGCAATTTAGCGCGCAAGTTACTCGCCCCGCTGACATCCGCATCAAGTGATTGCGTATTGCTCTCACCTTTAATTTCCAAATTAGCAGCGCCCGATAAATCAAAGTCTTGTTGCTGACTATTCACGCTCGCGATACGAGCATTGGCTGCACCGGATAAATCCACATGAAGCTCTGTGGCATTAATAGCGGCAAATTCAGCATTGGCTGCTCCACTATTGCTAACCGCAAACTTATCCTCCTGCAGGCTACCTACTTTAGCCTGCGCACCGCCGGACAACTCCAAGTACTCCAAATGTTTTACATTTAACACCACACGCACTTGACCTTCGCCATGACCAAACCAGTTAAAAAAATTGTTATCGCTTTTTACCCACACACTGACGCGCTTTCCCGTTTGATCTACCTTTACTCGCTTCATCACTTCCGCATCGGCTTCTACGCGCAAATATTCTGTGCCGTCTTGGGTAATTTCAATTTTGGTACCGCCGCCGGCGACAAATTCACTGAAATCTTTTACCGGATAGGTTTTGGCTACAGTTTCAGCCAGCACCGCGGGCGTCAATAAGCTCAGCGTCAATGCGGGAATGAATGCTCTAAATAACATGATAAGCTCCAATAACTGTTAAGGAATTAAATTTCTACCGCGGCCTGTTCATTGCTGGCCGCGGTTAAACGAATAAGATCCAGTGCGCGAATATCCGGTACCGCGCTGCGCAACTCGTCCTCAACCGCGTTAATTGCAGTCGCGGCATGACACAAACTGGCACCGCGCGCTTCCAATCGGGTGGACTGCGCCTGCATTTGCGCCTCTAGCGTTTTACCGAAACGATCCATGCGCGCGCCAAACGCTTCCATATCACCACCGGCACTTATAATTTCTTTGCCCAGCGCAAACATTATGTCGCCAATAGAATCCTGAACCGAGGTTTCCACGATACGCTCCATGCGCGTTTCAAAATATTTTCCAAATAATTCCGGCGCATCATCGTGCTCACGCCCAAGACTAATCGTTTCGCTATCGAAATAGCGGCGCACATCGCCTTTTAAATGATTCAATTCGCCGCGCAATTGCGTGGAAATTTTATTGCGCTCGCCCAGCAATTCATCAAACGCGGCAGTTACACCAAAAATCGCCAAATCAATTCCCTCCAGTGCCATACCGCGAATTTCCGGCACCAAGGCGCGTACCTGGCGATCGTATTGCGCAACCAACGCTTGTTGTGCACCGTTCAAACTCAGCCGCTCACCATCCACTACCAAATACTGGCCGTCTTTAATTTGATATACGGTTTTGTCATGGTCATAAAACTCCAACACCTGCGGCGATACTCGCAGCCCGGCATCGATTTGCAAATTACAGCCTTCTCCGGCCACAGCTGAACCGGCAACCAAGACCAACGCGAATGACAGTAGCGATTTCATAATGACTCCCTGGATTAGCCGCAGTACCCATTACTGCGGTTACTGATCTTTAAGATGCAGATGCTCGTCGACTGGATTCACCTTCTATAAAAATTTTGTATTAGCCTTCACCTCACCATTGCTCGCCAGGTTTTCCGCCCATAAATGGCAGGCAAATTCAAGTCTGGCGGGGTTTGGGTTTTTGGCGATAATGGTGCCCTTCGATTCCGCCGTAACACGAGCCCGATTTATGACCAGCTTGCCGAGTATTGCCAAACGCATCGCCGATGAATTAAACGTTCAAGAACAACAAGTTAGCGCCGCTGTGGGGCTGTTGGATGAAGGCGCAACCGTACCCTTTATCTCGCGCTACCGGAAAGAGGTAACCGGCGGGCTGGACGACTCACAAATGCGTACACTGGAAGAGCGCTTGCGCTACCTGCGCGAGCTGGAAGAACGCCGCGCGGCCATCCTGAAATCTATTGGCGAACAGGGCAAACTGACCCCGGAGCTGGAGCACGAGGTATCCATCGCCGATACCAAAAACCGCCTGGAAGACTTGTACCTGCCCTACAAACCCAAGCGTCGCACCAAGGGCCAGATCGCCAAAGAAGCCGGGCTGGAACCATTGGCGGAAGCACTGCTCGCCGACCCAACTCTCGCCCCCGATGTGGAAGCGGCAAAATATTTCAATGCCGAGCACAGTATTAACGATGTGAAATCCGCCCTCGACGGAGCCAAGTACATCCTCATGGAAAAGTTCAGTGAAGATGCAGAATTGCTCGGTCGCCTGCGACATTTCCTGCACAACGAAGCCACCTTTACTGCACGCGCGGTGCCGGAAAAAGCCAACGACACCTCGCAAGAAGTACAAAAATTCCGCGATTATTTTGAACACGACGAACCGCTCAAATCCGTGCCGTCGCATCGTGCACTTGCCATGTTCCGCGGCCGCAATGAAGGCGTGTTGAGCATCAGCATTAAAGTGGGCGATGACGACGCCAATGCGGTGAGCAAAGGCCACCCTTGCGAAACCATGATCGCCGAGCACTGGCAAGTACAGGACAAAGGCCGCGCGGCCGATGGCTGGCTCGCGGAAGTAGTGCGCTGGACCTGGCGAGTAAAATTATTAACGCATTTGGAAACTGATTTACTCGGAGAGCTGCGCGAAAAAGCCGAAGAAGAAGCAATTAAAGTATTCGCATCCAATTTAAAAGATTTACTGCTGGCGGCCCCTGCCGGGCAAAAAGCGACTATCGGTTTAGACCCAGGTATGCGTACCGGCGTGAAAGTCGCGGTGGTAGATGCGACCGGCAAAGTACTCGACCACTGCGTCATGTACCCAACGCCGCCGCTGAATAAAATTGCTGAATCCGAAGCGATTCTGGTACACCTGTGCAACAAACATAACGTGGGGTTGATCGCAATTGGCAACGGCACTGCATCGCGCGAAACCGAAAAATTCGCCAAAGATGTGTTGAAAAGACACAGCGATATTAAAGCCAGCACGGTAATTGTCAGCGAAGCCGGCGCCTCGGTTTACTCTGCCTCTGAATATGCAGCAAAAGAATTTCCGGATTTGGACGTTACTATTCGCGGCGCAATTTCCATTGCACGCCGCTTGCAAGATCCGCTGGCGGAACTGGTAAAAATTGATCCTAAATCCATTGGTGTTGGCCAATATCAGCACGATGTATCTCAATCACAATTGGCACGCTCACTCGATGCAGTTGTAGAGGACTGCGTGAACGCCGTGGGTGTAGAAGTGAACACTGCATCAGCAGCCTTGCTCGCACGGGTATCCGGTTTGAATACCACTCTCGCTAACAATATTGTGGAATTCCGCAACCAGAACGGCGTATTTGCCTCGCGCGCAGCACTGAAAAAAGTCCCACGCTTCGGTGAAAAAACCTTTGAACAAGCAGCAGGATTTTTGCGCGTTGCCGGTGGCGACAATCCGCTCGATGCATCAGCTGTGCACCCGGAATCTTATTCAGTGGTAGAAAAAATCGCGCAGAAAAATACGCGAGAGTTAAAAGGCCTGATTGGCGACTCATCATTCTTGCGAGGATTAAAAGCAGCGGACTATACCGATGAAAAATTCGGTGTGCCCACCGTGACCGACATCATCAAAGAATTGGATAAACCCGGCCGCGACCCGCGCCCGGAATTTAAAACAGCGCAGTTCCAGGATGGAGTGGAAGAAATTACTGACTTGGTGCCCGGTATGATTCTGGAAGGCACAGTGACCAACGTCACCAACTTCGGTGCCTTTGTCGATATAGGTGTGCATCAGGATGGACTGGTCCATATTTCTGCCCTGTCACACAACTTTATTAAAGACCCGCGCGAAGCGGTAAAAGCCGGCGATATTGTTAAAGCCAAGGTGATGGAAGTGGACGTACCGCGTAAGCGTATTGCACTATCCTTGCGCCTTGACGATACTCCGGGCGAAAAGGTGGAAGCTGGCAATAAAGGCGGAAATCGCCCCTCACAAAACCAACAGCGCGCTGCGCAGAAAAACAATCCCGCACCGGCCAGCACCGGCAGCTTGGGCGCGTTACTGCAGCAGGCAATGAAAAAGAAATAGTAGTAACCAAAAGCCCGTTACCAACGGTTGTGGTAACGGGCAATTTTTTCTCTAATTTAAAGTAGCTATCGAATGAGCAATTTACCCCAGTGCCCCAAATGTAATTCTGAATATACCTATGAAGACGGCGACAATTACGTTTGCCCGGAATGCGCTCATGAGTGGCCAAAATCTGCCAGCTCGTCCGATGAAGACAAAATTATAGTGCGTGATGCCAACGGCAATTTGCTCGCTGACGGGGACAACGCCACTGTCATTAAAGATTTAAAAATTAAAGGCACCTCATCAGTGATCAAAGTCGGCACTAAAGTAAAAATTGTACGACTGGTAGAAGGCGATCACGATCTGGATTGCAAAGTCGATGGTCATGGAGCCATGATGCTGAAATCAGAATTTGTTAAGAAGGCCTAAGTATTTAAGAATCGGATCACCAGTTGCACTCAAGGACACACAATGGAAGTTAGTAAAAAGGCGATAATAATTGGGGCTAGCTTGTTTATTCTGGGTGGACTCAGTGTTTACCTGCTAACCCCTAAAGGGCAGCCGTTACACGCAACACCTGCACACCAACAAAACAATAGCGCAATGCAGGCCGCAATCGCCCAAATTGAACAAAAAGGTACGTCACCCACAGATACATCCAACGTATCTGAAACTTCCTCTATAGATGAGGCTACAACAGAAATGACGCACGCCGCATTTCTTGCAGAGGCGGAAGCTCGCCGGGAAGAAAAGCTGGAAAATAAAACTGAGGCTGAGCGACTGGCAAAACTATTAAAAGCAAAACAAAATAGTGTGGAATGCAAATTCTGGAGGCAACAGCAAAAAACAACCAGTGCCGCCGCGAAAATAGAAGAAAAGATTAATTATTACTGCACATTAACGGAAAACACTAGCAGCAGCGCACAACCAACGCCTGAGCCAAACCATCCAACCGCTGAAATTAACTAAAAAAAACGGGCACATAAGTTGCCCGTTTTTTGCGTTCTGCAATTGGCGGCTTATTTAGAAGCGGTAGTCCACATTGACAGTAAATCCGCCCATACGAACTCGAGTCGAATTATCATCGACTTTTGCTCGTCCGTCTAAAATCATTCGATATTCCAAATTGAAATTCAAGCTGGGCGTGACCGGAAACCCAACTCCAGCACCGTAGGATGGTCCATAGATATTAGCGTCTTCATCATCATCCATATTTTGACCTGCAGTGTAACCAAACAACAAATAAGTTTTTGCTGTGTCGTTGGAGCTCTCTGTGCGATAGTACAGCGAAGCATATACCAAGTCAGAATCACCTGCGCCGCCACCTATACGCCCCTCAACACCCACAAAGGGATTTACCTTAAACCCAGCCAAAAGCTCCTCGGCATACCAAACTTCAATTTTGCTGTCTTTAGCACCTTCCGGTTTATCTTTGTAGCGGAAATCTGCTTGCGCTATACCACCGCCCAAATAAAACCCACCGGTCATGTTATCGCCAGCAACCGCAACCGCAGGTACACCTATGAGCAACGCAAATAACCAATTTTTCATCGTTTGATTCCTTTAGCTTTAATAATCAGGCCCAATTTGGCTGGCGCCCCAATACTGATGGCAGTTAGCCTCGCGTTGGCATAATACCTAATCCAAACACAAATTCCAGCGTAGTCGTCGACATCTACCAACTCAACAACCCCAAAGCACCTTCGTAACTTAGCTTAATTCCCGCCAACAGCAAAAAACCGTAGCTAACCCAGTAAAACACCTGGTCAGAAACGCGGTGATGCAAATATACCCCGAGCATTACGCCTAGCGGAGCCAGGGGCAACAACACCAAGGAGGTATAAAAAGATTCGCTGTTGATTTGCCCCAGCCATACATAGGGGATCAATTTTATGAAGTTGATAATCGCGAAAAACAAGATCGTAGTACCCGCCAGGGCAGACTTGGACAAATGTTGTGGCAATAAATAAATTGCCACTGGCGGACCACCGGCATGTGCAATATAACTCACATAACCTGCGATTGTCCCCCAAAAACTGCCCGCGATTTTGTTTGGCGGGCGCACTTGCAGCTGCTCTAAAAATCGCTTTCCCCACAAGTAATGAGCGACAAAGTAGATGGCTAGGAGTCCGATAATAAGTCGGATCCAATCCACGTTGGTCATCTCAAAGGTAAGCGCACCCGCGACAGTACCCAACAAAGCGCCGGGCAATAAAATTTTTAAGTTGAGTTTGTCCCAAGTGCCACGAAAGCTCCACAAGCTTACCGCATCCATACTGCATAAAATGGGCAGCAAAATGGCAGCCGCCAAGCGCGGATCAATCATCAAGGCTAATAAAGGAACGGCAAGTGTGCCAAAGCCGCCGCCAAAGCCGCCTTTGGACATACCGACTAAAATTACAACGGGAACAGCAAGGCTATAAAAAAGAGGGTCTGAAATCATCTGCTAGATCATATGGTTCGCAAAAGACAACTAGCATGACGAGATGAAAGGAAATTATCCAGCACTATCCCTGTGCGCAAATAATCTGATGAGAGCAAATTACTCCAGTGTTACCGGATAATAATCGTACTCACAATAGCCGGAATTGGAATCACAAACCTCTAACAACAAGTAAACCAACTGCGGCACCTTACTCACTAGCGGATAGATATCCCGCTCAACACCGGAGCCATCGCAGGACATGTAGAAATCGTTGGTGTACTCACATATCCAGTTGCCGCCCTGATCGCAACGACGGCCGGCACCACAAACCTGCGAATGAATTTTCAAGCTATTAGTGAGCGATGGGCGATCGTTAATCCGCAGCGTGACGGTGTAATCTTCCAAGCTGTTTACCTGCCAGAATACATCGAACAATCCATCGTACAAATAGGGGCTCAGCGCAAGCGCTGGATGATTGGGTTTGGCGGTGTCGGTATCGTAACTATCGATCAAATCAAACACGCGCAACTCAGGCACGTAATCATCGTGATGCGGATCATCGACCGCGTGCGACTCGCCTCCACATCCGGACATGGCTAGAGAACAGAGCGCGATAATTGCGGTCGATAGAATTTTTTTCATGGCACCAACTCCGTTAGGTTTACGGTATTGATGCTAGGATCTTGCGACTGAATCCATCCTGAATAATTCTTTCGCCACTCAATTAATGACGAATATGCAATTGCGGCTTGAGGTTCACTGAACCATCTTCTTCCAGAACGGCGTGCTGGGTAGATTCAGGATTACTTACCACCACAATCGGCTGCATAAATAGCGGTCGCCGCACAAACCACAAATGCCAGCCAAAACTTTCCAGGCTGTGTAACGCCAGCAATTGTAATTCATTCAGATAACGCCCCAGATCTATGGGGACAGCTTTATGAATACCGCGACGGTCATCAACCACATGTTGCAACCGCTCGGCCAGAGAAGACTTTCCAACAGGCTTGGAAGTACCAGCAACTGAATTATGTAATTCCCGCATACCACAACTCCCTTAGTTGATTGAGAACGCCTGTAGCTACGGAAGTACCAACCAACATAAACCGTGACAGGCTTCACATCAGTGTCGTTAGAATAATCATTTTTGTCAAAAACCATCTTGGAATATCAAGTCATCCACTCAGCATGGTTTTACATAATTATTCTGTTGCCGCTCGTGTTTAGCCGCTAGAATTTACACCCAAATCAATAAGATGGTTGTTCGGTCGTGCACTCACCCATTCCTCTGTGGAGCCCCAAACCAATGAACCTAAGCCCTACCTTAAAGTATCTGTTCGCGTCGGCAAGCCTGCTGGCAAGCTTTATTAGCCCACCACTGCTAGCTGCAGACAGCGAGGCTAATGTTGTAGATAAGAAAGTCGCAGCCCTGCGGCTTGCCATGATTGACGCCGATGCCAAAGCCCTGAAAGCGCTCTCTTCACCCATGCTGAGCTATGGCCACTCCGGCGGTCACATCGAAAACCAGGCAGAATTTATCGAGAAAATTGTCAGTGGAAAATCCGACTTTGTAACTATGGATTTGAGTGAGCAGACCATCAGTATTTCCGGTGACACCGCATTGGTTCGCCATATTCTCAATGCTGATATTAAAGATGGCGGCGCAGCCAACACCATCAAACTGGGTGTGTTGTTGGTATGGCAAAAACAACAGGGTGAATGGAAGCTGCTAGCGCGTCAGGCATTTAAATTTCCACCACCCATAACGCAATAAGCGCGAGGTCATTATGAAACTCTATGGCAGTTTTACATCACCGTTCGTAAGACATGTGCGCATGGTTTTACTGGAAACCGGTTTACCCTGTGAATTTATAGAAACCGATCAAGCAGGTAGCGCCGCTAAATCACCCACAAAACGTGTTCCGTTTTTGGAGGATGGCGAAACATTTTTAACCGACTCCAGCTCAATTATTAAATATCTGCGCGAGAAAGCCGGGCAGGAATTTTGTAAAACTGCCAAGGAGTTGGATGAGTTTTGTTTAGTGAATACCGCTCTGGACACTACGGTGAATTTATTTTTTATCAAGCGCGACGAAGTGGATATTCAAACGATTCCCTACTTGCAACGCCAGGCGGCGCGAATTGAATCCACGGTTGCAGAACTCAACCAGCTACAATTGCCCGTAGCACCACCTTATACCGACGCACAGTTACGACTAGCGTGTTATATCGGCTGGTGCAAATTACGCAAGCAGGTAGATTTCACTCAACATACCACGCTGGAAAATTTTTATTCCGGCATTCAAGCGTATCCCGCATTTCAATCCACCCAACCACCGCAAAGTTAAAAAAAATGCCGAGCAATAACTCTGCTCGGCATCTCTTGTATCCATTTAACATAACAAATACACGCTTACTCGTGAATTTTCACGTTCGCATCGCGCGCCACATACAAACTCACCACTCCCTCACTCACATCCGGTGCAGAAACCACCATGCTTTTATCAATTGACAATTGATTATTATTTAACGCTTGAGAAAACGATTCCATAATCTTATTGGCTTGCTCAATATCGCTTATGGCTACCTTTATTTGACAACGCCGCGATTTACAGACAATCGATTGTGCTGTCACGTTGCCTGCCAAAGCATCTGACTCCAGCAAGTTGTAAAGCCTTGACTCGTAATCTACAGCCCATTGGCTATCTACCGCCTCATTTTCAAACTTTGCCGCCAAATCTTTTACGTACCCTATCCCACTGGCAGCACCCGCAGTTTGCAAATACTGGCTAAAATCCTCCGAGTTTTTACGCGCCTTGTAGTACTCCTCCAAGCTTGCACCATCTTGTGCAATTGCAGGTAGATCACTTGCGTTGTTATTGCTCGACGCCGATTGCACACCACGCGCCGCCTGAAGATCGTTGGTTAGCTGACGATTCAACTCCTCCAATTGACGAATGTAATCCGTATAGACACTCGTCGATTGCTGACCACTACTTTTAATACTTTCGCTCGGTAAAAAAGCACTTTTTTCACTCTCCGGCTGCTTAACATCAGCAACCAGAAAATACGTAAGTGCGGCGCCAAGGCCAAAAGAAATAGCCGATATCGTAAATGTTTTTATCAATTCCCGTTGCCTCTCAATGAACAATTACTCTGTTCACTGGACGAATCATGAAAACGTCACAGTGCCCACTCTAAGAAAACTGCGCGCGACTAACCAGTGAGAAATGTCACGCCGATAAAGCAACATCCCCCTAAAGTTCTGCAGATGTTTTACTAAGCCGCGCCATATACTATGCCAGGCTTGCGCAATTGTCGTGCAGTTAACAACAGCATGCCGATAGCTAATACTAAAGCCACCAACCAAACCTGCCCAAATTGCGCAACCTGAACACGCCCTCCTAACAACAAATCTTTGATCAATATTTGTTGCCCTAAAATTGGCACCCAGCGAAACCAGTCGGCGTAGGCACTGGGATTAAACATACTGTAAAACAGGGGCACCATAGGAATAAACACCATTAACCCCATATAGGTTTGCGCATCTTTAAAACTGCGCGCGAAAATAGAAACCAAAAATTGCAACCCTGTGGCAACAAAAGCAACGGAAATTAGCACTAACAATACTAATGCCAAATCCAGCGGCGTCACGTTTACGCGCAAGCCCAAATCATTGAAGGGCAAAAAATGAAACGCCAAAGCAAACAAAAAAACTTCTACCAGCAATACCAATACGGTTATTGAAAAAGCGTTCAACCATTTCCCCAACACCAATGAACCCGATGTCACTGGCGTGATAAGCAGAGACTCCAGTGAACGCCGCTCGCGTTCACCAGCGACCATATCTGCGCTAAAACCAACACTACTCATAAACGCCGTCAAAATTAATAGAGTGGGTAAACTCAGCATCACGAAGAAACCCATTTTTTCGTCGCTGGCGATATTCAAATCGCGCACACTCACAGGGTTAACAATGGCCGGTGAAATTCCGCGAGCAAGCAAACGCAAACTGCCCATGCGCGCGTTCCAACTCCAGATCTGCTGCCGCACAAAACTCAAACTCCCGTGCACTTTGCTATTGGTCATATCAAATACCAACGCCAACTCTACACTTTCACCTATCGCAAATTTTTCGGCGGCATCCTCGGGAATAATTAACGCATAATCCAACTTTGCCTGCTCTACCTGTTGGTAGGCATCTTCACCGACAGACTGCACATCCACGCCGCGCTCACGCAACCAATCTATCAGCGCCGGCAATTGCTCCGCACCAACTACCGACAACTTGATCGGCTCGGTAGTGGTTGCACGTGATTGATTGCCCATATGAATAGCAAACAATGTTGAAGCCACAAAAATCCCGACAAAATACACCGGCATTAACAGCGTCATACGTAAACTTTTTTTATCGCGCAAGGCGTCGCGCCACTCTTTCGTAAATACCACCCAGATTTTATGCATGATTGTTCTCCGTGCTTGCGCCCGCGCTCACTAAATTCACAAAAGCGTCTTCCAGATTTTCTGCCTTGCCCGCCGCTTTAATCGCTTCCAGATTGCCGTCTGCCAAAATATCCCCCTTGTGAATGACAATAATGCGATCACACAGGCCGCTCACTTCATGCATCAAGTGGCTGGAAAAAATCACACAACGTCCCTCGGCTTTTAATTCATGCAACAAATGGCGCACCGCACGGGTGGTAATTACATCCAAGCCGTTGGTGGGTTCATCCAACAAAATATGTTGGGGTTGATGCACTATGGCGCGCGCTAATGCGGTTTTCATTCGCTCACCCAACGAAAAGCCATCCGCCCGTCTGTCCGCAATAGATTCCATTCCCAGCCAACCAATTAATTTGTCGATGCGCTGATCCAGCTCAGCACCAGCAATTCCTTGCAGCTCACCAAAGTAGCGAATATTTTCGCGCGCGCTCAAACGTTTATACAAACCCGTATCATCCGGCAGCACGCCCAAATGCTGGCGGGCCAGATTGGGATTTCCGCTAACGGAAACATCATTCATCCAGACTTCGCCACTGGTAGGCTGTAGCAAACCGTAAATTAAACGCATTAGGGTCGATTTACCCGCACCGTTCAAACCGAGCAAGCCAGTAATCTCTCCATCATTCAACGTAAAACTTACATTGTTTAACGCAACAATATTTTGCGCAGCGGGCGCTTGCCGTCCAAATGGCAAGGTAATTCGCTTTACCTGTTTTGCCGGGAAGGTTTTACCAAGTTGTTCGACGCGAATCATGGTGTAACTCCTTCTGCCGTCACCACACTGGACGCCGCACTGCTCAAGGAAGACGACGAGCTTTTTTTCTGATTAGCCCCAAGCATGAACGGCAAAGGTTTTATATTCCCTACGCAATCTGCTTTTACATCCTGCATGGATGCCCGCTCAATAAACTGCGCGATAATTTGCGGCAGACAACCTTCATAGGAAACACCGTGATTGCCGCCAGCGGCCTGTAATCGCGTCGCATTCGGTAGATCTTTAGCTGCCAGTTCTGCCCATACTTCAGGCGTAACCGGGTCATGCTTCCCGGAGAGCAGCAGCGCGGGCACTTCGCTTATGACAGGCGTAAAATAATCTTCCGGCAAACTTGCTTTGGGCCAAAAGTGACAGACAGTGGCTTTATCTTTTATCAGGCTCATGCCAAAAAAGGGGGCCGTTGTTTCAACATCGGTTGCTGACACAAAATGCCAATCTTCATTGCAGAGCACGCTGAAATGCATGGCATCGGCAATGTTCATTTTCTGGGACTGATCCATCGCCATGGAAAATAAGGTTGCCAGCAAGCGATAATTTTCATGTTCCGCCTCGCTGATCGCCTGAGGCAAAAGTACCGTGAGGTCGCGCGAGTAAAGCGCATTAAAAATCAGCATAGAAAAATTTTTAGCGGTCAACGTTAACTGCTCGACCTGTTGATTTACCGGGTGCGCAAATGTTAATTGTACCGGCGTACCACTTTGCTCAGCCAAGTGTAAGCGGGCATAAACCTTTTCCGCTTTTTGTAATATATCGCCAAACGCTGTCGCGCACTCAGATTGGGCGAGGCATTCAGCATTGACAGCATTCAACGCTTTGAGCGCATCACGCCCAGAAAATTTTGACAACGCAATTTCTTTTGGCGCAACACCATCGAGAATAATAGTGCGCGTCGATTGCGGATAATGCTTGGCGTATTCGAGCGCAACCCGGGTGCCGTAGGAAACGCCCCAAAGATTGACCTTGTTATAACCTAGCGCCTGCCGCACGGCATCCAGATCCTGAACACCGTGCAAGGTAGTATAGAAAGGCAGTGAGTCTTTATACTTGGTTGCGCACTGTTGCATACGCTGAAAATAAATATCCATTTGCTCGGCATCTGGCAAACGCATCTCAGCGGAGGATAGTTGTTCACAACGCAAGGGATTGGATTTGCCCGTACCGCGCTGATCAACAAAAATTAAATCACGGTTCTTACGCACATCGGCAAACACAGGATGGATAAAACTTGCCATTTCGATAGAGGAACCACCTGGTCCCCCTTGAATTAAAAACAATGGATCTTGCTGCGGCGCAGGTGTGATGGCCGGCAGGCGTAAAATTTCTACTGCTATTTCCTTGCTTGCCGGATCTGCCGGATTTTCTCTCACTAACAAGCTACCGCATTCTGCGCCATACACCAGTGGCGGCTTGCCGGTTTCCACAAAGCCAGGACAAGGTTTTAGCAAGGCCGGCGCTGAGGTAGTCGCGACCTGCTGCTCACCACAGCCTCCCAGCCAGGTTGCTGCAGCGAGCAATAAAAGTAGTTTTTTTCTCATTAACCGGTTCCTTAATAATTTCCTGATTACCTACTGAAGGAGTAACGAATCACCTATTGAGGATTCGACAACTACTCAGCAGGGCTTTCTAATAATTTTTGTAAACTGGAAATTAATTGCGCATCGGAAATTTCCAGCTGCCGCGCCGCCATCACCAATTGTTCCAGCTGCGGCTGCAAATGTTGTAAACGCGCCTGTTCTGTTAGTTGCGATTTTTTTTGCGGTGCAATTTGCATAGGCTTGCCACGCTGGCGAATAAGCAATCCCTCCACTTCCAATAAACTGTAAGCTTTGGAAATCGTCATGGGGTTGACCGCATGCTCAACAGCGAGTTCACGCACTGACGGCAGTTCATGCCCCGCCTGCAACTGCCCACCGGCGATCATCCGCCGCACCTGCTCGACCAATTGGCGATAGATAGGAATTCCAGAATTGGGGTTAAGGGTAAACACAATTAATTCCCCAATAAATTAACCGGGCGTAGTTACCCATTTCATACCGCCCGCAACAAATTGATGGCAGCAAACTGCCGGTGAACTTTGCTATGAATTAATACGATTGCAAGCAGTTCCGGCATCCACACCCAAAGATTGGAAATCCCCTGCAATTCAAAGGGCAAAGGAAATAAAAAACCGGTTGCTATTATGGAGCACAACCACGCCAAAAATACTCCACCACAAACCCAGCTTAACCACATTACACTCGCGGCCTTACGCTGATAAATAAACCAGGCGGTATAGAACAATAATACCTGCAATAAAATTATTGAAAACAGCATTAGGCCCCAGGACTCAGCGCCCTTCCATCCACCCGACGCGATTTCCACCATTATTGCTATAACAACCGTTAAAAATGTCCAGGAACCAACTTCGCGCATATAGATTCGACGAGTTATCGCAATCAGGTCGCTGCGTCCCCCCGAACTACACAGCCAGATCACGCGAATGTTGCGGTATAATTTAGTTGCGGTTGTTTGTGCTATTACTCCACTCAAGGTCAGCAGCAAAATTGGGGTGCTTACTTGTATGAAAGGTAGAAACTTATCTATTCCGATTAAAATAGTTATCGGCACCAAAATAAATACCACCAAGGCCAATGAACCAAACATACGGCGCGCAAGTACGCTCCAGCTGTCCGAAAATCCCAGCAGACGCGCTCCAATCCAAGAGCTCGCTTTGCCCTGCATTAAACGGGATGCTGCCATGCCTTCCATTTGACGTTTTTGCAGCTCACCACTAGGAAGATTCATATTGTTTATTTGATACTTCTCTGGTTTCCACTGTAACCACCAGATTGAAAAAACGCCCCAGCTGACTATCAGCGCAACGACAACTCCGATTGGGTTCTGTTCATGTAACTGCGCAGCAATATCATCAAACAGCGGATTCAACATAAAAATAAATCCATTGAAACCTGGCCAGCGGCTACAAATCCATGCCCCAATTTGCAAGACCAATGAAACCATCAACCAGAGCACGGGTAGCGAAGCAATAAAGCCGAGTCTGTCCAGGTGTGCCAACATCCACTGAACAGCAAGACTGAATACCACGCCAATGAGCATAAGCATTAACAGCAACCACTGGCGGCTATTACCCAGCAGACTAAAG
The DNA here is from genome assembly GCF_008806975.1 of Cellvibrio sp. KY-GH-1. Classification (NCBI taxonomy): domain Bacteria; kingdom Pseudomonadati; phylum Pseudomonadota; class Gammaproteobacteria; order Cellvibrionales; family Cellvibrionaceae; genus Cellvibrio; species Cellvibrio sp. KY-GH-1. Next base: position 3,058,171 of record NZ_CP031728.1, read on the forward strand.
GGGCGCGACGAGGCCAAGCTCGCCGCCTGCATAGGTACACAAACTGCTCCAAAAAAAACCGTTAGCAAAATACATCCTGCCGCCACGGCAATTAACCATTCCAGATTCAGCAGTGATGCCAATGCCAACATCACTACGCTGCCATAAACTACCCAGCGAAAAACCCTCAGCGGGAATAACAACTTAAAAACCACCAATAAGGTATTCATTTTTCCCGTTAGGTTTTTCATTGCCCTGCTCCCACGAATTCAATCTTGGAAAAACCAAATCGCACCGGCCGATAAAGCAGCGCCAAACCCAGCACTTCTGAAATAAGAATCCACAGGGGTGATATAGCTGGCCAACTTGCGGGCCCATTCATTAAAAAACCGCTCACGATGGACATTAAAAACCAACACAGCACCAAGGCGCCGCACGCGAAACTGAGCAATACGTGATTCGCCCCCAAGCGCTGGTACAACCACCAATAAAGGTGAAAACACAGCGACTGCAACAGCAACAAGCTCACCATAAACATCAACCAGTCAGAAGGACTGTGCCAGTTTTTCCAGAACAGATTTACCAGCGTACCCACGAGCACCAACACCAGGGTTACCGGCAGCACACTAGACCAAAAGCGACCATGCAGATAAGTAAAAAGCGCGCGACGATTACCGGGGCTATACAACCAAATTCGATGCACATTCATCCCGTACCCCATGAGCATCAGCATCGCAAAAAAGCCGCCACCAGCCATCAGGAACATATACCCAAGGCCAAGTAACCAATCGCTACCCATAAGGAGATAACCCGGCAAAAAACCCACAGTTGCGGACCCTAAAGCGGGCAGCATCCGCTGGATACGTGCCACGCGGCCATCGGGAATACCAGTCAAACGCGAACCCAGCCAAGTCCGCGCCTGGGCGACATTGAACCAAGACTTAAAGGCTTTCCCCCAGAGCATTTGCTCACGCACCTGCAAGCCTACAAAAAACGGATTGGCTTTATAGTGCGCCGGTTTCCAGCCAAACCAGCGGCTCGCAAAAATTGCCCAGCTGAGCAAAATAAAACAGAGAATGTAGAGCGGGTTAACCGCAGCAAACCAGCCAAAAATATCGCCCAACATTATATAAACCGCATAGTGCAAAAAATGGCCCGTCTGCGAAAAGGTACAGAGCCATACACTCACCTGGAATATCAGCGAGGTAATCAGCCAGACCACAACAAACATAGAGAGCGAAAACGGATTCAACTGGGATAAATTCCAAATCCAGCAAATGGTCAACGATAAGACCAAACAGATCCACCAGTAAGTAGCCAGCAGGATTCCACGCAATCCCGGAAAAAAACTGGCCGCTCTATGGGTTGCCAGGGCCACCATTTGGGTCGGTAGGATTATCATCCCAATCAATACCAACGGCATAGCCAATGCCCCGGCAACCACACCAATCAAATCCAACGCGAATAATTCTGTCAGTGCAAATCCAATCAAAAAAATTGTCAGCATTAACAGCATCAACCAACGAATTACTCGAGTTGGGAACAACTGCTGGAGAACTATTAGTCCCCGATCTAAATTCATATGACTGGCCTTCATTGGCTGCCCCCTTATGATAATCCCGTAATAAAAGACCACTGTTCCAATAACTTCACGGAGCTCTACCTAAATTGATTCGTACAAAGCCCTGGCGCACTGATTTAAAAAGTAGCAGCAACAAAATCACTTCAGGCATCCACAGCCAATGCGCCGATATACCCTGCCAATCAAAAGGTAAATTTACTACCAGCTCGGTCGCCCACAAACCGGCGAACCAAGCTTGGGCCAGAATCAAGCCAACCCAGAAATACTTAAAAATGGATTTTCCTTTTTGGTAAATCCAAGCCATGAGAAAGAAAACCAGGCACTGGTGTACTAACACTAGCGCTAGCAGTACTAGCCAATGTTTAACACCTGACCAGGTGTCAAAGACGATTTCGCTGAGCATTAGCAGCGTGAAAATAACAGCAATACCGACACTCAGCTCGCGCCAAAAGCATGCCCACAAGACCGAGAATAATTGCTCCCTTTTACCCACCCCTGTTAACCAAACCATCGGTAAAAAACGGTAGAAGTTAATCAATACAGCAAGCCCCATACCGCTAGTTAACAACAACAAAAACCCGCTCACACCGATGTTAAACAGCCAAGAAAATTGCGGAAACAATAACGATAGAGGCAAAAGAGATACAGATAACAACAAAGGCAGCAACAACACTTCTTTCGCCCGCCGCAACCAACCATCCGGCGCGCCCAACAAGCGTGAGCCCAGCCAAGCTTTTGCGTGCCCCGAAACAAGGACCAAAGGTGCGCGCTGCTGAATTTCGCGCTGTTGCGCGGCGGTTGGCTTAAAAAACATTAGATTCGCATGATGCTTTGCGGGTTGCCATTTAAACCACCACCTACCAAACATCAACCAATTTAAACTTAACAGACACACACAATCGCGAAGCGACAGATCAATCAGTAGCTGCGGATGTTTCCCAAGCCAGAACGCGCAGAACAAAAACACCGCCTCGCGGCCAAAAGCCCATCGGCTACTCATCCAAATACTGCCGCAAAAAATCATGGAAAGGAGTAAAAAAATATGCGCCAACATTGACGCAGGAATGTTTTCTTTTGCGATGATTATTAATGCACAAAAAGCCACGACACTCAGCAGAACACAATAAACCAGCAAGAAAACAAACAACCAGAGACGTCCATTGAACAACAGCCGCAGTGGACGGCAACTCACCAAACTCAGTAACTGACTGGGCAGACTCAGCATTGGAAGGAGAATGGCAAAGCATGTACCCATAAAAATAAAAAATTTAGCCAACGCCCAACCGAAAAGTCCATACAACAAAAACCCACTGAGCAACAGCCCCAGAGCACCGAGGAACAATATCCGTAGCCATTGTTGCGGCACAAGCAAGCGCAACAATAGTGGCAACCGCTGTGGCAGCGACAATCCTTCCCTCATTGATTCACCTCCAGGAAAATATCTTCCAGCCCCAGATATTCCACCTGTACTTGCGCAGAAAATTCTTGTGCTAGTTGTTGTTCCATTGCCGGTTGCCAATGGCTGAATGTAAGCAGGGTTTGGTTGCCGCTATTTTTTTGTTTAACTAAATTAGCCCAGTTAATTTTTTGATTAAAAGGCTGACTGAAACTGAGCGTGACGCGCACAAAGGATTCTTTCAGCTCATCCAATCCACCCTGATAGGCGAGCAAGCCATCGCGCAGCATCCACACCTGATTGGCAACGCGCTCCACGTCGCTGACGATATGGGTGGAAAAAATCACTGCGCGATTTTCATCGGCCGCGATTTCCACCAGCTGCTGCAAGAATTGGCGGCGTGCGATTGGGTCCAGGCTCGCGACGGGTTCATCCAGGATCAACAATTCCGGCTCATGGGCCATGGCTAGCAGAATGGATAATTTTTGACGTTGGCCGACAGACATTTTTCCTACCGCGATATCCGTAGGAATAAGCCATTCAGCCACCAGGCGATCTACCAGCTGCTGGTTCCAGGTTTTACGAAAGGCTTTGAATAACTCCAAATGATCCTTGCCATTCAAACCTGCAAGCAATTCATCTTGTTGCGGCACAAAACCTAAACGCTGCTTAATCTCACCGTCGATCGAGGTGGCTTTGGTATCCCACAATTTTGCTTCGCCTGCCGATGGAAACCCAAACCCCAAAATGGTTTCCAGCAAGGTGGTTTTTCCCGCGCCGTTTTTTCCGAGCAAGGCAATAACCTGGCCCGGTAATACGTCTGCGGTAATTCCTTTTAAAATAGTTACGCCGCCAAGCGTACGCTGCAAGATTTGCAACGAAACCGGTTGAGATGAATTCGGGCTGAGCACAGAGACTCCTTGTAGCTTTGTGGTGCAATCAATTGTTATGGTTATCGAACGAACGCTCGCGTTGCACTGAACTTTTCAGCACAACCACAAGAGCGCTTTAGCAATACTATTTCTTTAAATCGAAGGGTTTTATTTGATATCCGCGGGCTTTTAAGGCGTTCAACAAACCGTCTTTGCCACCCAAATGCAATGCGCCCACTAGCACCAATTCGGTTTCCGGCGTTGCAAACATCGCCTCCAATTTTGGCAGCCAGGCTTGGTTGCGATTCACGAGCAGGTGCTGATAAATTTCCGGGGTTTGCTCGCGCATGTCGCTCGCCATTTCTTTGTCGAGCTTTTCCAAATCACCCTTGCGCCAAAACACCAGTGATTGGCTCATTACCTTATCGATTTTGCTTAAATCGCGCAGTGTAGATTTGATTACCTGATTTGCATCCAGATCAACCAACTCATTCAAGTGCGACAACACGTCTTCGGCCGACTCAAGCTCATGAATTGGTTTATTCACCAAACTCGCCTTTTGGTAAAAATACATATCCACCCCCTGCCCCAAGCCGTAACCGCGCTTCTGCATTTCCATAATCGATAACGACAGACTGACAAATACGGCCTTGAACATACTCATTTGGCCGAGCGGAAACTGGTTTTTATCGGCATAGTCTTGCAATTGTTGCCAGAGCTTGGGTTGCAGGTCCTGGGCGAGATTTTTGCCACCGGTGTACATAAACGCCTGCGCAAGCTGCTGGCCAAACTCCGGTGAGTTGGATTTTTTTAAATCAGTTTCCAAAACCAGGATTTGTGTTTGCTCATACGCCTGTTCGTATTCCGCAGGCAGGGGATAATCGCTATTGCGCAGCACATGGATAGTGCCGCCGAGGTAGATTTTTTGTTCGCCTTTGCTGATTTCGTAAAGACTGGTTTCCGCCACCGCACAGGTGGACAACAAACCGACACTAAACCCCAGGACAACCATTAATTTTTTCATGACTCACTCCTTGCCAGAGAAACCTAAGAGACTGCGGGCATAGGGCCTGGCATAGCCCCAGCGCGCACTCGCACTGTGTATTATTTAAATAATACACTAATACACAAAAAACCTCTTGGCAAGCCTTTTTACCTGCCCGCATCACGTGGCTGTACCCCACTGATCCAGCCCAAGCGCTTCAACGTATAAAGGGACCTAAACATTTTTCTTCTGGCAAGCAGCCCTTAACCAGCGATAATGAGGCATTAACTGATGACTGACGCAAAGGCCAGGTCCATGAATGACTCTACGACGGGTAGTGATATGCCCGGTGACGCGCTGCATTGGGCCGAAATACTTGGCCGGGTCGCGCAACAGGATGATCGCGCTGCGTTTCGGCAGCTATACACCTATTTCGCGCCCCGTATTAAGGCCTATGCGATTAACCAGGGCTTTAGCCAACATGCAGAGGTATTGGTGCAGGAGGTTATGACCAACGTCTGGCGCAATGCCGATAAATACTCGCCCGCGCTTGCTTCAGTTTCGACCTGGATTTTTACCATCACCCGCAACCAACGCATCGATCTGCTGCGTAAATTAAATCGCACGCGCGCGGAAGTCGTCATTGAGACAGAAGACCTCTGGCAAATACCCACTGAAGAGGACACGACCGTTTGTTCGATTCAGAATTTATCCACCGAAAAATTTGTTAATCATTCCATCAACAAATTACCCGAAGAACAAATGATTGCCCTGCGCAAAGTCTACTACGAGGGCAAGACTCACGAAGAAGTGGCAGAGGAATTGAATATTCCCTTAGGTACCGTGAAAGGGCGCTTGCGCCTTTCACTGCAAAAGTTAAGAGTTATGTTTGAGGCTAAAGAACTATGAACGCCTGGCACCCGGATGATATGACGCTGATGAACTATGCTGCGGGTAGCCTAAGCGCGCCCGAGGCATTGGCAATTGCGATGCACTTGTGTTTTTGTCATGAGTGCCGCACGCATGTGAAAAATTTCAACCATTTGGGCGGCGCATTGCTGGAAAACATTACGCCTGCAAGCACCGACGGCTCCAGTTTTGATGCGCTCATGGCAGAAATCGATAAAGACCTTCCAGCAATCAGGAACTCGCGCCCTGCTGCACCGGCTACACAAACAGCACCAGCGGCGCAAAATCCACTTCAAAAATACCTGCCTGAACCCTTGGAGAATTTATCCTGGCATCGACAAACCAAAGAAGTAAGTAAATACGATTTGACCAAACTACTCGGAACCAAAGGCTTTCAGGTAGCGCTGCAGAAAATTAAAGCCGGGGCAAAAATTCCTACTCATACCCACAAGGGTGTTGAGTATACGGTGATTTTAAACGGCGGCTTTTCCGATGAGCTCGGTGTTTATCACACAGGCGATTTTATTGCGCGCGATGCAAGCCATAAACACAGCCCCACGGCATTACAAAATGAAGATTGTATTTGCTTAACTGTGCTTAGTGCGCCGTTGAAATTTACTGGTTGGCACCGGATATTAAATCCATTTATCGCATGGAGCTAATGCAGCTCCGGCTCACCTAACGCACGGTCAATCACCGGCAAATAGCGGAGCACACGTTCGCCCGGCAGAGCAACTGCCTGCAAATAATCACGCTGCTCCGCTAATGCCAGCTTGTCATCCAATTCCAGCAGTACTAACGCGTAATCAACACGCGCGTCTTGATCTTCCGGCGTTAGGTCCAGCAAGGACTGAAAGAAGTGCGCCGCACTGACTTTATTGCCCAACGTCAACTCAACCAAACCACAATGTCGCAATAGCGATGGGTCTTGTGGATCTAGCTGCAAGGCGCGTTGAAAAATTTGTTGCGCATTGCCATAGTTTTTCATCAGCAACCAACAGATACCCAATTGCAGAAGCGCATTAAAATGTTGTGGTTGTTGCGCGACAACGCCCTGATAAATTTTTTCTGCTTCCGCAAACCTGTGCTGCGCTGCTATGGCAATTGCCATATTGACTTGATAATCCAGAAAATCCGCACGCAAATTGCAGGCCCGCCACCAACCATACTCGGCGCGCTGGAAATTGCCGCGAAGCAAATCTATACGCGCGAGGTTGTGCCAATGCTGTGGGTCATTGGCATCCAATGCGATGGCTTGCTCCAATAGCGTTAATGCTTTCTCCTGCTCACCGGTAGAAAAATAAATTTGCCCAAGGTTGGACATGGCCGTGGCATAGTCAGGGCTTATTTCAATGGCCTTGTGCAAATGCTCCAGCGCCAGCGGCCACTTGGCTTGCTGGCCGTAAACAAACCCCAGGTTGTTGTGCGCCGTTGCATTAATATCATCCAGGCTCAACACTGTTTTGTACGCATTTTCGGCGGCGAGTAAATTTCCGCGCACATGCGCATCTACTCCGGCGCGCAATTGTTGTTGGATTTGATTTTGTCTCAGAGCGTCAGTAGTCATCATGCAATCCTCGCTATCAGGCCACGCAGTAATTGATCCGTATCTATGTTAGGCACTTCAAATTGAACGTCATCGAGCGAAATATCAAAGGGCTCACCTTCGTGATAGTGAATGGGCAAGCGAATTCCAAAACGATAATCTGAACCGAAGGTATAAGAGGCAAATTGCCAGCGATTGTCATAAACTTCGAAACCCAATGCGCGTACGCTGACATAACCACCAATATCGAAGGTAAAACTGGGTTGGGCGTGTACCGCAATTTCGGCGCGAAGATCCAAACCGGTTGCTGGTGTCCACTCGACATGCACACCGGCTTCTGCTGCACCTTCAATACCCAGAGTTCCGCCAATATCCAAACCGCCGGTTGCACTGGCGCCGGTAATACCCAATCCAATTCCTGCACGCACCGACAAACGCAAACCGGCATTGGCAGGAATATTTAAATGGGCGTCTCCGGTAATTCGCGTTTGGTCTTCGTGTGCGGGATTGTAAGTGATCCCCAAACTCAAGCGATCCAAAACGCCCGGTCCAATACCAGCAGTAGCGCTCAAGCCGCCCCCCACTTCTGCAACAATGCCGGGAAATATGGGGGCTTGTACTGCTATGTTAAAAATCGATTTATTAATTTCTTTGCGCGCAAATATTTCTAACTGACTCGGCAAACCAATTTCGCCGGTAACGGTGACTTCGCCATTCGGCGCAAAACGCACTCCGGCAGTTCCTTGCAACCAAGGGGCGATTTGTAAGGTGAGTTGGCCGCCGCCGTAAATTACTAGCGGATTTCCCTCTGTAGCAGTTTCACTGAGCGAACCATCCGCATTAACCGTGCGATTAGTCACGCCCGCGTTCACGCGTCCGGACAACATACCGCGCGAATAATCAGCATTGGCTTCGGCGGTGAAAGTACCATCGTTGTAGTTAATCGTTAACTGGGAATTTACGCCTGGAATCGCAGGAACTGCTGTACCTGTTGCAGAAACCTTCCAAAGGCCGTCGCGCTTGTTTAACGTCACATCAACAGATCCGGATTGTAGCCCGGGAGTTTCATTATTTAATTGTAAATTGCCTCCGATAGTTAAGCCTTCTTGCTCAGTGTAGATAACCCGCAATCCCGCCTGTTGAACACCTGGTATTGCTGGTTGAATATCTCCTGTTGCTGAAAAGTTTCCGTCGGTGAAACTTACATTCAAATTTGCTCGTCGAATACCACGAATTTTATTGGGTGTATCTATACCTATTTCACCAGAGCCCCCAAATGCACCATTTCTATACCAAATACCGATGCGCGCGCGATCAAACAAACTGGTATCAAATGAAAAGTTACCGCTCGCAGAAAATCCACTTTCTTGCGATGCGGCTACCGACAAATTGCCCGCGCCCAGATTATTGATGCCAAAATCCAAACTACCCTCTGCACCGAACCCCTGTTGCACACTGTAAAAAAGCGCAATGCTGCTATCGTCAATCGAGACGCCCGGGATAGGCAAATTCAACATGCCAGTGTTGTATTGAATCTGGAAACGAATGTCATCTCCCTGTAGCACCAGACCAATTTGTGCGCGCGACAATAACGGAATCGTCGGAGTGGGAATTCGCCCCATCGAATAAAGTTCATTGTTGCGAATTTCGAACTCGGTAAATTCAACCGGGCTCAGATGATTAAAAGTGGTATTTAACGGCGGAATTTGCCCTGGCCCAGCACAATAAGGTCCAATCGCTTTTAATGGGATGGTTACAGCGGCACCGGATGCGAAACCCTGTGGCAAATTCCAAGTCCCCTGAATTGTTCCGACATCAGCCCCTTCTGTGCCAACTTCGACTTGATTGTTCAGATTGAAAGAATTAATGATTATCCCAGCAAAAGCGTTCTGTCCAGCTGGATCCGTTACTGCGATTGGAAAGCCTGTGTAGGAGTAACGACGAATTTCACTACCCCCTGGACCAGTCGCAAATACGAAATTCCCAGAGCTACCTTGCAACCGTGTCGCAGGTGCGGCTTGCAAAATATCCATGTGCGCCCCGGTTTCAATCTCGGCTTTAGTCCACCAATCAGCATCATCACCGCCGCGACCTGAACCACGAACCATTTCAGTGAAATTTATGGTATGGGCACTGAGAAAGCTGCGCCTGCGCGCTTTTTTAGTGTCTTCAGCGAGGGTGGCGAAATTACTGTCCTGCGCTCCCAGAAAATCAAATACTTTTTCGTATATTTTATTTTTTATGGTAGAACCAGAGCTTGCATTTGATGACCCTTTGAGCAACTCCATATTTCCAACGACGTTGCCAGAATTTCCAGTTGAATCACCATAGACTTGCAACTCGATCATGTGATCGACCTGGAATTTATTTTCACGAGTAGTTAACGCAACACCCCGCCTGTCCCAATCAGGGATCAACAATTGATTTCGCAACCCGCGCCATTGACCGCTGATTGGTGTTGGACTTCCCGGTAGTGAAAAATTTACCATCGCATGCGGGGAAGACGGTATCGTGAAGGTCGCATTCGGATTTGAACGTTGCAGCGACGCCTGTATTTTTTGCGCAATGATTGCCTCAGTTAAATTTACATCACGCTTCCAAACATCTATCTGTTGCTCGCTCGTGTTACGCGCATAGCCTGCCGCACGGCGCGCGCCATGTCCGGTGTAAAGTGCCGCGTGGCGGTGTTTTATTGGCGGCAACTCGAGTTTGCAGAGTTCATTCAACTTGGTTTCTGCATCTGAACCCGGGCTAACTGCAGGTGATGGAGCAGGTGTTACATCCCGCATTATCTTCCTTGTAACGCCACTCCCCTGCTGCACCACGTGCGTCAACTCATGGGCCAGCAAACGTTTGCCTTCTTGTGAATCCGGTGCGTATTCACCGGACGCGAAAAAAATATCACTGCCAACGGTAAACGCGCGTGCGCTTAATTGTTTACAGAGTGCATCGGCGGTTCCGCCGGTATGAATAGAGACAGAGGAAAAATCGTGATTGAATTGGCCTTCCAATTCCGTGCGCAATTGCTCTGGCAATTGCGCACCCTGGCCGCGCATCCCGGCAATTTGTTGTTCAACCTCTTCACTCACGCCCTGTTCGGAATTTGCTGCCGCGTCAGTAGCGGCTTCCGTCTCGGTTGATGGTACTTCAGTTTCTACCGGTGCAGATTCAGCAGCAGGTTCTTCCATGCGCGAGATTTTGGTTTGCAGGGATTGCGGGCTAGCGGCGTTATTTTCCGGCTTGGTATTGCCAGGATTTAATTTATTTTCCTCTGCAACAGGTGCTGCGCTGCGGCTAACCACTTCGTCGGCAACACGATCTGCCTCTTGTTCGTGGCTATCGCCCGGTTCACTGACACTGAGCTTGGTTTGCAAGCGAGGTTTTCGCTGCGCGTTGCCTTCTGGCTGCTCAGGCTCTGCGGTACGGTAAATTTTTTTCTGTAGCGCGGGAGTCTCTTCGGGGGTAGCGGTTGCTTTTTTGTTTAGCGCCTCATCGGAATTTTTTTGGGCACTGCGCTGCAGCGATTGTTTTTCTCCGCTGTCTTGCGCTGATTTTTTCTTGAGTGATTGAGTCTGGCTCATACTTGCACTGCCTTATCAGGCTGCGCCAGATTTAATTGATTGAGCAATTTAGGCGGTAGCGGCTTGCCGGATTTTCGGTATTCACGCGCAACGGATTGCAACAAACACGTAAAACTTAACTGTGACTGTTCGCTAACCGGCAACTCAGCCGCTGCTGCAAGAACCGCATTGCGAATAAACCCGCCACTTAAATCGCACAGACTCGCGAGGTGCATGCAAGCTTGCTCACCCGGGCTGCGCGCGCCCAAATGGTTTTGCCAGAGCTGCGCACGCTCATCCAATGCCGGGGAGTGGAATTCAATAACACGATCAAAACGCCGCATAAACGCGCCGTCCATACGCCCCAAGCCATTGGTTGTCATCAGCACAATGCCGGGATGCTGTTCAATACGCGCCAGTAAATAATTGGTTAACATGTTGGCAAAACGCTCGCCACCGCTATCGCCATCACCGCGTCTGGCAAAAAGCGCATCGGCTTCATCAATCAACAAAATAAAATCACCCGCCGCCGCCTCCAACATTAGCTGATGAATATTTTTTTCGGTTTCACCAATATATTTATTGAGCACCGCCCCCAGATCCAGACGATACACAGGGGTAGCCAATCGGTGCGCCAGGTAAAGCGCTGCGAGGGTTTTTCCGGTGCCGCTCTCGCCATATAAGAGCGCCTTCACACCACCGTGTCCACCGCCGACCACCGCCGCACCCAATTCACTAAATACCTGCTCGCGCTGTTCACATCGAACCTGCAACGCCTCAAGCTCCACGTGAATTTTTGGACTAAGTACCAACGCATCTGCCGCTACTTGGTTCGGCACCAGAAACGCGAGGTTTTGCAAATGTTCCGGCGCTAATTGCTGACGCGCCTGACCAATTGCTGCACGCAATTCTGCTGCGGGCTGTTGCCAAACCGATAACGGCAAGCTTGCCGCTAGAGCGGGAATTGTTTCCGGCGCAATGAGCCAACGCCGGCCAAATTCCTCGGCCTGGGCAGGCGGCACCCAGCGCCGCCAGGCAGTACAGCGCTCATCGCGAAGACTGCCGGGTAAATAATGGATCGCCACCGACTTATATTGTTGAAGCTCCGCCAGATCGGCGACGCTCAAGGGGGCGACATGCCATACAACGATAGGTGTGTGTTTTACATCGCAATTAAAATCAGCAGCGCAAGAAAAATCGTTTGGCTTCGGCAAATCACCAGATGCCTCGACAACCGGCAATAGGTTGTTTGCAATACATAACAAATTCATCCAGTGCAATGGGCAGCGCGCTGACGATAACACCGGTGTTTTATTTAAATTTTCAGCCAGAATTTTCACCCAACTCATCACCGCACCACGGCTGCCACACAGATGCAACTGCTGCAATTGTTCCAGACGAATAGCAACCGCAAAATCAGAACACTCTTTTGCCGTTCGAGTATTCACAGCATTACGAGTATTCACACCATTAGAGGGAGTGCCCCGGTAAACCTCACCGGGGTATTGGATAACGCTAAAAAATTCATTGCGAACAGTGGTCGCCGCCGTAACACCTTGCAGCCATTGCCAATCGCGAATATTGAATTCCACCCAGGCTAGCGCCAAAGGCCCCGCCGAATGCAATTGCAAAACGCTGCTGTGCAACCAATGCCACTGCGCCATTTCGGTGGGAGAAACCCTATGACCACAAATTGCCTCTACCAGATCGCACAGTAAATACAATCTGGGCCAGGCATTTTGCTGTGTGCCTTGCAAGGTTTGCAGCGCGAGATTTAATTCGTAGTAATCATTCAGTACCGCACAAAAGCCCAAAACAAATAGTTGCGCTTTTTCCAAAGCACCTTGCTCCACCAAACGTCGCACACCCGGAGACAAATCCAATTGCGCCAGCGTCAACTGATGCAAGTATGTCTCCATAGTTGCACTCGTACACTGCAAATGTGCCGCCAGCTCTTGCGACCATGAAGCTGGCAAATAATTTACGTCAATTGCATTATTTTCTTTCGTATTAACGTCTACTGCAGTTATTTGCGTTTGCATGAACCAGCTGAGACTACCGCGAACCCACAGCTCCAGATTTAATTCCCGGCTTATTTTTGGCGGTGTTAGCACTGCTGGCGACCTTAGCGACGTAACGAGATCATTCATTAGGTAAACCTCCCTCGGCAGCAGGCAACTCAGGGTAATGGCCAAAGTGAAATTGGATAACCCGCCCCAAACCGGGAACCCAACCGGGGTTGATATCCAAACCCGCAAGGCGCAGTGCTAAGCGCACACAGGATTCGTGAATATAAATTTGGATGTAACCCTGCTCCACCCACACCCGCGCCGGCACATTCACCCAGGTGTAATCGTCAATCTGAAATTTTTCCAAACGTGCTTGCAAATACATGCGTGCTGCGCGTAATTCTGCAGTTGGAAATAGATTAGTCGTTTGATGAAGCTCGATGTCATCCAGACCGCTAATTTCTACCAACAATTGCTGCAGCGATTTATCCGGTGGCAATCGCCAAACCGAACAACACTCCGCATAAAGCTGTGCAATCCACAACCAGGGCGATAAGGGAACCGGTAAATTAACCAAAGCGGGATAGTCGCGCAGCCAGTTGAGCAGATACAAAAAGCCGGCGTGCCGAATGTAGCGATAAGTTAAAGGTGTATTGAATTCAGACTGCTCACATTGTGCTGGGCCCGTTGTTGCCACTTGCTCGTGACCTTGAGGAATGGAACCTTGCGCGTTTACATCTGCAAGGGGGCGCGCTGGTGGCAATACAGCATCCTTGGTGTCGCTCATACCGACTGCTGCATTTCCTGATTCAGCACCGACTGATTCTGCCAGCATGTTTGCAACCTGTGCGGATTTTTTATCAGCACTCGGCTCAGCGTTTTCGGAGGTAAAATTTTTCGCCTTCGACGAAAAGGCGCCCGCTAAATTTAATGCGCGTACATTTTCGCCTAACACCCGAAACCACAAGACCCACGCCGAAGGCTGTTGCAACTGTTGCGGCGAAAACTTCCACAACCCCAAACAGATAACTAGTTGCAATGCAAGTTGTTGCGCAGAAGCACTCGATATTTCCGCCAACAATGGCAGCATTGCTTTTATCCACCGCGTTTGCACAGGAGGCAAAATGCGGGACTTGTTGTCCGCTCCAACATCGTCACCTGTTGAACCAAGTGATCGAGCAAAAAGAACCGGATTTATCGCTAAAAAAAGCTGCATCTCTTCAACCAACTGACGCAACTCCATTTCAGTTAAACGGGCAAACAAGGATGCAAGTTGCTGTTGCTGCTGTAACTGCTGCAAGACATCGGGAATCAGAACCGGACGGTGTAGCAAGAGCGCAATGGGTTTCGCGATCACCTGCGTTTGCGCTAGCCAGGATTGTTGATACCAAGGCGATTGGTTCCGTTGTAAATTGATGATGACTTGTGCAATCAATTGTGCTTCGCACGCAAACATAATCAGGTTACTGTCATCGCTAACGGTATTTGCCTGCGCCGCCGAATGATATTCAGCGTCGCATTCTTGAACCAGCTTGCTTGCCATCGTCCACCAGGGTGATTTCACTTCCAGACGCCGGATAAAAATAATGCGTTGGTCATCATCTCCTGGCCACCGCTGCGCATCCAGCGACGCCAGCAAACTCGCTTTCTCGCGCGTATCACCACGCAAGACTAAACGATGAATTTGCACACCGGCCAGATTGCTCATTGCAGTTACCTGTTAGGATTTTCGTTTACGATCTACTTCTTGCAACCTACGTTCAGGCAAAAATTTCTACACCAAACTGCGCACCGACGCTTTAGCACCTACCAGTGAAAATTGCGCGTCCGGTTTTACTGCGTTGGAGTTGTATACCTGTGCGATACGCAGAATTGCACCGCGCTCGTCGGCATCTTCCACATGCAACTTGCCAATAAGTTGATCCTGCTCATTAACCAGTTGCAATTCGGTACCTATAGTCGCGTGGCGATTCAGGGTCGCGCGCACTAATTCCCCAGTCCGAAACTGTGTTGGCAGCACTTGCAAATATCCGTGCAACATTTCTTTGGGGTCATCACCCACTGCAACCATAAGTGCCGCGCGCAATAAATTGCGTAGTGTGGTAACCGCTGCACTGCTGGCGCCGTCATTTAATTGCCGCCACCACCAGTTCACCAACTCCACCAAGGTGCGCATTTCACTCAAGTCGGCGAGCTTGGCCTGTTGCATGCCAGGCCAGGTGTTAGGTTGACGCAAATCCAGCTGATCCAATTCTGCCGCGTTAGCCCAGTCCAGGCGCAAACTGGGTGTTACTGCCTGCAAACTGTTGAGCAGTAAATGCGTAGCTTGATCCAGTTGATTGCGGAAAAATTGCGCGCGTCCACGCAACTGGTGTGGAGCGCCAGTTAATAAATCTTCCAAAGAAATAATTTGCACCGCTTCGCGATAAAAGGCTTGCAGCGAATTTTCACCGAGAAAATGAAAGCGCGCGTAATCCTGCAGAATGCTTTGGTGCGACTGCATGATATTGAAAAATTTGCCATTAACCTGGCGCGACTGTCCGGCGAGATAATTCAGCCGCAAGCGTCTGCTTTCCAGCCATTTCAGTACCGTCAGGCGCGCCGGTAATTGGCTCCAGTAGGGATTGAAAAATTTCCACTGGGCGATAGGCATATCAGCAATCGTTTCGATATAGGGCTCGATATCGTCGGGTAATTCCAGGTGGCTGATCGCCGTGCCCGGCACCAAGTCTTCCAAGGTGCCGTAGCGCAAATCCACATCCAGCAAGGTGGATTTTCCTACCGGTGTCTCACCGACACGGGCAAAGTAAATACCGCGATGATGAGTGAGAATTTTTTCGCGTTTTACATACGCGGCTTCTACCTCTCGCCAGTTTTCTTCTACCAACGATGCCACCATTTTGCTTTCACCCAGTGCTTTTAGGCGCACTTGGTTTAGATTTTCCAACTCTCGTTGGCGCTCCGGAATCTCCAGATCAAGTTTGGTTAGCAAATTGCGCTTGGCTACCAACGCGCGACTCAAGTTTTCCTGCAGCCGCATTAGCACACCGTGCAAGCTATCCATCTCGCGAATATCGTTGCGCATATTGCTGCCAACCGAAAATAGCCCCGCCGAGTACAAAGATGCCGCTGGGGCTTTTTCCGTATTTTCTGCTTTATCAAGTTGAAGTGTTACATCGGCCACCGTCTTCAAGGGTATATCAACCGGATTTTTAGCCGCATCCTGATAGGTGACCGTTGCCAGCGACACTTTATTGTCAAATGACGTCCAAAAATCCGCTTTGATTCCCAGCTGTTCTACATCATTGCGCGCACTAATGTCGTCCATCAACTTTTTCGCTTTGGCAATAATCGCATCATCACCTTTAAGCCGGCTGCGCAGGCTGGCAATACCGGCCAGTGCATCCACCAGCAATTGCCGCGAAGGGTCAATATGCCCCAGCACACCAAATTCTTTGGGGACCACTTGCACAATTTCTTTTACCGGCAGAACTTCATTTCTATTAAAGATTTCCTGCACTTGTGGGCGAAAATTAATTAACTCATCAATTGCACGCGATGGTTTTATGGTAACCAGGTTTTTTTCCAGTAGCGTTTCTTTAGCCGGTGTAAACGTAAAGTTATTTACGCCGCTAATCGCATTAAAGCCACCTATGCCGGCAAAACCCGTTAAATCAGTTTTAAATTTATCGGCCATGATTTAGCTCTCCGTAGTTTTAACTACAGCGGAAGTCGTAAATTTCAGTTTGTCCGACAACCGGAATAATTTCAGACCAGTGCCATCGCCGGGTATACCACCCGCCAGCGACGAGAAAGACACAGTAATTGAATCCAGTTGCTGCCGCTGCGAGCTCAGATAATCGCGAACCTCATCAATGAGCTGATTGGTGCGTACAATAAATTGTTCAATCTCCTCTATGTCCTCGCGGGTATCGATACGTTGGGCGATAAGCCCATCACCTGCGGGAAATAACGGATCGCTGTAAGGTTCTTCCTTCAATTCCGCGATCACCTGATCACACAGACTCCAGGGACGCGGTAATTTTTTGTTATCGACCGTAAACGGATTATTGATGGGAAAACCTAATTCGCGGCAACGCTCTATTTTTAATCCCCGCAAAAGAGCCGCTGCGTTTTGTGGCTTGGGCGAGATATCGGGAATTGCCAATTCACGCCGCAAACTGCGTTCGGCCGTTAAATCCGGAAAGGCGTTATGGGGAATATGGCTGATATACAGGGACGAAAAAATTGCCTTTGTTTTTAACGTAAGATCGGCCAATTTTTTAGGCGCTCGCACTTCAATTTTGAAATATAGATTCCAATAGGCTTCCGCCCAGGTTTTGTACGCGAGATACGCCTGGTACTGGGTTTTCGCCAAATCGTCTTTCACCAGGGTTTTATCAATTTCCGGCAGATTAAATAGTTGCGGGTGGTAATCGTCCGGATTCACCGCAACCATCAAGCGAATACGATCCATGTCTGCACCGCTTAAATCAATCACGCCGCGCGCCAGCTCCTGACGCACCACCCCCAGCACACTGTTAGCTGGCACCGGCACTATTTCAATTTGCAAACCGTGTGCGGCAAATTGCAACGCCGGGCGCTGCCATTGGGTAAAATCCACTTGGCTGACTTTGCCGGCAATATTGCTAATTAATTGCTCGGGAAATTTACCTGCCGCAGGCAGATAATCCAGATCTAATAATTCCTGCAGATTTTTTTCCGGCGCAATCTCAGCGGCAGCACCATCCAAACGGAAACGCGCTGGCGCTTTGAGAATACTATGCCAGTAATCCAACATCGCCAGCTGCACCGCATTCTCGCGGGCAAGCAATCGCCCTGCTTGCGCATCGACCCATTCAGGCTCGCCGGCGTTAATTTTTACCAGCGCCAGTTTTACTTCGTGGGGATTTTCGGCCGCAAATACGCCTGCATCCGGATCAGGAAAATCCTCGGGCGCGAGCGGATTATTTTCCCAGGGCAATGGTTGTGTCAGCGGATGCGCAACCAGCAGGGCATTAAACACGCGCATGGCGACGCGTTGCCGGCTTAACGCCATCCAACCACTGGCAAAAGGCAGCGGCTGCAAATTTAGTTGTGCGAGCGTTGCCACACGGGTATCGCGCAATGGGTCCAATTCTGTTCGCGTACAGGGGTCGGTTTTTTTCAGTTCATCAAGAACGCGTACTTGCCGACGCAGCGTGAGAAAATAAAAACCATCGGGCAGATTGGCGAGCGGCGCTTCACCGGTGGCCGCTGTACGGGCCAGGTATTCATCGCGTAATTCATTCCAACGCAAATGAATCGGTGTGCGATTGCTGACAACACGGCCCGACCAACTCACCCCCAGGCCAGGATTAATTCGCCAGGAACTATGGGTTAATTCATTTTTATCGCGCGGTACAAGCACCTCCAAACCATAAACAATGCCGGGTTGGCGCGCGACCAATAAATCTTCGCAGCGTTCGTCCACGTAGCGCTGCATGAGCGCAAATTCCTGCTGCGATAAACTGCGGCCAGCAAAAAAATGTAACCGCTGGGTATCTGCTGCACCATAGACGGGAGAAATGACAATTGACTGTTCAGCCATAATCAACCCCCTCTGCGACGCAAGGCGGTTAGGCGTTTTTTCCAGGCCGCTTGCAATTCGGTGGGGAAACCGTTGCTCTCACCAAATTTCAACATCAATTCCAGGAAACTGATCGATGCATCCGCCAACAAATGTTCGCGCAGTGCTTTGGGTTGATCTTTTTCAAACACAAATAACAAACTTGGCCAATTAAGCGCGTCATAGGCGGCCGGCATCAGTACCAACAATTGCACCAGCTGCTGTTGAGCATCGCTGTTGCGACCCAGCGTTTCCAATAATTTTTTCTGTGCTTCTTCTGCTTCAGCTTCATTGGGGATGCGCAGTTTTGCGAGGAGTTCCATGCTCTCCCACTGCACCGATTGCGATTCCAGTAGCGTCACCATAAAAGTTCGCACTTGTTGTGCATCCTGCTGCGCTTCCAACGTATTGGCCTGGCTGCTGGCTAATTGTTTTTGCGCAATGTCCAACGCTTTTTTATGGCTGGCGATTTGCTGATTTAACGCCTCTATTTCTTGCAGTGCCGCGGTCAGATCCGCGCTCGAAGCACTGCTTTCCTGCAACGCAGTTAATTCAGCCTTGGTGGCTTCAAGCGCATTGTTCAGCTCGATAATTTGTTGGCTTAATAGCTGATTATTCGCCAACGCCAGTTGATGTTGGTTGATGGTACTGGCCAGATTTTTCTCCATGGTTTCAACGCTTTTTTTCGCAGCTTCCAGTTGCTCCAACAACACACTGGAATTTTTTAATTCTTCCAGTGTGCCAGTAGCTAACACCACGGCACTGACCTGGGTTTCGGCAACGCGAATGGGCCGACGCACATAAAAAACCCGGCTTGCTTTAGACCAGATATTTTTCCACAGCGATGGGTTATCACTGGCGGCGCTGTTGAGGCGGGCACTGCCCAGAAAAAATTCGTCCAGATGCGGAGGCTGGGCAAAATCTTCTTTCTGTCCCGCTACCTTGTCCGCTAAATGCTGCAACTGGCGCGCGACTGTGGCGAATTGCAAATCGTCCAGCACTACCGCAACCATGATGTCCACATCCCGCTCGCGCTGCAGGTCGATCGGCTCCAACATCATGCTCTGCTGCACCACGGCGGCAACATCGTCTTCACGCAGGGGCGAAATGCTGACTTCATAACCAGCGGGGAAAAAATGCTGGTAGCCGTTTTCCGGATCTATGGCGCCCTTGGGAATCGCACCTACCGGCGGTAGTACCGAGAAATAACGTGAGGCCAAAAACTGGTCGCGGTTGGGCAATACCTGACGCTGTGCCAGAAGCGCGCGCAGCAATTCGTCGTAGTGGTTGTATAAATCGATTTGCACATAATTCAGTGCTTGCGCGCTGCGGAAAGGTCGCCGCAACAAACCCTGGTCAAACCACTGGGGCATGCCCCGCTCTACTGCCAACAACCCGAGCGCCACCGAACTTTCATCCAGACCCACCGGTTGACCGGGATTATTGACCAACAATGGACGCACCAGCTGCGCACGGGCGTAGAGGGCAATCTCATCTGCCGGCATCTGTTGCAAGTGTTGCAAGGGCAGTGGCTGCGCCAACTTTTGCAGCGCGAACTCGACCCCCTCTTCATAGGCGTTGAAGTAAAAACCGCGCTGGCTTTCCAGATCTTTGGGGAAGACTTCGGCCGTGCCTACCCCTTTTTGCGCATAGCGAATCACTAGCGCATAGAGCCCTGCCGCCAAGGAACGGAAATTGGGATTGAAGCTGTTGAGCAGTGCATCGTCCGTCAGCTTGAGCCCTTCGATGTCGGTTTCCAGTTCCAGTACCCGCCCCGAGGGCGCAATCGCAAGGCCCGCCTGGATGTCCAGCCCACCCTGGGGATTGAGCCGGACCTGCAGGCCGCGAACAACACCCTGCCCCAATACCCGCCCGACTTCACACAGGCGTTCGTCCAGATAGAACTGGTCGCGCACCAGATCCGAGGCCTTGAGCAAGCGGCCATCGTAGTAGTGAGTACGCGACAGTTTCGGGTCCAGGCTGGCGGTGCTGCTGAGGCTGGCCTGGGTTTCAAAGGTCGCCATAGGATTAAACGGGCTTTCGAGAAAACTCATGATGCAATCTCCTGCAGGTACAGCCAGCGCAACTGGTCAGGGGTGGTGATAAACGGACGAATGAGGTTGTTAATGCGAATCGCCTTGGGATGCAAAATCGGGCTTATCAGCGGCTGCTCGGGTTTTGGTGGGCGCAGCGGCAGTTCGATCACCGCCAGCAGCACGCGCGCCAGTTCTTCGTATTGCCCCTGCAGCTCAAGCGCGCCCACATCGCTGCGCGGGCCATAGAGCTGTTGCGCTTGCAGCTGCGCCAGTTGCTGCGCCTGAACATCGGTCAGGCCAGCCAGGTAATCGCGCTCGCTGGTTGTCAGCGGGCCGTCCACCGCGGCGGTGTTTACGGCGTTCTGCGCCAGGCCGGCGCGGGTAAATGCGGTGCTCGCGACCGGCAGCGCGCCGGGCAGTATTTCCAAGAGGAGTGCATCTTTAGCGCGGCTGGGCTGTACCGGATCTATGCCACTGTTGATAGTGCGCGCCATCACCGGCTGCAGCCCCGAGGAGGCGCTTTGATAGCGGATGGTGACACTCAGTTGGATGGCCTCTTCGCCGACTTTTTTGGCGTTGGTGAGGAAGGCGCTGTCACTTTTTTGTTGGGCCGCGAGCCAATCGCGCAAGTTGACGCAATAGGGTTCGTGGCACAGCAGCTCGCGCCCAAGGCCATCGATGGCAATACCCGGGCTAACCACCAGGCGCAGGCTCTGGTCTTTGCCCTCTTCCACTTCCACCGCCGAAACCTGCTTCACGGCCAACCCCAACAGGGTGCCCGCCCCCTGAAACCAGTACTGCAAGCGATTGACCCGCTGGCGGTGATAGCGCTGTTCGGCGTTGATGGCCTCCAGGCTGAGCATCATCCCGGCGGCGTAATTTACCCGCTCCAGCGGCTGGGCCAGTTGGGCGTCCAGCTCCAGTTTTTCGCTCAGGGCTGTGTCTGAAAATGAAGCCTGGCTCATAGGGTTGCTCCTTTGGCAGTTAAGGCGGAGTTGGCGGGTGCAGAGGTGAGTTGATCGCGCGGTGAAAAGCTGGCGTTGTTGCGCACCAGACCCTCGCGCCCCAACCAGGTGTCGTCCAGCACTACACGGCGCGCGGCGCGCGCGGGCTCCAGGTAGGTATCTATGCCCAGCAAGGGCGACAAACCCAACACGAAGGGCTTGTCGGTTTGAATAATTTTCATGTTGAGCGCCGCCGGCACATAGGCCTTTAGTACCTGTTCAATACTGGCCAGATGCGGGAAGGCATCGCGATGCACCAGCAAACTCAAGCGCTGGGCGTAGTCATCAATCAACCGGCGCGCGACAGCCTGGTCACTTTGATTCAACAACTCCGGCGCCAACAAGGCGACAAAGTCCCGCGAGCTTTCATCGCTCAGGATCAGCGTTTGGCCCACCCGCGAATTTCCACTCTGACGAGTACCCAGAGTGAGCGGATTGGTCGCATCGTCCATATCGATTCCGAGAATAGTGGCGAGGGTGCGACGCATCAAATAGTTCTCCAACGGAATCACCTGACCACGTCCCAGGGCGCCGTCGGTGGCAATGTCCAACGCCAGACAGAGCGCGCGCAGGGTGCCCTTCCAACGCTGCAACTCGCTGATGCAAGCAAGCCATACTCGCTGGCGCGGCTCCGGCCAATGAGCAGGCAATTGCTCGCCCAACATGGCCGCCAATACCGGCAACTGGGCGGCGGGAGCCCCTTGCGGTAACAACCAGGATTCCGCGCAGGCAATACGCCGCTCCAACGGGCTAAACAAACCATCGAGCGAGCTCAGCAACCGCTCGCGAAAATCCGCACCATTGGCAGCAACCGGCGCTGTGGTATTGTTCAAATCCGCGTCCAGCGGCGGTAGCTCCAGAGCATCCGGATCATCGCCCGACAAAGGCTGGGACAGCTCGACCGACTCCTCCTGCCGGAACAGTGGCGGTAGGAATTGTTCCTGCCAGGATTGACGCGGGTAGCAAACGCGCAAGCACTCAATCACCGGGGTGTGGCGGCCATCGCCGTACATTTCAATTTCCAGTTGCAGGTAGCGCCCGCGAATATCACGCACCTTGCCATCGCGGCGCTGCAACAGGATTTCGAACACACCCTGGTGACTTAGTCGGGAGTTAAAACGGCTTTGGTAAAACGGCAACTCGCTCGCCAGCGGTAACTTGAGCGGCGCGGGCTGCAACTGCCAGTCTTTGGGGGCATGGGCAAAGTCCTCATAGGCGTTCACCCACACCCGCAGGCTGCAACCGCTGGGAATACTGGCATCCAGGTAGATCCTGTCCCACCAGGTGTCCGGCGCGCCGCTGTCCAGAATGCGGGTCAGGCGCGCGCGCCCTTCACTGCGATAGCGGGTTTGCGGCAGGGGAATTACCCGTGTAGGGCCGGAGTCGGGCAGGTAGCGGATGGAGGAGGGATCGCCCTGCACAAAGCGCACACTCCGTTGGCTATGCATGGGATAGGCACGCGCTTCCAGGCTAAGTTGTTTGCCGTCCGGCTGCGCAGGGTCAATCAACAAGCAGACGAAGTCGCAGTGCTTGACCACTTCCGGCGGGGTATAAAATTGGGCAAAGACCCGGTCAGTCTCGGTTGATGCGATATCCATGACCAAAGGCAAGCCAGGCAAGAGGCCAGACAAAAGTCGACGCGCCGGGGCTGCTTTATACTGCGCCAGCAGCAGGCTGTAGAGTTCCTGGGTCTGGTTAGCGCTGTGCAAAAGCAGCAGGTGCAACTGCTCGGCGTTGGCACACAGCGCCATAAGTTCATGGCCGAGCGGAAGCGGCAAGTGATCCACCAACCGCAGCGGGTGGGGGTTGATATGAAGCGGCTCGAACCTGTCTGCCCAAGGGCGATAATCCTGCGGCAGCGGCTCGCCTTCAAATAACAGTAGATGGCTGTCGCTCGCCACCCAGATGCGATTGAACAAATCCACCCAGCAGCGTTTGGGCTGCCCCCAATCGGCCAACGGCCAATGCAGGCTCAACTGCCAGCGCCGCGCCAGATGCACCACACGCAGGCCCACTTCACCAGCGCTATCCGCCTCAAGCAGCGCTACTCGTCCATCACCCCCCAGGTGTAAATCACTAAACTTGCAACCCGCTTTCGCCGTCACCGGCTCCAGAATTAGCTCCGCCAAGGTATCTACTTGCAGCTGCTCGCTGTTCACCAGAACCGGCCCACAACCATCGAGCTTGGCGAGGGTTGCGCGCTCTGCCTCGGGCAGCTGCTGGCGCCGATCAAACTCGGCTTTTTCCTCCCAGCTTCGGGCGTAATACAACTGCCGCTGGTCGGGAGAGATAAAGCCCAGTTGCTGGAACTGATCCATCGCCAGGGGCTGCGCTTTTGCCCAGGTGGCGAGCGCGAGTGCCTGGCCTTGGCTGGGCAAACGCGGCTGGTGGTTAATCGCCAGGTGAAACAGCTGCTCACGGGTATTCCACACGCACCGCTGACGCTGGTGAGTGCGGAAATCGTCCAGGCTGTTCAACACAAAATAGCGAGTGGGGTCCATAGCGCGACTCATCTCAGGGTTACATTCATCAACAAAAGTCCGGGATTACTGGCACCGCAATGCCGGCCTCTGGTGGCGGTTGCACTACCCGCTGCGGCGGGCCGGGTTCTTGCTCTCCTTCTTCGATATGCACCTCAGTCAACTCCGGCAGCTGGTAGGCATCCATGCGCAACTTATTGACCTTGTGCCATTGACCGTCGCGCGTCTGGTGATAGAGCTGTAACGCGTTGATCGCCAGTACGCCTGCAGTGCGCCCTGCCAGTGTGCGCAGCTCATTCACATCCAGCTCGCGGCCCAAGGGCCAGCCGTTGCCATCGAACCCGCCGGGGGCCAATGGCCACAAACTTTTTAACAAGCTTTGCTCTACCGCGCGGGTGACACTGATAAGGTTGCTGCGATCCATGACCTCCAGGCTGAGCGATAGCGCGACCGGGACAAATTGTGGACTGAGCACATACAGCTCGGTGCCCAGCAGGGTGCGCGGTGCGAGATAGCGAAAGAGGTCCGCCAGCAAACCCGCGCTCGGCTTGGGTGCTGCGCTCAGGGCCGGCTCCGCCGGTGGCATCACTAGCAGGCTAACTACCCCCGGAACGTCCAGCTGGGTCGCCTCGAGCGAATTGCCCGGCATCAGGCCCGGAATCAGCTCGGCGCGCCCTACCGGAACTATGGGGTTGTCCTGCGCCAGTTGGATAAAGTCCTCACGCGTAACGGCGCGGTCGCGGTGGCGCAACTCGGCAGGAATACGCTGTTCGGCTTGCGCGACTGTCTCTGCGTCCAGCCCGCCGCCCAAGGGCCAGTTCTGCTCGACTTTCAATTCAGCGTTTCCAGCAGAGAGCAATTGCTTCACACTGGCCGCGGGCAAGTTGCCATTGCTGCCACCGCCAGCGCAAAAACGCGCCGCACGTATGCGCTCGGTCGGGCCTGGGCGCTTGCCGCGAATTCCATCGCCAAAGATCACACTGCCAGACGCCGCATCAAATTGATAAACCCGATCATTGAGGCTACAACCGCTAAAGTTAGCTACTGGCTGCCAGAGCACGTAGGCGCCGTTTTCGCTCACTTCAATCCGCAAACTGGCGGCATCCACATCGCTACGGTTCAAGTTGGCCACCTGCCCGGCGCGGCCATCGCCCATGCCGATTAACAAGTCTTGCACTACCTCCTGCGCCACTACGTCCACTGCGTTCACCGCCATAAAGCCAAGCGAAAAATCCGGGTCATCCGGCGCGCTCAGACACAACCAGGCGATGACGGTTTGCGGGTCGACATCCACCGGTGCTTCCGGCGGCGTGTTATTCATACCGGCGTATTTCGGGTCCTGTGTGAACTCGGAATTAAAGGCCTGAAAATTGGCGGGAATTTTGATCCGCACCACTCCGCATTGGCGAGCGCCGCGCGAGGAGTCGTCCAGCACTTCCAGCGGCAATAATTCCGCGCGCTGACTGTCAGCCGATTGCTGCCACAATAACTGCCAGCGCAGTGCGCGCGGCGGTAATTCACGCGCAATCTCGGCGGGCAAATCAGTCACCGGTGCGAGGCCGATATTAAGAATTTTGCCCGCGAGATTCGCACGCACCTTATCTTTGTGTTGCACCAATTTTTTATCGTTGAGATGCAGCAGCAAATAATATTTTTTATCCAGCGATTGCTGCAGGCTGGGGCGATCGCTACCCAGATTAAAACTGCGCGGGCGAAAGGGTGAGGCGGTTTGCGAACCAAAGTTATACAACTCGCGTAATTGTGTAAGCGTTACGCCCATTGCATTTAATTCATTCATGCCCAGGCGCTCTTTAATCATCAAGCGCAAGGTTAACGGTGTGGGTTGCAATTCACCGCGAGTGGAAATAATTATTTTACCGGCACTCAGGCGCGTCGCATCTGGCAAAAGCTTGGGCAGTTGCGCCTGCTTGCTGCTGGAGTGAATCGCCACCAATCCGCGCGCCGGTAGTGACGGGCGCAAGGGAATTTGCAATAAATTTAAAAATGCCTGGCGCTGACGTTCAGGAATTAAATTCGCGCGGTAAATAATGGTTTCCGTCATCCAGGCCATTAAATCGGTAATGGCATAGAGCGGATCACCTTCCACCACTTGGGTAAGCTCCGGCAGTTGCGATACCAATCGCTGACGCGCCTCGGCCACCAAATCATCAAACCGGCGATCATCTAATAACGTAATAGGTAACGGCATAATCTAGCTCTGCAATTGCAGCCCCAGTTGTAAGCTGTGATGTTCACCGCTGTGCGGCAGTTGATACAAAATACGCAGCGCTACTTCATTGAGCGATTGCGCCACCGTGTCCACCCGAATTTCCAATACCTGAATACGCGGCTCCCAGCGCTGAATGGCGGTGCGCGCTTGATCCGCAATTAACCGCCGGGTCGTTTCGTTGTTGGGCTGATGGATAAATTGTTTCAAGCCCGCGCCAAATTCCGGACGCATCAAGCGCTCGCCCGGTGTCGTCAGCAAAATATTCCACAGCACATCGCGCACGCTGTCGTTGCCTGTCGCCCAATGGCAACGGCCTTCACTAATACCATCCAGCGAAAAGCCCGGTGTCATCGCCATCATTCACCCCCGCATTTGTTGATCATGGGTTATCACCATTGACATTGACGCGCGGCAGACACAGGCGCGGCAAAATTAAAATCGCGTAAGGCAGCCAGCGAAAAATTAAATTGAGCAAGTTGAGTACAATCATCAACAAAATCATCGCGCAAATCGTAATGATAGGAATGCTGAAACTGATACTGAAACCCAAACAGGCATCGAGCGGTGAGCGCGACTGCTGTTCTTTCATCTCCATAGTCGGTGCAATTTTCAGCATTAAATCGGCAACGGATTTGGGGGTAAGAAAAGTGACACCCTTGGCCATACCTTTTTTAATATCGCGTAACTCCGGCAACTGAATTACACTCGGGCGTACGGTTTGGGTATCAAAAGGACTCGCGACAGTGAATTCAAAACTGGGCTGACCCCAACACACTTTTTCGCAATCGCATTCATCGCGGTAGCGCATAAAAGGCTGCACAAAATAGGTCTCATCTTTTCCTTGCGTGTAACGCGGCAAGGGTAAGGCAGCTTCAATCACATTGTTAATTTGTTCAGCACGCGCCAGCATTTGTGCGCGCCAGGTTTGCGCGAGTACTTCGGTGATGTAAAGGTGACCGTTAAAATTTTCCAGCGCATCAAAGCCGGGCGTGGAGTTTTGATGTGTTTTATCTTCATTCCGCCCCAGTGCCATGCGCGCTTCATTGCGGTTATACCAGCGCGAAACTATCTCACTGTGTTCCTGCAGGTAGCCCAATAGGCTGGTGCGAATAATGTTCTGTTGCCGCGCCTGTTGAATAAACAGCGGAAAATTCTGCCGCATGCTAACCAGTTCCTGTGCGCTTAACAGGCGCGTAAAAATCGGCATGGATTGCAAGAGTGCGCGCAGCGAGTCATTGTCAGCGATCGTTGCATCGCCAATTTGATAGCGATTCACCAGCAGCGCGAGTAACCGTCCCAAAGCGCGCGTGGGTACGCCATTTTTTATTTGCAATTGCAAGGACGCATCCCAGCCAAATTGATTGCACATTTTTTGAATGACGTCTTGCAAGCTGCCAGTGCAATTGCATAGGGCAGTGTCGCGTGCAAGCCCATCCCAACTGCCAAACGGCCACTCCAGTTCAGCGAGGTAACCTGCAGCTGAAACCGTTTGTCCAGCAGCCTGTTGATTCGTTGACTCCTCCACTTCACGTTGGCCGTTCAACGGCAAATACCCAAACAATAAGGTGCGCGGCCCTTGCTCGGTATGCACCACGCGCGCGTGGAGCGGATAAGTTTGCTCGCCGCTAAAACCGGTGGCGGTATTCGCAATGGGTTTTATGCCGCGAATTTTTAACAAGGGATTGAGCGCATTGCGTTTGGCCAAATCCGGGTCCTGCGTTAAGTCCAAACCACTGGGTGATTGCCAGCCGAGCGCTTTACCATCGCGCAAACGCCAGAGCTGCAAACCCGATTTATTTTTTTTACGCACCACAAAACCGGCAGCAATAATTTTTTTCGGCGTAAACGCCGGCTTGCCGGGCAAGTTGCACACTGCCTCGGTAGCCACCATGTAAAACGCACGCTGTAGGGGCAAGCGCAAGCGCGGATGTTGCGCGCCGAATTTATCCGCAGCTATCCAGGCTTGATGCCGGTTGGCCGTTAACTTTTCCTGCTGCGCTTCCTGAATAAAGGTTTCCACAAAATCATCTTGCAGATAGCGATGCAAAAGCGTGCCGTCACTCGCATCGGCGTACCAGGGCGCGCGCAATATTGGCTCGTGCGTTACCATAGATTTCCTGCTCCCGGTGTATAACTGGTTCCCACCACTGAGGTCGCAATCAAGGTGTCGCATTTGACTACGCCTGAAAATTGGCTCATGCCCGCATCCACTTTTACCATGGCCGCGCTGACTTCCACTTGCGCCGCTTCTACCTTCACTTTGAGTGAGCTGGTGATGGCAATTCCCTCGGCGGATAATTTCACCTGATCGCCACCGCGCTCAATAATTACTTCGCCTGCGCCGGTATCATCAATAGTAATTTTATGGCCTGCCGGAGTTTCAATGTGCACGCGCGGCGACGCGGATTCATCCATCACCAATTTGGTTCCGCCCGGCGTGATCAGCGCATAAATATCTTCCACTGCTTGCGCTTCTTGCGGGTGCGAATTATTGCCACTCCACACCGCGCCCAACACAATCGCCTGGTCCGCTCCCATAAATGCCAACACCACCATTTCATCCTTGCGCGGCAAACAGCTGACCCCATAATTTTGCCCGGCGCTGCTCGTCATGCAGCTAGCCCAAAGCGCCAACTGATTCACTACCAACTCGACTTGCACTCGACCGCGCCCTTGCGGATCCTGATTGTCCAGCACCCGCGCGAGATGTAAGGTTTGAAACAGCGGACTAAATTCCATAGTCACAAATTCCAACTGGCGCGCGCGATTTTCACGCGTGTTTGATAACCATTGGCGGTATCAAACAAATGCTGCGCATGCACAATGCGATACTTGCCATTCACGCGCGACGATGCACCACTTAATTCAATTTCTTTACCCGCGCGCAAATTGGCATTGCCACTCGCAAGCAACTCCCCGTGCAAAAACGTTTGCGCTTGAGTGCGCATGGCAGCGCGCGCCCAGGCATCAGCCTCTGCCTGATGGCGCGCCGGGGGATAAGTTAAAAAGGCGTCGCTCCCCCAACTCAATTGCGTTAATGACTGACGCGCATCTGTGCCGCCATTCGCACCGGATTCTTGCGCGCTACTCTCGGCATTTTCATTTGCCTCCAGATTAAAACCGCGCGCACTAACGCTGCGCGGCTGGCGATTTACATCGGCAATGATACGCAGCGATGTCACGCCACTTTGTGAATCGATAGCAACTGGCTGCTCATCTTCTTCATCATTTTTCACGCGTACCCCGGTTGGGCTATAACGAACAGGAACGCCGTAAGGCGCAAGCACACGCAATAAAAAACCCAAACCGGTTTCATTTAATTGGTGATAGTCAGCGCTATCGCTACTGACCTGAATATCGCCCGTTAAACGCACATCGCTTAACAGACTGCGCACCAGATCATCCACGCTGGTTGCCGCAAACACGCGGCTATTGCGCAACTTGGCCAGATGATGCAGTTTGTCTTCCAGCAGCAACACCAAGCGCGGTGCGCCCTGCCCGTACACTTCTTCGATCGCGGTAATCTCGCCGCTAAACAGCGGGGTTTGCACATCACCGAGCGTTAACTCCACCGCATCGCCCAGCGCCAACTGTTGAAACGCATAGCCAGCTTCGCCACTGTTACTGTCGCTATTTGTACCCCAATTTACCAAGCGCACTTCCGCGTGCGTCATACCGGTAAACGGCAAGCTCACACGCATAAATAACACTGCCGCTTGCAGATCGGCGCGCGCCGTGCCATTTACCGCAATTTGCGGCCGGGCAGAAATTAACGCGATGGGCTCAGTCAAGTTGCAACCTCTTATTGCGTTCTTCGGCAATTTCCAAATCGCGAATCAATTTTTGCTGCGGCTCCTCGCTCTGCAGTCCATAATCCGCAAATTCATTGAGTGGTTCAGTGCGCTCCACTTCCAGAATTAATTCATTAATTACCAGCGCCATAGAAAAATCCGGTTTTACAATTGTTAATGCCGTTTAATAAGAACTACCGCCATTTAAATGCGCCGGGAATGGATGAACCTAACTCCGCCGAGGCGCCCACGCTAAAACCTATCGCCGGTGCACCGACACGATTGGCAATTTTTTGCAATTCCATATTGGGTATCGCCAGCGCTTCACTTACTTGTGCACGCGCATCTTCAATGCCATTGAGCAAAGCAATAGCGCGCCAGTCTTTTGGGTCTTTACCCGCTGCGGCTGCGGCGGCGGCCGGCGCTGTCGGTGCGGATGGCGGAGTTGCATCACCCACACTGTTGTGCGTAGCAAAGGTTAAGGCCGCGCGCGCGCCAGCTTTCGCTTGCAATTGCTCAAACTGAAACGAATCTTCTTTTAAGGTAAGCGAAACGGTTGCGCGCAGTGGAATACCTTCTGGCGAAAAAAAATCCAACGTTTCGCTATAACTGCTGACCATACCGCGAAATATAAACGCGCCCCATTCAAACTGGCATTTGCGCGGCACACTGTGACCATTGGATTGTGGCGAACTGCCGGGATCCATAAATTGATCGGTAATTTTTTTGGTCAGGTTACGCACATCGGTATTCGCTTCATGGGTGGCGCTGCTTTTGTCACCCGCTGCCGGCGTGTCGTTAATTCCCCAACTGAATTCACCTTTCGCGGGGCCGGGAACCGTGGTGTCGTAAATTAATTGCACGGAGAATGTCGATTCACTTTTATCGATATATTGCGGCGCCGGCGATTTATTCCGGCCAGTGGAACGCTCCGCAGCCATCGTATTGGAATAATTGATGCGCAAACTATTGGGATTAAATTGCACCGGAATCCAATCTTTTTCCGGTGCGCGCTTACCATTATTAATCGGCACCAAACGCGCGCGCACAATTTGCAAGCTGCTCATGGGTTATCCCCCTCTGGCGCAATTTTTAATTCCATGCCTTCGTGCACTAATTGCAATTCTTCAATCGCCACCTGACTCGATGTGGCGGATAAATCCGGCCCTTTAAACTTCACTGCCATCGCGCGCGTTAATTCCCAGCGCAGTACCGGCTTGACTCGCTCGCCATTACCATTAACCGAGCGGTCAAACACATCGATATGGCCACTCAAGCGCAGCGCATAATTGGCTTGGCGTGAGCTAATATCGAACCATTGGTACAAATCTTTCAGTGAAGTAATTCCGCGCTTCAAGGTGATGGGCGCAAATTTGGTGTTGCCAGCCAATTGCACTTCGCCCCAATTGCGTCCACCTTCCTGAATTGTTTTCGGGGTCATAGTGAATTCAAAACCGCTCACCTCACTAAACGCCCCACCACACAATGGTTGTTCAGCAGAGCCGCCCTCAGGGTAGAGCAACACCACAAACCGAAATGGGATAAATTCACGCGTGAGCAGAGGTTCGGCAACTGGTGTGGGATTAGCCATTGCGCACCTCCATTTGCAGATTATTCTGGTGACTGCGTAAATCTACCTGAATACTATCCAACGCAATTGCCGGCGCAATTTCAATTTCAAACACCACCTGTCCTTCTACATCGGTGTGACGGCGCAAACTAAAAGCATCTTCCGGCCGGCTACCGCGCAGCGCACCCAATACATGCAGGCGGGTAAAAAAATCGCGCAACAAAATTTCGCTTTGATCAATTGCAAATTGATTTTCAAACACCAAATTCAACCCAAGATTTTCCAGCGCGCGCTGCAAGCCACCGATAAACCGTGCTAACTCACCTGAATTGGTAGAGGGCTGATCAGCGATATAAGGAACAGCAATTCGTTCATCATCCAATACCAGGCTGGCATTTTCTTCGCGCAACACTGCCAACCCGGGTGTTTCGCGCAATTGCGCACAAAGCTTGAGGGAAATTGACGGGAAGGTGCGCTTCAGCGTGGGTAGCGCAACTCCGGCAACGGAACGCCATTCACCACGCCGCGTAGAAGTCGCGAGGGTTTGCCCTGCGAGCAGCGCGCAGGGTGAACTTAAATTGCCACGAGAATCCTGCAAATAGGGGAATATCAATTGCACATGCCGCAAGAGTTTGGCATCGCCATTCTTCTGCCACTGCTGCAATTGCTCTACCGCTAACAGCGAATGCCGAGGCACTTCGGCGTTGCGATTCATATCAAATGGAAATGCCAACAACAAATTAACGTCGCGCCGAAAACGGGCGATCACTTGCAGCAGTCGCTGCAAATGGGCCACAAAAAAAGCGGATGCGTCTGGCGCCTCTGCATCGATCGCGCCAGTTTCAAGCACGCCATCATCCGTATTGCTGCTGCAGGGCAAAAATGCCGGTAGCGGATTGGCGATGCGCAAGCGAGGTATATGCGTTAGTGATGGCGATATATGCAGCCGTTCAAAATCGGGCAAACAGAGCAACCCCAGGTTCGGCAAATCCAGCGCACGCAACAGTGCCGGTTGCCGTGCCAGCAATTCTTCAAGCTGCTGTGACGATGACTTATTTTTTAATTCAGCATCGATCAGTGCATTACTGCCCGGAGCCACCGCAGCATCGGGTGTCATGAATGCGTCTACCCCGAGCGATTGTGGGACTACAATAATCCACAACCGACGCGGCAATTGCAGCACCTGTGCCTGAAAGAAATCCGCGATGGCGAGTGGTAACCAAAAGTAATTGCCGCCAAGACGACTGATGAATGATGCCGCTGCCGGAGCCGCATCGCGCAGCGGAAATAATTGTTGAAACTCCTCCTGACTGCGCAAGGGAATAGGCAATCCCTGCAGCGAAAACGCCCGTGGAATTTCAGGTTGCTGGCCGGCATTTTCTACATCCGCGCTATCTTTTTTGTTAGCGCGCTGAAACTGGTCAAGTTCAATTTTGTAGTGGGAATAGCTGGCCTGCAGCAGATCCAAGAGATCGCCATAGCCCGCCATGCGAATATCCGCGAGCATCGCTGGATTATTAAAAAAATAATCCAGATCTGCCACCTGCTCCAGATGCCCGATCATAGCGACATCAAACAGAGGCGTGCGATGCAAACGCGTCTCGGGCAATAACCTGACCCTGCCAAAATTGAAATTCATACCAGCCCCGTGCTATCAAGACTGCTCTATGTATTCAACTGACATCACCAATTCTTCGATAGCGACATCGCCCCCGCCTTTGGCGGTAAGCGTCGGGCCGGTCCATTTAATTGGCGTAACGCCTTTCAATGTCCAGGTCACTACTGGCTGCTCATCGCGCTGCTCATTGAGTAGCTTGATGGTGACCGACGCCTTTTTCGCTTTGATATCCCCCGCGCGGGCGGCATTGAGCCACTCATAAATATTTTGCGCGCCCATTACGCCGCGCTTGAGCGTGACATCGCCGCTTTTATTAATTCCCAGGACTTTAGTGACGTAATTTACCTTGGCATTACCTGCGCGATACTCGGCAATAGTCACCTCGGCATTCAAACCCGAGACTTCAGAAAAACCACCAACATCGGCGGTTTCATCAATACCTTCAATTCCCACCAGGAAATTAAAAGCAGAATAAGGAGTTGGACGTGGGACAGCCATAATTTATCTCCGTACTATTTCATGAATTAGCATGAACAACTTGTGCATTGTTTAGATAAACGGTAATCAGGCATCCGCCGTTTTTTGACCGATTCTGAAAATCACAAACTCAGCCGGTGTTAGCGGCGCAACTCCCACTTCGCAAATCAAACGTCCGTTATCCAAATCGTTTTGGCTCATAGTGGTTCTATCGCAACGCACGAAATAGGCAGCAGAAGGCTTGCTGCCGAGCAAGCGACCATTTTTCCATTCATTAAATAAAAAGCTCTCGATCGTCGTGACAACATTGGCCCAAAGACGCTCGCCATTGGGTTCAAATACCGCCCACTGAGTGCCTTTTTCAACCGAGCGTTCGAGATAGAGGAAATAGCGCCGCACATTGACGTATTTCCATTCAGGATCACTGGAAAGCGTGCGTCCGCCCCACACTTGATGGCCGCGTCCGCTAAAGGAGCGCAAACAATTTATGTGTTTGGGGTTGAGTAATTCCTGTTGGAATTTGTTGATGTTTTGGGAGAAGCGCAGTGCGCCCAGCACCGGAGTATTAGCGGGTGCTTTGTGCACACCGCGATCCACATCGGTACGGGCATAAATGCCGGCCATAAAACCGGAGGGCGGTGCATTGACGGTTTCTTTCTCGCCCAAGGGATCCGCCACTACTACCCAGGGGCTGTAGAGTGCCAAACGCGAGTTATCAAAATTATCGCGAAATTTTTGTACTTCTGCGAGGCTCCAATCTTCACCCGAATCCACCAGACCAAAGCGATAGCGCATTTTCATGCAGTGCTTTTCCAACTCCACCACGATCGAATGATGGGTGGTCAGTGTTTTATCCGCTGTGGCCGCCGGTGTCGCGACTATGGATACATCTTCAACATTTTCCAGCGCTGCAAAACCCGTGGGGCCCTGCTCGTCCATTTCACCGGCGTAATCAATCGCCTTGGGGAAGGCGCCATCGCTGCCGCTGCCCAGCACTATGACATGTAGCGGCGCGTTCAACGCGGAGGTTGGGTTCAGGGCAGTCGGAGTCAACGCAAACAGTTGATAGAGCGCGGTAAAAATATTGGCGGAAGCAGTGCCTGGCGGAATACTTGCCACCACCGGCACAGTGAGTTCATCCAATTTTTTTTGCGGTGCACGTGCCAGAATTTTTGCAATATAGTTGTCGGCACTGCTTTCCAGGCTCAGTATCGGCGAGACGTAAACCGTTTCGCCAACTCCCGGCTTACCTTGTGGATCAGCCGCTGTTTTTTTACGACGCACCGCTTGCAGCGAAAATGAACGCTGCAAACTCAGGGATTTAATCGGGCTGGTGAACGCGCTAAATACCGCGAGCGGAATTATTTTCGTATCGCTGGTTAGCGGGTCGCCATCATCAATAACAACCGTCAATTCAGTGCCGGCCACATTTAAGGTACCGCGCAAAATATTACTCGCACCAATATTGACGTTAATAAATCGCGTTAGGTTATTGGTGGTTGAATTTAACACCAATTCAAATGGGGTGTTGCCTTGTAGCTTGTCGCCAGTGGGCGCTGTTGCCCAAGTCTGCTTAAATTCATAGGTCAACAACGCCAGTCCGGCTTGCGTTAATCCATCACCCAGCACACTCGCAGCAACTTTAATCACGGCAGTTTCATCTGTGTTGACTATTTCCGCACTGCTGCCGGTTAAAAACATTAATCCGGTTGCCGTTTTTTTCACAAGCGCGGTAATTTCTTTTAACGGAAATTCTCCGTCCGGGTGAGTGATCGTGCCAGTGAACTTATCTTTCGCCAGCGGAACCTTAATGCTAACCACACCCTCTGCGCCATCCG
Source organism: Cellvibrio sp. KY-GH-1 (assembly GCF_008806975.1). Taxonomy (NCBI): domain Bacteria; kingdom Pseudomonadati; phylum Pseudomonadota; class Gammaproteobacteria; order Cellvibrionales; family Cellvibrionaceae; genus Cellvibrio; species Cellvibrio sp. KY-GH-1. The sequence goes on from NZ_CP031728.1 coordinate 3,093,661, forward strand.
GTATCGCATCAAACGATTGATAGCTGCGTGTGCGCGCCAAATTTTCCTGATCCAACCAATTCACCACCAAATCCAAATTACCCCCGGTTCCGGGGTAGCGCGCGGCAATTCCCAACAAGCCATTGGCGGCTGTCGCCGATGCCACTACCGCCGTTCCACCAGCGCCAAAGGCATCACTATCATTTCCACCGGCAATGACGCGGGTGAAGTACAACTGTTTGCCACCATTTTCAAAAAAAGCGCGCGCCGCCAACGCAGAATAATTCACCACGGCCGGCTGGGTTACGCCGTCTTTGGTAAAAACCAAGCCAGCGGAATCACCAAATATTTTTTCAAACTCCCCATAACTGGTGAGCACTTCCGGGGTTCCCCGCACCGGGCCAAACCGGGTAGGCCCCACCATACCGCACACACTGGTGCCCACACCTTCAATCGATTTGGAACGGAAACTTACTTCTTCAACAAACACACCGGGCGCTAGATATTCAGACATTTGTTGTCTCCCTCAATGGGCTGAAAATTCATTCACAAATTAAACAGAAAAAATCGAATCAAAAACGCGAGCGGCTATCCGCTCGGCTTCACCAACAAGGCGGTTCGCCCATGGCTGTGCAAGTGTTGATGTTCACCGGGCCTTATTTCAAAGGTGGCAAACTCTACAAATTCCGGGGCATCGTTCTGCGCCGCCAATGCCAACACGTCCAGATTTTCTACATCATCCGGATCGGGCAAGCCGGATTTAATCGCACAGCGCGCGATGCGCAATTGCGCGTTGTAAACCTGGGCTGGCATATCAAATTCCGGCGCAGCCAGTTCGGTAAGCGACACAATAAAATCGCCAAACTGATTTGCCTGGGTTTGGAATTGAAAAACAGGTGCTGGTGGCGGTGCTTGCAATTGCAAACGTAGCGTTAGTATCGCCCAGGGCAATACAGCACCGTTTTCCAGTTGCAGCGACCCACGCACACTGCCACCGGCGCTCGCACTAATTGCCTGGGTATGGCGAAACAGACCTATGGCATTTTGTTCCAGTTGATTCATATCCAACGCTAATAAATTGCGCGCAAACCAACGCGGATTAAATTGTCGCGCGGGATCAATCAACGAGCCTTCAATGCGCGTAACCTGCGGCGCGCCAAGAGCAAGTTCCGCTTTGGTTACTGGCAATTGCGTTGTATCAATTTCGACCCCGGGGTTGGCCGCGCGCAAAGTGTCTTTACTTTTTGCTTTATTGCGCTGCGCATGTTGCGGCAACAAAAGCGCAATGCGGTGCCCTTTGTTGATCAAGCTGAAACGCTGGCTGGGTGTGATTTTAAAAATATTGATGGTAACTATTTTGTGAATGCCCGGTTTATTCGCCGCCCCGGCACTGGTGGCATCAAATAGCCAAAGACAGTTTTCTACCTGCGTCCAGTGTGTTTCCAGGAGCCTAGCATTAGTTTCCATGCACACTTTCTCCCACACCAAAATAAGGAGTTACCAACGCGGTAACCGGTTTGTTTTCCGTCACTTCCGGCACCGGTAACAAGCGCAGGGTTTTTACAATATAAGGAACTGATAAAATGTAATTACCGGGTAGAGAATCCCAAATGCGTAGCAGGTCTTCCGTACTCATTTCTTCGGGTTGGATCTGCACAACATCCTCGCGCGCCCAGCTCGTATCGTATGCATGCAAATGGGCGTAACCCAACTCCAATGCAGAACCGATTTGCTGCATAGCCCAAGTCGTTAACACGGCTTCGCTTTCGCCGTTAGTGGTCCAGGCAAGTAAAAAAATATGCAGATTAACTGCAAGCTCTGGCTGAGGAGCCGAATTCGGTAAGCGCGATTGCGTATAACGGTTACGCCCAAACGGATCTACCGAAACACGATGCAAATAAATGCCGACGCTATTTATCTTGGGTGCATTTTCGCCGCTGGATTCTGTTGGTGGTTTGCGCAGTTCCACGGTACCCAAAATACTCACATCGGGCGATGAGAGCACTGTGTCCAAATCATTCTTCATACGCTCTTTCAGAAAATCGCGCAGCGCATAAAGAACACCTTGTACCGCCTTATAGGAAGCCAAACCTGTATCTCCTTATTGCAAACTATTTGCTAATACCTATCCACTACAGCAAGCGCTGTGCCAGCAAATTTTTTATTGGTATCCGGGAGAAAATTCTTTTGTTTGCACAGAAAATGTCGGTAAAAAAAATGCCGGCAGCGCTCCAGACACCTACATTCTGTTGATAGAGACCCTATATTCTGTTGATAAAGAACCTATTCGCCATTCCGAAATTTATTAGCAATATGCACAAATTCATCACAGCGATCACCGGGTCAATGTCGACCCGGTGGGTTAGGGAAAACCCTGCAGCGGGTAAAATTTCACCCGGAAACCGGCATAAAAAAAGCGCATAAAGCGCTTCGTTAAAACAAGCCCAACTAAAACCTGGCTACCGGTAAATGGATTTATCAATGTGATATTTTTGCAGCAACTTCCCCAGTGCTCGTCGTTCTTTGCCCGCAATCTTTGCAGCCAGAGTCACGTTGCCATGGGTAATTTGCATTACACGCATTAAATAGGCTTTTTCAAATTCGACAATCGCCCGCGCCTTGGCATCTTGAAAACTGCAAGGAAAACCCGCGCCCATGTCAGAATCAAGATCTTCTTCGAATTCTTCGTCTGCTACCAAGCAATCCGCAAGCAATTCATCACCAATATCAATCGCTTGCCCGGATGACAACAAGTACGCACGCAGCAGGGTATTTTCGAATTCACGCACATTGCCCGGCCAGGGTTGCTGCTGCAAATGCAACAGGCTTTGCTCAGACAACAATTTTAAAGGTAACTCATATTCTCGTGAAAATCGTTGCAATAAATTTTCCGCAATAATGCCCATATCCGCTTTCCGCTCACGCAAAGGAGGCATCAACAGATTCAGTACATTCAAGCGAAAATACAGATCTTCGCGGAATTTTTTTAGTTCCACCAAATGTTTTAGATCCGCATTGGTTGCGGCAATGATCCGCACATTTGCGCGCAATATTTTTTTGGATCCCACGGGCCGGTATTCCTGGGTTTGCAAAAAACGCAACAGCGAAGCCTGGGCTTTTGGGCTAAGGCTATCCACCTCATCCAAAAACAAACTGCCACCATTGGCTACCGCCACCAAGCCTTCTTTGGTATGGCGAGCATCGGTAAATGCGCCTTTTTCATGTCCAAACAATTCACTTTCCAGTAAGTCGTCGGCAATAGTCGCGCAATTGATAGGGATAAATGGACAGTTAGCGCGCGCGCCCAAATAATGGATTGCACGCGCCGCATTCTCCTTACCGGTACCGGTTTCGCCCTGAATGAGCACGGTGGCCTGATGCGAGGAAATTTTTTTAATTAATTCCAATACTTGCAAAAACTTGTTGCAGTTGCCGCAGAGATTTAAGCGTGAAAACTCGGCGCGCAATTCCGGGCTAATCGAGTGAATGGTCTTATTCATAATCAATTATCCTTTTAAATACATATTTTTTAATGCAATTAAGTAAGGAACTTGACTGCTCTCACCGGCTTCCTGCCCTGTTTGTTATTGCGTAAATTTTGGAAATTATCACAAAGCCCTGGCAGGCTGTGTGTATTTATTGCGAAATTCCTGTGACATTTTCACAATCTTACAATTCGCGCCAAATGCCAAGAAGTGACGGCGTATTTCAATGCCAATTTTTCCCCCTGAAAAAACACTCGGGCGATTGGCACAGGACTTGCGTTTAACGCTTAGACAACGGACAGAGCGAGGGAAAGACCAGGTGACCGACCAACCAATCACTGAAGCGCAGATTGAACAAATAGCTAACGAAATTTCCCGCTATCTCGCGCAACACCAATTTGCGGCAGATACATTAGAAGGAATTTGCCACTGGTGGATTACCCGGCAACGAATTGAAGAAGACCAGAAGCGCGTACTTGCGGCGCTGGAATATTTGATGGAACAACAAAAATTGAGTTGTCGGCAATTGCCGGATGGAACGATTTTGTATTCGGGAACCACCACTGACTCCACCCAAGATGATGCGTTGCATTAACAATTTTACACAGTGTTTCAGCCAAACAACCCTTTATTGCGAATCCGACAAGGCTCGCGTATAACATGCATGCTTTTTGTGTAGTGAAAAGTCAATCTAGCCCCCGAATCTGGGATGCCACAACTTGCTCACAACTGCTTGCGTCAAGTATCAGAAACAAAAACGCCCGCAAAAGCGGGCGTTTTTGTTGAGCGCTAATTGCGAAAAATTACTCTTCCGCCGCAGCCTCAGCTGGAGCTGCTGGTGCAGCACCAGATTCTTCCGCTACCGCTTCCTTAATAGAAAGTTTGATGCGGCCGCGTTGGTCTACGTCCAGGCATTTCACTTTAACAACCTGACCTTCTTTCAGATAATCGCTCACGTTGTTTACGCGCTCTTCAGCGATTTGAGAGATGTGTACCAGGCCATCTTTACCTGGCAGGAAGTTAACGAATGCACCGAAGTCTACGATACGCACCACAGTGCCTTCGTAGATCGCACCGATTTCCGCTTCAGCAACAATACCTTGCACGCGCAGAATTGCCGCTTGCAGCGCTTCGTTGTTGTCGGCGTAAATTTTTACAGTGCCGTCATCATCGATATCGATTGAAGATTGAGTTTCTTCAGTAATAGAGCGAATAGTTGCACCGCCTTTACCGATGATGTCGCGGATTTTGTCCGGATGAATTTTGATGGTTTCAAAACGTGGGGCATTTTCGCTAACCGCAGTACGCGATTTGGCGAGGACCTTGTTCATTTCACCGAGGATGTGTAAACGCGCTGCCAGAGCTTGCTCCAGTGCGATTTCCATAATCTCTTCGGTGATGCCTTCGATTTTGATATCCATTTGCAGTGCAGTTACACCGCTGGTGGTACCGGCTACTTTAAAGTCCATATCGCCCAAGTGATCTTCGTCACCGAGGATATCGGTCAATACCGCAAAGCCTTCTGGTTCTTTTACCAGACCCATTGCGATACCAGCCACTGGTGCTTTCAGCGGAACACCGGCGTCCATCAACGCCAATGACGAGCCGCACACAGACGCCATTGAGCTTGAACCATTAGATTCAGTAATTTCACTCACTACGCGCAGGGTGTAAGGGAAAGCTTCTTGCGTTGGCAGAACCGATTGCACGCCGCGCTTAGCTAAACGACCGTGACCGATTTCGCGACGACCAGTTGCGCCCATACGACCACACTCACCTACAGAGAAAGGTGGGAAGTTGTAGTGCAGCATGAAGGCTTCTTTTTTCTCGCCTTCGAGGAAATCGATAATTTGTACATCGCGTGCATTGCCTAAGGTAGCAACAACCAAGGCTTGTGTTTCACCGCGGGTAAATAATGCAGAACCGTGCGCTTTTGGTAATACACCTACTTCTACTGAAATCGGGCGCACAGTTTTGTTGTCGCGACCGTCGATACGTGGTTCGTTGGCAACAATACGTGAACGCACCAAACGGTATTCGTAATTCCCAAATTCACCTTTTACTTCATCTGCAGTAAAGCCGGAAGTTTCTGTTACCAACTCGGCAACTGCCTGGCTGCGCAACTCATCCAAACGATCATAACGCTTGGCTTTGTCAGTAATGCGGTACGCCATACCGATTGAATCGCCAAAGCTCTTTGCAATTGCATCTTTGAGCGGCTGATTAACGGCAGGTACTTGCCATTCCCAACGCGGCTTGCCCGCGTCGCGAGCCAACTCAGCACAAGCTTGCACAACGGCTTGCAATTCCTGGTGAGCATAGAGAACAGCGCCGAGCATAATATCTTCCGGCAATTCTTTTGCTTCAGACTCAACCATCAATACTGCATCTTTGGTACCAGCAACCACCATGTCCAACTCGGACGTTTCGAGTTGTTTGTAACTTGGGTTGAGGATGTAACCGTCTTCTTGCGTGTAACCTACGCGCGCACCACCAATTGGACCATTAAATGGGATACCGGAGATCGCGAGGGCAGCAGAAGTACCAATCATGGAAATGATATCGGGATCTTGCTTCTTATCGGTAGAAACAACAGTACAAATCACTTGTACTTCGTTGAAAAAACCTTCTGGGAACAGCGGACGAATAGGACGATCGATCAAACGTGAAGTCAGGGTTTCTTTTTCAGATGGACGACCTTCGCGCTTGAAGTAGCCACCGGGAATGCGGCCTGCCGCGTACGCTTTTTCTTGATAATGCACAGACAACGGGAAGAAGTCTTGGCCTGCTTTTGCCTCTTTTGCACCAACAACGGTACAAAGTACAGATACTTCACCCATAGTTGCCAATACTGCGCCGGTTGCCTGACGAGCAATACGGCCAGTTTCGAGGGTTACGGTTTGGTTGCCGTATTGGAATTTCTTAATAATCGGATTCACTCTTTTATCCTTTCTTTTTCAATTTAATTTGCGTTCGGCTTTTCATTACATGAACGCGCCTTCTTCATACACTTCATTTACAGCTTTGAATTTATCTACAACAAATTTGGTTCAATCATCAATGCGGTAAATACGTCCTGTCAGTGCGGTAATGTTTTGCATGCTCTCACTACCACGTTTCCCTAAAAAATCTTGCGCTAAAAATTCAGGTACTGAAAATACCAGCGCTAAAAATAAAAGTGCCCGCCAATTGGCGGGCACAGTACACACTTAGCGACGCAGACCCAATTTTTGGATCAGAGCAACGTAGCGTGAAGAGTCTTTACCTTTCAGGTAATCCAACAACTTACGACGGGAGTTAACCATACGGATCAAACCGCGACGTGAGTGGTGGTCAGCTTTGTGGTCAGCGAAGTGGCCTTGCAGCTTGTTGATGTTGATAGTCAACAGAGCTACTTGAACTTCTGGCGAACCAGTGTCGCCTTCCGCTTGTTGATACTCTTTAACGATTGCAGCTTTTTCAGAAGCACTCAGTGCCATGATGTTTTCCTCAACTAATATGCCGAAAATTTACAGCCCGCCCGTGCATATTTACAGGTGGGTTGTTGCGCTGATTATCTCCACCGAAGGGGATGTCAACGCGGCCTTTTTACCCTGCCGATCACTCGGTGAGGTAAAGCTTGCGCCAATCAAGCTTCGTTAGCGGAGCGATTGGCAATAATTCGTTTCGGGGCGACCCGACCATCGTCGGTAATCTCACCCAGCCCCAGAAATGCACGTGGCGATTGATCGGTTTCTGCACAAAAGACGCGCACAATAGCAGCTTGTGGGGCAATTCGATAGATCTGTGGGTGCATAACCGGGTTGCCCAAACGAAAGTAATAGGCGCTATTGGCAGCCAACTCCACCATTGGCAAGGTCGCAACGGGCGCATCGGCACCCAATAAGTGACTATCGAGAGCAGTATAGGCCGCTTCCTCGCCCCGCTCTGCCTGAGTTTGCTCGAACGCGACTTGTAGCTCATCAAGGCTGATGCATTGATCTTCACCAAACAGACCAGCGAGTGAGCGATGCAGGGTTTTTACATGCGCACCGCAGCCCAGTGCGTTACCTAAATCCACTGCAATTGAGCGGATATAAGTGCCTTTGCTGCAGAGGATATCCAACTCAACCTCGGCCTGCTCACCCGGGCGAAATGCCAGAATATCGATTTTATAAATAGTTACCGGACGTGGCTCACGCTCCACCTCAACACCCTGGCGCGCCATCTTATAGAGCGGCTGACCGTTGAGCTTAAGCGCAGAATACATGGGTGGGACTTGCAGGATATCACCCAGCAGCGGCTTCAACGCCGCTTCCACTTGCGCACGGGTAACTGCAGCCGCAGAAACCCGAGCTATAACTTCGCCATCGGCGTCGCACGTATCTGTCGCCACGCCCAATTGAATACAGGTGCGATAGCCTTTGTCGGCATCGAGCAAAAACTGGGAGAACTTGGTCGCCTCGCCAAAACAGAGCGGCAACACACCAGTCGCGAGTGGGTCCAAAGCGCCCGTATGGCCCGCCTTTTCCACAAAGAACAGACGCTTGGCGCGCTGTAAAGCATGGTTGGAAGTCATGCCTGCGGGCTTATTCAATAACAATACGCCATCTACCGGGCGGCCTTTCTTGCGCGCCATCAGTGTTGCTCGCCCTTGTCGCTATCAGTTGACGGCTCGTCATCGTGCTGATGAAGACTATCTTCTTTCATTGCGCGATCAATCAATGAGGACAATGCCTGGCCTTTGATCGAGGTTTTGTCATAGATAAATTGCAGCTTGGGCACGGTGCGCATGCTCAACTCTTTCGCGAGAAAGGTGCGTAAAAAGCCACCGGCTTTATTCAGGATGGCTGCGGCCTCCAGGCTTTGCTTTTCATCATCCACACCAACAAACGTGACGTACACTTTGGCAAAAGCCATATCGCGAGTGACAGTAACTTCATTGATATTAACCATACCAATGCGCGGGTCGCGGATTTCAGCAGGAATTACCTGCGCCAGCAAACGCTGAATCGCATCGGAAACCCTGTCTGACCGGGTAAATTCTCTTGGCATTCGCCATTAACCTCTAACTTGGCTGTTGGTTTTATCCAGCCGGTAAAAATAACAAAGCCCCACCCCCTCGCAGGGGTGGGGCACAGGTGTTGCGTCAACCTTAGAGCTGACGCGCAACCTCTTTCACTTCGTAAACTTCGATTTGGTCGCCAACTTTAACGTCGTAGTTCTTCACACCGATACCGCACTCGAAGCCGTTACGCACTTCAGCAACATCATCTTTAAAGCGACGCAGGGATTCCAGTTCGCCAGTGAAGATCACCACGTTGTCGCGCAGTACGCGGATTGGTTTGTTGCGGTACACGGTACCCTCAACCACCATACAGCCGGCCACCTGACCAAACTTGGGCGAGTTGAACACTTCGCGCACGTTGGCAATACCCACGATGGTTTCCACACGCTCCGGATCCAGCATACCGCTCAGGGCCGCTTTCACCTCATCCAGCAATTGATAAATGATGCTGTAGTAGCGGATGTCCACACCTTCGGTTTCTGCCAGACGACGAGTGGTGCCGTCAGCACGCACATTAAAGCCAACGATGATAGCGCCGGAAGTAATCGCCAGGTTCACATCGTTTTCAGTGATGCCACCAATACCGGAAGAAATCACATTCACTTGGACTTCATCGTTACCGATATCAGCCAACGAGGCCTGGATAGCTTCAAGCGAACCGCGTACGTCGGCCTTTACTACCACAGTGAGAGTCTTCTTCTGGCCAGCTTCCATATTGGAGAACATGTTCTCCAGCTTGGCAGCCTGGAAGCGCGCGAGCTTTTCTTTACGCTCCTTCTCGGCACGGAATGCCGCTACTTCGCGCGCTTTGCGCTCGTCATCCAGTACTACGAAATCATCGCCCGCACTTGGTGGTGCATCAAGACCCAGAATTTCTACCGGAGTCGATGGACCTGCTTCTTTCACTTGCTCGCCGCGTTCGTTCGACATGGCGCGCACGCGGCCATAGCTTTGACCAGCGAGGAGCAAATCACCTTGCTTCAATGTACCCTGCTGTACCAACACAGTCGCAACAGTACCGCGCCCCTTGTCTACACGAGATTCAATCACCACACCTTTCGCAGCCGCATTGCTAACCGCAGTCAGCTCCAATACTTCAGCTTGCAAGGAGATGGCTTCCAACAGTTCATCAATACCTTGACCAGTATGCGCAGATACCTGGATAAACTGGGTATCGCCACCGTAGTTTTCCGGGATAACACCTTTAACTACCAATTCGTTAGTTACACGATCCGGATCAGCAGATGGTTTATCACACTTGTTGATCGCCACCACGATAGGCACGTTTGCAGCGCGAGCGTGAAGAATGGCTTCTTCCGTTTGCGGCATCACACCGTCATCCGCTGCAACCACCAGGATCACCACGTCAGTTGCCTTGGCTCCACGAGCGCGCATAGCGGTAAACGCGGCGTGACCGGGAGTATCCAGAAAGGTAATTTCGCCGCGCGAAGTCGCTACGCGATAAGCACCAATATGCTGGGTAATACCGCCCGCTTCACCCGCTGCCACTTTGGCTTCGCGGATATAGTCGAGCAATGAGGTTTTACCATGGTCAACGTGGCCCATTACGGTCACTACTGGCGCACGGGTAGTCAGCTCACCTTCGGTTTCCAGCGATTTCTCGAGCGCATGCTCGATATCATTCTCGCTCACGAGGTTAGCTTTATGGCCCAACTCTTCAACGATCAACACTGCGGTGTCCTGATCGATAGATTCGTTCATAGAGGCCATTACGCCCATTTTCATCAGGCGCTTGATCAGCTCGTTCACTTTAATAGTGAGGCGCTGAGCCAATTCGGTTACCGCGATAGTTTCTGGAACGTCAACTTCATGCACGATTTGTGTCGTCGGTTTCTTAAAGGCGTGTTTGTTGGTTTTCTTGTGATGCGCGCGGATATGGCTGCGACGCGCTAATACATCGCTGTCTTCACCGTCTTCCGCCACAAAGTCGAGCAAATCAATCTTGGCGGCTTTTTTCGGGCCAGCAGCGCCTTTCTTAACGGCTTTGCCTGCACCGCGTTTGCCACCACGATCGCCACTCTCTTCATCGTCATCTTCATTGCGATGATGATGACTCTTTTTGTGGCCATGGCCGTGACGAGTATCTTCTTTGTCTGCCGGCGGCGCGACAACAGCCACAGCCGGCTTTCCTTTAGCCGGTTGCTGACGAGCGTCCGGCTTGGCATTTTTGTTTGCCGCTGGTGCAGCTGCCTTTTCCGCAGGCTTATCATTGCGCGGTTGGCGACGAGCTTCTTCAGCGGCACGTTTGGCTTCTTCACGTGCTTTCAGCTCGGCTTGACGTGCAGCTTCTTCCGCCTGACGGCGCTCAATTGCTGCACGACGCTTTTCTTCAATACCATCAGTGAAAGAAATACGGTGAGAGTGAGGTTCGGCAGCAGCAACCTCGACTTCCGGTTCAGCTTCAACCACCAACTCTGGTTCAGCCACAATCACTGCTGGTTCAGGCTCAACCACCGGCTCAGGCTCCACCGGGGCGGCTACCGGCTCGGGTACCACCAATTCAATTTCCGGCTCATGCTCCGGCTCATGCTGTTCAGCAACAGCGGATTCTGCCACTTCATCCTCGCGTTTGATGTAGGTACGCTTTTTGCGCACCTCAACATTCACGGTTTTCTTTGCATTACCCGTACCGGTTTTAATGGTGGTCGTGGTTTTGCGCTGCAAAGTAATTTTCTTTGGCTCCAACGCGGCTTCGCCGTGGCTGCTTTTCAGGAAGGCGAGCAGACGTTGCTTCTCATCATCCGATACTTTCGCTTCAGCATTTTTGTGCTGCAAGCCAGCTTCTTGCATTTGCTTAAGCAAACGCTCGACTGGCGCACCTATCGATTTGGCGAGTTCATTAACAGTTACTTCTGCCATTGTTTTTCCTCAGGGATTCTATTCGTTGCCTAGGGGTTCGCTTGTGGCTCACACTCAGGCAAACCAGGGCTCACGCGCTTTCATAATCAGTGCGGCGGCACGAGTCGCATCAACACCTTTAATATCCACCAACTCATCAATGGATTGCTCTGCCAAATCTTCCATGGTCACGATGCCGCGGCGCGCCAGTTCAGCGGCCAAATCCGCATCCATTCCTTCCATCGTTAACAAATCTTCTGCCGGTGCAACACCTTCAATACGCTCTTCCGAAGCCAATGCCTGGGTTAAGAGTGCATCTTTTGCACGTGCGCGCAATTCTTCTGCGATATCTTCGTCGAAGCCATCAATTGCCAGCATTTCTTCCAGCGGAACATAAGCAACTTCTTCCAGCGTGGTGAAACCTTCTTCCACCAACACACCGGCGATGTCTTCATCTACATCCAGCGCACTCATAAACATATTGATGTAACTGCCGGATTCTGCTTGCTGCTTTGATTGCCAATCAGCAACGCTCATGACGTTGATATTCCAGCCCGTCAATTCGCATGCAAGGCGCACGTTTTGACCGCCGCGACCAATGGCCATCGCCAGATTTTCTTCATTAACAGCGAGATCCATAGAAGACGCATCTTCATCAACAACAATGGATTCAATTTCTGCCGGTGACATCGCATTGATAACAAATTGCGCCGGGTTATCATCCCACAACACAATATCTACTCGCTCACCGCCAAGTTCATTAGATACCGCCTGCACACGTGAACCGCGCATACCAACGCAAGCACCCACTGGATCAATGCGGCCATCGTTGGTTTTCACCGCGATTTTTGCACGCAGACCAGGGTCGCGCGCAGCGCCTTTAATTTCGATAATTTCTTCAGCAATTTCCGGCACTTCAATCTTGAATAGCTCCACCAACATTTTTGGATTGGAACGACTCAACAACAATTGTGGCCCGCGCGCCTCACTGCGCACCTCCAACAGCAAGGTGCGAATGCGGTCGCCCATGCGGAAAATTTCACGCCCGATTAACTGATCACGCGGCAAAACACCTTCAGCGTTATTGCCCAGATCAACGATAATGCTATCGCGCGTTACTTTTTTCACGGTACCGCTAATTAATTCACCCATGCGATCGCGGTACTCGTCCACCATCTGCGCACGCTCGGCTTCACGCACTTTTTGTACAATAACTTGCTTCGCCGTTTGCGCCGCGATACGACCGAAATCGGCGTTTTCAATTTTTTCACGGTAGGTGTCACCCACCTTTAATGCAGAATCTTTTTCGCGCGCCTCGTCTAGATACAACTGAGTGCCCAACTCGGCCATCGCATCATCAGCGACAACCTCCCAGCTGCGCCAGGTTTCATAGTCGCCATTTGCACGATTAATTTTTACTTCAACATTGGAGTCTTCATCGAAGCGTTTTTTAGTGGCGGTAGCCAGTGCAGTTTCAATCGCCTGGAAAATTAATTCTTTATCAACGCCTTTTTCATTGGATACCGCATCAGCGACCAGCAAAATTTCTTTGTTCATTGGTTTGCCTCTGTTAACTCCTCTAGCCGGCGTTGTAAATCAACGCATCGGATTGGTAAATTTTCCATTGCGACACTGTGTTTGGCGAATTCAACTTCTCACTCACAGCGGTGATTAAAAAAACTAGTCCTTATCGTTTTGCAAATTGTGCTGACGCAGAATTTCGTCGTAGCGCGGTTCTACATTGGCCTTGTCGATCGCATCGATCGCCAACTGAATTTCCTGGTTATCCACTTGCACAAACACTTCGCCATTTTCTACTTTGGTGATTATGCCTTTAAATCGACGACGACCATCGCGAGCAATACGCATGCGTACAGTGATGATTTCGCCAACAAAACGCGCATAGTGCGCTTCTTTATAGAGCGGACGATCCAGACCTGGCGATGACACCTCCAGGGTGTACTCATTATCGATTGGATCTTCTACGTCAAAAACCGCGCTCACCTGACGACTTACGCGTTCACAATCTTCCAACGATGCGCCGTTGGGACCATCAATATAAATGCGCACAGTGGTGTAACGGCCCTGAGTTAAATACTCAAGCCCCCAGAGCTCGCAGCCCAGAGAAGCCGCCACAGGCTCAACCAGTTGCTCCAGAATTTCTTGCTTGGATGCCATGCTTTAATCCGAATTTGCCTCGTGCGGTTCACAGTAAAAACCGAAGGCCTAAAAAACAAAAATGGGCACAAGGCCCATTCGAACGAATACTACTTAACCACACAGGCCTGCGTGATTTGGGCCGAAACCCTGAACAGCGAATACAAAAAAGCCCCATAAAGGGGCTTCTCGACCTGAGCCTGCTTTATTACAAAGCAGACTCATTACAGCTGTCTGGCGAGAACCGGGAATTCCCTTTTTCTCTACCTGCCTTTGCTAATCTGTGATCAGCAAAGCGCAAAGAATTTTGGTTGCGGGGGCTGGATTTGAACCAACGACCTTCGGGTTATGAGCCCGACGAGCTACCAAGCTGCTCCACCCCGCGACTGAAACTCAATCTTGCTAACTGCTCAAGTGAGGTCGCGCATTATATGGAGATGATTATAGATGGTCAAGAGAATTTTTCCTGAATCATCAAATAGACAAATTCCATCTACATCGGAAAGAGATAACTGGAGATAATTTAATCTGTCGACATGACAAAACCGTTAAACGGTTTTATTCAGAAAGCTACCGACGGCATTGTTATCGGCAAACACACCTATCTCAATCAAGCGCCGATTAATATCGATATTGCGGCGAGTAGATTCATTAAACAGCTCCGCGCGCGCCTGACGCTGATCCAACAGTCGCTGCTCTTCTTCAAACTCCAACTGTTCGCGCTGCAATCGATTTTCATCCTGAGCGATACGCTCCTCTTCACGCTCGCGACGGGCAAGCTCGGCGTCACCGGCTGAGCCTGCCGCCTGCGACTCATCCTCTTTTTTAACATCATCGCCGCGCAGGCTATTTTGCTCTTCGGCTTCGGCCGCCTCTTTTGCGCGCAATTCCGCGCGCGCCTCCAACTCCATTTTGGCCGCCTGAGCAGCAACACGTCCATCTTGCGACGAAGGCTCCGCAGGGGCGTTAGCCGCGCGGCGCAACTGCTGAGCCTTGCGCAGGGTGGCCTCCGGATCCCCCGGAATTGGACTGGTATCCACTTCTACAGACCCGCCGACGGCATAGCTAACGCCATCGGGCCCGCGCACAAAACTGTAGGTCGGGCTACCGGCATACTGACCGGCAACCGCAGCATGGGCTTGCTCGTGGGCGCGCACTTCGCGATCACGCGCCGCCAAATCCTGAATTTGCTTTTGCTCGGTTTTGAGTTCTTCTTCGGTGCGCCCCGAGTTGGCGCGTCGCTCCTGCGACAACGCAGCCTGGCGATCCTGCTCAACCTCATCATTAGGGCGTTCATCCGGCAAGCGGCGATTCTGTGAGTGCACGGATTCAGCCAACTGCTCAGTGGGCTTAAAGGAGGAGGATTTAAGTTCAGTATCCTCTTGACCAACAGCAGCCCGCCCGAGCGGCGCATAGGGCGCAACGGTATTGGCATAACTGGAAGGAAGCGAATTACTGATCACTCAAATCACCTCAGACTTATTACTCACAAGGAATCCACCCTACGCCCGGACATCCAGCAAGGTACCGATAGTTTCATCGGCCGCCTTGACCACTTTGGCCGAACTATCGAATACCTGGCTTTGAGCCTTGAGATTGACCAATGCTTCCGACAAATCCTGCGACTGGGAATTGGCCTGCGGTGAATCGGCGCGCTGGGTCGTACCAGCCTGAGCGATCTGTTGGGCAGATTGCGCCATGGAAGCCTGGCTCTTTTGCATGCCAATCAAACCTTGGTTAACCACTGAACCTACGTCCATCATGTCACCTCTTTACCTGAGCGGCTGACGCCAGAATTTTCGAATCAGAACCATGCATTGCCGATGAGGCATAAACAATTCCCCAATGCTGATAACAGTTTACGCCGCAAAACGCACAAAAAACAGGCGAATTTGCCGCCTATTGCCACATTTCTAAGACAAGTTTGATTTAAAAAAGAAAAAGATATAACCGGGGATTATTCGGAGGACGGGCGACCGTTACGCTGCTGGAAATCAGATATTGCCTTGGCCTGCTCAAACACACTCTGGGCTGTTAACTGCAACCGGCTGCGCACCGGCAAACCTGCCGCCTGCAGCGCGCGCCCACTCCAGGTATTGCAGTTGCTAAACAAACCATAGCGGCCTTGCGCTTGATAAAAATGCCCAACCCCTTCGCCATAGGCTTGCAGCGGTATCGGCTGTTGCACGCTATCCAACACAAATGAATCATCGATATAGCGAATCAACTGGCGCAAACCCGGCTCGGTAATCGCCAAGGGAACACGGGTTTCGGCAGGAATATCCGCAAAGGGCGATCGCCCGTAGCTAAGGACCTGCAGCGCAGAATATTGGGAAAGGAATAACGCCTTGGTTGCCGTGCCGAAACTTTTATTCTTGCCGGTAAAGTAATCACCATCGCCCCAGCCAACACGAATATATTGCGTGCCCTGCGCTTCTGCCTGCAGAAACCGGCTATGCGCACGCACTGCTTCCGCAGGCAATAATATACTCGTGTGCCATTCGCGGTAGATAAAATGAATTTGTTGCGATGCATGTTGCGAGGGGATTTTTTTAGTATCCGGCAGCGAGCTGCACGCAAATTGCAGCAGCAATAATGCATATGCCAATAGACGACAAAAAACCTGCATCATGATTTCAGCAGTGCCGCCGCAAAAACCGCCTGATCAACAACATCAGCAACTTGTTCAGGAGTAGGTGCAGACAACCATGGCACAACCCCCAGGCAAGGCGCAGGAATACGCGCGCGCAAGCTGTCGATATTTTCCTGCAACACTGGCATATCGGCATCTACGCAGTTGGCAACCCAACCGACAAGTGCCAAACCATCATTGCGAATCGCCTCAATAGTTAACAGCGCGTGATTAATGCACCCCAAACGCACACCTACCACGAGAATAACCGGTAATTGCAATGTGCGCACAAGATCTGCCATGGTTTCGCGCGGATTTAAGGGCACGCGCCAGCCGCCCGCACCTTCTACCAGCGTAAAATCCGCCTGCATTAAACTGCCACGACAAAAACCGGCAATGCGATCTGCCGATAACACACGCTTCTCACGCTGTGCGGCAATATGCGGTGCGATGGCCGCCTGCAACGCGATGGGATTTATCTGCTCATAGACCAGCGGTTCGGTCATCACCGACTGCAACATCAGCGCATCTTCATTGCGCAACCCGGCTTCAGTTTTTTCGCAACCAGCCGCCACCGGCTTTAACGCCGCTGTGCGCAAGCCCTGCTTTTTTGCCACCAACAACAAGCCAGCCGCCACCAAGGTTTTACCCACATTGGTGTCGGTGCCTGCGATAAAAAATTGCTTCTTTGCCATAGAAAATAATTCAGCCGATTAATGATTTTTCTTGCGTACCGATAAATAAAATACTTCGTAAGTTGCCGGCAAACCGCGCTCATCGCGAAATTGCTCATAGGCTGATTTAAACGCGGCGACACGCGAGCGCCCCGTCAACCCCTCTGGCTTGCCAGAATTAATATTGTGCGCGCCCAGTGCTTTTAATTCGCGTGTCAGTTCCGTCAAGCGCTCAAAGAACATCACCCGCTGCTCCACCGCAAAATGCTCAATCGCAAGATCAGCAGCGACGGCGGCGAGGCGCAATTCATCTTGCGGATAAAAATGGTTAACATGAACGTAATTATCTACCTGCTGCCAGGCAGATTTTAATTCATGTAGCGTATTGGGGCCGAGTGTTGCTATATGCATGGATGCACCCGGCTTTAACACGCGCGCCATTTCGCGCAACAATTGCGGCAAATCGGAACACCACTGGATGGCCAGACTTGAAAATAACAGATCCAGGCTGTTGCTCCCCAGTGGCAAATGTTCGGCATCACCACACAACCAGTGAATCCTGTGCGCCGGTGATTGCGCGCGCGCAAATTGCAACATTCCTTCGGCAATATCCAAACCAATAACACAGGCAGGATCAAAACGACTCGCGAGTTGTCGGGTAAAAAAACCAGTACCCGACCCAAGATCCAAGACGCGAGCATTTTCTTCCACGGCAACCGGCAAATATTGCAGCAAATGTTTGCCAACATCGCGTTGCAACTGCGCCACCGAATCATAGGTGGGCGCGGCTCGCCCGAACGACTGGGCTACTTTTCGCTTATCCAACATTAAATTGGCCGGAAAACTTTTACGCAAAAACTGTTCAATTTCTGCCGCCACTTTTTCCGGCTGACTCCAATGCACCGCATGGGACGCCTGCGCAATAACTATCAATTTATGAGCAGAATTAATCGTGGCAATTGCACTGGCCGCCGCCACAGGAACCAGCGCATCCTTGTCGGCCAGCAAGTGCAGTACTGGCTGGCGCAATTCAGCCAAGGCAGCTCGATTATCCAGATCACGCAATAACTCCAGCGCCGGCAACCAATTATCCGTGACAGCCTCAGGCATTAATTTGCGCAGGCTTTTTAACAATTGACGCTCAGCATTATCGCCTTGCGCCATCAGCCCATAAAAAAACTTCAGCGATGCCTGAGCATCCTGCGCGAACGACAAATTAAATTTGCGATTGACGACATCCGGCATAGCGGTTGGATAATCATTGCTCGCCACGAATTTTGCATTGGCTGCGACAGCGATAAGCGCACGCACTTTGTCAGGATAGCGCGCCGCCAATTGCACCCCCAACATGGCACCAAGCGACCACCCAAGAACTACCGACCCATCAGGTAATTGCGCGGCAATTTTTTCGAGTAGCGATTCCAGTGAAAATGTTTCCAATACCGATGAGCCACCGAAGCCGGGTAAATCCAGCGCGGTGACCCGTGCGATTTTTTCCAATGCGGGCAATAAGGGTTGCCAGGTGCGACTGTCGCCACCCCAACCATGCAAGAGCACCAGATTAATCATGTGGCACATCACTCATTTCGCGACTCATCACATCACCCAATACGCCGAGCAATTGATCCACCTGCGCAAAAGTGTGCTGCGCCGAAAACGTAATGCGCAGGCGCGATCCACCAACAGGCACTGTCGGTGGGCGAATCGCAACAATTAAAATACCGCGCTCCGCTAATTGCTCAGCAATCGCCAGCGTTTTTGCTTCATCGCCAATAACGATAGGCTGGATGGGTGAAAATGAATCCATCAATTGCAAACCCATTGCAAAAGCACCGCGTCGGAAATGGGCAATCAATTGGTTAAGATGTTCACGTCGCCAGTGTTCCGTTTGAATCAACCGCAAACTCGCGCGCGTTGCAGCGGCGACCGCAGGTGGCATAGCCGTTGTATAGATGTAAGGGCGTGCAAATTGAATCAGACTTTCGATCAGCGTTTCACTGCCGGCAATAAATGCTCCAAAGCTGCCGGCAGCTTTCCCGAGCGTACCCATTAAAATCGGCAATTGGTTTTGCGTTAAACCAAAATGCTCAGCAGAGCCAGAACCGTTTTTTCCCAAACATCCAAAACCGTGGGCGTCATCCACCATTAACCATGCATCATTTTTTTGCGCGAGCGCTGCGAGCTCTGGCAAGGGGGCACAGTCACCATCCATACTGAATACGCCATCTACCACAATTAATTTACGCCCAGCTTCAGTTTTATCCAAACGCGCCTGTAAATTATTTAAATCATTGTGTAAAAAGCGCTGAAAGCGAGCACCGCTTAGCAAGCCCGCGTCCAATAGGCTCGCGTGGTTTAAGCGATCCTCAAACACCGCATCGCCCTGCCCCACCAGCGCAGTAATTGCGCCCATATTGGCCATGTAGCCGGTGGAAAATAGTAACGCCCGGTCGCGCCCGGTAAAGGCGGCCAACTCTTCTTCCAGTGCATGGTGTTCGCTCGAGTGCCCAGCGACCAGATGCGATGCCCCGCTGCCTACACCAAATTGTTTAGCGGATTCCGCCAGTGCATTTATCACCTCGGGATGATTGGCCAGCCCGAGATAATCATTACTACAGAAAGCGAGATATTTTTTCCCATCAACAATCACTTCCGGTGTTTGCGGTGATTGCAGGGTTTTGCGGGTGCGATACAAATGTGCCGCACGGCGTTCAGCAAGAAGTGGAGCGAGGGTTTGATCAAGATGAGCAGACATGTGGAAAAAACTTTTAGGGCGGCTTTATGCAAAAGCCGCCACATGAATAATTCACCGCAAATTATTTTGCAGCGTTGTAGAACATTGAACCCATAGCTGCCTCTTGCAATTGATGCACTATAGCGGCTTCCTGTTCGTTCTCATCTTCATGCACTTCATAAGCTTCAGGTTTAATGCCGAGCTTGTTAAACAACTGCATATCTTTGTTGGCTTCAGGATTTGGAGTGGTCAGCAATTTTTCGCCGTAGAAAATCGAGTTGGCGCCCGCGAGAAATGCCATCGCCTGGGTCTGCTCATTCATCTGTTCGCGTCCGGCGGACAGACGTACATGGGATTTAGGCATGAGGATACGCGCAACAGCGATGGTGCGAATAAAATCGAACGGATCAAGATCGGCCTCATCCGCCAGGGGGGTTCCGCCCACTTTTACCAGCATATTGATAGGTACAGATTCCGGATGCTCGGTCATGTTCGCCAACTGCTGCAACAGGCCCGCTCGATCATTCACTTCTTCACCCATTCCAACAATACCACCGCAGCAAACTTTCATGCCGGCCTTGCGCACATTGGCGAGGGTTTGCAAACGATCCTGGTAGGTACGGGTAGTGATAATTTCACCGTAGTATTCCGGCGAGGTATCCAGGTTGTGGTTGTAGTAATCGAGGCCGGCGTCAGCCAGATCCTGCGCCTGCTGCTCATCGAGCATCCCGAGGGTCATACAGGTTTCCATGCCCAGGGCTTTAACACCTTTCACCATATGCGTCACATAAGGCATATCTTTCCCCTTGGGGGACCGCCAGGCGGCGCCCATACAAAAACGGGTTGCCCCCGAGGCTTTGGCCGCACGCGCCTCTTCAATTACTTTTTCCACCGCCATCAGTTTTTCTTTTTCCAGGCCAGTATCATAACGGGCCGATTGCGGGCAATAGGCGCAATCTTCAGGGCAAGCACCGGTTTTGATCGAGCATAGCGTGCTGACCTGAACTTCGTTGGGATTGAAATAGGCGCGATGTACTGATTGCGCCTGAAACATCAGGTCGCTAAAAGGCAAGGCAAACAACGCGGTGATCTCGGCGCGAGTCCAATCGTGTCTGATAGTAGGGGCAAAACTGGCGTTCATAACGAATCCCTGGAGCTGAAGGGGAAATTACGGGTTTGCCGCATCTTACCTGCGGAGCCATAGTTGTCAACTTTCAAAGAGGAAAAAAGTTTACTACTCTGTGTTAGCTGTGGAGATTGCCTAATAGGTTTTGACACCGACAGCCCAGCGGATAAACTCCAAACCACGACAACATTGATCACAGCAAGGATTGCACCATGACAGACTTCCCATTCCTGTACGGCTTTATCAACCAACTGATTCCCAACCACTGCCTCCTCTGCGGCGACACGTTGGGAGAGTCCCTGATTTGCACCCATTGCCATGAGCAGTTGCCGCACCTGGAGGCATTTCCCTTTCTCTGTAGCTGCTGCGCCCTGCCACTAAAAAGTGCGGCCCCTTTTTGCGGCCATTGCCTGGAGCGCAAGCCAGCTTTCAGTCGCAGTTGCATCGCCTTTAGCTATGAGCACCCGCTGGATTTCCTGATCCATCAGTTTAAATATCGCCGCCAATTGACCAGCGGCAAGTTGTTGGGCGAAATGCTTGCCGATACCTGCCGCCAAGCGGAGCGCCCGGACTTTCTGGTGCCAGCCCCCATCCACTGGCGCAAGCGTTGGCGACGCGGATTTAACCAGACCGAACTACTCGCACGCCAAGTAGGCAAATTGCTCCAATTGCCGGTGGTAGATGCACTGCGCCAGACTCGCTACCACGAATCGCAAAAAGACTTGGGGCGGAAACAGCGGCAGAAAAACCTGCGTCAATCACTGGCCCTTCGCAATAAATTTAAAGCGCGAGTAGAGGGAGCACATATCGCGCTGGTCGATGATGTAGTAACCACGGCCGCAACAGCTCGTGCGTTGAGTGAACTTCTGCTCAAAGCAGGCGCCCAACGGGTGGATATATGGGCCTTGGCGCGCACCCCGGAGAATTGAAGTCCGCAGCCATCAGCAGATTTTTTGCCGTAAACATTGATAATTCACGCTACCTTAGCCACTCAATTGCCGCTAATATCCATGCACAATTTCGATAAACCCAGTCGCAAGGACTTACATGAAATTTCGCTCTCTTCTACTGCCGTTGGCGCTCGCATGCGCCTTTGACAGTAACGCGCAAGCGCTCAAACCCAAACAGAATCAACCAGAGCCAACGCCAACGCCGGTACAGACTGCATCCTCCACCGCCCAGCAACTCTACGCCTCAGCCCAGCAGGATTTATTGCAACTGCGTGTACTGACCAAAAGCGGTAACAGCCAGAGCTCGGTTGGTTCAGGCTTTTTAATCGGCACCTCCAATCTGGTGATTACCAATTACCACGTGGTATCGCAAATCGCGCTGGAGCCAGACACCTATTTTGGTGAATACAAGGATACCCAAGGCAAAAGCGGTGCAATTGAATTGCTCGCCGTAGATGTACTCCACGACCTGGCCGTCGTAAGGGTCGATGAACAGGGCACAGGTTTTTTTAACGTACCTTTTGCTCAGGGCGATCAACCCCAACCCCCCTTGGAAATACTCAAGCAGGGCCAGCATCTTTACTCACTGGGCAACCCGCTGGATTTGGGATTTACTATTTCCGAGGGCACCTATAACGGTGAAAGTCATCGTGGATTTTCCGCACAATTGATGTTTACCGGCCCGGTTAACCCCGGCATGAGCGGCGGCCCCAATGTCACTGCCAGTGGCCAGCTCGCCGGAGTTAATGTTGCGCACCGCCGCGATGGCGAACTGGTGAGCTTTTTAGTACCGGCGATTTTTGTGCAGCAACTGCTCGCCAAGGTTAGTGCCGACATGACGCCGCCAAAAGACTTCAATCCCATCATCGGCGAACAGCTGCTGCAACACCAAAGTACGATGGTCGACACCTTGCTGGAGAAACCCTTCAGCATTAAACAACTCGGCCCCTATCAGGTGCCGGTGCGCGAATCCGAGCAGGTGCGTTGCTGGGGCAATACAGATAACAGCGAGAAAAAGGCTTATTCGATTGATACCATCAACTGCAATATGGAATCGGCAATTTTTGTATCCGGTGAATTGCAAACCGGGCACTTGAGCATGCATCACAAATTTGCGCGCAACAAAAAGCTCAACACCCTGCAATTCGCGCGCCTCGCCACCAATCTTTACAACGGTCAGGTATACAGCACTGCCAAAAGCGAAACTATCACCCCCGCCTATTGCACAGAAAGCTTTGTCAGTCACAACAATATTTCCCTGCGCGCATTGGTGTGCGCCGAGGCCTACCACAAATTCAAGGATCTCTATGATTTCACACTCATCACTGCCAGCGCTGATGACAGCGATAAGAGTTTACAGAGCATGATTAATATACAGGGCGTGTCTTACGTAAACGGGGTGAAATTAATTAGCCAGTTTATGCAGGGTATCGATCGTACTGTGTCGGCCAAAACAGATGCGGAGGTGAGCCAATGAGCCAGCCCGTTTTTGTTGAACTGCTGACAGGTGAAGCTGACGTAATTAGCCGTAGCAAATTTACACATTTGCCGATTCGCATAGGACGCGCCTACGACAACGACATTATTCTCGACGACCAGCACACAGCCGCGCATCACGCCCAGATTGAACTCAACCAATTGGATGAGCTGGTGATTAATGATCTGGGCAGCCAGAACGGTATCGCGTTAGGCAAACAACGCAGCGATTTCTTTGTCGTGAATGGCGATGCCATTTATCGCCTGGGCCACACCCGCCTGCGCGTGCGTACCGCCGCCTATGAAGTAGCTCCGGAAGTGAGCGACTCCACTAATCACCACTGGGAGGGCTGGCTGCCAGCTTTGCTGGGAGGGTTGCTTCTGGTGGTGATCGGCCTGCTCACCAACTGGATCACTGATTTACAACAAGGCAGCCTCAGCAAATACCTGCTCGAACTGGTTAGCTCGCTCGCGTTTGCCTTGGGCTGGGCTGGCGCCTGGGCGGTATTCAGTAAGCTGCTGAACGGCCACGCGCGCTTCGGCCGCCATTTGTTTATCGTCAGTGCCGGTTTCGCCGTAGCGGAGCTATGGGAGTTCTTCAGCGGCGCGGTCGCCTACTCCCTAAGCTGGGAATGGCTTGCGCGCTACACCAGCCAACCGATCATTATTATCTTGGCGGTGGTGCTCTACTTCCATTTACTCACCGCCGGCAACAAGCGGCCGCAACGATTGCGCCTCTACATCGCCGGCCTGGCGATTTTGGCAATTTGCATCAACATGGCCAAACAATACCAAGCGAGCAATTACACAGCCGATCAACTTTACCTGAGCAAACTCTACCCGCCGGCGCTGCGCATCAGCAGCGACAAGCCACTGGACGAATTTACCCTCGGAATTGAGTCACTTAAAGACAAAGTGGATAAGGAACGTAAGGAAAAGCCGGAGAAAGACAAAAACCTGATCGACCAGATTATTGACGGCGAGAAAAGCCCTGAAGACGATAAAAATGCCGAGCCAGATACGGCATCAGCAGACCATAGTAGCCTGCCGTCAACCGCCGGTGGGGCCGCTTCCGCTGCCCAATCATCAACTGCCAATAAAGTGACAAACTAACCGAGTTAGTTTCACCGTTGGACAGCGCGGGGGCGCCCGCCTAGAATGGCGCCCCTTTTTGTTCACCCTCATTTCAGCAGGTACTTCCCATGGGCAATAAAACCGCGCTCTACGCCACCCACCAAACCATGGGCGGCAAACTTGTCGATTTTGGCGGCTGGGACATGCCCCTGCACTATGGTTCGCAAATCGAGGAACACCACAAAGTCCGCCAGTACGCGGGGATGTTTGATGTATCCCACATGACCGTCGTGGATGTGACCGGCACAGGTGCCAAAGCCTACTTGCAATACCTGCTGGCCAATGACGTCGCCAAACTGGACAGCCTGCTGGGCAAAGCACTTTACAGTGGCATGCTCAACCCCGAAGGCGGGGTAATTGACGACCTTATCGTCTACAACCTCGGCGATTGGTATCGCGTAGTGGTCAATTGCAGCACACGCGAAAAAGACCTCGTGTGGATGAATAAAGTAGCTGCCGACTTTGCCGTGTCACTGCAAGAACGCGCCGACCTGGCCATGATCGCCGTACAGGGTCCGCAGGCCATTACTATCGCTAAAAACCTGGCCGGCATCGACAAGGCCAGCGTGATCGATCAATTAAAAATATTTCAGGGTCTGCCTGCAGGTGATTGGTTTATTGGTCGCACCGGCTACACCGGTGAAGACGGGCTGGAAATCATGCTGCCCAATGACCAGGCACCAGGGTTCTGGACTGCATTGGCCGATGCCGGTGTTGCCCCCTGCGGTCTGGGTGCACGCGATACCTTGCGCCTGGAAGCCGGCATGAATCTTTACGGCCACGAGATGGACGAAACCATATCGCCACTGGCGGCCAATATGGGCTGGACTATCGCTTGGCAACCGTCCGAGCGCAACTTCATCGGCCGCGCCGCGCTGGAAGCACAAAAGGCCGCGGGCAAGCAGCATAAACTGGTCGGTCTGGTGTTGCGCGAGCGCGGTGTGCTGCGAGCGGAACAGCTCGTAAGCATCGAAGGTGCGGAAGAAAAAGGCGTTATCACCAGCGGGACATTTTCACCCAGCTTGGGCTATTCTATTGCTTTAGCACGCGTGCCCGCCGCCATCGGCAGCCACTGCCTGGTCGAGATGCGCGGCAAACAGGTTCAGGTTGAAGTCGTTGCACCCAATTTTGTTCGCAACGGCAAACCCTTGGTTTAGTTACCCCGAGAAAGCGTTAACTCAACTTGCAAAATACGTGGCGAAATTACTGCGCCCCAAAAACCCTCACATCAAGTTAAACCAGCAAAGTAACAGGACAGCATCATGAGCGAGATTCGCAAAGAACTGAAATACTTAAGCAGCCACGAGTGGGCGCGTATAGAAGAAGACGGTACCGTTACCATCGGCATTACTGACCATGCGCAAGACGCGCTGGGCGATGTTGTCTACGTAGAGACTCCGGAAGTGGGTTCACGTGTTGCCGTTGGTGAAGAAGCCGGCGTAGTTGAATCTGTGAAAGCAGCCTCTGATATCTACACCTTGGTGTCTGGCGAAGTTGTCGCCGTCAACGAGGCCCTGCAAGACGCCCCCGAAACGGTGAACGGCTCCCCTTACGATGACGGCTGGTTTTTCCGCGTGCAACCTGACGACTTGTCCGAGTTGGAAGATGCAATGGATGCCGAAGAATATCGCGAGATGCTTGAAAGCGAAGAGTAATATCTTCGTCGAGAAAATCTAAAAAAAACGCGGCAATTGCCGCGTTTTTTTCAGCTCCAAATAGCAATATAACCTTACATTGCTGCTTTAATTTCCGCCTGAATGGTTTTCAAATCACGCGGCCAAGGCCCAGCATCGCGTTGCGCTGCAGGTAATTTGGCAATTGCCTGGCGTGCCTGCGCTGAGCTGATAAACCGCCCTGTAACAACTACAAACCAATCTTTACCCGCGCGCTTGCTTTTAAACATGAGCAATTCTTTTTTGTTTGTTTGCGCGGCGATGTAATCAAGCGCCGCTTTTTGATTGCTCACACCCAATAGTTGAATTGTATATTCATTAGGTTTCCAGCCTAATAAATTGCGCTCTTGTGAACTGCCAGTCGAACGCACTGGCTTTGCTGGCTCAGCGACCACTACAGGCTCAGACTTGTTCGCCACAACCGCAGCTATTGGCTTCTCAACCGAGACAGGCGCAACAGCTTGCACCGAGGTAGGTGCGCCAACAGGTTCGGATTCGCTTACCGCTGGTTGGCTGGCAACGTTGGGCGGACTGGTTGGTAACTGCGCAAGGGGAACTACTTGTTCCTGAGCAATTTCACGCGCGGGTTGCTCGGCGGATACAACACTGCTTTCAGATTCAGTCACTGTTTCAGGTGCTGCAACCTTCTGCAGCTGAACCGTTGCTTGCGTTTGCTGGTTAGGCTGTTGTGGTTGAGGCAGGCTCTGCATTAACGGCTGCACGGGTGTCTCGGTGGAGGTCAACTCCAGTGAGCTCGCTGTCGATGTAGCAACCGAAGAAGCTGTTGTAGGTGCAGTATTAATCGTAACAGACGGAGCTGGAGCCGGCTCCTCATCTCCCATATAGAGGAACGCTACTCCTACCACTGCAAGCACTAATGAGATTGCAATGATATGTGCGACCGGGAGTGGTCGCTTGCTCATTACTCGCGCCGGGGTCACCGACTCCAGCAAATGCTCCTCTGCAAGCCCGTGCAATACGTTTAATTGGCCTTGCGCCTGACGCCACCAAGAGTCCACTTTGGCCTCAGTGAAAATTTCCGGCCCAAGATAATCGGCCATTTCCATACGAAAATTTAAATAGTCGACGGTTTCCAACAGCGTAAATGCTTGCAAGTAAAAATCATTGCACAGTAAGTTTTCCGGGCTCAATCGCTCCATACGACGCATGAGTGCTGGCTCACCAAACAAGGCCAGATGCAAACGGTTTTGCTGCGGAAAATTATTTAACAGCGATGTGAGAACAGAAATAGATTGGTCGTCCAGCAGATGAGCATTATCCAAAACAACCACTGCCAAACCATCATCTTCTGCTAATGCTTCTTCGGCAATAAATCCCTCGAGTGCAGCCAGCAAATTTTCCGTAGAGGGAATATCGCCAGTTTGGACACCAAAAGCCTGATTAATGGATAGCAGTATTTGTTCGAGTGTTTGGCCAGCACGAAGCCCAAGAAAACAGATCTGGTCTTGATCCGAAAGCGAATCCATAAAAGCATGTGCGATGCGAGTTTTTCCCACACCGTATTCACCCATCACGACTAGTACACTGTTGCTAAATTGACACAGATGCAACAGCTGATCGAGTAACTGACGACGCCCTGCTCCCGTAAAAAGAGGGAAAGAATAATCGTGCGCAAAGGGATCTTCAGATAAACCATAACGTTGACGATAATCCGCCAACAGCTGATCTTCTTTTTGCTCACCCTGATCATCAAACAAATAACCTTGCTGCGAATCCTGATCTAGAATTCGGCTATCTGGCTGGGCACGTAGTGGTGACTCACCCGTCATAATCTCAGTCTCTTATACCCTGATAAATTAATCGGCTTTGCAAGCATCAAAAGTCTGTTGCAACAAATTGGCATCTATATCGCTAGTGATAATGGCCTTGCCCATGGACTCCAGCAACACCAAACGCAAACGACCATCCAAAACTTTCTTATCAACGCCCATTAATTCTTTAAATTGATCCGGGGTCATGTCAGCGGGAGCTTTAGTGGGTAAATTGGCGCGCTCCAACAAATGGATAATACGCGCGAGATCTTGTTCACTAATTGCGCCTCGGCGCCAAGAGAAATCCGCCGCCATAACCATGCCCGCTGCAACCGCTTCACCATGCAACCAATTACCGTAGCCTTGAGCTGTTTCTATCGCGTGCCCAAACGTGTGCCCTAAATTTAATATCGCGCGCAGACCACCTTCACGTTCATCCTGAGCAACCACATCGGCTTTGTTTTCACAGGAACGCTTTACCGCATAGGCGAGCGCTTCTTTATCGCCGGCCATGAGAGAAGCGATATTATTTTCCAGCCAAACGAAAAATTCGAAGTCTGAAATCAACCCATACTTGATAACTTCCGCAATACCCGCAGACAATTCACGTGCGGGCAAAGTCGATAGCAAGGAGGTGTCAGCCAATACACATTGGGGCTGATAGAAAGCACCAATCATATTTTTTCCGAGTGGATGATTGACCCCGGTTTTACCACCAACCGACGAATCCACCATCGACAAGAGGGTCGTAGGAATCTGAATAAAATCCACTCCTCGTTGATAGCAGGCAGCAGCGAAACCGGTCATATCACCAACCACCCCGCCACCCAACGCTATTAGCGTTGTTGTACGGTTGTGACGAGCGCCGAGCAACTTATCGAAAATGGTTGCCCAAACCTCCAGAGTTTTATAGCTCTCACCATCCGGTAGAATGACGGAATCAATCTGATACCCCTTTAATCCACCAACCAATGAATTCAAATATAAAGGTGCAACAGTTTCATTGGTGACAATACAAACTTGCTTACCACTAATATGGCGACGGATTAGTTCAGCGTTAGCTAAAAGCTGCTCACCGATATAAATAGGATAACTACGATCATCCAAATTAACGGTTAGAACCTGCATGTTGGAAAACCTTTAGGAACAAAAACAGCAGGCACTTTACCATAAAGAGCCCGCGGGATTCAGAAAACGGAAGTCAAATCAGCAAGATGGTAGAGACACTTGGCCTTATCAAGCATTCAAAACAAGATTAGCTATATCCTGGGCAACTGCTTTAGGAGAGCGGCGATCGGTATTTACAATAAAATCCGCCGCCGATTGATAAAGAGGATCTCGCAAAGTGAGCAAATCTATTATTTTTTGACGAGGATTTTCTACCTGCAATAGAGGTCGCTTTTTATCCCTGGCAGTACGCTCAACTAACTGATCGATTGATGCAGTCAGATAACACACGTATCCCGCGGACTTCATTAGCTCACGATTTTGCTCACGTAACACTATACCGCCACCAGTTGCTACGACTGTACCCTGCTCACAGGCCAACTCTTTTAAAACAGCGGTTTCACGCTCACGGAAACCCTCTTCACCTTCCATGTCAAAAATCCAGGGAATATCGGCACCGGTACGCTCTTCAATCACTCGATCACTGTCCCGAAAGTTATAGTTCAACTCACCAGCAAGTAATCGCCCTATGGTGGACTTGCCGGCCCCCATGGGGCCGACCAGAAAAATAACAGACTTACGCATTAGTTTGACAGGTTTTCCGACATCAACTTGGGAGTAACGAATATCAACAGCTCGGTCTTGAATTGATTATCAAGAGTTTTCTTGAACAATCTACCCAAGTAGGGAATATCACCTAATACAGGCACTTTGTTTTCAGTTTTGGTCCCTTCGACAGAGAACACACCACCTAGAACAACTGTCTGCCCGTTGTTAACGAGAACCTTAGTCTGTAAGCGAGTAATGTCCAAAGTCGGCCTACCTGAAACCTCTACGTTCGCCACAGAATCTTTCCAAACATTGAGATCCATAATGATCCTGTTGTCTGGCGTTATCTGGGGGGTCACCTCCAGTTTTAATACCGCTTCCCTGAACCCTGTTGTGGTACCACCACTCGGCGCAGTCTCCGAGAACCCGATTTCTTTACCAGATTTAATGATCGCAAGTTGCTTATCACTGGTAATAACTTTAGGTTGCGACACGATTTCTGCGTAGCCAGAATTCTCCAGCGCACTCAGCTCCAAATCTAAATATGTACTATCAGTTAATACACCAATTGCTGCTGATGCATAGGGGCTAGCTACCGCCAAATCTACAACGTTATTTTCAGTGATATTTAATGTTTTTTCATCATCAGGCCCTTGAGTAAACCAACCTGAAGGATGTGTTCCATCTTCATCGTCCAAACCATCCTGAGAGCCAGCAAAATCAATTACACGACTCCGGTTTGCATTATAGCCAGCCCCACCCCAGCGAATCCCCAATTCACGCTGGAAATCTGTATTGGCTATCACAATACGAGCCTCAATCATGACTTGACGAATGGGAATATCAATTTGCTCGACCAAGCGCTTAAAGGACTCAATACGCTCTGCTGTATCAGTGATAATAATCGAATTGGTGCGCTCATCAACGACACCTTGACCACGCTCAGAAAGAACGCTTCCTGTAGCGCGGTTTCCACCTTGGCCGCCACCAGACCCACCAGTCTTACCACCAGACTGCCCTCTAAACAACTCAAACATTTCTTTCGCATTTGCGTAGCGAACACGGATATATTCGGTCCGGAGCGGAGCCAACTCTTCCAACTGCTTCTTGGTAGTAATTTCCTGGCGCTCGCGCTCGGCGATTTCGGCGGCTGGCGCGACCATCAAAACATTACCGACCTGACGCTTATCCAACCCCTTATTTTTTAGAACCATTTCGAGCGCCTGATCCCAAGGCACATTTTGCAAACGCAAAGTAATACGACCCTGCACCGTATCACTGGCGACCAGATTTAATTCAGTGAAATCTGCAATGATCTGCAGTACCGCCCGGACCTCAATATCCTGAAAATCCAAAGAAAGTTTTTCCCCGGTGTACTCAAAGTCTTTCTTCTTTTCTTGCTTTTCCTGTGCACTCAACGGCTTGATACTAACTACATACTCATTATCCGTTTGATACGCCAAATAATCGAAGTCACCACCAGCACTGATATTCAACACTGCGCTCTCACCCTCTTGCGACGCAGCTACGAGAGAGACTGGCGTAGCAAAATCCACCACATCCAAGCGGCGGCGCAACTCTGGAGGTAACCAAGCATCTTTAAATGACAATTTAACTCCAGCACCAGTGCCAACCATATCGGCGCTTACTTTAGGATTTGACAAGGTAACGATCACGCGGCCTTCGCCCGCAGTCCCGCGTCTGAAATCAATATTGGTCACTCGTGTTTGATTACCCAAAGCATCCTTACGATCAGCCAACGCAGTATTTGGAACCTCGACAGAAGGCCGTTGGACCTGCGCCCTTTCAACCCCATTAACTGCACCAACTTCTACAATAAAACTATTACCATCATGACGCGTTGTATAAGTTGCTAAATCGTTCAAATTTAGAATGAGACGTGTGCGCCCTTCACTGGTCAGCACCATAGCACTTTGACCATTGTCCACTGCCAACGGAAAGCGCCGCTCCTTTAATCCGCTTACTACATCAGGAAAATCGAAAACAATTCGCGCTGGCTTCTCTATCGTGTAGCCCTTAGGCTCTGGAGGAGCAGAGTCAAATGCCATACGCACTTCAAAACGCTCCCCAGGCAACTGAGAAAAATCGATAGACTTAAGAGTGTTAGCCCACAAAACAGGCGAAGCAACAACCCCGATCAACGCCAATAAAAATTTACGCATATTCAACCCCGGAGTGAATAGAGCACACATGACCGCTTATTCCTTCTCTTCTAATTTAATAATTCTGGGACGTTCAACCCAACCGTTAGAGCCATCAGCGACTATTTCCATTACCTCGATTTGTGATGGAGCCGTTGAAATAACCTTCCCATGATTCATTCCCAAATAGTTTCCTATCGTTGCAGGCACGACACTGTTTTCACCGTTATCAATCAATGCCCAAAGCTGACCACCCTTAGTGATAGTGCCGACCATTTTTAATGACGTGATATTAAATCCCTCGAGGAATTCTTTTTCTCGAGTCAAATCAGGCGCAACTGCCCGCCCGCCCTTCGCAGCAGACTCATCGACAGGAATGGGCTTTTCGAATGGACTGCGCAACGTCATTGCGCTGTAAGCAAACGGCTGATAAGGACTAAAGGTTGGAAGCGGCTCAATTTGGCCTTTTGGGCGGCGTTTAGTCTCTTCCATAAAGTCTATCAAGTCCTGCTGCTGCGATTGGCCACAACCTGCTAACCCGAGCACACAAAACAAATAAAAAACTAAGAGCGACCATTTCATTTAGTGGCAGCCTCCTGAGGTTTGTAGCGGTATGTTTTGGCTGAGATTTTCATGTTTAACGTACGGCTCTCTCTAGACGCGGTAATCGTAAAATCATGCAATGTAACAATACGCGGCATTCCCGCAACGCCACTCACAAAGCCACCCATATCGTGGTAACCACCATCCACAGAAATGCTAATAGGAACCTCAATATAGTATTCAGCAACAACGTCTGGCTGGAAATTAATATTGACGTTAGTCAAGCCACTTTCATTTCCACGAGTACCTATATCCTCTAGGAGACCGGGAACTTCGGTTTTTGCAGGCAAACGTGACAACAAAGACTCAAAAGTTACTTTCATTTCTTCCATTTGTGACTTGTATGCTTCCAGGTTCGCTGCCTCAAAACTACGTTTTTCAAAAGTAGTTCGGAGTGACTGCTCTTGGGCAACCACTGATTCCAACTCCAAATTAAGATCGCTAATTTTCATGTAGTAAACGACAACAAAAATTAGCACCACCAAAAGCAAACAAACAAACACCTTAGCTGGCCAAGGCCAAATACCGACCTTGTCAAAATCAATATTATTTACGTCAAAATCTTTTAATTGCTCGAGAGACTCTTGAAATGACATTATTTCTTTCCTCCTGCTTTCTTAGGAGCTTCAGCAGCAGGATCAACAGGAGCCGAGCTTTCTACAGTCATTTTGAAAGTGCTCGCATCCTCCCCTTCGCCGGGCGCAGCTTGTACGGAAGATAGATTTGGCGAAGCATACCAATCCGACGATTCGAGATTACGCATAAAGCTAGCTACACGATTATAGGACTCGGCGGTACCTTCAATTGTTACCAAATTTCCTTTCCGGACGACGGATCTCACCCAAACACCATCAGGGATAGACCGTGCAAGCTCATCAAAATAGCGAACGATCACCGGCCTTGTTCCTTCTAGATCAGTAATCACCTTGATGCGAGCCAATAAATCGTCGCGCACCTTTTTAATTTCGCTAATTTCTTTGACCTGTGCATCCAGCTTGGCAATTTCTTGCGTAAGCATTTGATTGCGCGCATTTTGGTTTTCAATCGCTGTTTGTACACTGGAAACCCACAGATACGCGCCAAACGCAGCAATCAAACCGACGCCAAAGAACACCCCTAAAAACTCGCGCTTCTTTTCTTCCCGATAGGCCTGGCGCCAAGGCAATAAGTTAATTTTGGCCATTAGTCAAAACTCCTCATTGCCAATCCAGTGACGATCATTAACGCAGGGGCATCATTTGCCAAAGACACCGCATTAACGCGAGATGAAACAGACATGCGCGCAAACGGATTCGCCACTACCGTTTGCGTTCCTAATTTCTCCTCAATTAATCCGACCAATCCTTCCAGCGATGCGACACCGCCGGCAAGAATAATGTAGTCGACATCGTTGTACTGACTCGCAGAAAAGAAAAATTGAAGAGAACGAGTAACTTGCTGCACAACCGCATCTTTAAAGGGCGTTAAAACTTCCATTTCATAATCATCTGGCAGGCCACCTTGCTTCTTAGCTAGCCCAGCCTCTTCCCGGGACAACCCATAACGACGCTGAATTTCCTCAGTAAGCTGGCGACCGCCAAACAATTGTTCACGCGTATAGACTGTCTTCCCATCAACCAACACACTCAACGTTGTCATAGTGGCGCCAATGTCGATAATCGCTACTACCTGACCTTCCTGATCCTCTAACTGTTCGGCGATCAGCTCAAATGCGCGCTCCATGCAATAGGCTTCGATATCAACTTTTTCAGCAATTAAATCTGAATCAGCGAGCACCTGTTGACGCACCTCAACATTTTCACGTCGGCAGGCAGCAAGCAGAACTTCAACTTGATCGGGATTGCGCGGAGAGATCCCCTGAACCTCAAAGTCCAGAGCAACCTCCTCTAAAGGGAAAGGAATATATTGATCAGCTTCTGCAGCGATTTGGCTTTCCATTGCATCGTCATTCAGGTCCGCCGGCATATCGATCATTTTGGTGATCACCGCTGAACCCGCGACCGCAACCGCAGCATGCTTCAACTTGGTTTTGGATTGCTTGACCATCGAGCGGACAACCTCAGCCACCGCTGCCGGATCAGCAATATTTTTCTCCACCACCGCGTTCGGCGGTAGGGCTTTTACGGTATAGGACTCAACGCGATAGCGATCACCACTGCGACTGAGTTCAAGCAATTTGACCGAGGTTGAGCTGATATCCAACCCAATCACCGGCTTTGCCTTCTTTTCGAGGAAACTTAAAATGCCCATTTTTCTATCTATATCCGTAACTTAGACGTTGTTTATGTTATAGCACTTTAACTTAAGCCTGCAACAAACCGATGAATATGTAAACAGGCAAAAAGCCCGTATAATGCGCGCCTCTTCCTGCGAATTCGCTAACCCATTAATTCACATAGAAAAAATGTTCAGTAAAAAATCCTTGTTCGGCATTATTTTTTGGCTGTTACTGGCTGGTACCAGTGTTACCCTGGTGACGTTTGCAGGTCTCTACTTATACCTGAGCCCCAAACTACCTTCGGTTGAATCCTTGCGGGAGGTTAAATTACAGACCCCGTTACGGGTTTATTCAAGCGACGGGAAACTAATTGGTGAATTTGGCGAACAACGTCGCACTCCGCTCACCTATAACCAGATACCGCCCCTTTATATAAAAGCCCTCCTCTCCGCCGAAGATGCAGAGTTCTTTGAGCATCATGGGGTTTCTCTAAAAGGCATGTTGCGCGCCGCATCACAAATTCTAAAGTCCGGCGCCATCCAATCAGGCGGAAGTACTATTACTCAACAGTTGGCGCGTGATTTCTTTCTCACTCGCAAACAAATCTTCTCACGCAAGTTTAACGAAATCCTCTTATCCATTGAAATTGAACGAAAATTTACCAAGGAAGAAATCCTTGAATTGTTCAACAACAAAATGTTCTTTGGCAACCGCGCCTACGGTTTACAAGCAGCCGCCCAAATCTATTATGGTAAGGACATAGACCAGCTAAGTGTCGCCCAATACGCCATGATTGTGGGTGTACTTAAAGCGCCTTCCGCCTATAACCCCCTCGCCAACTTAAAACGCGCCATGATTCGCCGTAACTGGATTATTGGGCGTATGTATGAGCTCAAGCACATTGACCAAGTCACTTATGAAGCTGCAATAAATGAACCCAACACCGCCAGCTACCATGGCACCACTCTGGATGTTCAGGCTCCTTATATTGCTGAAATGGCACGCCAGGAAGTACTTGATCGCTTTGGCGATAAAGCTTACGTGCAGGGCTACAAGGTATACACCACCGTGGATAGCGCCATGCAAGCAACCGCCCAGGCCGCCGTTGTTAAAGGTTTGCTTGGTTACGATCAGCGCCATGGCTATCGCGGACCCGAGCGGCACCTAAAACCCTCGCAAGAATCTGATTTGGCTGACTGGCAGGAAGAGCTGCAAGGCATTCCAGTCTTGGGCGGACTTGAGCCGGCCGCAGTGGTTGATCTGGGGGATAAATCACTCAAAGTGCTAATGAGTAATGGCGACCTCGTCGATCTAGGCTGGGAGCAAGGGCTTGCGAATGTGCGCCCCTATATCACGGAGGATAGTCGCGGCGCCGCTTACGCTAATGTGCGCGACTTTCTAAAAGCGGGCGATGTAGTCCGAATTGTCAAAGACAACGACGACCAATGGAATTTCAGCCAGGTCCCTGCCATCCAGTCGGCACTGGTTTCACTCGACCCAAGCGATGGCGCCATTCGCTCTTTGATTGGCGGTTTTGACTTCAATCAAAGTCACTACAACCGCGCCACCCAGGGAGCACGCCAACCCGGTTCCAGCTTCAAGCCATTGTTATACACAGCGGCATTGGAGAATGGCTTTACCCCGGCGTCAATTATTAACGACGCTCCGATTGTGATTGAAAATACCAGCACCGGTATTGCCTGGCGCCCCGAGAATGATGACGGCAAATTTGTCGGCCCTATGCGGATGCGCCAGGCGCTTTATCGCTCACGCAACCTTGTATCCATTCGACTATTGCGCAGTATTGGTATGCAAACAGCGTTGGATAGCCTGGCGCGGTTCGGCTTCAATCCCAAAGAATTCCCGCGCGACCTTACCCTCGCACTGGGTTCTCACGCGCTCACCCCCATGCAAATGGCCACTGCCTATGCCAGCTTTGCCAATGGCGGATTCAAGATTGATCCCTATCTGGTCACACGCATAGAGGAAGACAACGGCAAGGTCGTCTATGAAGCCAAGCCGAAAAAGGTATGTAAAGAGTGTGAGCGCAATGAGCCTCAATATGCTGAGGACGGCTCATTGATAAGTACATCACCTATGGATACCAGTCAGCGGGCACCACGAATAATCGATGCCCGCATCGCCTATCTGATTGACTCCATGCTCAAAGACGTTGTTGATAAAGGTACCGGTCGACTTGCCAAACAACTGGGGCGCAAAGATATTGCCGGCAAAACTGGCACCACCAATGGCCCCCGCGATACCTGGTTCTCTGGCTACAACCCCAATATTGTCGCCAGTGTATGGGTTGGTTTTGATGCCAACACCCTGCTGGGCAGGAAAGAGTTCGGCAATTCCGCTCCCTTACCAATCTGGATCGACTTTATGCGCACTGCACTTGAAGGGGTACCCGATCAACTGCCAAGACAACCCGAAGGCATAGTCACCGTGCGCATCAACCCGGATACCGGTAAGCCCGCCATGCCAGGTGACCCGGATGCTATTTTTGAGGTGTTTTTAGGGGAAGATACCAGCCGCACGTCGGCTGCTGGCCATGAAAACACTGAGCAGGAAACCCTGCCGGATGAGATTTTCTAGCTGTTTAATTAATAACCTTCAGGGATGAAGGTGTTCGCACCCCCATGACCAGCGGTTTAAAGCGGCGTATGCCGCTCTGAGGATTACCCGCGCCTTTACGCGCGGTAATCCATCCGCGCACCTCCAAACTTTTTCCCACTAAAGATTGCCAATCGCTTCGCCCAAATGCGAGCAAGTCAGACTTTTTAATCTGCACCACCAACTCACCATCGAATTCAATCCATACCGATGAATTCACATCTACCCGGACAACCTTGCCACGTACCATGCGGAACCCAGTATCCGTCAAGGTTAAGGATGTAGATGAAAAACTACTCCAGTAGGCATTGCGCCAGACTCCGGTTGGTTTTTTGCGCACACGAGCCTCTACCGACGACAAACAAGACTCTTGCGCCCGATTGGGCGGCACACTGATTTGCATTGCCATGCCCGCACGGATTTGCTCAACTGCCAAGCTTCGGCCGGATTTATCGTATACATGAGCCAACCAGCGCCCGTAGTGATCACGCTTTTCCGCATCAAACCCCAGGAGAACCTCACCGCCAGCATGGGCCACAAATTGTTGCGCACTCGCCAATGATTCTTTCCCCAGTGGCTGACCGCGTTTTTGGCCGACCGTAATTTCTGGTGCGTTGATACCCAGTACTCGCACTGAACGGCCATCGCTCAATTTCAAGGTATCGCCATCCTGCACCTTAGCCACAATAACGGCTGCAGTTTCGGGGTGACCGCACTCCGCCAACACCGATACAGAAGACAACAGACATAAAAAAACGCCGGTGAGTAACCTCACCGGCGTTTTTAGGGATTGTTGCACCAGCTTAAGCTGCACGGTACACCAATTATTATTTCTTGGCGCCACCGATACGGCTGCCGAAACGCTTGGTGAAGCGATCGATACGGCCACCGGTATCAACGATTTTTTGCTTGCCAGTGTAGAAAGGGTGGCATTGGCCGCACACGTCTACGTGGAAGTCTTTACCCAGAGTTGAGCGGGTTTTGAAGTTGTTGCCACAGCTGCAGTTAACAGCTACTTCAACGTAATTTGGATGAATGTCTGCTTTCATGATGAATGCCTTCGTAAGCTGTGCCGCCACCAGGTCTGTTGCCTGGCACCGCACATAGGTTAAAAAAAACGGCTGTTTTTGAAGAGCGGCGATACTATCAGAAAAAAACGCCAACGCAACCGAAAACCCGGGTTTTGCCTAAAATATCACCATCTAATCCCCCGTATCGCAATCAGCTGCACGCAACCACTTTTTCTGCCGCATATAAACCAGCGAATATGGGTTATCCTTCCGGCCACGCAATAGTTAACCGTCTTATTTACCGATGCCTGAATCCCGCTTACTCGAACTAGCCCTGCCGGTGCCGTTAAGGCGCAACTTCGATTATTTACCACCCGTTGATTTTCCCGCCGAACAGCTCGACTCGCTGCAGGCTGGCATCTTGATTCGGGTTCCTTTTGGCCACCAGGAGTTAATCGGTGTGCTTATGGCGGTTAAGTCAGTTAGCTTTTACCAACCTGAAAAGCTACGCCCGGCGATAACTGTTGTCGATCAGCAACCCGCTTTCTGCACAGAATTACTAGAGCTGTGCAGCTGGGCGGCTGACTACTACCAATCCCCACTGGGCGAAGTATTGCAGGCTGCATTGCCAGTGTTGTTGCGCCAGGGCGAGCCGGCGCGTATGCGCGGCGAGCCGGCATTTATGCTAACCACTGAAGGGAAAGGTCTGCCAGAAGGAGCGCTCAAGCGCTCCCCAAAGCAAGCCGCGCTCATCGCGGAACTACAAAAGTTTCCTTATTTACTCCGCCAGGATCTGGAGCAACTAGAGATTCCACGCAGCATCGCGATAACACTGATCGACAAGGGCTTGGTCAAAACGGAAGAGATACAGCCAACCCGTACCGAGCAACCACAAGCATTATTGAATGAGCAACCACTTACTCTCAGCGATGAACAAGCATTCGCCTTGGTACAGATTGCTCCGGAGGGATTCAAAACCTATTTGCTCGATGGGGCCACTGGCAGCGGCAAAACCGAAATTTATCTGCAAGCCATTGAACACTGCCTCCAGAAGGGCAAACAGGCGCTGGTGTTAGTACCGGAGATAGGCCTGACCCCACAAACAATCCAGCGTTTCCAGCGACGTTTTGCCGTTCCAATTGCAGCCTTGCATTCAGGGCTAAATGATCGCGAGCGGTTGGATGCCTGGCTGCAAGCCCGCGCCGGCATTGCACGCATTGTGATAGGAACCCGCTCGGCGCTATTCACCCCATTCGAGTCATTGGGCATTATCATTATTGATGAGGAGCACGATGGCTCCTTCAAACAGCAGGATGGCTTTCGCTATTCCGCGCGCGATCTGGCGGCGGTCCGCGCGCAGCGCCTGAATATCCCGCTTATTCTCGGTTCGGCAACACCGTCACTGGAAACCCTGCACAACGCCGTGCAAGGTCGCTATCTGCATTTACAACTCAAAGCGCGCGCAGGTAGCGCCAAACCACCGGAAGTCCAATTACTGGATATTCGCGGCGAAATACTCCACGACGGTTTCGCGCAAGCCAGTATCGACGCCATTGGCGAAACCCTGGAGCGCGGCAACCAGGTACTAGTATTCCTCAATCGTCGCGGCTACGCGCCTACACTGGAATGCCACGATTGTGGCTGGCTCGCCAACTGCAATTTTTGCGATGCACGCATGACCGTGCACCAAACCCCACGTCATTTACATTGCCATCATTGCGATCATCAACGCGCTCTGCCGCGCCGCTGCCCGCAATGTAATTCCAGTCATTTGCAACCTATTGGACAAGGAACCGAGCGCAGTGAGTTAGCACTGCAGGAATTATTTCCCGAACAAAAAATTATTCGCGTGGATCGCGATTCCACGCGCAATAAAAACGCGATGCAAAAATTACTGGAGGATGTGCACAAAGGAGAACCCTGTATTCTCATCGGCACCCAGATGCTGGCCAAAGGCCATCACTTTGCCGATGTAACTCTGGTAGTCATTCTTGATGCCGACGCCGGCTTATTCAGTACCGATTTCCGCGGCCCCGAACGCATGGGTCAATTATTGATGCAAGTTGCCGGGCGCGCCGGGCGCGCCGAAAAACCGGGGCGAGTGGTATTACAAAGCCATCACACCGATCACCCACTGGTACAAACGCTCGTTACACGCGGCTACCATGCCCTGGCCGAATTGATTTTACCCGAGCGTCAGGTCACTGGCTTGCCGCCCTATCGCCAACTGGTCCTGATCCGTGCGGAAAGCAAATTCCCCCAGAAAGCCACAGACTTTCTCGCCTTTGCTCGCCAGCAAGCAGAACTACTATTACCCGCCAACCCAGGCTTGAGCTACCTCGGCCCGTTGCCGGCATTTATGGAAAAACGCGGCGATCGCTTTCGCTATCAATTGCAAATCAACAGCGCACAGCGCAAACCGCTGCAGCAATTGCTGGCTGAATTGGCGATGAAACTCGAAGGCAGTCCGCTCGCCAAAGCCGTGCGCTGGTCGATTGATGTCGACCCGCAAGAAATGGGCTAATACGCCTGATTTAGTGACGACTCCTGACATTCCCTTTACAATCGCGCCCTTGTTTTCACCACTAGATGATATAAACCAGCTCCATGAGTAGAGATTTCGCCAAAAAAGGCCGCGCACCGGCAAAACGCAACAGCGGCAACGCCAGCGGCCAAACACCCGCTTGGCTGTGGTTTATTGCCGGTTTGGTCATGGGCGCGTTTGCGGCGAGCTATTACTTTATTAAAAACCCGGTTGCCGCACCGGCCCCCAAGGAAGATCCAAAACCCAAGGTCACTGAAAACAAAACACCAAAGCCGCGCTTTGACTTTTATAAGTTATTGCAAGAAAGCGAAACCATTGTGCCCGCCAGTGAAGCCGCTGGTGAAGAAAAACCGGCACAACAGGAGGCCGGCGTCGAGTATCTGATCCAGGTGGGCTCATTCCCCAAAGCGGAAGATGCAGATAAGTTGCGCGCGCAGTTGATCCTGTTGAACCTGGATGCGGGTATTGAAAAAGTAGAAATCCGCAAAGGCGAGATATGGCATCGCGTGGTGGTTGGCCCCTTCGATAACCAGAATGCCTTGACCAGCGCCCGTTCACAGCTGGTAAAAAATGAGTACAACGCGTTAGTACTCAAGCGCGCCAAAGCCAAATAATCAGCTCCCCTATTTCCCCCCAAAGGCACTGCTTGAAAAAGCCGTGCCCATCCCCATTTCGATAATTCCTGTTGCGATACCGCACAGCACATGCTTCACATGTGGTTGAATTTTTCTTTAAAGGAAGTCCTGTGACTACGATTCTCTCTGTTCGCCGCGAAGGTCAGGTGGTAATTGGTGGCGACGGCCAGGTATCTCTTGGCAATACCGTCATGAAAGGCAATGCGCGCAAAGTCCGCCGCCTGTATAAAAATCAGGTCCTCGCGGGATTCGCGGGTGGCACTGCCGATGCGTTTACGTTATTCGAGCGCTTTGAGGCCAAGCTCGAAGCCCACAATGGCCAATTGACGCGTGCTGCCGTCGAACTCGCCAAAGACTGGCGAACAGATCGCAACCTGCGCCGTTTGGAGGCGCTGCTGGCAGTCGCCGATAAAGAAGCTTCATTAATCATTACCGGCAACGGCGATGTAATCCAACCCGAAGACGATTTGATTGCAATCGGGTCAGGCGGCAATTACGCGCAAGCTGCCGCGCGCGCGCTGCTGGAAAATACTTCGCTGGATGCGCGCAGCATTGTGGAAAAAGGTTTGAAAATCGCTGGTGATATTTGTGTATTCACCAACCAGAATCACACCATCGAAGTTCTCGATTATTAATTTGATCTTAATTAGCCCGCCGTTTTGACCGTTTATCTAGTGCGGACACGCCGTAAATACCTCCCTGTAGGCTTGTCGTCGACATCCATGTCTCCGACAGTCCGCACTAGATAAACGGTCAAAACAGCTACTTTTGCACCAAGAAATCAAAAGAGTTTTTTATGTCTTCTATGACCCCGCGCGAAATCGTGCACGAATTGGATAAACATATTGTCGGCCAGCAAAACGCCAAACGTGCGGTTGCCATTGCCCTGCGCAATCGCTGGCGCCGCATGCAAGTCGCCGCCGACATGCGCAATGAAATTACACCAAAAAATATTTTAATGATCGGCCCAACCGGTGTGGGCAAAACTGAAATTGCACGTCGCTTGGCAAAACTAGCCAACGCTCCCTTTATTAAAGTCGAAGCCACCAAATTTACCGAAGTAGGTTATGTTGGTCGCGACGTGGAATCCATTATTCGCGATCTGGTCGACGTCGCTATAAAAATGCGTCGCGAACAAGCGGTTAAAGCCGTGCAACATCGCGCCGCCGAAGCGGCGGAAGATCGCATTCTGGATGCACTGCTCCCTCCCGCGCGCGACTTATCGGCAGAAGAAAGTAAACACGAATCAGGCACCCGCCAAATCTTTCGCAAAAAATTGCGCGAAGGTGACCTCGACGATAAAGAAATTGAAATTGATCTCGCCGCAACCCCCGTTGGAGTTGAAATCATGGCCCCACCGGGCATGGAGGAAATGACCAACCAATTGCAGAGCATGTTTTCATCGCTAGGGCGCGATAAAACTAAAAAAACCAAAATCACTGTGAAAAAGGCCTTCAAGCAATTGCAGGACGAAGAGGCGGCGAAATTGGTGAGCGAAGAGGATATCAAAGCCCAAGCCATCGAAGCGGCCGAGCAAAACGGCATTGTGTTTATTGATGAGATCGACAAAGTTGCCCGACGCGGTAATGTAAGCGGTGCCGATGTTTCGCGCGAAGGTGTGCAACGTGATTTGCTGCCACTAATTGAAGGCTGCACCGTCTCCACCAAGCACGGCATGATTAAAACTGATCACATTTTGTTTATCACCTCCGGCGCTTTCCATTTAAGTAAACCATCCGATTTGATTCCAGAATTGCAAGGCCGCCTGCCCATTCGCGTGGAGCTGCAAGCACTAACGCCGGGTGATTTTGAACGCATCCTCACCGAGCCCAAAGCATCGCTCACCGAACAGCAGCAAGCACTGCTTAAAACCGAAGGCGTGGACATTTCCTTTACCAAAGACGGTATTCGCCGCATCGCCGAAACCGCATTTGAAGTAAATGAGCGCACCGAAAATATCGGCGCACGCCGCTTGCATACGATTTTGGAGCGTTTGCTGGAAGACGTTTCTTTCGATGCGGGCAATGGCAACAACTCAGTAGAAATCAATGCAGATTATGTTGAGAAGCACTTGGGTGAGCTGGCCAAAAACGAAGACTTGAGCCGGTATATCCTCTAATGACCATCCAAGGCGACAACAACAAAACACCCAGCAAAATCAAGTTGCATAAACAATCGCAACAGCTTGAGCTGCACTTTGACGGCGAGCAATTTTTATTGCCCGCCGAATTTCTACGCGTTCACTCGCCCAGTGCCGAAGTCAAAGGTCATGGCCCTGGGCAAGAAGTGCTGCAATTTGGAAAAAAGGACGTCGCAATTAACGGTATTGAGCGCGCTGGAAACTACGCGCTCAAACTCATTTTTAGTGATGGCCACGACAGCGGCATTTTTACGTGGAGTTACTTTTACGACCTGGGAAAAAATCAGACGCAGCTGTGGAGTGAATACTTGCAAAAGTTACACGCCGCCGGCAAAAGCCGCGAGAAAGATACCAGCGTCGTGAAATTTATTAACTAGCAATCATCCACTACTTATTCCACACCACTCCAGCTCACCACACCGGTGTAAGCCGTTGCCAAAATCACCAAGCCAAAAGCGATACGGTACCAGGCAAAAATTTCATAGGTGTGGTTAGCCACAAAACGTACCAGCGTTCTCACTGCCAGCCATGCGGCAAAAAAGGCGGTGATAAATCCTGCAGCAAACATAGGCAAGTCACTGGCGTGCAATAAATCGCGGTGTTTATAGATGTCGTAAAAGGTTGCCGCGAACATCGTGGGCACGGCGAGAAAAAACGAAAACTCAGCCGCGACCTTGCGATCCAGCCCAATAAATAAGCCGCCGATAATCGTTGCCCCTGAACGCGATGTGCCTGGCACCATAGACACCACCTGAAACAAGCCGACTTTTAACGCATCTTTCCAGCTCAAATCATCCACATTATGAACACGAACTTGATGGGTACGACGCTCCGCCCAAAGAATTATAATGCCACCTAGAATCAACATGGTGGCCACACTCAAGGGGTTAAACAAATAAGTTTTGATTATTGAAATAAACAGCACACCAAAAAACGCGGCGGGCAAGAAAGCAATCAATAGATTGGCGATGAAACGCTGGGCTTT
Source organism: Cellvibrio sp. KY-GH-1 (assembly GCF_008806975.1). NCBI lineage: Bacteria > Pseudomonadati > Pseudomonadota > Gammaproteobacteria > Cellvibrionales > Cellvibrionaceae > Cellvibrio > Cellvibrio sp. KY-GH-1. The sequence continues at coordinate 3,137,989 of NZ_CP031728.1, forward strand.
GGTATCGCTGAACATGCCCAAAGCAACTCCAATAAATTTCTGTCGGTACTCCACCACTACCGCAAGGATGGCACCTAACTGAATTGCAATTTCAAATACGCGCCCATCGTTGTGAAAATTAATCAGGTCCGCCACCACAATCAAATGCCCGGTACTGGAGATAGGCAGGAATTCAGTAAGACCCTCTACCAGCCCCAATACAATTGCTTTAATAATCAGTAAAAAGTCCACCGTCAGCTCCCGGATGAAGAAATCGCGGCGCAGTCTGCGCCAGTTCCACAAGGTTTGCAAACTCTGTGCCCATAAGTTGGGCACTAGTGAGTTATAATTCTTTCCACCATCTCCGGAGGACAGCTTTATGAAGTCAGCACTTTCTCGTTTACTGGCAATCGCGACCGTGATGTTACTCAGTGCCTGTGCCCAAATACGCTATGGCGATGATTTTAAATCCGGCACCGACTTCAATAACCTAAAAACCTATCAATGGCGCAGCACCGCGGTTGATATTGGCGGAATTGATAAAAGTTTGCTGCAACAACTGGCGGACGCGCAACTGCTCGCACAAGGTTTTACCCCGAGTGATTCGGCACCGGATGTACTGCTGGATCTGCAAGTTTTTTCGCGCGTTAGCAGTGGCGGCAATACCAGTATCGGAATCGGTATAGGCATGCCGATGGGACGACACGGCAGCATTGGACTGGGGACCGGAACATTGCTGGGGCAAGGAAAACAGGAAGGCGTAATAGTGGTAGACATCACTCAGGCTAAATCCAATACCCTGATTTGGCGAGGTACCGCCGAAGGAATCCCGCTAATTAATTTTTCCCTCAAGGCAGAAAATAAATTGCGTGAAACTTTTACGCAATTATTGCAACAGTTTCCTCCGCAAACTGCCGCCAAGTAATTTAACTAACATCTATTTTTAGTAGTTTACTGTGGGCTCCACTAGGGCTCACGTTAATTGCATTTCCGTCGATGCCATTGGTCCAGTCAGAGTGATGCCCATGTCTAGCCCGCCCCCCTCTCGCCTTTCTGCCGAAGGCATTTTTTTATTAATTGGTATGGCTATTGGCTGGGGTATTAATTGGCCTATCATGAAATTTATTCTGCAGGAAATTCCACCGCTGAGTTTTCGCGGGTTTTGTTTGTTCCTGGGAGGATTGGGAATTCTTGGACTGGCGCGAGCATCCGGTCTCAGGTTGCAAATTCCGAGCGGCTACGTGCAAAAGGTGATGTGGGTTTGCGCCTTCAATATTATTGGTTGGAACATTCTGGCCACGTACGGTTTGAGCTTGTTGCCTGCCGGGCGCTCTGCACTATTGGGTTACACCATGCCCATTTGGGCAGTATTACTTTCAGTATGGATACTCAAGGATAAATTTACCCCGCGTGTTAGCGTTGCTCTGCTGCTAGGCAGCGGTGGGGTATTGGCATTGCTCAGCGAAACGTTATTGAGCTGGTTCGGTGGACCGATTAATTACGACTTGTTTATAGGTGCCGTATTTATGGTTGTGGCCGCCTGGAGCTGGGGCGCGGGCACGGTGATGATGAAGCGCTGGCAAATCCCGATGCACAGCGTAGCGTTGACCGGTTGGCTGTTATTGCTGGCAAGCATTCCTATTTTGATCGCCGCAGTGTTTATTGATGGTGCGCCACAAAAAATACCCTCGACGCTGGTGCTATGGGGCGTGGTTTACAATGTATTTATTGCTTTTATGTTTTGTTATTGGGCTTGGGTTCGTTTGGTTAGCCTGGTTCCGGTAAGCGTGTCTTCGCTTTCATCACTGATCACACCATTGATTGGCGTTATTTCTGGAATTTTATTATTGGGTGAGAAACCCGGCTGGCCGGAAATCAGCGCCACCTTATTAATTCTTGGCGCTGTGGCCGTAGTCAACTCGGGGGCAAAACCAACTCAAACCTCTACCGGTAAAGAATGAGCCAATGCGATGAGATTTTTATGCGGCAGAATTTCTGCCGCATAGGCTATTACCTCCACACCAGCCACCTTTGCCTGACGTAAAGTAGCACCGTATAACTGATCAATATGGCCGGCGGGTTTCACCGATTTGATACCCGTGTGCTGGACGCAGAAAAATAATACTGACCTATGCCCCTGCTTCACCATCGCTATCAACTCGCGCAAATGTTTACTGCCGCGCTCGCTAACCGCATCAGGAAAAAATCCTTCGCCTTCCGCCTCCATCAAGGTCACATTTTTTACCTCCACATAACACTGACGCGCATCATCCGGATTTTCGCTCAACAAGAAATCAATTCGCGATTTTTCCCGACCGTATACCTGCTCACGTTTCAGTAACGCATAGCCGTGTAATTCTGCAATTACACCCGCAGCAATTGCCGCCCCCACCAACTCATTGGCGCGCGCAGTATTGATCCCCGCCAGATGATTGCCCGGTGTGGTAACCAATTCCAGAGTTTGGGGATACTTGCGGGTTTTGCTCTCGCTCACCGAGTACCAGCAAGGGCTTTCGGGCAGCACACAATTTTTCATCGAACCGGTGTTGGGGCAGTGAATGGTTAGCTCGCCGCCATCCGCAAGGCGGATATCCGCCAGAAATCGTTTATAACGGCGGAGCAATATTGCTGGATACAACTGGGACATAAACGGAACTTCGATGCTGAAAGCCAAGTGATGAACTAATGATAAATGACAAATTAACGACAAATTGAACCACAAACGCGCCATTTTGGGGCTATAGTTTTTGCTTGGGGTCGATTGGCAGCAGGTTCCAGAAACACTCGGGTAATCCATTGAGTGACGAGCAAAAAACGCTAGCACTCCTATATGTTATCTGATAGCTTGCTCCCCCTTCTAATTCTGCCTACCTAATAAAGGCAGTGAATGACGATCCAGGAAGTCCTACGAGGCGCTAACCACTATGGCGAAAAAATCACCCTCTACTGAAACCTTCGCGCTACGCCCTTTTACTCCCTACGTGGAGAAAAAAGGCGAAGAGTACATGAACGATAGCCAGAAGCTGCATTTCCGTAATCTGCTGCTCAACTGGCGTTCAGAGCTGATGGAAGAAGTAGACCGCACCGTGAGCCACATGAAAGATGAAGCGGCTAACTTCCCAGACCCAGCTGACCGTGCCAGCCAGGAGGAAGAATTCAGCCTGGAACTGCGCACCCGCGACCGCGAGCGCAAGCTGATCAAGAAAATTGATAGCACGTTGGAGCTGATCGAAAACAACGATTACGGTTACTGTGATGCCTGCGGTGTTGAGATTGGCATCCGTCGCCTGGAAGCTCGCCCAACCGCGACCCTCTGCGTTGATTGCAAGACCCTCGCAGAAATCAAAGAAAAACAAATCGGCGGCTAATCCGCCGACCTCGAGGTGGGTGCGCCCACCTCATCGCTATGCCCTTCGCTATCGCCATCACCAAAGCACCAATTCCCTATATCGGCAGATTTGCCCCATCGCCTTCTGGCCCATTACATTTCGGCTCGCTAGTCACTGCACTCGCCAGTTACCTGGATGCTAAAGCCCATGGCGGACAATGGCTGGTACGCATGGAAGATCTTGACCCGCCGCGCGAACAGCCGGGCGCAGCAACTGCCATCCTGCACTGCCTTGAGGGGCATGGGCTGAATTGGGATGGCGAGGTTATCTACCAAAGCCAGCGGCACCAAGCCTATCAGGATTGCCTGGAAAGCCTGGTCAGCCGCCACTGGGTCTACCCCTGCGGTTGCTCGCGCCAGGATCTTGCCAGTATGGGCGGCATCTACAACGGCCACTGCCGCAATCACCCAGTCAATCTGGCCCAACCCTATTCATTGCGCCTCAAACTGTACGATATTGAGGGCTATGCCAGCGCCGATGAAATTCACTTCCATGACCTGATTCAGGGCCCTCAAGCACAAAACCTGCGCACTCAGGCGGGTGACCAAATTGTGAAACGACGCGATGGTTTTTATGCCTATCAACTCGCCGTAGTCGTTGATGACATTGTCCAAGGAATTACCCATGTGATTCGCGGTGCCGATTTGCTCGAAGTCACTGGCCGCCAACTTTTCTTCTTTGAATTACTGGGCGCGGGGCGCCCCGCCTTTGGCCATGTACCCTTGGCAGTGCAGGAAAACGGCCAGAAGCTGAGTAAGCAAAATCACGCTCGCGCAATCGACGTCAATGCCGCAAGCAGGAACCTGTGGCGTGGTCTAAAGTTTTTAGGGCAAAATCCGCCCGCCGATTTGGCGGATGTTTCAACCAGCGAAATTCTGGACTGGGGATTGCATTACTGGCACAGAAACAAAATCAAGGGCCTCAGCCACCTATACTTGGATAACGACTGGTCGTAGATCAAGCTCAGGCCGAAAACAATAACATCAATCTGGCTGCCCTCTCGCGCCACTTTGGACCTCTAAATCATGAACAATCAACGCCTGGTCATCTTACTGCTGCTGATTGCCTATATATTTTCACCCAGCTTGTTTAACTGGATTATCAACCCGGAAGGCGCTTGGTACCGACCTTATATCGTCTGGATACTGGTGATTGTGATTGCGTTTGTGATACAGCTGCGGCGCAAAAAATATCAGGATTTGGATTAACTCTGTCCTGCCGGATTATCAACTAATAACTTTATAAGAATTCATAATGACTTTTGACCTCAGCCAAGTTGCACTTATCGGTATCGGCTACCTGTTGCTTTTGTTTGGTATCGCATGGATTACCGAGCGCGGCTGGATTCCGGAATCAGTAACATCGCACCCGATAACTTATGTCCTCTCGCTAGGTATTTTTGCCAGCGCCTGGGCATTTTACGGCGTCATCGACCTCGCCTTCCAATATGGCTATGGCGCATTGGCTTATTACTTGGGCACAGGTGCTCTCTTCCTGTTCGCGCCGGTAGCCTTGGCGCCCTTGGCAGAGTTGGCGCGGCGCCATCAAGTACACTCACTCGCTGACCTGCTGGTATTTCGCTACCACAGCCACAGTGTGGGTGCACTGACCACCCTTTGCATGCTGTGCGGGATCTTGCCGCTGATGGCGTTGCAGATCCAGGCTATTGCCGACACCATGCATATCCTGACCGTTAGTTCCAATCCCTCGCTGCCGCTGGCCGGTACCGGGCTGACATTTAAGGACGTGATGGCACTCTGTTATTGCGCGATACTGGCGTTTTTTACCATTTCTTTCGGCGCCAACCGGGACCAGCATCGCGGCCTGATTACCGCGATGGCATTTGAGTCACTATTGAAAGTATTCGCGCTCTGCGCCGTTGGATTGGTCGCGGTTTACGGGGTTTTTGACGGACTGGATGGACTGGATCAATGGCTGCTGGATCACCCGGAAAACCTGGCCCTGCTGCATACCCCAATCCACACAGATTCCGCCCACACATTACTACTGGTGTTTGTCGCGACAGCCGTTACCATGCCACATATCTTCCATCTGGGACTCGCAGAAAACCCGCTGATGCGTAACTCTCACACTGTTACCTGGGCGTTCCCACTATTTCTGTTGCTGATGGCGCTGCCGATATTTCCAATCCTCTGGGCCGGTACTGAACTCTCGGTTCCCTTACCGCCGCAATACTATTCGATCGGGGTTCCCATCCTGTTTGACTCGCCCGGCCTGACCCTGCTCGCATTTCTGGGCGGGCTCTCGGCCGCTACCGGCGCCATGGTGATCATTTCTCTGGCCTTGGCAACCATGGTGATGAACCATTGGCTATTGCCCAGCCTTAAACTGCGCACCCGCACAGATCTCTACACGCAACTGATTTGGTTGCGCCGAGTGCTGATCGCCGCCATCTTTGCCGGGGGTTATGTATTTTACTGGGTACTGGACAATCGCTTCAGCCTTGCCCATCTTGCCATGACTGCTTTCATAGAAACCCTACAATTCCTGCCCGCGACCTTCGCTATTGTGTTCTGGAGCAAGGGCAACAAACGCGGGTTAATCGCCGGCCTATCGGTAGGCACCAGCATCTGGGGAATTGGCTTGTTACTGCCGATCCTCACCGGTCTTGAATATATCCAGATACCACTGTTTCACTTAAACGTCCCGGTCGGCATCGAGTACTGGAGCCAGGTCACCCTGATCTCGCTGGGGCTTAACGCATTCTTCTTTATTGTAATATCACTGTTTACACGCCAATCCGATGACGAGCAGTACAGCGCCGAACTTTGCGCCGCCGACGAACTTAGCCACCCCGTGCGGCAGGCGCTGGACGTGCACTCAGCATCTGAATTCAAACATCGCCTCGCCAAACCCTTGGGCAAAGTGACAGCGAGCCGCGAAGTGGATATTGCCCTTCAGGAACTTAACCTCAGCATTGATGAGCGTCGTCCCTATGCCTTGCGCCGCCTGCGCGACCAGATCGAAGGTAACCTCTCCAGCCTGATGGGTATTCACGTCGCCAGCGAAATCATGGACAAGTACATCCCCCATGTCACTGCCGAGGCCCAGAGCACGGTGGATATTAACCTGATTGAAAACCGCCTCGCCCAGTACCGCGACCATCTGACAGGCATGGCGGCCGAGTTAAACACACTGCGCCTGTATCACCGCAAGACTCTGGAGGAGCTACCGATGGCGGTCTGCTCGCTCGGGCGCGATATGGAGGTATTGATGTGGAACCGCGCCATGGCGAACCTGACCCAAATTCCCACCGAGGACGTGACTGGCTCATACCTGGAGGATATTCCCGAGCCCTGGTGCAGCCTGTTGATCGATTTCAGCCAAAGTGGCGAACCCCATTTTTATCGCCGCGAGATAGAGCTTAACAACCGCCCCCACTGGATCAGCCTGCACAAAGCCAACATTGAAGGCCCCATTACGGCTGGTGTTTATGATCAGGTAATGCTGCTTGAAGACGTAACGGAAACCCAGTTGCTGGAACAGGAGCTAGTCCATTCAGAGCGGCTTGCCTCTGTAGGGCGACTCGCAGCAGGTGTCGCACATGAAATTGGCAACCCTATTACCGGCATCGCGTGCCTGGCCCAAAACCTGAAATACGACTCGAGTGACCCGAAAGAAGTATTGGAAACGGCGGAACAAATTCTCAGCCAAACCGATAGGGTGGGCCGGATAGTTCAGTCGCTGGTGAGCTTTTCGCACGCCGGCCACGCCAGCAAATCCGAGTTTGAAGCTGTTTCCATCCGTGACTGCGCGAATGAAGCGATTCATCTGTTGTCGCTGCAAAAGGAAAAAACTCAGGTACTTTTCTGCAATGACATCCCAAAAACTGCCATTATTGCAGGTGATGCTCAACGTATTATTCAGGTTTTTATAAATCTTTTATCTAACGCACGGGATGCCAGCCCTGAGCAAGGGCGTGTTATGCTTGAAAGTAACGAAGATGAGGATTCGGTAACAGTAACTGTTACCGATGAGGGACACGGTATCCCTCCAGAGCTGATCGAGCGAATTCTCGAACCCTTCTTCACCACCAAAGAACCGGGTGAAGGTACAGGTTTGGGTTTGGCCATGGTTTACAGCATTATTGAAGACCACAGCGGCCACATGGACATCATCAGTCCCGCCGACCCGGTTCACAATCGTGGCGCACAATTCGTAATAACATTGCCCCGTCATCTTGATGCATTCATGGACGCCTGACAGGATGAACTCGCGACCCGGCCAACCCCGGGTCAGACCGTAACACCTAACGCAAGACCCGGATAGCTATGAGTAAGATTCTGATTGTTGAAGACGAAACCATCATCCGCAATGCCCTGCGCAAATTGCTGGAGCGCAACCAGTACGAGGTCAGCGAGGCCCCGTCGGTAAAAGAAGCTACATCCAAGTTCCAACTCAAAGATTTCGACCTGATCATCAGTGACCTACGCCTACCCGGCGCCCCCGGCACCGACCTGATCAAACTCGCGGGTGACACCCCCGTCCTCATCATGACCAGCTATGCGAGCCTGCGTTCAGCGGTGGACTCCATGCGCATGGGCGCGGTGGACTATATAGCCAAACCCTTTGATCATGATGAGATGGTCAACGCGGTCAAGCGCGTTATTGGCAAGGCTAAAGCGGCCAACAAAGCCGCTCCAGCGAGCCAAGCGGCCAGCAGCGCAATCGCCGGGATGATTGGCGCCAGTGATGTAATGCAGGACCTATACAATCGTATCCACAAAGTTGCACCGACCAACGCCACCGTCTTGGTCCACGGAGAAACCGGCACCGGCAAAGAGCTTGTCGCTCGCGCCTTGCACGAGGAGAGCAATCGCAACAACCACTTAATGATTTCAGTGAACTGCGCTGCGATTCCAGACACACTTATTGAATCAGAGCTCTTCGGTTATGAAAAAGGTGCCTTTACCGGCGCCTCCAACAACCGTGAGGGCCTCGTAGCCGCTGCTGACGGTGGCACCCTGTTCCTCGACGAAATCGGTGAATTGCCACTGGAAGCCCAAGCGCGCCTGCTGCGCGTACTACAAGAAGGTGAGGTTCGACCACTAGGCTCGGTCGAGTCGCGCAAAGTCGATGTGCGCCTGGTCGCCGCAACCCACCGCGATCTGCGCAAGCTCGCCAAAGAAGGCAAGTTTCGCGAAGACCTCTACTTCCGTATCAACGTAGTTCAGTTGGAATTACCACCGCTGCGGGAGCGCGGGCGCGACATTATCAACATCGCAGAATCTCTGTTACAGCGCTATTGCAGTCAGTTTAGTAAACCACAGCTCAAACTGTCGTCTGCGGCAATGGATGCCATCATGAGCTACAACTGGCCGGGCAACGTACGCGAATTGGAAAACGCCATGCAACGCGCGGTGATTCTGTGCGAGGACAGCGCGGAAATTGGCGATCACCTGCTGTCCATCGATATGGACAACCGCGATATGGACGACAATACCGGTAGCTCACTTATTGAAGCTCCACGCCTCGCGGGTCGCAGCAGCAGCCGCCAAGACGCCGGCGAAGATTTATCACTGGAGGATTATTTCCAGCGTTTCGTGCTAGAGCATCAGGACACCATGAGCGAAACCGAACTCGCACGCAAGCTCGGGGTCAGCCGCAAGTGCCTCTGGGAGCGGCGTCAACGCCTTGGCATCCCTAGAACCAAAGCTTCGGCATCGGCGACAACTGCCAAATAAGCTTTTTAGCTACTCGAAACAAAAAAAATCCCCGTTATGCCAAAAGCAACGGGGATTTTTGTTTACAGTGACACAAATGCAAATAAATACGTCAAAAGTTATCATTTTGATGCCAAATCGTTACCCCGAACCACGAGAGTGTTACCGTAAAAAAACTGTTACTTGTGCTACCCACCCGTAACAAACTTGATACCGACCTGTAACCCTTCGAAATAACAAAAAGAAATAAGAACCCCTCGAAAAAACATAACATATTGTTTTTATTGAGATTTTAAAACTTGGCACAACAACTGCCTTATGTGGGCCATAACAAAAACAAACAATAAGAATTAATTAACAAAATCTAATAACAACAACAAATAATAAGAAGCGGAAAAAACTTAAAAATAACAACAATAGACAATAAGAAACTGAAAAAAACGAATAACAACAAGAAACAATAAGAAACTGAAAAAAAAACGAACATAACAACAAGAAATAATAACAACAGAAGATAAATAATAATAACGTAAACAATAACTTAGATTGACCACGCTAGAAGACAAGAGCAATAAGACAGTAAAATAAAGCGGACTACTGACTAGGCACAGGATGGGATAGCACGCGAGATTGGATGTTTGCCACGGAGGCAACCCATTGAGATGCCAAGATGCAGCACTTCGGTGCTACCCTCCAGCGGGAAAGCGAAAGCTTTCCCGTTTTGCTTTCTACCTTCCAACTCAAAAGCTAACCATTAATTGCACACATACTAGACCACTCGTACAACTAAAAAGTTCAACCATGGAATTTACCGGCTGGCGCCAGCTTGTCGTAAAAAACCCTGATCATCTGCTAAACTCGCGTTTTCCATGCAACTGACTGCTAAATTACCTGCGAGAAACCATGCTCAAACGCTTGCTTAACCTCTTTACCTCAAAAGATTCCAGCAAAGTATCCGGCCCCACCACCCGCGAGGGTGCAGTTTCTATTCCACGCGACCAGCACAGTATCTCTCGCAAAAATATCAGTCAGGCGGCCATTAAAATCATCAAGCAGCTGGAAGATGCAGGTTACTCCGCTTACCTCGTTGGCGGTGGCGTGCGCGATTTGCTACTCGGCAATCATCCCAAAGATTTTGATGTCGCAACTAACGCAAAACCAGAAGAAGTGAAACGCTTGTTTCGCAGCGCTCGCATAGTTGGTCGCCGCTTCCAGATAGTTCATGTGCGCATGGGGCGTGAAGTGATTGAGGTTACGACCTTCCGGGGCCATCACGATGACAGCTCCCAGCACGCAGCACGCAGCGAAGATGGCATGTTATTGCGTGACAATGTGTATGGCACTTTGGAAACCGATGCCATGCGTCGCGACTTTACCGTCAATGCGCTCTATTACACACTGAAAGACTTTTCGGTCGTCGACTACTGCAAAGGAGTGGAAGACCTGAAAAGCCGTACCCTGCGGATGATTGGCGACCCAGCCACTCGATACAAGGAAGACCCGGTACGCATACTGCGCGCCCTGCGCTTTGCAGCCAAACTGGGCTTTAACATAGAGGCTAAAACCGCCAAGCCCATTCGCGAACTGGGAAACCTCTTGCTGAATGTGTCTGATGCACGCCTGTTTGAAGAAGTGCTCAAACTCTTCCTTGGCGGCTCTGCAACAGCAACGTTTAATCTCCTGCGTGAATACGATCTGTTAGTCCACCTGTTCCCCGGCACAGACATCGCACTCAAAGCCAAAGACGAGATTGGTGCGAACCTGATCGAGCAGTGCATGATCAATACCGACAAACGCATCCGTGCCGACAAAACTGTCACCCCGGCCTTTATTTATGCCGCGCTGCTCTGGCCTGCCGTACAACAGCAGTTCAAGTTGCTGTCTGGACAGATGACGCCCGCCCAAGCCTGGGCGCAAGCTGGTACCAATGCAATTAACCAACAGTTAACGCGCACGGCCGTGCCCAAACGGTTCCTGATTCCCATGCGCGAGATTTGGGATTTGCAGCAGCGCCTACCCAACCGTTTGGGGATGCGCGCTTTGCGGACGTTGGATCACCCACGCTTCCGTGCGGCCTACGATTTCCTGTTGATGCGTGAAGCTGCCGGCGAAGCTCTGGATGGGCTCGGCGTTTGGTGGACTAATTACCAAACCGCCAACGACGAAGAGCGCGAACAAATGGTGAAGGAATTAGCGCGCCAGGGCACCAAAACCGGCGGCAGCAAGCCACGCCGTCGCCGCGGGCCGCGCAAGCCCAAATCGGATACTGCAAGCAGCGGGAACGAATAACCCATGGTGTTGGCCTACATAGGGCTGGGTAGCAATCTGGAGGATCCGACGGGGCAGGTTAACCGCGCCTTCCTCGAACTGGATTTGCTAGCGGACACGCGGCTGGTTGCCCGCTCAGCACTTTATCGAAGCCGTGCCATAGGCCCGGAACAGCCGGACTACATCAATGCGGTGGCGCAGCTGGAGACCCGCCTCGCCCCGCTGGATTTGCTGGATGCGCTTCAATCCATAGAACAAGCGCACCGACGCGTGCGGCTGCAGCATTGGGGGCCGCGTACTCTGGACTTGGATTTGCTACTTTATGGCCATCAATCCATCCAGCTTCCGCGCCTGACTGTACCCCACCCCTACCTGACCCAGCGCAGCTTTGTTCTCTACCCGCTGGCGGATATAGACCCGAACTTACAACTACCGGATGGCATTTCCTTGCAAACCCTGTTGAGCCAGTGCCCTTTTGAAGGCTTGGCACGTTTGCCAGAGAATCGCTAACCGGCGCAAGGAGTTACTGTGGACGCTGTCTTTGAAGAATTAGGCCTGGACCTCACCAATACCAAACTTCCGCGCTACATCGCCGTGGAAGGTTGCATTGGTGTCGGAAAGACCACCCTCGCGCGCAATATTGCCCGCCTGTTCAACTACGATATGCTGTTGGAGCAGCCGGAAGAAAATCCGTTTCTGGAGCGTTTCTATCGCGACCCAAAATCCACCGCGCTACCGACGCAATTATTCTTTTTGTTTCAACGTGCCAATCAATTACAAAATCTAAAGCAGGACGATATTTTCGAACCCGTACGCGTCGCTGATTTTTTAATTGAAAAAGATCAACTGTTTGCGCGGGTAACGCTGGATGATGATGAGTTAAATATCTATCGCCAGGTGTATGACAAGCTGGTGATCAATGCCGCCAAACCGGATCTGGTGATTTATTTACAGGCACCACTCGATGTATTGCTCGACCGCATTCGTCAACGTGGCATTAGCGCCGAGCAATACATAAGCGCCGATTATCTAAAAGCACTCAATGACGCCTATACTGAATTTTTCCATTTTTACGATGGCGCACCGCTACTGATTGTCAACGCCAAGGATTTAAATCTGGCGAAAAATCGCGACCACTTTAAACAGCTGGTGGAATACATACTCACCATCAAAAGCGGTCGTCACTATTACAATCCAGTGCCTGCACTCTAATTGTTTTTCTCACAGCGAGAACTGCCATGCCTTACGGAACCATAAACAGCACCACCTCCACGGCAAACACTGCACTCACCAAAAGCATCACGATAAACACACTCAATAAATTAAAAAGTAACGGTGAGAAATTTGTAGTTATCTCACTGTACGACGCGCACATGGCGGCGATGGCACAGCGCTGTGGTGTAGAAGTAGTATTAATTGGCGATTCACTCGGCATGACGGTGTTGGGATATGACAGCACGATTCCCGTCACCATGGAACAAATGATTTACCACGTGGAAGCCGTAGCGCGCGGTAATAAAAAATCCTTAATCATTGGCGACCTGCCATTCATGACCTACGCCACACCGGAGGACGCTATGCGCAATTGCATGCGCATCATGCAAGCCGGTGCGCAGATGGTAAAACTCGAAGGCGGGGCTTGGCTGGCAGACACAGTGCGTATGCTTGCCGAACGCGGCGTACCTGTGTGCGCACACCTGGGGTTAACACCGCAATCGGTGAATAAATTTGGCGGTTTCCGCGTGCAAGGGCGCGATCAGGAAGGCGCCGAAAAAATTCTCGCGGATGCTAAATTACTCGCGGATGCCGGCGCTGATTTACTGGTACTGGAATGCGTACCCGCCGCACTCGCAGCGCAAATTACCCGTGAGATTGCCATCCCCACTATCGGCATAGGCGCAGGCCGCGATGTCGATGCGCAAGTATTAGTAATTAACGATATTCTCGGCCTAACAGAACAGCCACCCAAATTTTCCAAAAACTTTTTATTGGAGGCAAAGGATATTCCTGGAGCCATGCAAAAATATGTCGCCGACGTAAAAGCTGGCACATTTCCCGGTGACGATAATATTTTTAATTAATGTCGTGCACTGGCACTGTGGGCCAAAACCTGGTCGCCAACAAAGCCGCTGCAATTGCAGCGGCTTTTTTATATCCATGCCCACGACTGAAAAGCAGCGCTGATTATTTTTCTTGCTACACTGACAGGCTATCGGCAGTTAACTTATACATGGCCACTACCAAGTTTTTGCAACTATTATTTTTATAAGGCCAGCCTCTATATGCCCCGCGATAACAGGAAATTATTATGCTTAGCCCTCTCACAGTTAACACAGTTCGGATACCTAACAAAACTCTGCTTGTTCTCACCTTAAGCCTATTGATTGCCGCCGCCCCGGGTGTAATGGCGACTTCGGTAATTGAAAAAACTGCTGCAACACCATTAGCAGAGAGTTCACCAATCGGCTGGGATGCTTATTACGCAATCTCTAAATCACTGCACGAAAAAGATGAAGCGGTAATTGCCGCCGAATTAACAAAGCTCAACAAAAAAACAGCGGAGCTACCGGCAGCCACCAAAGAATTTGGTTTTGAAATTAATCAACCTATCGAATGGTTTGCCTCTGCTGAAGGCAAACGGGTGATGGATATTATTCTCTCTTTCCAAACGCCGTCCGGGGGCTGGTCCAAACGTACCGATATGGCCAAGGCGCTGCGCCAACCGGGACAAGCATTTGGTACCGAAGAGGATTACGTCCCGACGTTCGATAACGGCGCAACCAGCACCCAATTGTTATTACTCGCGAAAGCTCACAAGGCTACCGGAGATACGCGCTACGCTGATGCCTTTGCGCGCGGCTTGGCATTGGTGTTAACCGCGCAATATCCCAATGGTGGTTGGCCGCAAAGTTTTCCCTTGCGCGGTAGCTATCACGACCACATCACTTACAATGATGCATTGATGCGCGACCTCATGCTGGTATTAAACAATGTCGCCCACGCTAAAAATGAATTTACGTTTGTGTCTAAAGCCCAACAACAAGCCGCACGAAATAGCCTTGCGCGCGCACTGGATTGCGTCATAAAAACCCAGGTAGTCGTCGATGGAAAATTAACAGTCTGGGGCGCACAGCATGATGCAAAAACATTGCAGCCCGCCAAAGCGCGCGCCTATGAAATGATTTCACTCACCAGCTCAGAAAGCGTGTGGATGCTGGACTTTTTAATGGATCTGGATAACCCAAGCGAGGTAATTGTAAAGTCGGTACACGCCGCTGCGAGCTGGTATGAGCGAAGCAAAATAACCGGTAAGACCTGGGTGCGCGGCGCGGTAAGTTTGGACGATGATAAAAATGCGCCGCCACTCTGGGCGCGTTTTTATGAAATAGGCACCAATAAACCGGTGTTTGGCGATCGCGACGATTCGATTCACTATGCAATAGGAGAAGTATCAGAGGAACGACGCCTTGGTTACGCCTGGTACACCACAGCACCAAATAAAGTGCTGGAGAAATATGCGCGCTGGGCCAAATCCCACCCGTTGAAATAAGAATGAAAAGCGACGGGCAATATTCACTGCCCGTCGCTTGACCAGACTTTCATACTCTGCACCGCCAGTAATTTGCATTCTCCCGTTAACTCAACGTAGGTCCGCATTACCTGATAACGCGAAGTGCGAAAAGTTTTACCGTCCGCATTCCATTTTTCCACACTGACCAACCCTTCTACTACCGCCGTATTTTGAAGGTGCCTAACACTCAAATCGTGCGAGCGCCGCGCCTTGGGTTGTTCTTCCGGTTTTTGCACTCGCTCAATGAGGGCTGCCTTTGTTTCTTTCAAATTGGCCAGGTTGTGCACCCAATAAAACTCCGGGGCGAGTAATTGCTCCAAGAATTTTACATCTCCCTTCTGCATCGCAGTTTCATAGCGCTGATCCAATGTGATCAGGTTTTTAGTCTCCATACAGGAATCGGCAAGGGTGGGCATAGAAGCACAGGACAATATCGTCATGACAACCAATTTTTTCATCGTGAATTACCATTAAATAGACACGCAAAACATGTTTACATAAATTTTTAACATAAAAAAAGCCGACACCAAAACGATGCCGGCCAAGACCATACTAGATTACAAATAAAGGGGAGTTCCAAACTGGGCTAAGAGAAAAACCCAACGGTAACTACACAACCTCCCTAAATCGATAAGCCAACCAATCGCAACACACCACCGTCAGCTCACAGGGAGAAACCGTCACCGGTAGTTTCAGTATTGTTCAGTTTTCAATCATTGCCAGTTTTCATCGGGTAATTTTTAAATTATTTGGCGATAACTACATTCGCCTGATTAGAAATGGCTATATCAACTACAAAGACCCGCGCCCCATCAACACCATTGCCTCATTAATTAACTGATCGAGACGCGCTGCTGTGGTAGAGCGCAATGCAAACTCATCAATCAATTTCAACAAGCGTCCCAACTTGGGCCGCGCAGCACGAAACTCTTCTGTGACCGGTTCATACACCAAATCGTGATCTTGCACGCTTAACTTGCCCAGTTCGGAAAGCTCAGCGTGCAACGCGCTAATAAGGTCATAAAAAAAATCTTTGCGATCCAGACTATTGGCTTCCCAATAGGCCTGATCCAAACCTGCCTGCAATCCTTCCAAAACCCGAATTGCGCTGGAAATATTGTTACATGTCATACCAAACACCTTTTGCTCAAGAAATCTGTTTCGCTTGAGTATAGGAGACTTTAACGCCGCTGCTGATTGCTCTGTTACACTGCAGGCGACCCGGCTTGCACTTTTATTAAATGATCTCGATCGAACAACTCTGGCTGTTTAGCACCCTCACATTTATTGTCTCGGCCAGCCCCGGGCCGGTGATGCTGTCGTGCATGGCCGATGCGGGCCGTTTTGGTTTTGCCAAATCGATTTTCACCATGCTCGGCGCCAGCGCCGGCAACCTGGTACTCATGCTTTTATCGGCCGTTGGCCTGGGATTATTGGTAGAACAATCGGAATGGGTGTTTAATCTGATCAAATGGATAGGCGCCGCTTATCTGGTGTATCTGGGCGCAGAGCAGATCCGCGCCAAACCACACAACCTGCAAGAAGATTTACCTGCAGTGCGCAGCAGCCACCTGTTTTGGAAATCGCTGGTGGTGGCGATAACCAACCCCAAAGGCTTAATCTATTTTGGCGCCCTCTTTCCACAGTTCATCAACATCCACCAACCAATGCCAGCCCAATTCGCTCTGCTTACGGTTATTTTTCTGATTACCGATTTGCTCTGGATGGCGATTTACGCCTCGGGCGGCAGCGCGATTATGCGCTGGCTTAAATCCCCGGCTCACCAACGCTGGTTTAACCGCATCTCCGGCGGCACCCTCATCGCGGCTGGCATCGCCCTGGCGTTTACGCAACTTTGAGCCAAACCATTCGCTGCCCCTGCAAAATTTCGATATAAGCAAAGAAAAAACAATTCTTTTTCAGGCTCGCCAAAAATCCCTAAGCTGCGCCTATCAACTTGAGGAGGCAGCAACATGTCCAACGTCGATTCGTTTTTCCCACAATCATTGCGCGAACAACCGATAGTAATTGTGCCCGGTTTACGCAATAGCGATGCCCAGCACTGGCAGAGCCGCTGGGAAGCAAAATTGCCGCACAGTAACCGCATTGAACTCGCAGAATGGGACACGCCTGATTTGGAAAAATGGAAGCGGGGGATTCGCGCGCAACTGCAAAACATCGATAAACCGGTAGTGATTATTGCCCACAGCTTTGGCGCTCTGGCGAGCGCGAGTATCGCGCAGGAGTTTCCGGAAAAAATTGCCGCCTTATTTTTGGTGGCACCTGCCGATCCGGATAAATTCGGGATAGCCACACACTTGCCGCAACAACCGCTACGCGTATCAACCCGGATTATTGCCAGCAGCAATGACCCCTGGCTGACCGAAGCCAAAGCTGCCTACTGGGCATTATTGTGGGGGGCTGATTATCTGCGTTATAAAAATGTTGGGCATATCAATAGCGCGTCCAATTTAGGCGACTGGCCGGAGGGCGTGAATCAATTACAACAACTCCTACGAAAAACCCGGGTATTGGATAAACGCGCAACCAAAACGCCAAGCCAAGGTCACGCAACAGCGGCTTAAGCGCCACTCACCAGCCAACTCAAGAACCGGGTCACAGTTTCTACACGGCAATTTGCGAATACGAATTAATCTCGATAGAGTGCACCGCGAATACCCCCTGACAGGTATTCGCGGCAACCACTAATAATAACGTCCTGGCTTTATCGCACTCCCGCTTGCGTTTTCATCGCGTCGATTCCCCCTTGGAACCGGCAGAGCAATCAGCAGCATTTCAATTCCTGACAGTTAACAGAAGTATCATTAACCCGGATGCGGTAAGGCTTAGCCCAACTGGAATCTGTCCCATGAGTAACGCCCCCAATACGCCGTTTGATACCAGCCTGTTTGGTAAAACTACCCACAATCCTTCGTTTGCAAGCCTGACCAAGCAATTCAGCGAAATTAATGGCCTACGCGATTACTGCATTCCGGTGAACCCGTATTTTCCACCACAGCAAGTAATGGACAAATTGCAAGAGCGCATCGCCTACGCGTTGAAATACTACCCCGGCTCAAACGAAAGCATTGCCGAGAATATTGCGCAATTTTCCGGCGTCCATAACCCCAAAACAATTATTGCCGGCAATGGCTCTACGGAAATTATTTCCTGGTTAAATTCGCTATTTATTCAGGAGAGTTTATTCGTACCTGTGCCTTCCTTTGGCCGCTGGATAGAAGAGCCACAAGGGTTGGGAGTTGAACTTCACACCTATCGCTATGAAGACGCCAACAATCAATACGCCGCGCCAGAAACCTTAATTGCTGAAGTAAAAAAATCCGGCGCACGCAACCTGGTAATTTGTAATCCCAATAACCCTACCGGCTCGATTTTATCGCGTGACGAAATTTTGCAAATTCTCGCGGCATTACCCGAGCTGGATAATATTGTGATTGATGAATCGTTTATCGACTTCTCGGGCGAAGAACCGCCGTCAATAAAAAATGACGTGGCCAGTTATCCAAATGCCTGGGTATTAAAAAGCCTGGGGAAAAATGTGGGCCTGCACGGCTTGCGCATGGGCTTTGCAATTAGTAATGAGAACAATATTGCCAAGCTGCGCACTCACCTGCCCTACTGGAATGTCAACGGCATTACCGAGATGCTGTTGCATCTGATTAAAGATGAACATCAGGCATACCACGAGAGTCGTTTGAAAACGATTGCCGATGCGATTTATTTATCGGAGCGCTTTGAAGAATTACCAGAGTTCACAGTCTACCCAACGCATTCCAATTTTATTTTTGTCAAATTGCGCGATGATATTAACGGCACCGAATTGCGCGATCGCGTGTTGCAACAACACGGTTGCTTTATTCGCAATTGCGGCAACAAACTCGGCTCCAGCGAGCAATATTTCCGCATAGCGGCGCGCCCGGCAGACGACGTAAATCACCTGATCAATGCATTCAAAATTGAATTGCATGCGCTCGGCAAACCAAACAATACGACCAGTAATTTGCTCATTGCCGATTAACTCTGGCAACGGCCGTCGAATACTCGGCGGCCGTTGTAGTCTCCCTATTTCCTCGCCGAAACCAAAACTTGTACACTAGAACACATATGTTACAAGTTTACCCAACTAAAAGCACTTAAGCGTCAAGCAAGTAACGCTTTATTGTCATTCCGACAAGATGCTTATTGTTTAATTGACAATATCATTGCGGATCACTAAATAGTTATCCCGACCCATCGTTTTAAATAATAAGTAGTGATGGATCTGGCCCCCTGCATTCCCGCAGGATCAACTTTCACTCCGCGCTCATTTAATAATTCAGCCGCGGAAAACTCCCGGAGATTCTCCATGACTTATCTACGCAGCCTTGCGGCAATTCTCGCTGGCATTTTGTTGGCAGCCGCCGCCGACGCGCAAACTATTACGCTACGCGCGCGCGGCGTCGCCGGAACCGAACACATCAACCTCAAGGTGGCTGGTGCAACGGTAGCTCAGTGGACACTGACAACCAGCCTGAAAGATTACACCTACACGGGCAGCGCCTCTGGCGATATTCAGGTGCAATACGACAACGACGCCAGTGGGCGTGACGTAGTAGTCGATTATCTGCGGGTTAACAACGAAATTCGCCAGGCAGAAAACATGCGCACTAATACCGGCCTCTATGCGAATGGCAGTTGTGGCGGCGGCTCCTATTCGGAAACCATGCACTGCAACGGTTATATCGGATTCGGTTACACCTACGAATGCATGAGCGGAAACTGCGGGACTGGCGGTGGTGGTAGTTCCAGTTCAAGCGCAAGTTGTAGCGGTTATGTTGGCCTGACCTTTGACGATGGCCCCACCAACAATACCGCCACACTGATTAGCTTGTTAAAACAAAATAATTTAACCCCGGTCACCTGGTTTGTGTGGGGCGAGCGCGCTGCCGCGAATTCCGCCATGCTGGGGCAGATGCGCAGCGTCGGCGTGTTGCAAAATCACAGCTACAACCATCCACATCTCAACGGTTACAGCTATCAACAAGTTTATGACCAACTGAACCGCACCAACCAAGCAATTCAGAATTCCGGCGCACCAAAACCAACGTTGTTTCGCCCACCCTACGGTGAAAGCAATTCCACCGTACAACAAGCAGCAAGCGCGCTTGGCTTGCGCATTATCACCTGGAATGTCGACTCGCAAGATTGGAATGGCGCTAGCAGCAGCAGTATCGCCAACGCGGTTAACCAATTGCAAAATGGCCAAGTGATTTTAATGCACGATGGCTATTCAACCACTAACGGTGCGCTGGCCCAGATTGCCGCCAATTTGCGTGCTAAAAGACTCTGCCCTGGCAAGATAGACCCCGCCACCGGCCGCGCAGTTGCACCTTAAAAATCGCGCGTAATTCTGCGGTAAACTATAAAAAGGCATCGCGTTTGCGATGCCTTTTTTATTTAGCACGGGCTACTGGTACGAATCAGATAATCAAACGCGCCCAAAGAGGCGCTGGCACCGGCCCCCATGGCGATAATGATTTGCTTGTAGGGCACGTTGGTACAATCGCCCGCGGCAAATACACCAGGCACTGACGTCTCTCCGCGCGCATTGATTTCAATTTCACCGCGATTCGTCAGCTGCACTGTGCCTTTTAAGAAATCGGTATTGGGCAGCAGACCGATTTGCACAAAAATACCGTCCAGTTCCACAGTGGCGATTTCATCGGTATTGCGGCTTTTGTATTTCAGCGCCGTAACTTTCTCGCCATTGCCGACCACCTCAGAGGTTAAGGCTTCGGTGATCACTGTTACGTTGGGCAAGCTGAATAATTTGCGCTGCAATACTGCATCTGCACGCAACTTTGAATCGAATTCAATCAGGGTTACCTGAGCCACAATTCCCGCCAAATCAATCGCCGCTTCCACGCCTGAGTTGCCACCACCAATCACTGCTACGCGTTTGCCTTTAAATAAAGGGCCATCGCAATGTGGGCAGTAGGCTACGCCTTTGCCGCGATATTCTTGCTCGCCGGGAACATTCATCTCTCTCCAGCGTGCGCCAGTGGCGAGAATCACGCTTTTACTTTTAACGCTGGCACCGCTGGCGAGTTTGACTTCCACCAGATCACCGGGATTATTACCAGGAATAACCTCCGCCGCTTTTTGCAGATTCATTACATCCACATCGTATTCTTTAACGTGCTGCTCCAGCGCCATGGCCAATTTCGGGCCTTCTGTCGCTTTCACGGAAATAAAGTTTTCAATGCCGACTGTATCTAACACTTGCCCACCAAAACGCTCGGCCACTACACCGGTGCGAATGCCTTTACGCGCGGAATAAATCGCCGCCGCTGCGCCCGCAGGGCCACCGCCAATAACCAATACATCAAACGGATCTTTTTCACCCAAGGCTTTGGCATCGCGCTCGGCCGCGCCGGTATCAATTTTCGCGATAATTTCTTCCAGCGTCATACGGCCCTGTCCGAAATGCTCACCATTCAAATACACACTGGGAACCGCCATGACTTTACGCTGCTCGACTTCGTTTTGAAAAAGCGCGCCATCGATCATAGTGGCTGAAAAATTCGGGTTGATCGCTGCCAACAAATTTACGGCCTGCACTACGTCCGGGCAGTTGTGGCAGGAGAGCGAGACAAACACTTCAAAATGAAATTTGCCCTCAATTGCTCTAATTTGTTCAATGGTTTTTGCATCCACCTTGGGTGGATGTCCGCCGGTTTGCAATAAGGCCAACACCAGCGAGGTAAATTCGTGCCCCATGGGAATTCCCGCAAATTCAATTCGCGGTGCTTCACCCAGTGCAGCAATAGAAAATGATGGGCGATACGCGGCGTTACCCAGATTACTTACACTCACTTTTCCAGACAGCGTCGCAATGTCTAACAAAAGATTATTTAACTCTTCGCTTTTTGAACTCTCATCCAGGCTAGCAACCAGTTGGATGGGGCGTTGCAGTTTTTCCAAATAGGCTTTGAGTTGGCCTTTAATCGCAGCATCTAACATGGTGTTCTCCATAAAATTTGAAACTCCCCCTGCCCCTCTTTTTCAAAGAGGGGAGGTCACATTCCTCCCTTTTATACGGGGCGCGTAGCTAAGGGAGGCTTGGAGGGATTTGATTAGGTAGAAATAACTTAGATCTTGCCAACCAAATCCAAAGATGGAGCCAAAGTCGCTTCACCTTCTTTCCACTTGGCCGGGCACACTTCACCCGGGTGGCTCGCAACATATTGCGCGGCTTTAACTTTGCGCAGCAGTTCAGAGGCATCGCGACCGATACCGCCGGCATTGATTTCGATGATTTGAATTTTGCCTTCCGGATCGATCACGAAAGTACCGCGATCCGCCAGACCGGCTTCTTCAATCATCACACCGAAGTTACGGGTGATAGTGCCAGTTGGGTCGCCGATCATTGGGTATTGGATCTTGCCAATGGTCTCAGAGCTGTCGTGCCATGCTTTGTGGGTGAAGTGAGTGTCGGTAGACACTGAGTAGATCTCTACGCCCATGCTTTGGAATTCCGCGTAGTTGTCGGCCAGATCGCCCAGTTCGGTGGGGCATACAAAGGTGAAGTCCGCCGGGTAGAAGAACACGACTGACCACTTGCCTTTCAGGTCAGCATCGGTCACTGGCACAAACTTGCCTTGATGGTAAGCCTGGGCGCTGAATGGTTTGATTACAGAATTAATAGTTGCCATGAGTAGTACTCCTGAGTCTGTTGGGTTAATTGCTTCGACGGGCACAGATTAGGGAGTCAGGCGCCAAGCGGCTAATTGAATGTGGCCATACCACCGATATTTAAAATTTATCAACAATAAAACATTAATTTTAATTGGCTATGACAAGCGGACAAAAAAGCCGCCGCGTCCATCCCGGACGCGGCGGCTTTTGATAGGAGTGTTTAGTGAGCCGGGCTGCGCTAAAGAATCGCCGTTACACGTTTCTGCCGTGACGGTCGATAATCAGGCCGCCCGCCAAGTGTTGATCCACAATCATGCCGCCTGCAACATGCCTGTCGACAATTAAACCGCCACTGAGCAGTTTGATACCACCGCGCTCAAGCACCGGGGACTTTTCGATAACCAAGCCACCATTATCCGTTTGATCCTCTACCGCCGAATTTGAACCCTTGCGGTCAGGCACGATGACGCCGGCGGTTTTACGATCCGGCACAATAATGCCCTCAACTACCAGGCCGCCATTATCCACTTGCTTCTCCAGCATCAAACTGCCTTGAAGTTGTTGATCAAAGGGCGGGGTCACTTGTTTCTCAAGAACAAGGCCACCGGCAGCAGCAAATTGGGTAGCCAACACTAACGTGGCAAACAGAACAGATTTAGATTTCAACATGATTGCATCCTCGCAAAAAATTTCAGTTTACTTGCCGCTATGGCAAGCCAGTTTGAGTATCCTTTCGGAAGTTAATGAACAAGCATTCCTGCCACCTTCCCGACATCCTTGCCGCTCGTTCATGTAGCCATCTTAGGCCACGAAGTTGTCAGAACTATGCCGCAGAAAAAGAGAATTGTTGCAATTGTGTCAACCATTAGACCAGGGGAAGATTGGCAAACCGCTGGGTAACGGAATGTAATTCAGATAGCATCAAAAGCTTGCTATCGTCTCTATTGGCCTTCTTGAACCCCGGCACATAATGAACCCGTCCAGCAACATACTCCCGTAGGTTGGCGGTGAGCTTGCGAACCCCAACAAATGTTAAGGCAGTAAAGTGCCCCAAGCGGACAGTCAGGCAAATGAGCCGGGTAACTAATTAGGATTACTTGTGCCGTATAACTCCATAATTAACTCGGAATATTAGTTAACCCTTTATTTAGCTTGGAATAATCGATTGATGGTTAATCCATTTTTTGGAGTTATGCAGCCCCACATCAAATTAGTTGGAATAACTTTCTGCGGGTTATATAGTTGGTGCAATTTAATAAACTGTTAGGCTTCTCATAAACCAGCATTCTCTTAAAGGAAAAAAATATGCAATATGCAAAATGCACATCAGATAATAAAGTTTGGGAAGCTCGCCCATTTTCGTTATTGGAATCCTCAGTTTTAGAATCTAAACGCTTAAGTCTAGTGTGTGTCGAATGTGAAGAGTTTGCTTGGTTTCGCAAAGAGAGTAGTCACGGTCACCCTGCTCATTTTTGTGCAAGGCATGACGACAACTGTTCTCTTAAAATCGAATATGTCATGTCCGACGATAAAAATGATGGATCATCCGTTGAAGTGGACGAAGTTAAATCTGGCGATAAAATTATTATTCAGCTTGATAAAGAAGTTGGTGGAGTTGTTGAGGTCGTAGAAAATACAAAACCCACGAATAGCTTACAAGGAGAGGGGGGTAGAACCTTTGTACTAAAGGGCAGCAACAGAGAAGCTAGCCAGCAATTCACTCTCAAGCGTATTTTGCATAGATTGGTACAAAGCCCCGCATTTAGAGAATCTAACACTGAAATTTCATTCTTTAAAAATTCAGAAGAAATTCTAATCTCAGGTATGGTTAATAGTATTGTTGCTGGCTTTGAGAAAATATCTAAAGAATCGCATCACGAAAAAATGCAATTTTATTGGGGCCCTATCGCGTCTGCAAAATATACTGCAGACGGAAAGTTATGGCTAAACTCAGGGGAACAGTATGGTTCCGCTAGTGTTGCAATATTTGAGGACGTGACTCAGAGCTTTTTAAGCTCCTTTGAAGTGGAAGATTTAGAGGAACTAGCTGGAGCATACATACTGGTATATGGGCGGTGTATGTTTTCAGGCGGAGGGTCTGGAAAGCCAGTTATTTGGTGCGCTCATCCTAAATATATCTTCGTTCGTAAATATAGATCTCAACAACTTCAAGCATAACAAGGCGCTGCATCTGATGGTTTTTATGTTGCATTTTTCGGCATTCGCTGCGCTCATTTTAAGCCGAAAAATGCAACATCAAAACCACAGCTGAGCTTAGCGTTAGAGCAAGCAAAACCTGAGGCAATATCTATGTCTATCGAGAGTGAAGGTGCTCGAGTAATAAATGAAACTATCGGTAAGGTTACATCTGAAATATATTCAGACATTGCTAAACCCGGAACGCGTCAAGTTGGCTTAGCTATTGAAACAATATTCAAGATTGGCTTGTCCCCTGTAGCAATGCTTGACTGGGGCTTCGAGCACTCTAAAGAGTGGCTAAAAGCAAAAATTGAGAAGCGTTTAAATTCTACGCCATCGGAGTTTCGCTGTTCGCCACCAAACAGTATTGCTGTTTCTGCAATAACTTCAATTTCGATTTCCTCAGATTCACCAGAGCTTCGTGACCTTTACGCGGAATTATTATTGAAAGCAATGGACTCTCGAAGTCAAGCAATGGTACACCCTTCATTTATAAATTTAATTAGCCAGCTGTCGCCTCAAGAGGCGCTAGTATTTATTAGCTTTAATAAAATTGAAGGAACTCTAATTTTAAAGGAAGAGGACAATCGCTATTCATTAGAGCATGAATATATCGAAAGCCAATTTTTGAGGTATTGCCAACAACTAGGTTTTGGAGAATGTCCGTACGCCCAGCTATGGCTAGAAAATCTACAGCGCCTTAAGCTTGTTGTCTTGAATGAGTATTCGGAAGTTTATATGGACACAGATTCCCGTCATCGAGCTACCGGTGTTAAAAATATAGTATATCGCTATCTTGAATTAACAGAGTATGGGCGAATGTTTCTTGAGGCTTGTACTCCACTTAGTGAAACATAAGGCCCTAACAAAGCAATCAAACGAATGGCTTTTAAGTTGCAATTTTGCCATTCCGCTGCGCTCCATTTTATGGCAAAAGTGCAACTTAAAAACTACCGTTTATCGCGGCTATGCTTAAATATGCGTACTAAAGGAAATCATAATGATTAAAAGGCTGAGTCAAAGATTTCATGAGCTTAATCAACAACTTAATGTTGTTGAGGCAACTGTCAATGCTGGTACTGGAAACAAAATTGATGAAGAGATGTTTCTCGGCTGGAAAGTAAAAACAAAAAATTTATTAACTAATGCATGCGGTGAAAAATCGCAGCACTTTCAATCTTTTCTAAAAGCAGAAATTCCACAACCAATGGAGTCAAGTTATTACATTTTAAAAAGAGTTGGCGCTGTTTTTCTCGCAGCAAAAGAAGATTTTGAAGGTGGTTATCTAGCATCTTTAAAAAGCCTTGTCCAAGCAGAAGTATTTGAAAGTGAGTTGGAGCAGGCAAGTGAATTATTAAGAAGTGGCTATAAATTGGCTTCAGCAGTTATCGCTGGAGTTGTATTGGAAACGGCATTAAGAGATCTATGCTCTACGCATGGATTGCCAATCGGGAAGCTAGACACAATGAATGGCCAGCTTGCGAAAGCAGGTGTGTATAACAAACTTCAACAAAAACGAATAACTGCTATTGCAGACATTCGCAATAGTGCCGCTCATGGTAAGCCAGAAGAATTTACTGATCTTGATGTTGAAAATATGATTCAAGATATAGAAGGTGTGCTCCTTAGCTACCTAGCATAACAAGTCGCGCCGGGCTCGCAAACTTCGTTTGCTGGACGCATTGTAAGCGGCGCATTTAGTGAATGCACTGCCCGAAGTTTATCGAAAATGCGCCGCTTACAAACTGCGGCTGGACCGCACGTTAGGCTTAATCATCGCTAAAGGAATGTTTATGAACTCATCATCTATTATGTGCAAAACTTCTGCTTGTGGCGCGCCTGTAGAAGTTTCTGAAACTGGTTCTATTTCCAAATTTTTTAACCAAATGGCTCATCTATATCGCACAACGACAATCGCGGGAGATAATGCAGCTCAATATTGGGCGGACATTGCGGTTAAATCAAAACATCCTCTTGCTCCACTAGCTCATGTACCGGGAGTATTTGCCGCACTTTGGACTCCCGAAGTTGCGCCTACAACTGCAATTACATTGGCAACGGCTGGTTACGGTTTTGCTACGCTTCCTAAAAATCTCGTACATTTTACTACTGCAAAAGGAGCGCAAGGAATTTCAGCTTCAGCAACAATAAATTCAACGAAATTTGGGCTGTTTGGCCCTGGTGTCTACATGACATCAACAGGCCGCCCCATTAATCTATTTGTTCGAGCTGCCGCGAAAACTCCAATTTATCTTGCAACCCCTTCGGGGACTGCTCGCATTATTCCATATCTTGTTTATGTTAGGTGGGGGCTAAAGCCCGTGGTTCTTCCTTAGGGAGTGGTGCATGTACAAAATTCTGAAAATCGTTGTTGTTATTTTTGCTTGGGCTTGTTGGACGTGGGTGACTTACAGCCACCAATGGCTCTGGCTTTTAATATCAGTAATTCCATATTTACTTTTTAATGGCTTCGGCCACCACTTGGAAAAGAAATAGCGCAACAAAGTTCTCAAACGAATGGCAACTTTATACTAAAAAAGACACTAAGAGATTTTAGAAATGATTGGAAGTTGTTTGTGCGGCTCAGTAAAATTTGAAGTAAAACTAGACCGACTGAAAATTTATCAATGTCACTGTTCACTATGCAGAAAACAAACAGGAACTGCTTCAAGCTGCGGAACTGTCATAAATACAGAAAAATTTGAATGGTTGTCCGGCGAAGGTAATGTTTCAAAGTGGGTTAAAGACACAGGTTTTACTTCTCACTTTTGTATTACGTGCGGTTCATCAGTACCTAACAAATTTAGAGGGAGCCCGTTTTATTGGGTCCCTGCCGGGCTAATGGACAGCCAAAATATTGAAGTGGCTGCAAATATATTTGTTTGTGAAGCTGCCAAATGGAGTAAAGTTTCTACAGGTGTCAACCCGTACGAAACGAAACCTGAAATTGAAAACTTAATAGAGCTTTTGAATGGAAACAACTAACACAGAAATCAATCGGATAATGCCATAATGTTGGGTATTACTGCCCAACCTACAGCGGCAAACAGCCCCACTTCTGACCGACAGAACAACTCTTTTTCTCGAAAAATAAATCACTACTTTTTACCCGGAAGATACTTAACAGAGCCTGCTAATTGAAACTCAGTAAACGACTACGACAAATCGAATCCATGGTGACTTCGCAATACGATCATATTTGGGATTGTTGCTGCGATCATGGCTTTTTGGGGGCAGCGTTAGTGGCCAAAAAGGCAGCGCCGTGTGTACATTTTGTGGATCTTGTGCCTGACCTTATGGATCAGCTGGAAAGTAAACTGAAGCGTTATTTTCCGATTGTTGCTGGGTCAGATTTCGCTTCTCTTTCTTATTCGCAATGGGAGGTGCAC
Source organism: Cellvibrio sp. KY-GH-1 (assembly GCF_008806975.1). Taxonomy (NCBI): domain Bacteria; kingdom Pseudomonadati; phylum Pseudomonadota; class Gammaproteobacteria; order Cellvibrionales; family Cellvibrionaceae; genus Cellvibrio; species Cellvibrio sp. KY-GH-1. Next base: position 3,166,166 of record NZ_CP031728.1, read on the forward strand.
TGTATGGATTTATGTCAGTTGCAATTAAAGGAATTCAAGGGGAAGCATTTAGTCATTATTGCGGGTGTAGGCGGGGATTTAATGAGCGCGATGGTGGAGGCAATTACTCAAAATAATGCTACTGCTGAAATAGATTTTCTCTTGTGCCCGGTGCACCACCACTACACGTTAAGACAACAATTAATTGCGCTCGACCTTGGTTTGAAAGCTGAAACCTTGATGATTGAAAATCGTCGTTATTATGAAATTATCCTGACGGCTCCAAAAAACAATATTGGTGTTTCAGCGATGAGCCCCGTCGGCAATACGATTTGGCAGTGTCCCAATCAGGATGAATTTAATCTTGCGTTTAACTACCTGAACAAAACCCTCGCGCATTACAAGCGAAAGCAACGCAAGAATGGCGCTGAAATGCAACCAATCATAGATGCGTATAGTGCGGTAACCCTTCAACTTTGTTAAGGTAAACTCCACACCCTGGATCTCAGCGACAACAGCAGGAATAAGGATGACAATTAATATCGCGCGTTTCATATCACTTATTGGACATCCCGCATTGTTAATGCCCTTGGTCGCTGCAATTTCAGTCGCAAATTCCGGCGAACAACCGAAGGGCCTTTTTACGATTTTCATTGCTGTTAGTTTTGCGCTACTGGTCGTAATTTTTTGCCTGTTCAAAACCAAAACTGGTCAATGGGCACATGTTGACGCCTCACAAAAAAGCGAGCGCAAGGAACTGAACCTGGTCGCCAGTGCAACCTTGCTCCTTGGAGCTATCGCCTTGTACATAGGCAACCAGCTTTCCGCGTTAGTAGTTGCCGTCGCACTTTCTGGAGCTATTGTTTTGGCTTGCCATTTATTTAGTGCGGTGGCAAAACCATCACTGCATGTTGGATTTGCTGTATTTGCAAGCTGGCTTATGACCCCCGATACAACCGCAGTCATTGCTATTCTCGTTTTCGCCGTATTTATTGGCTGGTCAAGGCTTTGTCTCCAACGACACACAGGGGTAGACTTGACGATTGGTGCCGGCATAGGCTTGTTTGCGGGCGCAAGCTTTCAATTATTAAGCCAATGATTATCACCACCAACCGGCGCCTAGGTGGATATAAAAATTATCGAAGAATTAGGAACAACCACATGAAAATTAAAATGATCTTAATCTTATTGGTGTTCCTTCCACTCATTGGTTGTGATCGCTACACCAAAGTACAAGCGGTGAATTTACTGAAGGGGCAAGAACCCATTTCTTTTTTAGATGGTTTTTTCAGCCTGACCTATCACGAAAATACCGGTGCCATGCTGAGCTTTGGTGCGAAATTTCCCGACGAAGTACGACTGATGGTTTTTACGGTCTTGGTGGGTTTGGTGTTGGTAATCGGCTTAATTTACTTGATGATAAAACCGATGAATAAATACAGTTTTACAGTGGGCTTGTTAATACTGGCCGGCGGTTTTGGCAACCTGTACGACCGCGCGTTAAATGATGGCCGAGTCGTAGACTTTATGCTGCTGCAACTGGGGCCGCTACAAACTGGGGTGTTTAATGTTGCAGATGTTGCCATTATGGCTGGCGTATTCGGGTTTTTATTTATCTCATCCAAACTGGGGAAGCGACTCACTTAAGCGTTAACGCAGCCAGGAATAGCGTTTTTTACCAAAGGAAAATTTGATGTATTCATCTACCTTTATATTTTTGAAAAAGCAATTTGATGACGACTTTTATCAGCTAGATAACTCCATTGCCGAGGCTGCCAAATCAATCCCTGGTTACCTGGGCGAAGAAGCTTGGGAAAATCCAAGCACAGGATACGTTTCAACGGTGTATTACTGGGAATCATTAGAGGCATTACAGGCGTTAATGCAGCACCCGACGCACCTGCAAGCAAAAGCGCAACACGAAAAATGGCTGGATAACTACCAGGTGGTTATTTCCCAGGTGTTAAAAACTTACGGCAATAAAGAATTTGGCATTTTGCCAAAGCAACAAAACATAACCCAATAAGGAGTCGCCATTGGAACGTTCAATTATTTGTAAATCGCTAGACGAGGTTCGCCTCCATATAGACGCGATTGATAGGGAAATGGTTAATTTACTCGCGCAGCGCGGCGATTTTGTTGCACAAGCAGCTCGCTTTAAGAAAACCACTGATGATGTAAGAGCGCCGCAACGTGTCGAGCAGGTCATTGCCAAGGTAACAATATTGGCAAAAGAGCTGAATGCAAATCCAACGGTGGTTGAAGCGGTTTATCGCGCAATGATTTCAGCTTTCATCAACGCTGAACTGGTAGAGCACGCCGCTCTTGCGGATTCGCGATGATTAGCCTGAGAAAACCCAAACAAAGCGACCTCGCTGAAATAAAAAAGTTGTACCAGCAAAGTGTTTCGCTGCACGAACCCTGGACTTATGCACCGCAGGATTACGATGCTTATTTGGCACAGGAACACCGGTATTTTGTGTGCGCGGGTGCGCAGGCGCAAATTGTGGGGACGTTCAATATTTCCGGAATTTTGCGTGGCCATTTTCAATCCGCTTATGTGGGATATGAGGTGTTTAGCCCTCACCAAGGCAAGGGCTATATGAGCAAAGGCATGGTGCTACTGTTGCAAGAGGCATTCGCAGGATTAAATTTGCACCGTTTGGAAGCCAATATTCAGCCGGAAAATACCGCGTCTATTCGGCTGGTTGCCAAAGCGGGTTTTATAAAAGAAGGGTTTTCCAAAAATTATCTCCGCGTGGGCGGGCTTGCGTGGAAGGATCATGAGCGCTGGGCGATAGTAAATCCGCACTGGTTAGCTACAAACAATAGCTGACGACTGCGAGCAGCCCCCCACTAACACTAGACATCATTTGCCAAAGAAATTGTGCAGCAGTTTCTGCCCTTTTGTTTTGATTGATACAGGGCTTGGTCTGCGCGCTCCAGCGCTGCATCAAAACTTTCACCAAGACGGCCCTGAGCAATTCCCACACTGATAGTTACAAATATAGGCTCTGAAATGTCCTCTTTGAAAATCGGGCTAGCGGCGATTTTCTCCCGCAGCTTTTCTCCATAAACCAGTAAATTCTCGGCAGGAGCATCCTGCGTGACAATGACAAACTCTTCACCGCCCCAACGAGCCACGTGATCAAAATCCCGTGAAACCTGTTTCAGTAATTGCGCAACGCTGGCCAATACCTTGTCCCCCAGCGCATGGCCATAGGTATCGTTGAACCGCTTAAAATGGTCGATATCAATAATTACAATCGCCAAATTTTGCTGAGTTTTAATCGCTATATTTTTGCTTACAATTTCTCTGATCGCACGGCGATTGAGCAGCTGGGTAAGCTCATCCTTGAATGCCACAGACTGCAACTTTTGGTTGTGCTCATTTAATGCGTCCAGAGATAGCTGCGCAGCGCGATGTCGTTTGTACAGCGAATAGATTCGAAAAGCGCCTTCCAACCCGAGCAAGGTCGCAAACGCGATTATGAAAATTAAATAGAAATTTTCCTTGCTGATCCGCTCTCCAATAAACGTAATTGATTTTACTTCAAGGTAATGCCTGGAAAGGGGCGGCTGCTCTTTAACCTCAATGTTTAGCGCTTGTATGCGATTAATTCGGGTATCGGACTCTGCCCGATGCAGCGAAAACAGTTTTATCCACCAATCGCTTACTTTGAATTCATCCAACCGAATAAATATCGGCTCATGGAGCTCAGACGTTTTTATGCCCACGCTTTGCGGCCGAAATTGGCGAATCGGATCAGGCAGATCTAGCGTAGGCTCATGATTTTGCAACGTCAGATAAATGTAATTTGCCGGCCCCCGATAATCTATCTCAATCCAAACACCGGAATAACCGGTTAAATCCAACGAAATACTGGGAGAAACTTTAGTGGCAAACGCCAGGTCACTCACCAGCTGATCGCGGGTCGCAACACCCTGATTAGCGAATACGCTGCTATTGCCGCACATATTGAACGAGGCTGCCTCACCAAATACACACTCAATCGCCGACTGACTTTCGTTTTTGTATGTATATGTCGTTTTACTTGCGGGACTTCCGTCGGTAAATGCCCCCCACCAGACATGTGGTCCTGGAAAAATCTGCAGCTTTTTTTGAGGAATATAGGGGTACGAAAACAGCCCCAATATAGTGATGAGAACCAAGCCTATCTTTGCTGCATTCATGTGCCGCGAAACAGCCAGCGTTTTTATTGTCATCAGGTAGTCCACTAGTCCACACAATGGTCACATTATAGTTGGCGCGCCAGCGATTGATTCACTCGATTTAGCAGGGTTTACCAGGGCACGGCTGAAGTTTTACTTTTTTAGTTATAAGTGCCCGTGAGGCGCTCTAATCACGCTACATTTGCACCAGATCCCCCTGCCAGCGCCCACCGCCCTCGGCTACCTTAATTTCTCTTAAGCAGGTCTTAAGGTTAGGTTTTTATTCTGCATCCTAAGAAATCCCACTACTGAGGATGCAGCAATGAAAGAGCTAGCCGGCATATACCCGGAAACACAAATCCAGCAGGGCGTTGCTGACAAATGGCATATGCCACGCCTGCCGAAAATTCGCATTCCCCGCTTTGGTTTGCATACCCCCGGTACCGAACAGCGCCCGGCCATTGAGCGCTACATCCACGACCGCTTCGCCGCCGTGCACCACGCCGAGGTGACCCACTTCCTGCCTAACATCATCAGCTTGCGTTGCAGTGGCGAATACTCTGCCGCCGTAGGCTTGGCGCCCGCCAGCACCGGGACCTTGTTTGCCGAACAATACTTAACGGCGCCGGTGGAAAAAGTGATTAGTGAGAAGTTGGAGCAGCCGATTGAGCGCCACCAAATCGTGGAAATCGGCAATCTGGTCTCTACCTGGAAAGGCAGCAGCCTGTTGTTATTTATTGTGATTGGCGAAGTGATGGAACGCCTGGGTTACCACTATGTGATGTTTACCGGCACCCGCGAAGTAAAAGCGCTACTTGCCCGCCTGCATTACTCACCTATTGTACTGGCGGATGCCAACCCTGCGGTGCTGCCCGACGGCGGTGCCAGTTGGGGCAGCTATTACGACAACAAACCACAAGTGATGTTTGGTGATAACCGCCCCGCAATGGCCGCCGCCCGTAAAAACCCCATGTATCGCGCAACGGTATTGGCAATTAACAGCGCGATTGAAAAAATTTGCACCGAATTTCGCGCGCGCAACAACGTCAGCGCAAAGGATGCAAACGATGAATAATTTTTTCGCCTCGCTGGAGCAACACGCACAGCAACAACCACAACAGCTTGCATTGATTAGCAAACAGTGTGAGTTCAATTATGCGCAATTGGTTGAACAGGTAAATCTGCTCGCGCAATGGTTAACTGACCATAATATTGGTCGCGCTGGACTCTGGGGCGAAAATTCGTGTGCGTGGATTATTGCCGATCTCGCCGCGCGCAAGGCGGGTACAACACTGGTTCCCTTGCCGCTGTTTTTTTCTGATGCACAACTGAACCACGTCATTACAAATACAGAATTAGGCTGCCTGTTAACGGTGGGTGATGCGCGATCCATTGCTCCGGTCGCCCGTCGCAGCAGCACTAGCCACGAGGGTATTTTTTGCGATTTCCTTAGCAACGCGGGATCAGTGAGCAAAACTGCTGACATTAGCAAAATTACCTTCACCTCCGGCACTACTGGCGCCCCCAAAGGTGTTTGCCTTTCTGAAGCGGCGATTTCCAATGTTACCAACGCACTGATCGAGCGTATTTACTCCACGCCCGGTGCAGACGCAGAAATTAATCGCCACTTCACTCTGCTGCCCCTGAGCACGCTGCTGGAAAATGTTGCCGGTGTGTATGTGCCGCTGCAATTGGGTAAAACCATTGTGGTACTCGCCGGTGTCGATACCGGTTTGCTCGGCAGTTCGGAATTATCCCTGCCCACCTTGCTGCGCAGCCTGCATCACTACAATCCCAATAGCTTGATTGTGTTACCGCAAATTTTGCTCGGCTTGGTCGCGGCTAGCCAACAGGGCTTCCCGCTGCCCGCCGCGTTAAAATTTATCGCCGTCGGCGGCGCACGCACATCATCCAGTTTGATACAACAAGCGCGCGCCATCGGCTTGCCCGTCTACGAAGGGTACGGCTTATCGGAGTGCGCGTCTGTTGTTAGTTTGAATTCGCCCGCGGCCAATAAAATCGGCAGCGTGGGAAAGCCCTTGGCGCACGTTAAAATTAACATTGAGCAAGGTTCCATATTCGTCAGCGGCAATACATTTTCCGGTTACTGGGGCCAAGCCCCGCAGAGTAAAGATGCGTGGCTGGACACCGGCGACCTGGGCTACCTCGATGACGACGGCTTTTTATTTATTACCGGTCGACGCAAAAATTTATTGATCAGCAGTTTTGGTCGCAACATTTCTCCCGAATGGGTTGAATCCGAATTGGCGCTGTGCCGCAGTATTGCGCAATGCATAGTCGTGGGTGATGCACAACCTTACTGCAGTGCGATTTTAGTTCCCGCATCCGTCCAGGTTACGACCGAACAAATCACACAAGAGATCGCTCGCGTTAATCAGGGACTACCCGATTACGCACACATCAAAAAATTTATTCTGGCATCAAGCCCGTTTACCGCCGCCAATCAATTACTGACTGACAATGGTCGCCTGCGGCGCAACGAAATTATGGCGCACTACCAACGCGATATCACCGCCATTTATGCCACCACACCCACCGCAGATTCTTCTCAACAAACGGGCCAACACGCAGGAGCTATTTATGACATTCTTTGATCGCCTACAGCAAGAAACTGAACAAGAGCGAAATTATTTGTTGAGCGCTCCAATTATCCAACGCTGTATGAGCCAGGGCCAATTCAGTCTGGAGGAATACATCGATTTCCTCACCCAGGCATTTCACCACGTAAAACATACGGTGCCTTTGTTGATGGCGGTGGGCAGCCGCTTGCCGGCGGAAAAAGAAAATTATCGTGAAGCAATTGCTGAATATATTGAGGAAGAACTGGGGCACCAGGAATGGATTTTAAATGACCTGGCAGCCTGTGGTGCCGATAAAGAAACCATTCGTCACGGGCGCCCCGGTATGGCCACAGAACTGATGGTGGCTTACGCCTACGATACCGTTATGCGCAATAACCCTATGGCGTTTTTCGGCATGGTGTTTGTGCTCGAAGGCACCAGCATCAATTTGGCCTCGCAAGCGGCCGACATTATCCAACAGCATTTGGGCTTGCCCAACAAGGCGTTTTCCTATTTGCGTTCCCACGGCAGTTTGGATCAGGAACACATGGTGTTTTTCGCCAAACTCATGAACAGCCTGACCGAACTGAAAGATCAGGAGGATATTCTTCACGCGGCAAAAATGTTTTTCAAACTGTACGGGAACATTTTCCGCTCGATCAATCAACCCACGAGCGCACCGCTTGCTACTCCCAACAGCGCTGCCGCAAAAGTTGCCTAGGAGTAACGCATGAATATGAATGGCAAAACGATTTTACTAACTGGCGCTACCGGCGGTATTGGCGAAGCTATAGCACGGCAACTCGCGAGCGCCGGCGCGCGCGTGATTTTAGTCGGTCGGTCGCTCAATGAATTACGCAGGATTGAACGCGAACTGCAACATACCGCGCACAAAGGCTTCGCGTTGCAAGCCGACATCGCCAGTGCCGAGGGTTTGGAAACCATTCGCGTCGCACTAACCGCCCTGCAACTCCCGGTTGATGTATTAATTAATTGCGCCGGTGTCAGCCTATTCGGTTTGCTGGAAGATAACGAGCCTGCGGCGATCGAAAAGGTAATCAACACCAATGTGACTGCAACCATTTTGCTCACCCGCCAGGTGATGCCGTTTTTGCACAAAGAGCATGGCCGAATTTTATTTATTGGCTCCAGCTTTGGCGCACTTGGCTTCGCGGGATTCAGTGCTTACTGCGCGAGCAAATTTGCACTGCGCGGTTTTGCCGAAGCCTTAAGGCGCGAACTCGCCAACACCCCAATTCAAATCGCATATGTCGCACCGCGCGCAACTGACACGCGGATAAATTCTGACGCTGTGGTAGCGCTCAATGATGCGCTGGGAAACTCAGTGGATGATCCCGCAACAGTGGCCGAAGCCATTGAAGACTTACTGGTACAAAACAAACTGCGCGATATAAACCTGGGTTGGCCGGAGCGATTTTTTCTCCGCCTCAATGCTATTTTCCCTCGACTGGTGGACAAAGGCTTGCAGAGTAAATTGCCCATTATTCGTCGCTTCGCGCGCTCGTCAAGCAACTCCATTTCGTCAACGATTCCAAGTACTGGCAAAACAGCTGCCAGCACGACACGATAAGAGGCTCCATTTATGAAACGTTTATTGATCGCAACCAGTTTGTTGGCAAGCACATTCGTGAGCTTTGGTTTACATGCCGATGAAGCCACCGACATCAAACAATTACAAACTCGCTGGGCAGAAATCAAATACCAACTACCGGAAGCCGAGCGCGAAAAAGCGTTTGAAACATTAGTGGCCGAGGCTGAAAAATTGCGCACCAGCAACGGGGATAAACCTGCCTATCTGATTTGGGAGGGAATTATTCGCTCCACCTACGCCGGGGCCAAAGGTGGATTGGGTGCATTGGATCAGGTTAAACAAGCAAAAAAATTATTTGAACAATCCATCAGTATCGCACCGGATGCACTGGCCGGTTCCGCTTACACCAGCTTGGGTTCACTTTATTATCAAGTCCCCGGCTGGCCGGTTGGATTTGGCGATGACAAAAAGGCCAAAGAGATGCTGCTAAAAGGATTAAGCTATAATCCTGACGGTATAGATTCCAATTATTTTTACGGCGATTACCTGTTGGATCAAAAACAATATCCGCAAGCTGTGGCAAGCTTGGAAAAAGCCCTGCAGGCGCCAGCACGCCCCGGCCGCGAATCTGCCGATACCGGGCGCAAACAGGAAATTGAAAGCGCGCTCACCAAAGCGAAAAAACATTTGTAATTGTCTGTTGGCAAATTCTCCGCAGTAGAATGCATAAGCCCGACAGCCCAAGATTCTGTAAGTACGAGGGACAGGAATGCACATACTGCTTGTTGAAGATGACAGCCTGCTGGCAGACGGCATTGTCGGCGCACTCAAGCGCGCCGGCTTTGCCGTGAGTTGGCTGGATAACGGTAAGGCCGCCAGCACCTTTCTCGCCGCTGAACCACCGGATATTTTATTACTGGATTTGGGCCTGCCCGATATGGACGGCCTGGATTTGTTGCGCCTGGTGCGCCAAAAAAAATACCCCACTCAAGTATTGATTCTAACCGCGCGCGACAGCACCAATGCCAAAGTCTCGGGCTTGGATGCGGGTGCCGATGATTACCTGACCAAACCCTTTGAGCTGGACGAATTACTCGCGCGCTTGCGCGTGTTGGAGCGTCGTTTGGGAAATGCATCCACAGCGATGATTCAGGTTGGCCCACTAAAACTGGACACCACTCACCACCTCGCGCTACTCAATGATGAGCCGATGAATTTATCGCGTCGCGAATACATGTTGCTCAAAGCGTTAGTAGAGCATGTTGGTATTATCCAAACCAAAGAAGGGCTGGAAGGAAAACTTTACAGCTGGGGCGATGAAGTCGCGAGTAATGCGATTGAAGTGCACATTCACAATTTGCGCAAAAAATTGCCCGCCGATTTTATTAAAACCCTGCGCGGCATTGGCTACATGGTTCCGCGCCAATGAAATCCATTCGCGTTTTTTTGGTCATACTGCTGGTGGCGATAATCACGCTGGCCAACTTTGCGGCGGCGGTGCGTGGTTACCTCGGCAGTATGGACGAAGCCGAAAAACTATTTAACCAGCGGCTGCTGCAACAGGTCGACTTGTTGAATTATTTGTTGCCAGGGCGCTATCAGGAATTCTCACAAAACTCTGCACCATTGGTATACAACGCACCGGCAAAAGCCGCGCCCGGCGACACTTCTACGCGCGTGGCCGATTTGCAATTTCAATGGGTCAGTAACGAGGGCAAGTTGCTGATGCGCTCAACCGCAATGCCTGATGAGGTGATTAGCGATTTGCGCAGCGGCTATCAGTTTGTTAATTTCAATCACTACCGCTGGCATGTTTTGGTGGCACCCGCCGTCAATAATTCCGGTTGGTATTTACTCGCCGAGCGCGACGATCAGCGCTACCGTTTGGCGGAATCCATGATCCTGCAAGCGGTAACACCCATGGTGATTGCAATTCCCATCATCGGCTTTGTAATCTGGTGGGTACTGGGAATTGGGGTGCGCCCGGTAGCGCGGCTGACGGAGGAATTTCACGCGCGCGAAGCAACCGATTTGCGGGCTATTGATCAGCAGGACATGCCCGCCGAATTAATTCCGCTGGCGCAATCGGCCAATGAGTTATTGCGTCGCTTGGGCGCGTCCTTTATGCGCGAGCAACGCTTTGCAGGCGACGCTGCACATGAACTGCGCACGCCCATAGCCGCGCTAAATATCCACTGTGAAAATTTGCTGCATGAATTGCAACCGGTACCCGAGTCTGCTTACAAATTACAGCAGGGCATTAAACGAATGAGTTATTTGGTCGAGCAAATTCTACTACTCAACAAGACCTCACCCGATCACTTTATGAGTCAATTTCAACCCGTCAACCTGACTGCGCTGGTCAAACAAGTGATCGTAGGCGCGAGCGATGCACTGAGTCACAAAGACCTACAAATTGAATTCGATGGCGACACCTGCTGGGTCAATGGCGATGCCGCCGCACTCGAAACATTGATTAATAATTTATTGGGCAACGCAATAAAATATTCCTCCGCCAACGGGCAGATTGTGGTGCACACCTGGCGGCGTGGCGACCAGGTCGTGCTGGAAGTTATGGACAACGGCCCGGGTATTCCTGCCGATCAACGAGAGCGTGTCTTTGATCGCTTTTATCGTCTGCACGGTGATCGCCACAATTCCGGCACACCCGGCTGCGGCTTGGGTTTATCCATTGTCAAACAGGTTGTTGATTTGCACCAGGCCCGGATCAACTTGACCGAATCATCCTTCCCAACCGGGCTACTGGTGCAGGTAACTTTTTCTGCCTGCAGCCCCCAAAGCCTCAGCGCACCCAACGAAGGAGCGAAAGAAAAATGATCAAGCGCAAACTCATGCTGTTATTTGCCTGTGCGTTACCCTTGTCTGCATTCGCCGCTGTGCCGGAATTTACGATTGAAATTCGCGATCATTTATTTTTTCCCTCAACGCTGGTTGTGCCGGCCAACACCAAAATTAAATTAGTTGTGCTCAATCAGGATCCGACGCCGGAAGAATTTGAAAGCTACGAATTAAATCGCGAAAAAGTCATTATGGGCGGCGCCAAGGCAATTATTTTTATCGGCCCGTTAAAACCCGGGGACTACCCCTTCTTTGGAGAATTTAATCCCAAAACAGCGCAGGGTGTAATTCGCGCGCAACCCGAGGGCTAGATGATGGTCGATGCAATTCTATTAGTATTGCGCGAAGTGCTGGAGGCCGCACTCATCATTACCATACTGATGGTGATGAGTCGCAAACTCGGTTTTTCCCTTCATTGGATTCTCGTCGCACTGGTGATGGGCACGCTCAGCTCCTGGGCGCTGGCACACTACGCCTACACTATCGCCGACGCACTGGGCGGCACCGGGCAAGAGTGGACCAATGCCCTCTTGTATTTCATGGTGGTGCTCGCTTTTATCGTAATTGCCGCGTTTATTGCGCCGCTCCTGTTCAATACGCCACACCAACTGCGACATCTAGCGCGAGAAGATACTCCACGCCTAAACCGTCAGCTGCTGGTTGCAGCCGCTATTTTTGCCGTAGGCCTTTCCCTCGCACGCGAAGTAGCGGAGATCTGGATTTATTTAGGCGGCTTTGCACAACAACCGGACAAATTGGAGTCGGCGTTAACGGGTGGCGCAATCGGTTTGGGGATAGGCGCGAGCCTGGGAGCGATTACTTATTATTTGCTGGTATTTATTTCCGTCCGCCGTTTTATCTACTTGTTGTTCAGTTTTTTGATCCTGCTGAGCGGTGGATTGGCCACGCAAATCGCCAAGCAACTATTGCAAATCGGCGTGCTCGATTCCGCCGCCCCCCTGTGGGACACATCCAGGCTCGTCAATGAACATTCCTGGCTGGGTGAACTGCTTTACGCGCTGATAGGATATGACTCCAGCCCCAGCGCTATTCAAGTTATTTTTTATTGGTTAGCAGTAACGCCGCTGATCGTCATCGGTATTTGGCAATGGCGACGGAGGAAGCTCGCCCATGCGTAAACTCGCTCTAATTTTGCTAGCGGCTGGCGGCGGCTGGTCAAGCGGTTCTCTTGCAGAACTTAACCGCGTCTATCATCCGTATGTAGAACAAAACGAACGCGAATTGGAATATGGCGCTGTGTGGCGCGATGTGACCGATGACAACATTATGTTGCAACGCGCCGGCCTCGGTTACGCCTGGGCGGAGCATTGGTTTGGCGAAATTTATTTACTGACCGAATCCATCACTCACGACAACCAACAATATCGCGGGTACGAAGCAGAAATAAAATGGCAACTTAGCGAACAGGGCGAATACTGGGCCGACTGGGGATTATTGTTTGAAACCGCCAGCGCCGACGACATTCACCGCCGCGAAGTGGCGCTCGGCTTGCTGATGGAAAAAGAACTAACCTCCAATTGGGTGGGCACTGTAAATCTGTTTGCGGAATACGAATTTGGCAACGACATCGAAGACGAATTCGAAACCGCTGCGCGCGCCCAATTTCGCTACCGCTACTCACCTGTACTCGAACCCGCGCTCGAACTCTATCTGGACGATCAGGACTGGGCTGCCGGCCCCGTACTTACCGGCGTACAAAAAATTTCCGCTAAAACGCAACTGCGCTGGGAGTTGGGATATTTATTTGGCTTGAACCAAGACACCCCGGACAATAATATTCGCTTGGGGATAGAGTTTGAGTTTTAATCGGCGACGCTACAACCCGCCCCCATGAACCCAATCAAGACCCTGTCATTACCACTCCCCGCCAAATAGGGACAATTACATGCTCACCTTTATCGACGCACAAGCAAAGGATGCAGAGCTTCTGCGCGACCTATTAATTAGTTCGAAAGGCTACTGGGGATATGCGCAGGAACAACTCGAAACATGGCGAGCCAACCTGACATTCAAAGCGGAGTATATTGCGAGCAATACCGTTAAACTCATTGTAAAAGATCATGAAGTAATTGGATTTTTCGCACTTGTAAAAGGTGACAGCAATGAACTTGACCACCTGTGGTTATTGCCCAATGCCATTGGCAAGGGCTACGGAAATCTGGTTTTTGCCCAGATTCTTAACGAATGCGACTCACTAGGTATTTCTGACTTCTACATCATATCTGACCCAGATGCAGAAGGATTTTACTTAAAAAAAGGCGCCTTAAAAGTGGGTGAAATTTACAGCGAGCCTCAACAACGAATGCTGCCTAAATTGAACTACAAGGTGTCGCTCCTTCGCGAACACACCTAACACCAAGGCATTCGCCGAACACAAAAACATTAAGGATCAAAAATGAAAGCATTTTATTGGGCATTTCTACTCATTTTTACCGCCAGCTCACTCGCAAATACAATCGATACCGATTTACAAGAACTTGAAAAAACCCTCGGCAGTTACCCACCTGCAATTGAGAATGAAGCCCAGCAAAAAGAGATTACGAAAAAATACGAACTACTTAAAAAGAAGCTGGACTCTTTACTAAAAAGCGACCCTAAAAACGAATCGGCTTTGTATCAAAGAGGATTGCTTCAAACGTTTGGCCATAACATGGACCACCCGGACTCATGGCGGGGCGCCGACGAAGACCTTAAAAATGTGTTACGCCTAAACCCATCGAATGTAAGGGCTATATTGGATCTTGCCAACCTATACGTAAACTCAGATCCTACCCTAGCGCCCGCCGCCGAAATTTTATACAAAAGCGCTCAGTGCTTTTTAGATCCCGCCCCAGACGAAGAAGCCCAGCGCGGGCTGTTCTTTGCTTACTATTATCAGGGAAAAGTGCCCTTAGCTTATAAGCAAGCGTTAATCTTGAAAAACTCATGGCCCGAAAATGGCTACGACAAATTAATTGATATGACGGCATCGGTGTTAAAGCGAAATAACGAAATTACCCCCAATTACCAAGCCGACAAACTAGTTCACACATCTTGTGAAAAACCGGACTCAACTACATAGAAGAAAGGAAATTTTAAATGATTGCTGTAATTCTCGAATTCGATCCGATTGATGGACTTGAAAAAGAATTCATCGCGTCGTGGATTCATTGCACTCAAGTTATTTATAAAAACTTTGGTAGCCTAGGCTCCCGATTGCATCGTAGTTCAGATGGAAAATTTATTGCTTACGCACAGTGGCCAAGCAACGAGCTCTATGCGGCATCTGCTGATTGGCCCGCCCATTTGGTTGAAGCCAGAGATTCAATGCGTAAACTAATAAAAAATGGAAAACCAAATGTTCTACACCTATTGGAGGTTGAAGCAGATTTGTTGAAGTTAGCACCTGCTCCGGCAGTGCCGCTTTAATCGGGAATAGTTTTTATAGCCAAGCCAGCTGTCACCCCACTATTTCTTTCAGCGCTTCTACATGCCCTTTAAACGCTTTACGCCCGCTGGTGGACAGCGATAACCAGGTGCGCACCCTTCCCTCGCTGGCGCTTTTGTTAATAACGACATAACCTGCCTCTTCAAGCGGTTTAATATGCTTTGAAAGCACGGAATCGCTCACACCCAAATGCTCGCGCAGTACGCTGAATTCCAGTGAGGCTACCGGTGCAAGCAGGGCACAAATCTTTAATCGGTTAGGTGCATGGATTAATTCATCAAAAGCGGCACTACCCATTACGCGCCTCCGTTGAATTTCCTTTTTTTGCATTCAGTAGCCGACCAAAGCGCAAACCAATTGTCAGGATCAATGCATTAAGAACACCTGCAACACAAGGAATCACCAATGACCCGGATTGCAGGTAAATAACTCGCGACAATATCAGCAATGCGCAAATAAGCAGTGCGACCACAATGCCTTTTACCGTGATATTCACATCAGAAATTTTTATCGTGATGCCGTTAATTCGCAACGCAATAATCCACGATACAACGCTGAGGCAAATAACACTGTAAGCTCCCCAGTGAATTGCATTCCACAGGCTGTTATTAATCATAGAGCCCATAGCCGCAGTTTTAATACCCAAGGCAATTGCGCACAGCAGTATTAACCATAATGGTGGCCTCATACTGCTAAGGGTAATTTTATTCGCCACACCTATTGATGCCAGCGCTGCTTTAGCGTCATCAGCAGTAATTTGATGGTTGTTCTCTCTCATTGCAAAGCCCCTTTACTTTCCGAGATGGAAAGTAATATAGCCATGACTTTCCGTTTTGGCAAGTCTTTTCTTTCCACAATGGAAAGCCAACAGGAATATGACTCCCGTGGTGTGGGTGTGCTTTTTATTTGAGCAGCTCAACTTCTTTTTGGCAGTTTTTTTGTAAGAAAGATATTTCTTTGTAGAAACATTGCCCTGTTGGGGTTCGTTCCTCACCGCCAACCTACGTGAGCGGCGAGAAAAAATGCTATCGTTATTTCGCCGCTTCTTTCATCACATCCGCCATCACGCCATAAACATTGGTCCAGGCGATTTTTACGTCCTGCGTAAATTCATTACCCAGGCCCTGCCCTAATGTTTTTAATAAAGCGGCGCCGACTGTGTCGTAGTGGGAGTCTTGTACGCCGTAGCCACCGTGGCGCTTGCCGAGGTTTTGTAATACGGGAACCAATACATTCAGCTCGGTTAATTTGTTCACGGCAACTGAAATCATCTCGATTAATTTTTTGCCTTGCGCTTGCAAGTCACCTTTGAATAAAGGTTTTAATGCAGGGTCTGCCTCGAATAGGTTTTGATAAAACAGCGCCGCCGCTTGCGGGCCAATGGCGACTACTTTTTGCCAGGAATTTTGTACCAGCTGAATGGTTGAGCTATCCATATCGACACCTTTTTACCGTTAAGAGACAGGGAAAGTAAAAAGTAATCGCCAGGTGGCGATTACTTTTTGGTTAACACACTTATTGCAAGATAATGCTTTTTCCTGGCGGCTCGGGCTGCGGGTTGAAATTACCAACTTGCTCTTTCACTCGCAGATCGGGCATTACGATACTCGCTTGCGCAGTCGCTGCCCCCATCACTAACGCCAACACACCAATTAATTTCATTGCTTTCATTTTCAAATCCTCTTGAATGATTTCCAAAATTTTCCATTTCACGAATTAACGATTTACCGTTAACTTATTTACGCCAGATTCCGGTGTACACAGAACCGCAGTACCACCAGCCGTATCGGGTGAAACCCAGGCTGGCTAAATCAGTCGATTTTTTGTTGAACGTAGTTAATGACATGCCGTGGTGGGCAACCCATGCACCGCTGGTTGGAACCCAACTGGTGTTATAGATCTGGCCATTGTCGGTACAGGCATAAACACTGGGCATTACGCCGGAGTCTGCAAAGTGGTTGAACCAGGCTTGCATGCGCTCGTCAGGAATATTGTTCACTGTCCAATAAGCCACTGAGTGCGGAGCCCAAACCATCATTTTACCGGCAGGAATTGATTTGCCGTTCAGTAAAGTCCAGGTGGCATTTACCGATGCAGTGTAATCAGTGAATGGTGTGGTTTGGCCATGATCGAATTTCATTTTGATGGGATCGCCCGAACCGGTTTGCACGTGAACATGCAAATGTGGACCAGATGAATTGCCATTATTTCCTACCAGACCCAACACCTGACCTTTAGCAATGCGCGCACCGCCCGATACTATTCCCGCCATCGTCCACACCGCACCCTGCTCTTTTGCTGGTAAATAGGTGGCATTGTGCGGACACAAATCGGTAGAGATCGACCCTGGTTGTGCATGCGCATAAAGTGCGTAGTTGCCGTCATCTTGCAGAACCCATAAGTGGTTTCCCGCATAGCCTATATAGCCTTCCGCCACCTTGGCGTGGTTGGAACCCGGGGTATTTTCCGGCGCGTTACGCCAACAACCAACCACCGTACCTGCATCCATTGCGCGAATTTTTGCGCCGTAGACAATGTGGTTGGAATTGACTTTATTGTCCGCACCGTTGGTTTTGAGGTGATCCCATTTACCGCTGCCGATATGGCGGCGAGCAATAATATCCAACGCCTCTGCCTGAGCATCGCCAGACCAATGAGTGTCAGTGGTGTAGCGGTAGTTCAGGTTGATGTCATCCGCACGCAGCGGGAAATCCGATGCTGAAGCAGCAACAGAAACCAACGCAGCAGAGGCAACAATCAGGGAACGAGTAACAGCAAGTGAGCGAGTAAAAACATGAAGTGATTTCATTTTAAATTTCCTTTTAAACAAAAAATGAGTGAGTGTTTAGCAAGTAACAGATAGTGAAGCGCCTTAGCGAACAACCGCGATGACCAAGCTCCTTTTACCAGCGACGACAGCCATGTCGTTTGTTCATGTGGCCATATTAAAGGGGGAGATTGTCAGGATTTTGTCGAGGGAAGGGAGATTTGTGTCAATTGTGTCAGCGGGTGTAATTTAACCTGGTGTGGAATGCTGCTATGGCGGATATTGGTTTGCCTGAAACACCCTAGGTGGTGCGGGCTGCCAGTTGTATTTACTTGATGCACGCTATTAATGGATAAGAGTTTTTAAATAATATAGAGTGGATGTGCCCTATAGATATACGGCTTATGTCATTGAATAATCTGTTAGGATTAGGAGTAGAAAAGAGCACGTAGGTACGATTAGCGCAGCGTAATCGTACGCATGAAAAATCAATCGACAAATTTCAGGATGCAAGGAAATGCCTAATGCTCTTGGCCTTATTGAACATTTCATAAATAAGTAAAAGCAGGAATTTATCCCTCGTGTGGGGATAACGGCGCAACAGTAAAAATAGGGGCTAGGGAATAGCATGCGGGGGGAATGGCATTCGTACGATTACGCTGCGCTAATCGTACCTACATAAATAGATCCCCAATGCACTAGGCATTGGGAATATAGACATAGCCTACCGAACGCACGGTTTTAATGGTGGCCGGTTTATCCGGGTCAGGTTCAATTTTTTTACGCATGCGGGTGATGCGACTGTCTATAGATCTGTCGAACGGATCAGCATCGGTTTTGTGCGCAAGCTCCAGTAAATAATCGCGCGACAAGGGGCGATTGGGGTTGGCCAAAAATACCATCAACAAATCGTATTCCATTGCCGTGAGCGGCACTTCAGTATCGCCCTCCCAAAGTTTGCGCGTTTCCACATCCAACAAGCATTTGCCAATTTTTTTGCGCGCGTCTTGCACTGGTTGCGTATTCGCGGGCAATTCATTTTGCGTGCGGCGCAATACGCTGCGCACACGCGCCAGTAACGCGCGCAAATCAAACGGTTTGCCGACGTAATCGTCCGCCCCCATTTCCAGGCCGACTACCATATCCACCTGCCCGGCCGACGCGGTAACCATAATAATTCCGGCGCGGGTGTGTTCGCGCAAATAGCGTGTGAGAGTTAAGCCATCTTCTCCGGGCATATTCAAATCCAGCAGCACAATATGTGGTGTAAATTCCGGCAGGATTTTTTTCAGCTCCTGACCATTTACTGCCACCTTGACCGCAAATCCTTGCATCTCAAAATAATCGGCGAGAGTTTCGGCAATGTCGATTTCATCATCAACCACAATCATTTGATATTGAGTGCTCATGTCGCTCACTTGATGCTAATTAATTTATTGATAAATTTATGCCGGACACAGCGGCAAACTCATTCGAAAGCAAGCGCCGTTACCGGTGAAGGGCTCCAATTCCAAACTGCCGCCATGCGCTTCAACAATACCGCTGCACACCGCCAACCCCAAGCCAGTCCCTTTTCCAGGCGCTTTAGTGGTGAAAAAGGGTTCGAAAATGCGGCGCTCAACCTCGGGGGTTATACCCGGACCGGAATCTTTAATGCGCACAAGCAGTGCTGATTGATCGTCGGTAACTGAGGATTCGATTCGCAGTACTTTTTGCGCTGATTCCTGCATCGCCTGCTGCGCATTAATGATGAGATTGCTCACGACTTGATGAACCTGGTCTGCATCCGCCGATACGCGCGGCAAACACTCTCCAAGCGCTAATTGCAATTCAATGTGATGCTCGCGCAATTTGGGTTCAAGTAATTCAAGAACCCTTGTGATTAATTCGTTGACATCAACCGGGGCACAGCTGGGTGGCTGATTGCGAGCCATGGACAGGAAGGTGTTAATGATAGTGGCGCAGCGCTCGGCCGCTTGACGAATTTTATCGGCGCGTTTGAGCACGCGCGTATCCTGCTCGGTTTCTTGCAGCAATTGCGCCTGGCCCACGACAATCGCGAGTGGATTATTCAGCTCATGGGAAATTCCCGCGAGCAATGTCCCCATGGCCGCAAGTTTTTCATTGCGCTGTAAATCTTCGCGCTGACGCGCGATTTCATGCTCGGCATTGCGCTGGGCAGTGAGATCGCGAATGTAGGCGGTGACCAGACGGCGACCAATTAAATCCACCTGACGTAAAGTAAGCTCCACCGGAAACTCACTGTTGTCACTGCGCTTTGCCTGCAATTCCAGGCGCTGCCCCAACACCTTGGGTGCGCCCTGTTCGCTGTAACGACGAAACCCATGCTCGTGTTGCGCGCGCATGGCATCGGGCACAATTAATTCACCGATGGATTGACCCAGGGCCTGCTCGCGGGTGTAACCAAACATTTGCTCGGCGGCTTCGTTAAATTCAATCACCGCTCCCTGCTCATCGATAGTAATCACTGCATCGAGCGACGCGGCGATCATCGCGCGATGTAATTTGCTACTGTTGTTTTTAATCACCAGCGATTGGTAAAACTGCCAGCGCGAATGCTGCTCGATGGTATAGCCTGCAAAAATCCCGATGATGGCATTGGACATCAGGAAAAAATTATTGGAAATAATATCGGCGAGCGGCAGGTTTTTATAAAACGCGATGCAGTTGTACAGCAGCACTATTAACAACACCGTGCGCAACGCGTTGAGAAACCGCAATCCAACAATAAACAGCGTCCAGGTGATGCACAGGTTTATACCCGCGTAGTAATAGTGGCTGTATTGGTTGTGGGTGATTAACAACATGGCAAAGATGCCACCGGCGGCCACCATGCTGGAGGCAAATACAACTTGCTGGTGGATGCGTTGGAAAATCGCCTGATAACTGATGAGAAATAGCAGCGCTAACAGGCTGCAGGTCACGGCGCGGACACCCCAAAGGGCCCACATGCTTTCCGGCACTAACAGGTAATCCAGAAACGCAAAATTCAGGTAGAGCACAAACGCCAGCGCCAGGGCGATACGCACTTGCTGGGCAATGTTGCTGGCCACATTGGCCTGGTATTCCTGCTCGAGACCCGCATCGCGAAAGAGCAGCGTCAATGGATTAAAAATCCGATAGCGCTGGCCAAAAGCGAGGCTGGTGTAATTGTCGATGACCAGATCGTTCATTCGTTTCCCTGCAATGCCATAGAACTGTTTGGTATGGCCGCGAAAGCCAAGTGACAAATTGTAACTGTTGGTAGATTTAGATGCAGCTGGGCGATGAAACTTTAACGCGCCGCGCTCTGGCAATTAACCCGATTACGCCTAGGCTTAAATAGCGGTACCCACTTTATGCACTGGAGGTGAGCAAGATGAGCAAATCTCAAGACAAACGCAAAGAAAGTAAAAAACCGGCAACTCGCACTGCCAAAGAAAAACACCAACTGAAAAAGGCCAAACAAGCCGACCATGCTCATCGCGAATTCTAGCGATGATGCGATCAAACAAAAGGGCGCAACCTGCGCCCTTTTTTTGTGCCTGTTAAAAACGCGAATTACTGTCCGAGCGACTCTCGCACCCGCAGTAACCCGCTGGCCACATCGGAACCCTGAGGTGCAAAGCGCAACCCCTGCTGCACAAACATCTCCGCTTTTTGCGGTTGCCCCAGCTGCATATAGGCCTGAGCCAACACCAGATACAAATCTGCCGCGCGCCGCTCGATACGCAAACCGCGCTCGGCAGTGGCAATAGCCCCCTGGTAATCCTGCGCGAGATATTGGTTACGTGCCTGGCGAGACAAGCTGACGGCGGCTGGGTTCAAGCTCACTGCTGGCCTGGGTACCACGCCCGGCTGCGGCTGTACCACTGCCGGCGTGGTTGAGGGCTTGGTTGTTACGGCCGGTTTGGAGGGAGTAGGCGCTGGACGCGGTGAAGGCTGCTGGCTGTAGGGCGTACAACCGATAAAAGCTAACACACAGCCTGCGATTAACAGGCGTTTACACAAGTTGATCATGGGATATCCGCTACGAATTATTCAGCTTCTTTAGTCGCAGCCTTGAGCAGCCGCGCAATTTCTTTCCACAAATCGATATAGGCCAGTGCCGCTCGACTGCGCTGATTGTAACTGGTGAGTGGTGCCCGGCGCAGCCCCATTTGCTCAACGGCCGAATCATTCGGCACATAGGTCTTGAGCATGGGTACCGGCATTTTCTTGCTGTTTTCAACCGCGTCGCGATGCAGGCTGCGGCGCATATCCACCAAATTGAAAAATCCAACGATACGTTTGGGCGCAGATTTCTTGCTGTTCAAAAACTCGATCACTTGTTCCATGGCGCGAATCGAGAGTGGGCTGGGAATCATCGGGATTAATAAAATATCCACTTCCTGCAACAGCTGTTCTACGCTGGGGGAGAGCGTGGGCGGGCAATCGAATATCAGCACATCGGCTTTTTCACTGAGCGGCTTGAGCAATTGCTTGAGGAATTTTTTGTCTTTACTGAGCTCATCAAATTCACTATCAAGACTGCGCAAACTCAAGTCCGCGGGAATCAGCATCAAGCGCGGATAGGGACTATAGAGCTCCATCTCTCCGATGGATTTGCCCTTGCTAAACAACTTGATCGCCTTGGCGGAATCCGGCTCCTGCTGACAAAACCAACTGGCCGCTGCCTGCGGGTCCAAGTCCCACAGAATCACGTTCTTTTTGGCGGCGGCAGCCATATAGGCCATGTTGACTGCAGTGGTAGTTTTGCCCACGCCGCCCTTGAGGTTATAGAAAGCGATTTTGATCATAACAATCCTATGCGTGTTGTTACCGGTCGCGCCATCTTGCAAGGGAGCAAGTGCCGGTCATTATCGTGAAGGAAATCTGCTCAAGGCGTTTTAACTTGTAGCATTTTTATGCAAATCATTCAAAATTTATCCGCCATTTCACACCTGTCATGGATTAAAAGCATCGATTAGCGCATAAGCAAGCAATGAGCTCCGGCGAGCGCTACAATCGCACCCTCTTTCCCGAGTCACTTGTTATGAGCCAGACCCATCCCTACGAACCGCTTACCCCTGATTTGGTATTGGATGCGATTGAAAGCACCGGCCTGCTAACAGATGCGCGAATACTGGCACTTAACAGCTATGATACCCTTAACGTGCACATGTATACATAACCCCCTTAACGTGATTGAATGTATGTACAAAGCTGCTGCAAGAGATCACTTATGCGAGACGATAAAAAATCGAAACAGGCATTAAATTCAACGGCGCGACTCTCCTGCATCGATGTATTTGTTCCTGCACAAATTGCCTTCGACCCGCAGCGAGATCAAAGAGTGGCGCGTTTTTCAAGATTGAAATACACCGACCTGTCCCTTCAGTTTTCACCGATTGAAGACGGTGTGATTCGTAACTTTCCAGTCCTAATTCGTGGCGACGGCACCCCCTGGGACTTAGGGAACCTGTACCTGATGAGTAAGTTCACAGAAATGGCGAAGCTTGCCCCGCCAATTATCGATACGCTTAGATCGATAGCCAAACACCTGATTATGTATTTACGGTGGATTGAGCACTTACGCAACGAAGGCAAAGATATTCATGAGCTGTACTTCCCAATCGAAGAAGAGAAGCGGGTTACCTGGGCTTACTACAGATACCTAAAAAGGCTCTTGCGTGAGAAGAGCGGCCAGCCGATCTCTCTAAGCGTAGCTAAAGCTCGTATGCAAGCAGTAATCGGATTCTATCGTGGGCTTTTAGCATGGAAGCTGGTAGCGGAATCCGCAATCGAACACAGTGCTTACAAAAGCTCCTTTGTTGGCATCCCGATTGTTAATTCGATCGGCCTTCAGATGATGAAAATTGTAGAGACTTCTAACTTCAAGATTCCCAAACCACAGCGTAACCACGTGGGCGAGATTGCGGACGGCGGAACCCTGAGACCACTGACAGAGAACGAGCAGAACCTATTCCTTCAACAGCTCAGTAAAAGCAACAATCGAGCTTTCCAATTAATGTGCTTTGTGACCCTTTTCACAGGAGCTCGCCTCCAAACTGTTTGTACACTCAGAGTTAAAGATATCTACGATCTCCTCAAGAAATCCCCAAAAAATGGCGAGGTGCTTCTTCGAGTCGGTGATGGCACTGGAGTTGATACAAAAAATCAAAAGCGCTATCGGCTCCACGTACCTATTGAGTTGGTTCGAATGCTGCGCGATTACATTGAATCAGACGAATGTCGGGGCCGTCGGGCACTCAGTTTTTATGAAGAGAGCCACGAGAACTATGTTTTTCTCGCCTCAAACGGGTCACCTTTTTACACAAGCACCTCCGAGATTATTGACCGCCAAGAGGGGCAATTTAGCAAACGTATTTCGGCGCGAGATCGCGTTACTTTCACCGTCCAAACGGGTAATGCCGTGAGAAACTACTTAAGTCGCTTAATAAAAGATATCCGCGTGAATCATCCAGACTTCAACACGTTTAGATTCCATGACCTTCGGGCAACATACGGAATGAACTTTATTCGAGACGCAGATGCCTCCGGGTCCATGGATATCCGCGACGAACTCAAACAGCGTATGGGGCATTCGAACTTTAACACGACTCAAAGCTACCTGAATTACGATAAGAGCAACTCAATAGTCAGAAAAGCAAGCGCATATCATCACGAGAGAATCAATCGCACAATAGAGCAGCTTCGGACATGACAAACGGCGCGATCACTTACACCCTACCCGAACTGAATACGCTGCCCAAGAACAGTTTTGATATAGCACCGACGTTCAGGCCAGAATTAACTTGCATTGATCAAGGTCAGGGCAAGAAAATGCGCTATCTAAAAACATACCGTGTCTGCTATCTCGATCGTCGATCGCTCGATCCTACTATTAGATCCTTCAATGAGCGAAAGAAAGTCAACCCTTTAAGCTTTTGCGCCAAACGAGCCTCCTTGATCCAACCGATCATTAAAGGACTACTAGAGGGTCATTCAGGTATTCCCGATTTTTGCTGGATTGAGTCCATATTCGATTGGATTGACCGGCATGAGCGCTCGGCTGAGCTATATAGCCTTGAGGGCGCCCGAGGGCTCTACCGAGATTGCACCGATCATATTCGTCACCGCCTGCGCCTGTCTAATGTGGGTGATAGGGCTATATCGATCGGCTATCCTATGGCTCAAAACCTGCAATCAGCATTGATATATATCTGTAGTCAGGCCAGCGGACATGATCCTAAAGTGGTGCAAAGTTGGGCAATACGAATTCCTCAAAAAAAAATGGGGATGAATGAGTTGCCTGCACCCGCAACAACCGCCGATGAACATGCAGTGGCTTACGCCCTCCATCAGCGCTACTTTGAGGCATTCACTCATGCTGTCCTCAATAACATCGCCCCACCAGTGGTGGTCAAATTGGCAGATCTAGGTTTCGAGGACCTGATTTTCTACAGCCAGATATCAAACAATGCGAACGGCTGGTCAACACGAGTGAAGGGAGGTCGCGCTGATTGGCAGCCCTTTTTTTTCCGACGTGAAGGGGTATTTGAAGGCAAGGCCAGTGCATTTAATGCGCTGCTAGCTGAGCATAGCGTCCCGCCCATCAATCCTGATAGCTTCAAGCGGTTACAGGAAAATAACCGCAAGTTTAGTCAATTCACACTTCACGAGTTGGCGAACCATGCCACGCGCCATTTTGCGCATCTGTTGATGGCGGAGACCGGGAACAATGCTGCGCACCTCGTCAGTATTGACTGTCAAAACGTTCGATTAGACAGAGCAGTGGGGTTAGCAACGACTAGAGCTATCAAAGGGCGCGCTAGCTTTGAGCAACAAGAACAACATGTGGATCTTCGCTTCGCTCAAACTACTTGGAAAATATATCTCAAGTTACACGGTTGGATGACCCAGCAGATCGAAGCTCCGCCAAAGTTGGGATTATTTCTTATTACTGACCGCGCTGACCGAGTCCCCTATAGTTTACTATCGGGCAACGCTATGCGGCAGCTAAGTCTCTGGCCTGCGCGCGCGCCAGCACTGGCCACCCGGGCTGCGCGTAAGCACAAATCAGTGAACCTGTTAGAAGCCTCCGGCGGCAACATCGCTATGGTCTCTAGTATGCAATTGGCATCACCAAGAACTATTGAAAGGCACTATGCTTTCAAAAATCATGAAGAAGCAGCAAAAGCAATGAACGACTACTTTGCAGCACAAGCAAAGGCTGCGGAACTGCGTCATATGGATATTAAGCCTGTACGAATCATTAGCGATGGTGAAATAACGCTCACAGGCGTCTGTGACTTGGAACAGGATGGACCAAAATGCGTCGAGGGTTTTGAGGAGCTTGCAATTGAGCCACGCTGTAGCGCCCCTATTACGTGTATATTTTGCGTGCACTTTGGCTTGCATGCCGACATTGAAAGCATATTACGCTTGCTAACCATCAAGCTCTGGATCGAGACTCAGAGCCGCATCAGCTCAATCAATATCGATGAGCAATTCCAAAAATTCGCGCCATATTTGAATCGTATCCAACAGATACTAGAAGATCTTTCTGACATGAGTGACGAAATCTCACTGTATGTGAAAGATGCAATCATACGCTTTGAGCGCGGTGAGCGAGACCAATATTGGGGAGCCAAAATAAACGCACTACTTGAAATAGAAGGGACATAATATGGCGTTTCAGATCCATTGTGCCAACCCTGACTCGCATCAAGCACCTGACACGATCAACCATGTATCAAAATTAGGTATTGACCCAAACTATGTGATTGCACGCAATAAGAAGGGTGACGTACTGAGTTATTTCAAAGACAACAAATGGGATCTACGCGTTTATGGTGCCAATAACACCTTCAATTTTGTGAGCTGGTGGGATGCGAAGACTCAAGGACCGATGGACGCGCTGGCGCGCAGGCTCACAGAAGAGATAAAAACTGTTTGTTGGCTTAACATTTTTGAAACAGCCACAAACGCAGGGCGCTCGCGGGGAATGGTTCATGTACGGCAATCACTATCGATTCTGCGAGCGATTGCCAAATTAGCCCATGGGCTTAACCTATCACTCGCTGAGGCCGATACGAGCTTACAGTTTCAAGTGGCATTGCGCAGCTCGATCTCGAATGTAGACGACGGGTTTAGCTTGCCAACTGCATTAATGGGGCTACTACGAGACATTGCATTCTGGCAACAACTAAATACTATTGAGTGCGACGTGCCTCGACTTGTCCCGGAGGCAAATTTAACCGATATATTGACACTCATTCAAAGTAAAGCCCGCACACGGGAAGATCAGAAAGAGCATCACCCTCTGATTCCCACACGGTTGTTAGGCAAGATAATAGGCGGTGCGCAAGAGCAATTGAAAGCTGCTGAGCCCTATTTGCCGCGCCTAGAAGCCTATATCAAAGCAATGAACGCAGACCCGAGTCTGTGTTCGAATGAAAGCCGTAGCTACGCGGAAAATCTGAAGCGAGTGATGAGGCTATACCCAAATTGCACATTCCAGACATGGCCTGAGGTCAAGGAGCATAGCCTTAACACCGCCGAGACGCTTGAGCGCTTTGGCCTTACGGCCTACGCAAAACAGGTGGGCCTAAACAACTTAAATTCGATTGATTCGCACATCACACACTTGCAAGTGCTCTGTATATTCCTGATCCACGCATTCTCAGGTATGCGAATATCCGAGGTACAAGTTATGCCTTTTAGGCCGATAGTGAACTCTACTACAAAGGGGCTAGGAAATTTACCGGTGTTTGTGTCTTACCTCCAAAAGTTTACACAGAAAGGGCACTACAGTCGCCCGCTGGTGTGGGCAACCTCGAAGGAGGGGCTTTATGCCGCCAGCATCGCGCAGCAACTTTCCACCCTCACCTGGTTTAGAAGTCATCAAATTGGAGATGAATTACCAAACAATGCCCCCCTTTTTATAGGAAAAGGCTTCAATACAATTACGCCTAACGTTCATTATTCGCTACCGATAGCGACCACCCTATTCGATACAAAATCTTGGCGTGCCGCTTGTCTATCGCTTGACTTGACGATCAAAGCGGAAGATTTGGAGGAATTGCGAGTGTTCGATGCATTTCGAGCATGGGATGAAAACCCCAATTTTGCAGTGGGAAAACTTTGGCCACTATCGTCACATCAATTCCGACGCTCAGTAGCCGTCTATGCAAGCCGCTCTGGAATGGTATCTTTACCAACACTAAAAACGCAATTTAAGCACCTATCTGAAGTGATGACGGCGCTTTACTCAGAGAACTCAAGCTATGCCCAAAACTTTCTCATTGATGAAAGTGGCAGGCCCATTGATGGCGGCAGTGTACTGATGTCGTTCCGTGATGCTGTTGCATTCAACACGAGCGTTCGCTTTCATGAACAAGTAATTCGATCTGAACAGCAACTGTGCGGACCTATTGGAGCAGATATTCAGCGCGCAAAGGACAGAAATAGCCTACCTAGAATCTTCCACAGCCAAAAAGAAACCCAAATGGCTGTCAAACAAGGTAAATTCAGTTTCAAAGAAACTCCGGTAGGTGGCTGTGTTCTGAAAGGCAGCTGCCCTCATTTTGCGATCGATTTGGTCTTACCTTGTACGAGTGGTTGTAAGCACGCAATCTTAAAACCAGAAAAACTTGAGACTTACATCGAAAGCCTTCGCTTTGACTTGGCTTCGATATCACCGAAGAGCCGCCCGTACCAACTTATTAACCAAGAGATTGATTTTATAAACTCTACATACCTGAAACCGGCGACAACTAAACAATGAAGACAACCAGTACCATCATGGAATATTTTGCCGCACTAGAAAGGCTCAAAAAAAATGCGCCGGTTCGTGTCCCCAAGGGTTCCCCAATTAATAAGGATCAAGTCGCACTTGAAGCAGGACGGAAACGTGGCACCATTCGCAATCGCCCAGGATTTGAACAACTTATTGCAGAAATTGAATCTGCATCAAGCGAGCAGCCCCCACCCCGCAAGAAAACGCGAACTCAGAACAATCCCAATCAGTCTGCTGAGATAGAGCAACTCAAACGTGATCTGGATATCGCCCGCAGCCGCTACATGTCTCTGCTATATCTTAATGCAGAGATGGCAAAAGTTATCCGTAAACTCGGCGGAGAGGTTCCTCAGTATGGCATAGTGACTGATGTGCGAGTGGATCCCAAAAGCACCGATGTACCTTACTAATGAGTTCAAAATATGTCAGACCATCCCTACAGCACCTTAACACCAGAACGAATTCTTGATGCCGTTGAGTGCTTGGGATATCAATGTGATGGTCGTTTAAATGCATTGAATTCTTACGAAAATCGTGTATTTCAAATCGGAATTGCCGACTCTGCGCCCCTCATCGCAAAATTCTATAGACCGTCCCGGTGGTCGTTTGAGCAAGTAAGTGAGGAGCATGACTTTTGTAAAGAGCTTGCAGTAGCAGAGTGGCCAATTGTTCCACCGTTAGTACATGAAAGCGGAGTAAGTGCTCATCGGGACGGAGAATTTACATTCGCATTATTTCCACGAGCTGGAGGGCATGCGCCAGAGCTAGATAACTTAGACACTTTAGAATTACTTGGTCGCTCGCTTGGAAGATTACACGCAATTGGATCGATAAAGCCCTTCAGTCATCGGTCACTGCTTGATATCAAGAGTTATGGTATCGATAGTCGGGAATTTCTCCTGAGTAATAATTTTATTCCACCGAGCCTCCTTCCGGCCTACGAATCACTGACTAAAGATATTATTAAAATAATAGAACAGCGATTCAGTGAGTGTGCTTATTCACCAATTCGTATTCATGCTGATTGCCACCCGGGCAACATTTTGTGGCGAGAAGACCGCGGTGTATTTGTTGACTTCGATGATTGCCGCATGGGACCTGCTGTACAAGACTTGTGGATGTTGTTGAGTGGTGATCGCCAAGATCGAACTACGCAGCTCGATGCACTGTTAGAAGGCTATGAGATGTTCCATGACTTCAACGATTCAGAACTATGTTTGATAGAGCCCCTCAGAACTCTTCGTATGCTGAATTACGCCGCCTGGATTGCGAGACGTTGGACTGATCCGGCATTCCCATCAACGTTTACATGGTTTAATACCGAGCGCTACTGGGCAGAACATGTCCTTCAATTGCGAGAACAGTTTGCGAACCTTCAAGAGCCAGCACTCTTAAGGTCTTCAGGAAATTATTAGAGAATTTTTTCATTCCGAACTAGATTGATCCCCCCAGAGTGAGGGCGCCTAAATAGTATTCAGCCTGAAAATAACTTCGTCGTAATACAGAGCTGTTCAGCAAGGCTTTGAGCAATCCTTTATGCATTTTCTTCTTCAGAGATATATTTGCTGTTCAGCTACACTTGAATGCCGCACCTGTTATCCAGTTTATCAACGCAACCTCATGCCAACTTACCGCTCCAATTAGGTAAATTGATGCAATAAAGTGGGTAAATGGTTTACGATTGTGTGAAAAAATTGGTGCGAATTCGCATCTCGATGATTCTAAAGAAAATGACTACTGTATCTTAATGATGATGTTTTAATATGAGGAAAAATTCCACAAGCCAGCAAGAAAAAAAGGATGATTATTGCTCGGTTCGAAAGAATAACTGCATAAAGGGATCATCATTTCTTACCGATGATGTCAGTCGACTTGCCATCAGGCTGAACATCGAAGCTATCAAAATTGTCTGGTGAATACGTAATGGACAAGTCCAGAGGATCAGCTGAGAAAAAAGCGTCACCTGCTCTGCGGGTTTTTGGAGAGGATATACGTATTAACAGAGCATAAAATTCGTCATTAATATCAGACATAGTTTCCACTTTTAAAGATAGAGTTATTGATTTTCATTCAATGCGGACCCATTTTGGCATTGAATATTGACCAACTTAAAATATTGAAAAAACCAGTTAGGATGATTACTAACACCTATTATCCTGGGTCATTCTTAAACGCAAAAAACGACCAATTTCATACATAAATCAACACGCAGTTATTTGATTTTTCAGCTAAGCCTCTTTCATGCACTACAAATTAGTTTCGCAGGCTAGATCGAAAGAAAAATAAAAAATTGTCGGAACGATATATTTGAGCATTGCGCCAGCATCAACAAGCAGTAAGCGGTAGCGACAGGAGTTCTTGTTTAAACCTGCCAAAGATATTAACTGTAGATTCATATGATCTAGCGAGTGAAGTTAGCCCTGCTTGATGACTAAGATCTAATTCCAGATCTGAATCGTCAGTAGAGCTGCAATCGACCGCCAGGATTACACTCGTGGCGAGATTATCGTCGCCCTTCAGAATTAAAGCATCACATTCACGATCTTGCGCCTTCGACATAGAGTCAAATTTAATAGCAACACCATCTGGTATTTCTTGTGCAACACGAGTGGCATATTCGAGAAGATTGGGTTCAGCAGGCATATAGAGAAAACCTTCTTCATTTGCTTCAGTACTGCTTCGCAATATCCTACCCAAAACTTGTCGAAAATGTAGCTCCGTTTTAACTCGGGTTAAATGACAACACACTCGCAACCTAGGTATATTGGTTCCCTCGCTGATCATCCCAACGGAAATAATCCATTTTTCAGAATTAAATTTGAACCTATTGATTATGTTTAGTGGATCTTCTTCTCTATAGGTTGCTATATACGCTTGATCTCCGGTCCGACGATACAATATCTCGGAAATTTTATTGGCATGCTCTACCGAGGCAGCAACAATAAGACCACCTGCGCTTGAATGCTGTTTTCTAATTGCGGATAATTTTTTTGACGACTTATCGATGAAGTAGGAAATGAGAGCTTCGTTTTCTATCAATTGTTGATAGGAGCATTTGGATTTTTTTAGTAACTCGCCAAAGCATGAAAACTTAAATACTTCATTATTGTGCTTAATCCAAACTTTATCATTGTCAATCAGCGTAATTTTTGGGCTTCTACACACGTTGTCCGCAACTGCCTGCGTCAAACCATATACATAATCGCAATGAATTTTTTGTTGTTGGCAATAACTCGAAAGTGCAATAGGAATTTGATCAGAACGCCAAGGGGTACCCGTAAGTGCTAAAGAATAAGTAGCACGACCTTGAATATGCTGAATAATTTTTTGTCCCCATGCATTCGCATTACCTAATCCATCGCCAGCACAGTGATGAATTTCATCAAATATCACAAATATCCTGTTCGTATCAAATAGCTTCCAGAACTCATCATCTAAATAAAGCATTGCTTGGTAGGTGAGTGAACGCCCTTTAGAGCCTAACAGTCCGTCCATTCGGGCATTGGTGTGATCTGCAAGTGCCTGCTCAAAGTCACTTGATACTGTGACCGAAGGTGAAAAGCACAGAATGAGATCTATCTGATTATGTTCGAGCAGTTTGGTAGCCAAGACTGACGCCATAACTGTTTTGCCAGCACCTGGCGTAGCCAAGCAGAGAAAGTGATTACCCATTACTGAGAACTTATGCAGAGCCTTTGAAATACATTCGGATTGCCAGCGTCTTAATTGCATATTTTTATCTTGAATTTAATGAGATGAGATTTTCGAGCGCTTTAACTTTCCCCAATAATTTGGAACACCTATCTCGCGAATCGTTATAAAGCGATTGAATTTGCCCGCGCATCTCTGGTAATTCTTTGAAAATCGCGTCGTACTCTTCAGCTTCACCCATTGTGGTAAGTAATTCCAACTTTTGGTGATTTAGCCTTTCGATAAGATTCGCACTTATATTTGATGCCTCTTGCACTATCGGTTGACCTGAAATGAGAGATACATCTGCAGTTAACCTTGCGTTAAAGCTCTCAGTAAAACGGTATTTTTGCCAACCGCCATCAGGACCGATTTTTTCCAGTTCACCAGCTTGAATAAGCCGCTTCATGTTTCTGTAGACAAATTGCCGTGCGGGTTTTACGTCCGAGTGAGAGCAAAATGGGCTTGCCATGTAAACAGATACGGCTTGAGCAACCGTAAAACGGCTTCCTATCAGTTCTTGGAAAGCACTAAATACTTCATGCTTTAGGTGTTTTGGCTTCATTTGATGCTTATTTGAATTGTAGTGAATTTCGCTACATTCTAGCTTGTATCTAATATCGCTACAATGAAAACATCTTCGTACTCACCTCATTATGCAAAGCTTCGCTTTTGGCTGAAGCAAAAGCGAGCAGCAACTTCGTTAACTTTGCGTGACCTAGCCCCTATGATTGGAGCCCATTGGACCAGTGTTGGGAAAATGGAGCAAGATAGAAAGAAGATAGAGCTTGTAGAATTCGTGAGGTACTGCCACGCGATAGGAGCAGATCCTCACGAAGGGATTGAAGTGATCATTAAGTCGATTAAAGAAGCCGAGCGAAAAGATTGATCTTGTAGCGAGCATGCTTACCAATTGCCGTAGTACTCACCCCAAAAATATTCGAAAAGAGTTCAACTTATGAATTTAAAATCTTATTTTCAGAGGTGCTCTTAAATTAAACCGGACATTAAACTCAATATCCGGCTTAAGACTTAACTGTTACACCTTATTTACCGCCACAATTACCGCAGCACACAGTTTCTTTTTTTCAGGCGTCCTAGCTGGATCGATTGTTAACACACCACCTCTTGATGAGGAAAATAAACCCTACACAACCTGCCAGCTCACAGCTAAAGCACCGACGATAAAAACCACGTCACCAAATGTACGAACCCAGCGCAAGAGGGAATAATCTAAATCCGGTGAAGTATACTGAGCATTTGCTGACAGAAATTCCCAAACACACTGAGGATGATCGGCTAGAAGATCTTATACCGTGGACGGTGAAATTAAATGCGGATTAGAAAAATAGAATCCAAACGTCAAAAAAAGAGGCATCACATCCAGCTAGCCCCTTTACTTCCTGCGCGGGTAAGTGATCTCCCAATCAGCTCGGCATCATGCCTGATCCCTAATGTCGTCCATTTTGCAGCTTCATCCTTAAACCAATCCCTTTAACCGTTGCATCCTGTTTCGGTTAGCGTCCTTTCGCTACTTATTTTAAATATTTTGCTTGCTGAAAAGGGTGGGTAGAGACTGAAAAGCTTGTAGGATATTGGCCATAGTTTCGTGTTACATGTACGCTTAGGGCAAGGCTAGGTGGGGTTGATAGGACGCTTACGATGTTGAGCAGCAATTTCGTACTTGCTAAACCAATCAGATCACTGAAACCACACTATTGCTTGAAATGCGATTAAAAAGGAGTCAATTCTCATTTCATTATCACTAAAGAGACCTACTCAGCAGCGATCTACCCTCCCTTATTGTGGTCAAACAAATACCCCACTTCACGAACTTCACGATCTTCTTGTTTTTTATCTTTACGCTGCCGCAGAAGTTCCTTTTTCTTTTTGTTTACCTCGTCAAGAACGGGTAGAGGGTCGAAACCTCGCCATAAAGGTAACAAAGATACCAGCATCAACAGCAAGCTACTTGCTCTCAAAGACCAGACCAATATGCCGGTAGTAATTGAAAAAATTAACCCTGAGACTACAGCTCTACGATTTTGCTCCTCCTCCAAAGCCTCATCCATTTGTGCGCGCAATCGATGAATCTCGTTGTCAAAATCTGCAGCATCCCAAGGTGTAAAACCAGAATCAGGAGCAATCAGGGCAGCGAGTCTCGGAGATGCCGTAAGCGAGCTGAGCAAAAGATTATTATCGAGCTGCATTTTGTTTGCTCGCTCAATGTCACGACTGGACTTATCATTTTGATCAGTATTGTTTACATCATCATTTCCGCTTGATATCGCACTTCCATCAGAGGAGTAAATACCCTCTCCTAGCTCACCAACATCTCCTGTATTTTCCCCCTCATTTTCGTTCGGCAGCGGCGGCGTTATAATTGTTTCTGGCGGCACTATCGGGGGAACTACCGGCAATTCAGTCGGAGGATTTAGAGGACGCTCAACTGATGGCGGATTGATCGGTGGAGCAACTGGTGGAGTGACGGGAGGCTCAACCGGCGGCCTGGGAGAAACCACCTCTGGTTCAATCACAGTTACTTGAAAGCTGGTTTCCACCCAGGCACCATCACTGTCTTGAGCTCGCAAAGTAACGACTGATACCCCCAATGCCTGATCAGCAAACACCAAGGTCATGATTCCGGTAACAGGGTCAATCTGAATTGCTGTTACGACCAACTGATTGGTATTTTCTACGACCGACCAACTCAATAAATACCCATCTTCGATATCACTGAATACCGTTTGCAAATCCGTTGAGAGCGGCAGACTTCCTGCGTAGACAGTAATATCCGCAATTGCCTCAGACACAGGCACATCATTTACAGAGGCAATATTGATGCGCACCACAGACTCAACCCAAGCACCCTGCTCATCTTGCGCCCTGATAACCAGATCACTAGTGCCAAATTGATTTGCCCCATAATGAAACTGTATCAAGCCGGTAGCAGGATCAATGACTGCGCTAATCACCAAGCCGGGATTAGAATTACTCACTACAGAGAACACCAAATCGCTGCTTGCGGTTTCCTCATCCGAAAATAGCACCCGCAAATCAAGCTGATCCCCCGATGCATCTTCCAGGTTGTTGATGACAATCATTTCACCTGCAATGGGACGATCATTTACGACCAGTACATTCAATTGAAATTGAGCCGAGGAGGTCGCCTGGCCATCGCTGGCGACAACTTCAATCGATAGCGTATCTACGTCATTATTCGTGGGCACCCCACTGAATGTGCGAGTCGCCGCATCAAAACTCAACCAAGGGGGCAATGCACCGCCACCCACTAACTGTACGCGGTAAGTTAGGGTATCGCCTACATCAGCATCGATAAATGTATTCGCGGCAAACTGAAAATTAAATGCAACATCCTCAGTCGCACTCTGACTAGGAATGGGATTTACAAGCACAGGAGCCTGATTAATGTTGCCAATAGCTTCACTAATAACAATATCGAACCTATCTGTAACAATACCGCCATTTCCATCGTTGGCAATCACTTCAATCGATACAGTACCAACATCGCCATTTGTCGGCGTACCGCTAAATGTGCGAGTCGCCGCATTAAAAATTAACCACGCGGGTAAGGCACCGCCACCCTCTAATTGCACACTGTAAGTGAGCGTATCGCCGACATCGACATCGCTAAAGGTGTTGGATGCAAATTGGAAATTAAACGCAGCATCTTCAGTGGCGTTTTGATCAGGAATCGCATTGGCGACGGTGGGCGCATCGTTGGTGTTGGCAACAGAAATGACAAACGTATCAGTGACAGTGCCGCCGTTGCCATCGCTGGCAATGACATCAATCGAAATCGAGCTCACATCACCATTGGTTGGCATTCCGCTAAAGGTGCGAGTCGCTGCATCGAAACTTAACCACACAGGTAATGCACCACCACCCGCTAATTGCGCGCTATAGATCAAGGTATCGCCAGCATCCACATCAGCAAAGGTATTAGATGAAAACTGGAAATTGAAAACAGAATCTTCAGTCGCATTCTGATCGGGAATAGCGTTAGCAACCGTTGGTAAATTGTTGATGCCTGCATAAACCGTCAAATCAAATGTGTCTGTAACAATACCGCCATTGCCATCGTTGGCAATCACGTCAATGGAGATTGAACCCACATCGGCATTCGCAGGTGTGCCACTAAAGGTACGCGTCACGGCATCAAAACTTAACCACGCCGGTAAGGCACCGCCACCCGCTAATTGTGCGCTATAGGTGAGCGTATCGCCCGCATCAACATCGGAAAAAGTGTTCGCCGCAAACTGGAAGTTAAAGGCTGAATCTTCAGTCGCGTTTTGATCGGGAATCGCATTGGCGATTGTTGGGGCATCGTTGGTATTGGCGATGAGAATATCGAAACTATCGGTGACAGTACCGCCGTTGCCATCATCGGCAATCACATCAATCGATACAGTACCGACATCGGCATTCGCCGGTGTACCACTAAAAGTGCGAGTCACTGCATCAAAACTCAGCCACGCGGGCAATACACCGCCACCCGCTAACTGCGCTGTATAAGTCAGTGCATCACCATCGACATCGTTAAACGTATTCGCAGCAAATTGAAAATTAAATGCAGCATCTTCAGTCGCGTTTTGATCGGCGATTGGATTAGCAACTGTGGGCGCATCATTGGTGTTGGCAACGGTAATAACAAACGTATCGGTGACGGTACCGCCGTTACCGTCACTCGCAATCACATCAATCGATACTGTACCGACATCGGCGTTCGCTGGCGTGCCACTAAACGTGCGAGTTACTGCATCAAAACTCAGCCAGGCAGGTAATGCACCACCACCCGCTAATTGCACGCTATAAGTCAGCGTATCGCCCGCATCCACATCGTTAAATGTATTCGCAGCAAATTGAAAATTGAAAGCAGCATCTTCAGTCGCGTTTTGATCGGCGATTGGATTAGCAACTGTGGGCGCATCATTGGTATTGGCAACGGAAATGACAAACGTATCGGTAACGGTGCCGCCGTTGCCATCGTTGGCAATCACGTCAATTGAGATTGAACCCACATCGGCATTCGCAGGTGTACCACTAAAGGTACGCGTCACCGCATCAAAACTCAGCCACGCCGGTAAGGCACCACCACCCGCCAATTGCGCGCTATAGGTGAGCGTATCGCCGACATCAACATCACTAAAGGTGTTAGATGCGAATTGAAAATTAAACACAGCATCTTCAGTCGCGTTTTGATCGGGAATCGCATTGGCAACGGTGGGTGCATCGTTGGTATTGGCGATAACAATATCGAAACTATCGGTAACCGTACCGCCGTTACCGTCACTCGCAATCACATCAATCGATACTGTACCGACATCGGCATTCGCCGGTGTACCACTAAAAGTGCGAGTCACTGCATCGAAACTCAACCACGCGGGCAAGGCACCGCCACCCGCTAATTGCGCGCTATAGGTGAGGGTATCACCCGCATCCACATCGGAAAAAGTGTTCGCCGCAAACTGGAAGTTAAAGGCTGAATCTTCAGTCGCGTTTTGATCGGGAATCGCATTGGCGACCGTTGGCGCATCATTGGTATTGGCAACGGTAATGACGAACGTATCGGTGACGGTACCACCGTTGCCGTCATCGGCAATCACATCAATTGAAATTGAACCCACGTCGGCATTCGCAGGTGTGCCACTAAAGGTACGCGTCACGGCATCAAAACTTAACCACGCCGGTAAGGCACCGCCACCCGCTAATTGTGCGCTATAGGTGAGCGTATCGCCCGCATCAACATCGGAAAAAGTGTTCGCCGCAAACTGGAAGTTAAAGGCTGAATCTTCAGTCGCGTTTTGATCGGGAATCGCATTGGCGATTGTTGGGGCATCGTTGGTATTGGCGATGAGAATATCGAAACTATCGGTGACAGTACCGCCGTTGCCATCATCGGCAATCACATCAATCGATACAGTACCGACATCGGCATTCGCCGGTGTACCACTAAAAGTGCGAGTCACTGCATCAAAACTCAGCCACGCGGGCAATACACCTCCACCCGCCAATTGCGCGCTATAAGTCAGCGTATCACCGACATCGACATCGCTAAAGGTGTTAGATGCAAATTGAAAATTAAACGCAGCATCTTCAGTCGCGTTTTGATCGGCGATTAGATTGACGACGGTGGGTGCATCGTTGGTATTGGCAACGGTAATGACGAACGTATCGGTGACGGTACCACCGTTGCCGTCATCGGCAATCACATCAATTGAAATTGAACCCACATCGGCATTCGCAGGTGTGCCACTAAAGGTACGCGTCACCGCATCAAAACTTAACCACGCCGGTAATGCACCGCCACCGGCTAATTGCGCGCTGTAAGTGAGCGTATCGCCAACATCAACATCGTTAAACGTATTCAAAGCAAATTGAAAATTAAATGCAGTATCTTCGATAGCGTTTTGATCGGGAATTGCATTGGCAACGGTGGGCGCATCGTTGGTATTGGAAACGGTAATGACGAAAGTATCTGTGACAGTACCTCCACGACCATCATCGGCAGTCACTTCTAGTGAAAAAGTTCCAACATCGTTATTCAACGGAATTCCGCTAAATGTGCGAGTCGCAGCATCAAAACTGAGCCATGCCGGTAATAAGCCTCCTCCGGCCGATTGCGCGCTATAGGTCAAGGTATCGCCAACATCCACATCTGCAAAAGTATTAGACGCAAATTGGAAATTGAAAACAGAATCTTCAATCACATTCTGATCGGGAATAGCGTTAGCAACCGTTGGTAAATTATTGATGCCCGCATAAACAGTCAAATCAAATGTGTCTGTAACAATACCGCCATTACCATCGTTGGCAATCACGTCAATT
Source organism: Cellvibrio sp. KY-GH-1 (assembly GCF_008806975.1). Classification (NCBI taxonomy): domain Bacteria; kingdom Pseudomonadati; phylum Pseudomonadota; class Gammaproteobacteria; order Cellvibrionales; family Cellvibrionaceae; genus Cellvibrio; species Cellvibrio sp. KY-GH-1. Next base: position 3,204,848 of record NZ_CP031728.1, read on the forward strand.
GAGATTGAACCAAGATCGCCGTTTGTAGGTGTTCCACTAAAGGTGCGAGTCACTGCATCAAAACTCAACCAGGCAGGTAATGCACCACCACCCGCTAATTGCGCGCTGTATGTCAGCGTATCGCCGACATCCACATCACCAAAGGTATTTGCAGCAAACTGGAAATTAAATGGTGAGTTTTCAGTTGCGTCCCTGTCTGGAATTGCATTGGTGACCGTTGGTGCATCATTGATATTGGCAACGGAAATGACAAACGTATCGGTCACTGTGCTGCCGTTGCCATCGTTGGCAATCACATCAATCGATACAGTGCCGACATCGGCATTCGCAGGTGTGCCACTAAATGTGCGAGTTACAGCATCGAAACTTAACCACGCGGGTAAAGCACCACCACCCGCTAATTGCGCGCTATAAGTCAGCGTATCGCCGACATCAACATCGCTAAACGTATTCGAAGCAAATTGAAAATTAAACGCAGCATCTTCGGTGGCGTTTTGATCGGGAATCGCATTGGCAACGGTGGGTGCATCGTTGGTATTGGCGATAACAATATCGAAACTATCGGTAACCGTACCGCCGTTGCCGTCACTCGCAATCACATCAATCGATACAGTGCCGACATCGGCATTGGCTGGCGTTCCGCTAAACGTGCGAGTTACCGCATCGAAACTTAACCACGCCGGTAAGGCACCGCCACCGGCTAATTGCGCGCTATAGGTAAGCGTATCGCCCGCATCAACATCGTTAAACGTATTCGCAGCAAATTGAAAATTGAAAGCAGCATCTTCAGTCGCGTTTTGATCGGCGATTGGATTAGCAACTGTGGGCGCATCATTGGTGTTGGCAACGGTAATAACAAACGTATCGGTGACGGTACCGCCGTTACCGTCACTCGCAATCACATCAATCGATACCGTACCGACATCGGCGTTCGCTGGCGTGCCACTAAACGTGCGAGTTACTGCATCAAAACTCAGCCAGGCAGGTAAGGCACCGCCACCGGCTAATTGCGCGCTATAGGTGAGCGTATCGCCGACATCAACATCACTAAAGGTGTTAGATGCGAATTGAAAATTAAACACAGCATCTTCGGTCGCATTTTGGTCGGGAATGGCATTAGCAACAGTGGGTGCATCATTGGTGTTGGCAACGGTAATAACAAACGTATCGGTGACGGTACCGCCGTTGCCATCGTTGGCAATCACATCAATCGATACAGTGCCGACATCACCATTGGCTGGCGTTCCGCTAAACGTGCGAGTTACTGCATCAAAACTCAGCCACGCAGGTAATGCACCACCACCCGCTACTTGCGCGCTATAAGTCAGCGTATCGCCCACATCGACATCACTAAACGTGTTGGATGCAAATTGAAAATTAAACACAGCATCTTCGGTCGCATTTTGGTCGGGAATGGCATTAGCAACAGTGGGTGCATCATTGGTGTTGGCAACGGTAATAACAAACGTATCGGTGACGGTACCGCCGTTACCATCGTTGGCTATCACATCAATCGATACAGTGCCGACATCACCATTGGCTGGCGTTCCGCTAAACGTGCGAGTTACTGCATCAAAACTCAGCCACGCAGGTAATGCACCACCACCCGCTACTTGCGCGCTATAAGTCAGCGTATCGCCCACATCGACATCACTAAACGTGTTGGATGCAAATTGAAAATTAAACGCAGCATCTTCAGTGGCGTTTTGATCGGGGATCGCATTAACAACAGTGGGGGCATCGTTAACTGCAGTAATATCGATAGCTGCACTATCATCAGCCGACAAGCTGCCATCCGATACTGTGAGCGTCAATGTTGCATTAGCTGCAGGAGAATCCGAATCCGCCAAGTAGGAGAGTGTTGCCCCATTCCCTCCCGAAAAGAAATCATTTAATTGAGCAGCGGCTCCAGTAATAATCAAATTGTTAGAGCCATTACCCGAGGTAATCGACACACCAGTTGCCCCCACAACCGCTGTTAATTTGCTCGCTGCATCATTTACAGCCAATGTCACTGTTAACGAATCGCCATCTGCATCAGCGACTGTAATTCCGGTGCCGTGTAAATTAACCGCAACCTGCTCTGTAGCCGAATAATTCGTTAGAGGAATCGATATTGATGGGCTTGAATTTGCTACCGCCAAATTGGTGACTCGAAATGCAAGATCGCGCCCACCAGCATCATCGATTCCGTTAATAATGTAAGTACCATCCGCATAGGTACCCGGATCAAAGATAGAAGCCCGCACTGCATTATCGCCGACGCCCGCGTCAGAGCTAACAGCAAATACATAAGTATTCCCACCGGTAAGCAAAACCTCGTTATCCAACACGAAATTAACCCACTGAAAACCAAAATCAGCATCGGTTGGCGCAATTACAAAAGTCCCCATCGCCAACACATTTCCACCCCAGGCATCCAACAATTGCACGGTCACAGTTTGAGCCCCACCCTGTGCACTGTTGTAGCTCAACATCAAACTAATTTGATCAACAGAAATACCTGAGGGATAACTAAAACTTTGCCCCATTTGAAATGCAGTAAGCGTATCCGAATTTAATGAGGGGTCAGCTGGCTCGCCAGTATCTATGTAAGTGATATCGGCTAAAACACCACTCCAAGCCAAAACTGTATCGGGCGAAAAAAGAGAATTAGTTTCAATGGTTCCTATTTGCCGTTCGAGAACCCAGTCGGCTCCAGCTCGGCTATTACCCGTCAAATTATCACTGGCAGCAATGTCGGCGCCCGTCAATTGATGTAAACGTTGTAAAAAGTTTTCGCCACTCGTATCTGCACCGAGAGTACAACCGTAGAGCAATATATCTGCATCTGCAGTCAACGCAGACCGCCAAGAAGAAATTTGAGTTTTATGCTCCTCAAGATTGCGCTCATTAAGAAGCTGGCCACCCAATTGCAAATTTCCCGCAACCGCGTGAGAAATGAGATGAATGGATGACACGTTGGAAAAATGACTTAGATATTCCGTAATTTGCTCAACACCACCCACGGCCTGATCCAAATACAGAAGTTCGACTGAATTAGCGTCGTATCGAGAATAAATATCAGCTACCAATGTAGAATAATTATCTACACTGGTATCAACAAAAATTACAGTTGTCGAAGTAGCTGTTGTCGCTGAAGATGTGGAATAAACATCATCGAAAGAATCCAAAGCGCCAACCAACACTGGCTCTGTCGGAAAATAAACACTGATTAAATCTAGCGACTCGGCTGCCTGAACAAGGTTATACCCATCAAAATCACCGTATTCAAAAACAGCGGCATCAGCGGTGGCAGAAAATAGTAGGCGAGGCTCAAGAGGTTCAATAAGAGGGCGTCGCTTAGTAGGCATGAATGAAAAAGCTCTGAATAATTAGTTATTCGTCAAATCCATGGCGTACCTTAAAGGCGGTCAAATCTGGCAACTGGCCCCATAAAAACCTCCAAAGAACGCTAAGGCAACACAACCAATATCAATAGCGTTATCGTTACCACATTATAGCACAAAAAACCTCGCCTGCAGCCAGCTTAATTAAATATTCTTATTATTGATTTTTTAGCACCTTTAGCAATAATCAGGGTAGCGTTCTAATTATTCCACCCAGCGAATATTAGCTAAAAGAAGTCGAGCCTTTCCGGTAGTACCAATACTGAACACATCCTCAGTGTAAACGGATGAAAAGTTCTCATAGAGATTATCGTTGAACTCCTTAAGGGTTAATTGAATTGTTTTCCAACCTTCGCCAGCTAAAGGCAGCCGATCCGTAATATCAATCTCTGCTCTCGTGGGATAACTGCCGATCCGAATACCGATTGGCCTGCTTGGGAATGTTTCCACTTTCACATCAAACACTAAGGCGCTATAACGACTAAGATCCAAATAGCCGTGATAAGACTTGTAGAACAATAGGGAAAAACAATTGTCAGGCGTTACACAGCTATCACCGGTAAAATCAATTAATCTGGCTTTAGTCCCGTCAGTCGGCCCATTCACCAACTCGCTGTGAAAAGCACTGGCATCATTGACGGCATAAATTGACCTCCCGAAATCACCACTTTTCATATCACCCAGCAACTCCAATACATCCCGCGTTGGCTTGCCCCGCTCATTAAGCACAATTAATTCTTGAGCAAAAACCAATCCAGAAAAGAATAAATAACTTGCCAGAAGAGAAACCAATGATAAATACAGATGATTCTTTATAACCATAATATTCATGCCACCTTAAAAGTACTGCCCCGGGAAATAAACACCAATTTATACAGCTGAAAAACTTTAATCAGCTTCATAGCGCAAAAAATAATGCTCAAAACAGCTATCTTTCGATTTACTATAGGCTAATGTTAATGTTATCGCTATCGAGTTTATTTGTAGCACAAAGGCATGTGATGCAGAAATATATTCAGCGATAGATCTTAACGAAGAGTATTTCAGCCTACTCAATACTTGGCTGATCTAAGGACAAAGACCATAAATTAAAAAGTTCTTAAACATCCAAAACAGAATCAAAAAGTATGATTAAAACACTCCCCACAAAAGCATCATTTCACTTAGGTGTAATCAAAAAGGCCATTTTCGGTTTTGTGCTCATGACAGGATTAATCGTAATTGTGACCGGCGTTTCCTGGCATATGGGAAGCCAGCTTAAGGGCAACGTAGATACATTGGTGAATCGCGAGATACGCAATTTAGAAGCGGGCAATTATCTAATCGAATCCCTATCAACAGTGGCTAACTGTATTATTCGTTATGTGTCCAGCCAAAAAGTAGAGGATCTTGAAAAAAACAGACAGGAATACGTTGATGCACTAGAGAACTTTCAATCAGATCTAAAGCGCTCTGAGAATCTAGACCTGGCAGATAAAGCCAATCAAATCATCAACTTAAATGTGGTCAAAGAAAATGCTAATGCCGTTATTCTGCAAGCAGATATACTGATGAAGGCTCATGAAGAGTACTTGATCACAAAAAATAAAATCACATCAGACCTGATAGTATTTGGCGAGTTAATCCAGAGTAAAGAAACGCTAGGCAGTATTTCAACCGAAAATTTCAACAAGCTGATTCAATTATACATTGCGCTAAACCAAGCAGAAATTAGTACTGACAACGTAATTATCGAAAAAAACATATCAACGTCTCAACAAATAATAAAAAATATCGACTTTGAACTTTCAAGCGCGACTCAATTAAAAAATCAGTTAATAAAATTTCAGGAAACGAGTGGACTCATAGAAAACATAAAAAAGAGAAATAAATTATTCCAAGAGAAAAATAACGCCTTAAAAAAAATAACGCATTATGAAAACATAAGTAGCAGCCGGGTAAAATTACTGCTATCGCAAGCCTATAAAGCTGTTCTCGATGCAACCAACTCTGCTAGTGCCGATTTCAGCAGAGGCATAAATATACTCGCGATTATATTTAGTGCTTCGGTAGCAATCGCCATTTTTCTCACATTAACCATACCCAACTCTATTCGTCGCCCGTTAAAACTCATGATGAAACTGCTAAACGGGTTGTCGCAAGGAAACTTAAAAGATAAAGCAAACTATAAGAAACCTGATGAATTTGGTGAGCTATGCATAAACTTCGATAACACCATTGATCAACTCAGGCATATAGTTGAAGAAATAACGCAAAGCACAGCACAAATAAACAAGGCAACAGACACCAATGCCAAGGCAGTTTCTACCGCCACAAACGAAGTTATCGCCCAAACTCGCGAGGCAATGAGTGTTGCATCAGCAATGACGGAAATGGAGCAGTCTTTTGCTGAGGTTGCAAACTCAGCATCCCTTACTCATCAACATGTAATGAGCGCCCAAAATATAGCTTCGGACACCAGCCAATCTGTTGCAGAAAACTTAAACATAACACTAATACTTAGCGAACAATTAGGTGAATCCGCTCGACTCACAAATGGTGTTGAAAAACACAGCTCAGATATCAGTCGCGTACTGGATGTGATTCGCAACATCTCTGAGCAAACCAATCTATTGGCATTAAATGCTGCTATTGAAGCGGCGCGAGCTGGAGATCAGGGGAGAGGCTTTGCCGTCGTTGCAGATGAGGTACGCAATCTAGCCAAGAAAACAAATTCATCAGCTATTGAAATTGGCAACATGATTAACAAACTACAAAGCGCGGTAAAAACCTCGGTAGAAAATATGAATAGTTGTGTGCAAGCAATGGAGAAGAGCAGCAAAAAGAATAAGGACGTTGCCAACAATATCAGCGAATTTAATAAGCTGATTAGAGAAATTGTAAATATGGCTTCTCACATTGCCACAGCAACCGAACAGCAACAAAAAACAGCAGCTGAAATATCTCGCAATATTAACGGTATATCGACAAGTACAGCACTCACACAACAAGTATTAGAACAACTCACCACCAGTGGGCAAAGCCTAAATGAACTAGCAATAAAACAAGGAGCAATCGTAGATAAGTTCAAACTGTAGCAATGTAGTAGTAAGGCCTATTTTTTGAGCATTGCGTAGCGTCTAAGCTGCGCAAGCAGCTCATGTATTTAATAACCAACTTTCGCGCCATATGCACCAGGTACTCGCTCTTCAATAACTTTATTGATCGAGAACTGATAACGCATATTGGGATAAACACATATGTCCGTAATATCATCAGGCGTGCCCTGCGGAGCACAACGAAAATTAGTAGATACCCGATATTTACCCTTAAGCGGCAAAACTCTATGCCATGTATGGCCATGCAGAATAACCAATGTGCCTTTTTTGGGTGATAAAATTACCTGCTCGGCATAATCCTTATGGGTTTCAGTACCCGCAGGTAATACACCCAACTTGTGAGAGCCTGGATAGACCACCGTTTGACCACCAGTGTGCTCATTAACATCGTGTGTATAGATAAGCCTATTCATATTAAACTTTTCAGCGTCCTCTGGTGGACAATCTTGATGCCAAGACTGCCCCTTTGTTCCTTGCTTGGAGAACATGACCATACAATACAATGACTTCCAATCGTCATTTAAAATGGCATTCGTTAGATTGATAAAATGTTCACTTTTCTCAATAAGATCAAATTTTTGCTCACCTTCGCGCCGAGGAAACCAGGGGATTACTTCGGTATTGGTCTTTTGCAAAAATTCAGGATTATGGTAGAACGCTGGATCATCACCATAATGGGCAAGAATTAATTTATTTAGATCATCCATTTGTGAAACAGGGAAGAAATCTTCAATAACAATATATCCCTGCTTCCAAAATTGTTCTGAAAAGTCTTGGTAATTCATTTAATGCCTCGCTGATGCTATGATTACCAGAGGCATGATATTTAATTTGATGCAACCCAATTTGCGCCAAATCAAATTTTATTTATTGATTTAATAAAAATTAAAGTCAGAGCCATTTTTATCACCTAACTACAAACAACCTAATGCAACTATTTGATACAGCCTATATCCTTCCAGGACGTTACATTGTGATTAATGATACCCAGCTTAGCCAACACATAATCAATGGTGCCATCAGCTATAAGTTGTTGCATACCTAGCTCAAGCGCTGCAAATATTTTTGCTCCATCAGGGTGGCTTTTACTAACCGCAAAATGCAATGAATCCTTAAATACTATTTTTACGCCATGAATCGGTCGCAACTTAACACCGTAAAAATCTACATTAAGGTCATCACCCGCAGGAAAAGTCGTAATTAAATAATCAGCCCTGCCCGCTCCTACCATGCGAAACATATTTACATAGGTGCGAGCGCTAATCATTTTTGATCCAACACAGCTAATACTCTCTACATCAACTTTCCATCCCGCACTTGTAACAGCAGTGAGCGAAGCCAATTGTTCTCTAGAGTTAGCCATCAATGCATGTTGATTTTCCGGCTTCACAAAAAAGCCTTTAGTAAATGTATTCGGAGGAATGATAGGGGGTGAGATGTAAAAACGGGATATATCCAAATCGCGCCGCCAACCGCCGAAGGCCAAAGCAGCAATTGAACTGCCATCCAGTTCTCGCAGTAAGCGTACATAGACAGGAAATGCCTTGAATTCAATCTTTGGCTCAAGACCGCCTAATTTTATTGCCTCACATAATATTAGAAACTCAGTGAGTATTTGATTATCACTGACCAAGTAATTTCTAGGATCTGGGCACTGCCCGCTTGATAATACGGATTGAAAGGCTTCCAAATGTTCAGTATACACCCCGAGGGAAATGTTAATCTTTTCTGCGAATGCAGAAAGCGGAACAAATGTAGAAAATATAAATAGCCACACTGCAGAAAGATTTTTCATTGTGTCTCCATAGTTTTCGAAGTCACTCGAAAACTAGACAACCCGCTGACTTATCCTAACCACTTATATCCTATAGTTATGAATAATGAAAAATAGCCATGCAAGAGTGCATGGCTATTTTCTGATTAATTACAAACTCCGTAAGAATTTTATAATATTCTCCTGTTCGCCTGCTGTTAGAGCTTCAAAACGATTAATGACCGCATCCGCATCACTGGCTTTGGCACCGGCATTTCTATGCTTAACTATAGCGTCTTTCAACGAAATCGCTCTTCCATCATGTAAAAATATCAGTGGTCGTTTGCGCATATGATGCTTATCCATAGCCTCTTGATTTGAACCTCCATAAAGCGCAATTCCCATCGCCAAATCACCTGCCACTAATTTGTTATTATTCTCCAGCAAATCGATATTACGACCTAAACCCCACAAAGGTGCAGTGCGATAATTTCCATCGGCAACCTGATGTATTTTCATATCAGTATAAGGACGAATCGTTAAATTACGGAATTTTTCAGGGGCATGACTCGTCGTTTTTTGTACCGGCTGGTGACAACCTGCACAGCCAATATCACGGAATAACTTATCCCCCTCTTTTACTCCCGGCTGCTCATAGACTCCAGCAAAACGCGTTGGTACCGTTAAAAATTCAGTGTAGCGATTAATTAATTCCAAGTTTTCGGGCGAAATATCACTGGGATTATTCGGATCAATTTGGTGATCCGCTACAAGTGCATTTTTAATCTGTTGACGCACAGTAGGTACAGTACCTGCCCAAGTAAATCCGGCTTCACGCCCCTCGATATATTGTAGAAGCCCTACACCAAAGACTGGCGGCGCAATGCGTTTGCCGAATGCGGTATCAATGACATCCGAGCCACGGCCATCCCGGTAATGACAATCACCACAGGCAATCGGTGCCCCTTTCTTGATCGAGGATATTTCGCGACCAATACCTGTATCACCTGGATTCGACCCAAGATTTTCCTGACTTGGCATTTCTGCAGTGGCGCGCTGTAATTTCACCCCATGAAACAGATGGTGCCCCCACAAGAAATCATCTACCTCTTTAGGGTCATGCAATGTCGTTAAGTGCTGAGTGAAAATAGCGGCCTTTTCCATAATGACATCATGAATTCCCGCACCGATATGACCGTTTTTAAATTCTCCACCGTAGTTTTTAATATTAAATTGCATGTAAGTGCCACCCTTACCAACCAGCGCTAAACGCGGATCACCAATCGGCGAGTGAAAACCTAAACCAAATGTATAGTACTGATAGGTATTGTAAGTTTGCGAACCAATCGCCCCCACCACACCTGTCATTTCAAAACTGATCGACTGACCATAGCTCCAGCCACCCATTGAATAGGTGCGCTGACCGTTTGATGGCTCAAACTGATAACGCCATGTAGGCAGCTTCTCATCGCCTGCCCCATTTTCCAAACCTTCCAAACGCACCAGCCCCTGATTCTCTGGCAGGTTCAAATCCAGCGTTAAATCGATAACACCATTAGCCGATGTTGACTCGATGGCGTGAATAGAATAACGCGCCAGTTCCGCTAAGCGTGAGGAGTTATGTGTTGCATCGCGAATCGCTTCAGTAACGCCATCATAAGCACGTGGATGACGGAAACGCATCCAGTTCGCACCTACATCATCAAACAGACCACGTTTACTCAAATCCAATCGAGTCCCATCATTAATAAAGAGCGCGGTATATTGATAGGCGCTGTCTTGATCAAAGTCGTGGTTATTACTCATGACGTATTTACCCGCACCAGGATTTTTCATCTTGTAGCGGAAGAAATACCAATAAGTCGATGCAGAAGTACAAGCAGCAGGTATAGTCGCTGTACCATTGGTTATAGCAACTTCAGAAAAATCCATCTGATTAGCAGAGCAAAAAAAACTAACATTTGGCGCAGACACTTCAGCCAATACAGAACCAAATTGGAAATTGACACGATTATTATTAATCGAAAATCCAAATCCATTTTGGCTTACAGGCATATTTGAAGGTGTTTTCAACGCGTGCTGATAAAGCTGACTAGCTACTGGAGTTACTTCAGCATCTGCAACAAACCAAACATTACCTGCACCATCACCTTTACGATCCCCCGGAATTTTATCGGCAGCATAAAAATATAGAGGCTTTCCTTTATAAGCGACCTGTAAGCGACCATCATCGCGTTTGAAAGTAGAAAGCGCGCCTTTCAAGCTGGTCATAGCGACCAATGCTTTGTTATCAGTCACAACCAATGGAGGCCAGTTCGCCGCACAACCACCTGAGCAATTGCTAACACCTGCGGAATCGTTAGCAAATGTGTAAAGGGTATGACCAAAATACTGCGGATTGTGCAAACCACCTGCAAGATAGTTAGATGCGGTAGCGACATCATGCTGAATATCCAGCGCAGGGTAAATTTCCGGATTTAAACTTGGAGCAATGATGCGTGTACCACCACTGCCAACAGAACCGGAACCGGAGCCCGAATTACCGGAACTACCTCCGCCCGCCCAAGAAAAACTCAAGCTAGGATATTGATCTACTCCCAATCCAGGAACCTTCAACACAGCCTTGTAATTACCGGGAGTCATATTGGTATGTGTGCGCTCCCAGCGACCATTTTTTAATTCAGCACGATAGCAATCTGCATCGCCGTTTTTACAGCTGTAGTAGTCACCACCGCGAGGCCAAGACGAATTATCCTTTACCCAATATAACGCGGTAGTCGCATCAATTTTTTCTACACCAAACGTATCAGTACCTATTGCACTTGAGGATGGATTGCTTGAGCTGCTATCACTTGATATAACAGCAGAAGATTTACTACTAGAACTTAATGGCACCGATGACTTGCTGCTGGAGCTAGGTGTAATTGATGACCAACTACTAGAGCTCACGACCATAGAAGACTTGCTACTAGAACCAGGAACCGAGGATAAAGGTGTGCTGGAACTTGCGGGCAAACTTGAGCTTGCAGTAATTGAAGATGGTGCGCTGGATGAGCTAGGGTTTACTACGCCTGAGTAGCAAGACGTTTGAGAATAGGCATTACCGGGGGTCAAGGTGCCGTCAAATAAGCATTGGCCAATCGCATTATCCTGAATCTTATACCCCACTTTGTAGCTGCTACCCGCATTCAGGCTGCCGAAATTCGCTTCGTAGCGACCATTGGTTTTATTGGCTGATTGGCAGTTGTCATTCAGACACAGAAAAACAAAGCCGCCCGTTTGGCCACCATCGAGATGGTACAAGGTACCTCCAGCTGTTAAACCGAAAACACCGCTGCTGATAGCTTGGCTCGACGCTGAAGACGCGACACTACTGCTCGCCGGTTTACTACTAGATGCAGGCACACTAGATGTCGGCTTGCTGCTTGCTGAAGCCTGACTTGAAGCTGCAGAACTAACGGGCACATTGCCAGAAAAGCATGGGGTAGAGGCTACCGCCTGACCAGGTTTTACCGATGTAGAGGTAATGCACTGGCCGGTCGCATTATCTTGAACTTTGAACTCGATACTGTAGCTAGTGCTGGTGTTTGCAGAGCCAAAACTGCGCTCGTAACGGTTACCCACTTTGGTGGCGGTGCGGCAGTCACCATTCACACAGAGATACACAAAGTTAGCGGACTGGCCGCCATCCAAATGGTAGATGGTTCCGTTAGTTTGCATGCCAAATACGCCTGATTCAGCGGCAGCCACACCGGTAGAAGCGGAGGCGCCGATGATTAGTGCCGCAGGAACAAGCCACCGACCAAACCGCTGTTTGGTAGATAAGTGTTTAGACATAAGTCTTCCCTCATAGAGATGAATACTGATTATTGCTTTTATGTTGAGCCTTAAAGGATTTATCTGGTGAAAAGCTGAAATTATCCGCGCGCTTTGAAGACGCACTTATCATTATGACGAACAAATTATTAACACTATTTTTATGTATATCGCAGATGAACCCTGGGAAAAACTTGTTTGATGTCAATGAGGTGATAAAAAAGCCCCCTAAAAGGGGGCAAGAACACGGAGAGATATGGGTTGGCTCTCCTGACGACACGACATTACAAACTTTCCACATCCAACCACAGTTCTTTACGCTCGATTGGCGTAGCTGAACTAAGGTTTGGATTGGGTATTTCAAAAACTCTTCTATTTTTCAAATTAGCCTTTTCCAAAGCACTTTGTACTGCTTCATTGGCATAAAACATACGATCAAACGAGCCATCCGCTATAGCGCGATTCAATCCCATTTCTATATCACGCCCCAACTCTCTATTGGTATTACTCACAAAAAAGTAAAAAGGCATTTTGTAATGCAGCACTAAATTTTTTTCGACACTCAAATTAAGCTGTGAGAATGCCTCAAGCTCTGACCAAGGTTCGTGCACCCCACGAGGAAAAGCATCAAATCTTCCTCCATCAACCATGTGCATCAAGCCAGAAAACTTCATCGTAGTGACTACTGTCAACCCACCCGCTTTAAGAATTTCTGTATCTGCCCAAGTTCGCCCTTGCCCAAAAGTAATTGCGTTTTTGAGTTGATCAAATGATTCAATGCCATCAAATTTCGATTGAGTATCACGGTTTATAATAAAAACTCTAAATCCGAACATTCCTTTGAAGAGAGGAATTCTAATTGGTAGAAGCTGCTCCTCTTTCTCTTTGTCAGTGGCAGTCCACATGACATGCATTTGCCCTCCCTGAACCTCATTAATTACTCTTAATAAGGTTTTTTCACCTCCCTGCTGAGGTTGAATTTCATATTGTTTATCGGCATAAGAAAGCGCCAAGCGCAACATTTCCAAACAGTAACGATCATTGCTATTTGCAATAGGCGGAGTTGATATTACCTCCGCTACTGACTTACAACTGACAAGCAGCGCAAGCACAGCACACACAAAATGGATATTTCGCAGCATCAAAACGCCCTCAAGAAGATTCCTGTTACCACGTCCTTCTCGGTAGCGATTAAAAAAGGCGATCGAAACTCGATCGCCAAACGATAACCCTCAATACACAGCAAAAGAAATATCAAGGGGTTCCTGAACCAACAACATTAACAAGACAGCTTAGGCGACAACAAAGGTTATTGCTTTAGCGATCAGTTAACGTTAACATTAACGAATAAATAATGGATTGTCAAACAACAAAAATGCAGTTATCACCTGACACAACCAAAATGCACTCAGGCTTCAATAGCCCCTCATACTGTGATACGAAAGCGCTAATTGAAAATTAAGGATGGGGCAATTGTGATTTCACAATGAACTCCAGCACCCCAGTAGAATAAAAAGGTTATTCATGAATAATATTATTACGAATCCGATTCTAAGAGGCTTTAACCCAGACCCCAGTATCATTCGCGTCGATGATGTTTTTTATATTGCAACATCCACCTTTGAATGGTTTCCCGGAGTGCAAATTCATCGTTCAAGAAATCTATCCGAATGGCAGCTCGTTGGCCAAGCGCTCAACAGAAAATCCCAATTGGACATGAAAGGAACTCCTGACTCGTGCGGCGTATGGGCTCCCTGCCTAAGCTACAGCAATGGTATTTTTTATCTGGTTTACAGCAATGTGCGCTCATTTGATGGCCCCTGGAAGGACACCCCTAACTACTTGGTTACAACGACTAACATAGAAGGCTCTTGGTCTGAACCTACCTATCTCAATTCAAATGGATTTGATGCATCTCTTTATCATGATGAGGACGGGAAAAAGTGGCTGGTCAATATGGTTGTCGATCACCGCAACGGAAGGTTTTTTGGCGGCATACAATTACAAGAGTTTGATACAGAAACCAAAGAATTGATTGGCGACACTTACGACATATTCCCTGGCACTGAACTAGGCTGCACTGAAGGCCCTCATATTTATAAAAGAAACGGTTGGTATTACCTCTTGACGGCGGAAGGCGGTACTGAGTACGGCCATGCTGTGTCAATAGCACGCTCAAGGGCAATCACCGGCCCCTATGAGCTGCACCCACATAACCCGATTGTTACGGCAAAAGATGACGCTCAAGCTCATTTTCAGCGAACCGGGCATGGTGACCTGGTAGAAACCGCAACAGGACAATGGTATGCCGTGTACTTGGGCAGCAGACCGTTAATGCCTAGACGCCGGTGCATTCTAGGAAGAGAAACTTTAATTGAGGAAATAGTTTGGGAAAATGACTGGCCTCAGCTTTCCCATCCTGAAAAAACAACAAGGCTACATATACAGGGGTTGAATGCACCCTCCCTACCTTATAAGCCCGCACCCAGTTTGGATCATTTTAATGAGACCAACTTGTCACTTATATGGCAATCATTGCGGGTTCCGATCAATGAATCCTGGTTAAGCTTGCATGAGCGCCCGGGTTATTTGCGCCTGCGCGGCAGGGAATCACTTAGCTCTACACATTCGCAAAGCTTTATAGCTCGAAGACTTCAAGCTTTCCATGTTCAAGCAAGTTGCCAATTAGATTTTCAGCCGGAATCATTTCAACAAATGGCAGGTTTGGTGTGCTACTACAATACCAACCACTATATTTATTTGTATGTATCAGCTGCAGATGCTCAACCTAATAAAAACCAACTTAAAATCATGAAGGTTGATAACGGAGTTGCCACTGAACCTGAAACAGCCATAACCGTTTTCTCTCGGCATGAGCCCGTGCACTTAAAACTAAATTGGAATAAGTCATCACTTCAGTTTTCTTACTCGCACACCAATGCTCCGGGCTCCTGGGTATCCATAGGGCCAGAACTTGATGGCAGCATACTGTCTGACGATTACGTTCGATACGGAGGGCACAAGTATCGTGCCGCCTTTACCGGTGCCTTTATAGGCTTAAATTGCCAGGATTTAACCGGCAAAGGAATTACCGCTGATTTTGATTGGTTTTCTTATGAAGAGTTTGATGAATAACAATATGAGGTAGGTATGTATAAATCAAATGCGAAATATAAAGCTTTGCCGCTGCTACTGTTAATAGGACTGACAGGATGCAAAAAAGATTCCGCTGACAACCAATCAGCTACTGCGCCAGTAGAAGATAAAACCCAGTCAGTTGCCAGCTCATCACCATCGCTGGCCGCGAAACTTTTGCCGGATAATGACAAAGTGCTTTTCATAATGGGGCAAGATACAGAAACCCTGAATGCATTCAAGACAGACGTATTAGATAAGGACGCCAACTTTCCCTATCCTGGTGGAGTGACGTTATACACCAAAATCGCTCACTCCTTTAAATTTGGCAGCCTTGCCGGCGTCACCTCCGATGTTGATTATGGATCAGGAAGAAATAATTTTGTTGAAACTCTAAATCAATTCCCTGGCGCGGCGCTAGCCGTTGGCTTGGACATTACCGATGCACACGATGACTGCAAATCCATACCCACTAAAGCCGTTGCAGGGCTTGTGGATGGAGAGGTAACGCCTGAGCTGGTGTCCTATTATCGCAGTGAAGTAGATAAACTGCTGACCTTCCTCAAAGAGTCAGATCGTCAGATATTCTTGCGCATAGGCTATGAATTCGATGGTCCTTGGAATTGCTATAACCCGGAAGCATATAAGGAAACTTTCCGCTTTATCAAACAGCGAATCGACGTATTGGATGCAAAAAATATTGCTACCGTATGGCAAACTGCCTCATGGTTACGCGACCAAGGTATATACAAAGTCAGCGATCCGAATCATTTAGAGACCTACTATCCCGGCGATGATGTTGTAGACTGGGTTTCATTTTCCAAATTTTATGGCGAGCATTATCGTAAATACCAATGGAATTGCGACGCGTTAAATCCCGAGTGGTTTACACCACAGGTTAGCGCTGTGTCCCAACATGATCGCGTGTTAAACTTTGCTCGCGCCCATCACAAACCTGTCATGATCTCCGAAGCTGCACCAGCCGCATTTAGCACCTCCACACTAACAGCAAGCTGCATATTTACCAATCACCCAGTAGCCATCACTGTCGATGATTTATGGGAAACCTGGTATCAGGACTACTTTGACTATATTGAGGAAAATCGCGATGTAATTCGCGCTGCTGCTTACATCAACACTAATTGGCATACGCAATCCATGTGGTATTGCGAACCAGAAGCTACCGCAGGTGCCGAAGGATGCAAGCAGAGTTATTGGGGAGACAGTCGCATTGAAGGCAACCCTATTATTCTGGAAAGGTTTTCCAAAGAAATTTCCAAGTCACATTTTGTACAGAAAAGTCGTCCCTGATTAGGTGGAATTTACAGTTATGAATTATCAACAACTTGCAGAACAATTTTGGCGCGATGGCTACATCATGCTGGAAAACTTTTTCTCAGCAGAATTAATGGATAGCTACAACCAAAAAATTCTGGATCATTTTGGTGAGTCGCCAGAGTTCTCACATAACGCAGAATTTTTAGAAAAGTCCGAAACTGAAGTGATCCCTTGGTTTCCGCAACGTGAAGGCGAGCATCTATTTGATACGGTAGAGCACGACCCTCGGCTCGTAGCGCTTACTCAAGCTATTCTTGGTGATGACTGGTATACCCAATACTGCATGGTGATGTTTTCAAGGCAAGGCACTAAGGGGCAAGCTTGGCATCAAGACTGCCCACCGGAAGACTCATCTCGCTTTAACATGAACCGCTTGATCTACACCATGGATATCACCGAAGAAACGGGCGGCTACACTATGGCAGTAAAAGGTTCTCACAAAATAGGTTTACTACCAGCGTGTGATCACGATGTTGATTTTCCCGAGCAGCAAACATTTATCCCTAAAAAGGGCACACTTATTCTGCTGCATGGTCATACCTGGCACAAAGTATTGCCGGTTACAGGTAAATATCGTGTATCGACCAATTATCGCTCTGCCCCAATAGGAACACCCGAAAACATTACAGACATATGTGTCTATCGCAACATGCGTTATCAATTTTCTACCAGCTCTGTAGTAGAGGACAGACTACAAGGCGCAGTATGAATTTAACAACACATTAATATCAATTCTCAATAATGGCTACTTATACGTAGTCATTATTTGTTAACAAATCGGTACGACTATCATGGCTATGCAATCTCTCACAAATATGAATACCCCGCCCAATGCGCTGTCTTACCATAGACCTGCCGCGAGCCAAATTTTTGAATTTGTTCGCAATGCAATTATAAGTATGAAGTTGATGCCAGGCCAGTTGATCTCTGAAACAGCTCTCGCGCAAGAGTTTGGAGTTAGCAGAACCCCCGTAAGAGAAGCCTTGATTAAGCTCAACAACATCGGATTCATTGAAGTACTCCCGCAAAGGGGAACCTATGTATCTAAATTAAGTATGGAAAAAATTCTTGAAGCCAGATTTATTAGAGAGGCACTGGAAATATCGGTAGTAAGCCAACTTGCAGCCAATTCAGATGACAGCCTAAGAAATGAAGTGGTATTGGCTTGCGAAAAAATTATCACCGAACAGAAGAACGCGGTGAAAGCCAATGATTCACTGACATTTCAGCTGTTGGATGATGAGTTTCATCAAACTCTCGCCAAATTTGTTCCTTATCCAAGAGTTGGACATTTGATTGAAAGCGAAAAAGCCCACATGGATAGAATACGCAATCTAAGTTTTAACTTATCAGATCAATACAAGCGCGTCATAACGCAACACGCAGCAATTCTAAATGCCATAAAAATTGGCGCAGTAGAAAAATCAATACAATCCATGAGCCTACACATGCAGGATGTTTTTAATATTTTAAAATTGATTCCACAAGAACATCCGGAATACTTTACAGACGATAAAAATAACTAAAAGCCCTATATTTATAATGTATTCAAATAAAAACTACACATCAGACAGTTACGCCCTTAAGGATCAGAGCCATTTCCAACAATCGTCATCACTACCCTCCCTTTGCCAATAACAGAACTTCCCAGACTTCACTAGCCTCACCTATCTAGAATTTAAGATTTCCTTTCTCAGCAAGATGGCACTTAAATCATGATCTATAATAGGCATTATGGTGAAGCCTAACTTCAGTCTGTCCTTTTAGAATTGTTTCCTGCTTGAATTCAAATGCCATTTACTCACCATAGGTTTTAACCATGGTTTACTTACCTCCCTACATATTTACAAGGGCCCATCGAGCAGGTTTATTTACGCTAATACACTGGTATTGCATCTGGGGTATACTGTTATTTGGGTTTCACTCCTCTTTAGTCTTTGCCGATTCGATAGAAAACAGTTCCAACTCGAAAGCAAGAATCGTTTACTACCCAGGATCGGACTCAAACTACAACAATGACTCTCGCAATCACTTCTACATAGAATTATTAAAAAAGGCCTTGAATGCCTCAGGTGAACAGTATCAAGTTAAGGAACTCGGGCGCGGCTTTTCCGCTACGCGTCAATTTCAATTAATCCAACGAGGCGACTTGTCAGTAGCATGGAATTTTAGTGACCCGGAAAGAGACCCGTCTTTTCGGCAAATTCCATTTCCGATTGATCGCGGTTTAATGGGATGGCGCTTGCTTCTTGTCCGTGACAACCAGCAAGCAGCCTTTTCAGAAATCACCCAAATATCCGAATTAGCGCATTTGCGTTGCGGACAGGGTCAGGCCTGGCAAGACACAAAAATTCTTCAACACAATGAACTCAGTGTTTCACCTACCCCTAGCTATGAAGGATTGTTCAAAATGCTACAAACGGGGCATATAGACTATCTTCCCCGCTCAATTTTAGAGATCTATTCTGAGCTGAATAACCATCAACATCTAAATCTGGCGATTGATAAGCACCTAATGATCTATTACCCAACAGCTTTTTATTATTTTGTTAACAAAGAAAACGCTGAACTCGCTAATGCCATAGAAAGAGGATTGCAAACTCTTTATGCGCGCGGTGAGTTTGATAAATTGTTTTGGCAATATCACGGCGATAGCATTACTCAAGCTAATATAAAAAACCGAAAAATATTGAAACTTAACAATCCATTTCTATCAGATGAAAATCGAAACAACTTATATCGTTACTGGCTACCATTACCCCCCTGAACACATACCTCCGATCAGACACAGAAAACTCTTTCGTCGATGCGAACCTATCCAAGACAATTCCACTCGGTCTTGATGAGTTCCATCAGCCGCTGAAAACGCAAACTTGCACTATGCGGCACTACATCTGATTGGATTTTACCCGCTAAAATATCGCAGCTTGCCGACTCAATTTGATAATCAAAACCAAGTGTTGTTCGACCATCAAAAAATGCATCTACCTGCTCATCCAATTTATATAAATAGCATTTATCAGCACGCCAAAAATCAGGAATAGCAATATAACCATCCGTACCGATCACATAAGTCCAGTTTTGCAGCTTGGCACTGAAGGAGCTACCAATAGTGGCAATTGCATTCGGGTAAGTAATAATAGTTGATACGTCAGTCTCTACACCGTTAGGAGCCAGTTTTACACTCGAATAATGTTGCAACAAGTCTTCTTGGATAAACATATGCGCCATAGCAACGGGATAAACACCCATCTCCAACAAACACCCGCCAGCTAAAGCAGCGTCATATTCACGACGATCAGGGTCATAAGGAAGAGGATAACCAAAATCAGATTTAACATGACGAATCTGGCCGATGCGCCCCTGCTCCACCCAGCGCTTTGCCTGAACAACCGCCGGTAAAAAATAAGTCCACATCGCTTCCATAAAAAAACAATTCATACTTTTTGCGCATGCAATAAGCTCTTCACACTCTGCAGCACTAACCGTTACAGGCTTTTCACACAGTACATGCTTGCCCGCTTTCAGCGCATCCAATACCTGCTGAACATGAAGATTGTGTGGCGTTGCTATATAGATCGCATCAACATCTGCATCATGATACAGCTCATCATAATTTCCATATTGTTTTTCTATGTCATACTCAGAAGCAAAAGAGGTAGCATTGCCCAAACTACGTGCAGCAACAGCAACCAATTCAGCCGATTTCGTATGAGCTATATCTTTAGCGAAGGTGTGCGCGATACGCCCTGCTCCAACAATTCCCCATCGAACTTTTTTATTCACAGATATATCCCCTTTGAAACTCATTGCTGAAAAATCTAAAAATGTTTATTCGAAAGCGACTCTTCCAGCTGCTCCAATGATTTACCTTTAGTTTCAGGCAGGTATTTACAGACAAATAGCAATCCAAGAACGGCAAAGGCTCCAAATATGATAAAGGTGAACGCAGCACCAAGGTTCTCCAATTGCCAAGGGAAGAATAACTGCACCGCAAAGCTCACCACACTGTTAATAACGCCGACAAATGCCATAGCAACGCCGCGCACTTGATTTGGAAATATCTCTGAAAGCAAAACCCACATCACGGGACCCAGTGAAACCGCAAAAGCCGCTACAAAACCAAATATTCCAATTAAAATCAGTGTTACATTAATTTGGGTGGCACTTTTCAAGAGTACAGGCTCATACTCTTTCGCCAATTTATCGCCCAAATTCAAACGAAGGTCCCGCTTAAAATCCACATCACTCATATAAATTTTATCGATCATCGGTGCCAATTTATCGATTTCAATCTGCTCAACAGAATGTTGGATATTTTCGGCTGTCAACTGATACTTAGCCTGAGAAAATCCGTAACCACAGATACCCATACTTATCACGACCCCAACCAAACCAACAATCAATAGGGGTTTGCGTCCCAGGCGGTCGATTACTAGCATAGCGACAATGGTAAAAACAACATTCACTATGCCAATCCAGATAGCCTGAGCAAAAGCAGCATTTGTTCCTAAACCGCTCTGCTCAAAAATGGTCGGCGCGTAAAAGTAAACAGCATTAACTCCCGTTGCCTGCTGAATAATTGAAACCACAATGCCAACGAATAAAATAAATCGTGTTTTGTTCTCAAACAAACTCAGAATTTTCCTGAATAGACTTGCATCGTGCATATCATCAGGTTTTACAGCCAACTGTTCGTTAATTTCAGCTGCTAGCATCAGACGATTCAACAGAATACTTGCTTCTTGTTTACGATTATTGAGGATTAGCCAACGTGGGCTCTCGGGAATAAACAACAACAGAACGAAATAAATTAAAGCTGGAATCAACTCTGCACCTAACATCACCCTCCACAGCTGTTCGCTTGTAAACCATGAGTAATACAGATCGCTTTTTGACTCAACCAAACTCATGAGGCCGTAATTGGAAAAATAAGCCGCAGAAAAACCCAAGACAATATTTAATTGATTTATCGATACATACTTACCACGTAATGCAGCAGGCGATATTTCCGCAATATATACAGGAGCAACCATTAAAGACGCGAAGGCTAAACCGCCGATGAAACGGAAAATAACCAACATCCAATAGCCATTGGCGAAAGCACATCCAATCACCGAAACCAGATAAAGAAAAGCGATCAGTAGTAATATTTTTTTTCGCCCATAGCAATCAATCAGATAACCCACAAAACAGGCCGCAATAATCGCCCCCAGCGTTGGAGCACCAACCACCAAACCCTGTTGTAAAGAGCCTAATGCGTACTGATTACTTATCTGACTTATCGTTCCAGAAATAACTGAGGCATCGAATCCAAAAACAAAGCCCCCTAGCGAGACCAAAATCGCCAAACCAAGACTATTATATTTGTTATAAGCCATTCAAATTTACCGCCTGATGATTATTAAAATAATAAAACTCTGCTTAGATTCAGCTATTAAGCTCCAATAATTACAGTCTATTAAGAGCGATTTAGCTAATGGGAATTCCCCAAATACCAACCTTAAGCTACAGCTTGTTCGTTTTTCTATCGTGGCTATCCAGAAACCTGCAACCCCCCTCTTGCAAAAGGTCAAAGCAGTTGTTAACGTTAACCGTATCGATAGAGTATATCGATATCGGCGCCAAATTAAAACGAGCCCCCATCAAAAAAACATCTTTTGATTGTTCGTATGGGCTTGGTGCAAAACAAGTAACATCGGCATTTATTCACTGTTGCAGCTCTTAAATGCCTAATATTTATGATAAAAACTCTAAGGGGAAGAAAATAATGAGGCAGTTAGACATGAAAAGAAAAGTTCTCTCAGTAGCTATTGCTACGGTTGTAGGGACCTTGACATCAAGTGCAGTACTTGCACAAGACAACTCCGTTGAAGAAGTTGTTGTGACCGGTATTCGCGGCTCTCTTGAGCGCTCCATGGACGTCAAACGCGAATCTTCAGGCGTAGTAGATGCGATATCTGCTGAAGACATGGGTAAGTTTCCTGACACCAACCTTGCAGAATCACTTCAGCGCATCACAGGCGTGTCTATTAACCGCCAAAACGGTGAAGGCTCCCGAGTCACCGTCCGTGGATTTGGCCCAGACTTCAATCTGGTAACCTTAAACAATCGCTATATGCCTGCCGCTGCTACAGACCGCAATGTAAACAGTTCCCGTGCATTCAACTTTAACGAAATCGCTGCAGAAGCAGTTTCAGGGGTAGAGGTTTACAAAACAGCAAAAGCTAATGTTGCATCAGGTGGTATAGGTGCAACTATCAACATCAAAACCGCGAAACCATTTGACCTCAACGAGACCAAAGCGGTAGTTTCTTTTAAGGGTGTTGCAGATACTGTAGAAGAGGGAGACTCCATTACTCCTGAATTATCAGGAATTTTCAGCACTAAATTTGCTGATGACAAAGTGGGCGTATTAATAAATGCGTCCTATCAAGAGCGCGACAACAGAGAGCAAATCAGCGCAACAGACGGCTGGCTTCCAAGCTCATTAAATGGAATTCCAGCGGCAAATCTGGATTTATCTGCGACCCAAGGTAATGCAGACTGGTCTGGCTCCACCTGGATGCCCCAAAATTACAATGTGGATATCTCTGATCACGAACGTAAGCGCTTGAATGCTCAAGGTGTTGTCCAATTTGCAGCCACTGACACGGTAACAGCTACTCTCGATTACACTATGTCTCATTTCGAAGATGACATTAATCGCAACCAATTAGGGATTTGGTTTAATGGTGGTGCCGGTGTAACCGGCAAGGTTGACGAGAATGGCACTTTAACTTCCTTTACTCAGACAAACTCCAATACCGACTTCTTCGGCTATACAGATCACATTGAAACAGAAAATGAATCAGTTGGCTTCAATCTCGAGTGGCAGACTACAGATAGCCTGAATCTGAACCTTGATATCCACTCATCTGAATCGGTTGCTCAACCAGATAGAGATGCCAATGAACAATTTGTTATTTCTGGCCAACCCGGCGTAACTGCAATCACCATGGATTATGGTAACGGCAAAGATCTTCCTGGAATGGTAATCAATGACACCAACTATCGCGATGGCAGTAGAACACTTCCCGATGGAACTCCCATTACCGGGGGCATATATGATCTCGCATCAGTTAGCTCATTATTTGTTGCCGCGAATGCCACTTACCAAAAAACAGAAGTTGATCAAGTTCAATTGAATGGCGTTTGGGATAATGCTAGCGACGACGCTTTGAAAAAAGTGGGCTTTGGCTTGGGTCACGTTGATTATACAACCAATACCCAACGCCGCCAAAGCCAGAGAAGTACCGGTTATTACGGAGGCTTCCCATTTGAACCCGTTGGCAATATTGATACTAGCTATTGGAAAGCTGTTGATATTTCAGGTTTGCTGGACGGATTTAGCGGCACTGAAAATTTGCCATCGCAATTATATAGCTATGATGTTAAGCGACATATTGCAGACTTAGAAAGTCTTTATGATCCTCTACGCGGTCAAAACCATCCCGCATATGGTGATCTTGTCATTGATAATTATCTAACTACATTGACAGATGCAGATCTTAAGCAAGATCACATAATCAATGAAAAGACCACCTCAGCCTATGTTCAGTTAGATTTCGAATCTGAATTTAACGGTATGCCATTAAATACCGTCGCGGGTGTTCGATACGAGCACACCGAAGTAAATGCGTCCAGCTTGGTGCCAAATTACACTAATATGCGCTGGAATTCTGGCAATGAAATGAGCATGGTTAGGGAAGATACCAAGTTCTACTCAGATGTAGACAGTGAGTATGATGTTTTCTTGCCAAACCTCGATGTAAGCTTGGAGTTCGTTGAAGATTTAGTGGGTCGTTTCAGCTATGGCAAGTCACTCTCTCGCCCAGATTTGAACGCCATGCGCGAAACCTTTACACCAGGTGAGACAAAAGCATTTACCAATCTCACTGCAAACAAAGGCAACTCTGCCCTGCTACCTTACCTTGCTCAAAACCTGGATCTTAGCTTGGAGTGGTACTATGCTGATTCAAGCTATGCATCTGCTGGTTATTATAGAAAAATCGTTGATAATTTTATTGTAACCCGCGAAGAAATTGTCACTATTCCAGGTGTGCGCAATCCGGCTAATGGTCCACGTGCAGCAGAAGCGATTGCACAAGTAACTGCGGCAGGCGGTGACCCAACTGACCAAGCTCAAGTACTCGCACAGGTACAAGCAAATGACGTTGCTTCGGGCGGATCAGGTATCATCGTTGGTAACTCAGATGACCCATTGGCTGAATTTAGAACCACTCTGCCAAAAAATGAAGAGTCAGCAACTATTGATGGCTGGGAATTCAACATTCAACATGTGTTCGGCGAATCTGGTTTTGGAGCATCTGCAAACTACACCTTGGTAAACGGTGATGTTGAATACGATGTAAATAAACTTGGAGAAGCATTCGCGCTAACAGGCCTAAGTGATTCAGCAAACCTTTCTGGTTTTTATGAAAATCACGGAATCCAAGTTCGCCTTGCTTATAACTGGCGCGATGAGTTCCTAGCAGGCATAGGTCAACTTCGTGTTGCAAATGAGCCAACCTTTGTTGAAGAGTATGGCCAATGGGATCTTAATGTTAGTTATGAGATCAATGAAATGTTTACCGTGTTCGTTGAAGGGCTAAACATTACTGACGAAGTCCAACGTGCTCATGGGCGCTGGGAGAATCAGTTAGTTTTTGCTCGCCAATATGGTCCTCGTTACAACATTGGTGTTCGTGCAACATTCTAATTTGTGAGAGCCGCCAAAAAGGGTCGCCTATATGGCGACCCTTTTTTATAGATATTATCCGAGAGAACGTTCAGAAAATGAAAAATATTAAAAACATTGTAATTGCAGGAGGTGGATCAGCTGGATGGCTAGCTGCGGCGATGCTGGCGGCGGAATATCACAATTCGCAGTCACAAATTAAAATTACGCTCATCGAGTCTGATCGGATAGGTACCATAGGTGTAGGAGAAGGAACATGGCCCACCATGCGCACCACACTAAAGAAAATTGGAATTTCAGAAAAAGATTTTTTACTCACCTGTGATGCATCTTTTAAGCAAGGCTCAAAATTTATTAATTGGAGATCAACCGATAAGGGCGACTTTTTTTATCAACCATTTGAACCTCCAATTGGCTTTCCTTACGTAAATATTGCTCATAACTGGATAAAAGAAAAAGAGCAGGGACTGTCAACATCCTTCTCTAAATCTGTTTGCTTTCAAGAGGCAATATCAGAATTGCATTTAGCACCGAAAACCCCTCACACTCCCGATTATGATGCAGTTGCTAATTATGCATATCACCTAGATGCATCCAAATTTGTCGCCATGTTAGCCAAACATTCCATTAATGTTTTTGGAGTCATGCGAATTGAAGGCGAGATAAATAAAGTAAATGTAGACAAGGAAGGTTTTATAGAATCATTAAGCCTTAATGATGGTAGCCGTATAGAAGGTGATCTTTTTATTGATTGCACAGGATTAAAATCCCTTTTATTAGGTGATGCACTTGACGTTAAATTTACAAGTAAAAAGGACATATTATTTACAGACTCTGCCATAGCAGTTCAAGCACCTTATGAAAACGAAGATCAGGTGATTCCCTCACCAACACTATCCACTGCACAAACTCAAGGATGGATATGGGATATCAGCTTGTATTCACGCAGAGGAATTGGTCACGTATTCTCTTCTGCTCACTCAACAGAAACACAGGCTCTGGACAATTTAGCCAACTATCTACATAAAAATAATGGCAAAAATGTAGACATTTCATCGGCAAAAACAATTAAATTTAGCCCTGGACACCGAAAATTCTTCTGGAAAAATAATTGCGTTGCTATTGGCATGGCATCAGGTTTTCTCGAGCCCCTGGAAGCATCAGCGCTTGCCATGGTTGAATATTCAGCCAACCTTATTATTAAAAAACTCCCTGGATCAAAAGAAGCCTTACATGGAGCAGCAAAAAGCTTCAATAAAGAAATGCAATATCATTGGGAAAAAGTGATAGAGTTTTTAAAGCTGCATTATTTATTGAGCAAAAGAACAGACAGTGATTTTTGGAATGACAACCGCAATCTTCAAAGCATTCCAGATAGCCTTCAGAATTTCCTGGAAGAATTGAGATATAGGGTTATCGATTTTGATGAGCTTTCTCATGCAAATGAAGTCTTTCCTGCCATTGGCTATCAATACGTTATTTACGGCATGGACTTTTTACCCGTTAAAGAAAGGCAGGTACGCAATAGCTATATAAATTTTGATGCAAGCAGACTCTTTCAGCAAAATGCTGCCAATAAATCAGCAGCAACTGAAAAATTGCCCAGCAATCGCCAATACCTTAACTGGCTACGCCAAAAAAAGATGACAACAGAATGAGCGCTTCTAAAATCGATATTCTAATTATTGGCGGAGGCACGGCTGGCTGGCTGGCTGCAGGTATACTTGCGGCCGAACTGAAAAAGAACTCAAGCGGTCAGATTACTCTAGTAGAATCGCCAAATATTAGCACCATAGGTGTTGGGGAAGGCACTTGGCCAACAATGCGCGACACCCTCAGAAAAATAGGAGTTTCAGAAATTGATTTC
The DNA here is from genome assembly GCF_008806975.1 of Cellvibrio sp. KY-GH-1. Taxonomy (NCBI): domain Bacteria; kingdom Pseudomonadati; phylum Pseudomonadota; class Gammaproteobacteria; order Cellvibrionales; family Cellvibrionaceae; genus Cellvibrio; species Cellvibrio sp. KY-GH-1. Next base: position 3,231,984 of record NZ_CP031728.1, read on the forward strand.
CTAGTAGAATGTGACGCGTCTTACAAACAAGGAACTCAGTTTGTTAATTGGAAAGATAACACTGAGAGCGATAACTATTACCACCCATTCGCTGTACCGAATGGTTATTTCGACGCGAACCTATATGCCTACTGGAATGAAAAACAAAAAAATATAGATTTTGCCAGTGCCTTTGCAACCCAACCTAAAGTTTGCCACGCCCATAAAGCTCCCAAACAACTATCAACACCCGAATTTGCTGCCGTCAATAATTATGGCTATCACCTTGATGCAGGAAAATTTTCAGCCTTTTTAAAAAAACATTGCGTTGAGAAATTGGGCGTCAAGTATATTGCCGACACCATAACAGACATAATAAGTGATCAAGAAGACTATATACACGCAGTACAGACAACCCAAAATGGCCAATTAAAAGCTGATTTATTTATTGATTGCTCCGGAACCCACGGGGTGTTAATTAAACAGCACTTTAAAATTCCCTTTATTGATAAATCTGATGTGCTTTTTAATGATCGGGCAATAGCCGTCCAAGTTGGCTACCCTAACTCCACCTATCCCATAGAATCAGCAACCATTTCCACTGCACAAAAATCCGGGTGGATATGGGACATAGGACTATCCTCACGCAGGGGGATTGGCTTTGTATACTCCAGCCAACACACTAACCAGCAAGCCGCTGAAGAAACGCTTCTGAACTACCTGCTAAAAAGTGGTAGTGAAAAAAACATAATTACAGAACCACGCACGATAAAAATATTACCAGGATTTCATCAACAATTCTGGCATAAAAACTGTGTCGCTATTGGTATGTCAGCTGGGTTTATTGAGCCGCTTGAAGCTTCTGCATTAGTATTGGTTGAATTGGCAGCTGGCATGATACGAGAAGAATTGCCAACAACCAGAGAAACTATGGCAATAGTAGCTAAACGCTTTAATAATACATTTCTGTACCGCTGGGAAAGAATAATCGACTTCCTAAAACTACACTATATTCTCAGCCAAAGACGCGACTCAGACTATTGGATTGATCAGCAAGACAAATCCCATCAATCTGATCAGCTGCAGGAATTGTTAAAACTATGGGAGTTTCGTTCACCATCAAAAAATGACTTCCCTCAAATTCAGGAAATTTTTCCATCGGCCAGCTATCAATATATTTTGTATGGTATGGGCTATAAAACCACTTCAAAAAACATCCTGAATGATAAAAAATCCTTGGCAACGGCTGAAAAGTATTTTTTTGGAAATAGAAAACTAACCGAATTGCATTTATCCGGCCTACCCACAAATCGGGAATTACTGCAAAAATTGAAAGAAAGATACTCGTGCAATATTAAATAGTATTGAAAAGTGAATTTTATGAATCTACTGTTCCGTTATTTTCCTACAGGTTTTTTCTTGTTTATTGCAATTACTTTTGTATTTAGTTCAGCCAACGCTACCCCCACCAAAGAAGAAAAACTGGAGCAAGTAAAAAAACATGTCGCTCAATACTGTGGTTCATGCCACAAAGTTCCTCCGCCTGGCATATTACCTAAAAAGGATTGGCCCAGGGTTGTAAAACTAATGGCTGAGTTGGCTCAAGAAAGAACAGGCGTAGAGTTTATCCCCAAATTAATCATTCAGGATATAACCGCATTTTATTATGGCAGCAGCCCCGAGAAGCTTCCCACATTAGCCTACAACAATCGCATCTCCCCCTTAACATTCACGCCCTCCGGCATTGGAATAAAGTCCAAATTTCCACTTGTCGTAAAAATTCAGCCGGTTAATTTGGGAATTAATAAAGGCACAGAGTTTCTGATCTGCGACGGGGAGAAAAATCAGATCCAACTTTTAAGCAAAAATAATAATGGTTGGAATGAAAAAGTTTTAGCTGAAATACCTATTCCGGTAAATACCCATGCTATTGACTATGATCACGATGGAGACATGGATATTTTGGTATCCGCTTTGGGGCACTACCCCCCCTCTGATGTATTGGCAGGAAAAATTATTCTTCTGGAACAAACAAAGCATGGAGTATTCGATAAAAAAGTCATTTTAGAGAATATTGGTAGAGTCGTTGATGCTCAAGCTGTAGATATAGATGGAGATAAGGATCTAGACATAGTCACAGCAATCTTTGGCGGCCGTAATGTTGGTGAGGTCGCATGGCTAGAAAACATGGGCAATGGCACACACCAAAAACATACAATAATAAAAATTCCCGGAGCCCTAAATGCAACGCCTGTTGATTTAAATGGCGACGGTCATATGGACTTGGTAAGTTTATTTACCCAAGAAAATGAAGCATTTATTGCGTCTATAAATGATGGCAAAGGAAATTTTAAACCTGTTAAATTGGCCCAAGCACCTCATCCCATGTTTGGTTCCACCAGCATGTCCCTTATCGATATAGACAGGGATAGAGATCTAGATATTTTATTCACCAATGGAGACAATTTCGATTTGCAAGAAGATCCAAAGCCCTATCATGGGGTTCAATGGTTGGAGAACAAAGGAAATTTGCAGTTTGCATTTAGAGACATTGGACGATTTTATGGTGCGGTTAATGCAAAAGGCGGTGACATCGATGGAGACGGAGACATAGACATAGTCGCCAGCAGTTGGTCGAATTACTGGGAGGACGAAAAGCGCCAAAGCATCATGTGGTATGAAAATATAGGGCAAGAAAAGTTTATAGCTCATGATCTTGTCAACCGCCCAATCAGCGTAGTTCCAATCGAGCTTTATGATTTGGATGGGGATAATCATCCCGAAATAATCGCCGGAGTTTTTCGGGCAACCGCGCTAACTGAATTAGTAAAAGGAAACCCTGCAAAAAAGAGCGCGGCAGCTGTGGACCGAATACTCAGCATAAAAGTTACTTCTCAACTCATATTGCAATAATTTGCTCAAATAAGTGGTTATTGTTTAGTTTTTGTCACAAAATCATCAACTTTACGAGGAGCGATTGGAGTGTCTTAACTGATATATCTCGCTCATGAAAATTTGAGATTCATACCAAGTTTGATCTTCCTGAGCTTTAAACCAAGACGCTTTCTGAATGGCAGCATCATTACAACTGACAACGAGCATATGGACCGTTCAAAGGTAAAACGCCGATGGAGTGTTTGTGATCATCTTGACCAAATTCCAATTTGGGAGGATGGGAGTCAAGAGTACGAGCAGGATGAATACAGGGTGCGGCTCTCCAACTATCAACGAAACTGACAGTTGAGAAAGTTGGAACAATCTCTAGTGGTCGCCTATTGGAATCGTTTGAATATGAACCGACAAAACCAAGTATTTCCTAAAAATTGTTTTGAGAACTGCATATGTCAGTAAAAATTAGAATTAATTTCCGGTGCGCCTTATATTAAGTTCAGCATTGACTTTGATCATAAAGTCATCTTTTAACCGATAGAAACCCATGCATATACCAGAAATCAGTGCGCCAGCAGCCGGGATAAAGCTAACCATATAACGCAGCCCCTCCTTCGCTAGTTCGCTTTGTTCGGCGTTTGCTACATAGCCAACATAAGCAAGTGTCCACCCAGTGAGCGTACCGCCTAAAGTCCAACCCATCTTTTGAGCAAAAGAAGATGATGAAAATATTAATCCGGTTGCCCGACGTCCCGTACTGTATTCAGAGAAATCTGCGATATCCGCATACATAGACCAAATCAAAGGAAAGACAATACCTGCACAGGTACTGATCAGTACTTGTAACAACAAAATAAACCCAAGTTGATCAACAGTTAAAAAATAAAATACGTAACTTAAAATGGCAGCCATAAACATAGCGTACATAAAAGTATTACGCTTCCCAATTCGCTTGGAAATGGGTTGAGCAAGTACAACACCAATAATGTTTGATGCTTGCCCTAAAACCAAATAAACAGTAGTCAATCCAAAGTTTAAACCAAACAAACTCCATTCTGGAGACTCGATGTAATATTTGAAGTAGTAAACTGAAGCACCATCACGCATGCTATTGAAAATTAGTGTTGAGAGGACAGCGCCCAATAAAATAAACCAAGGCTTGTTGTTAGCCAAATTAGAAAAATCTTGTTTTAAATTTGTTTTTTGGGCGGCCGGTGGTGAGATACGCTCCTTGGTCCATGCAAAAGTAAAATAAAACAATATCGCTGCAATGACTCCGTAAACAAGCATTGTCAACGCCCACCCCGTTTGCGGATCTGCTACAGCCCCAAGATGACTAAAGAAATTGGTTAGTGGATCAACCATGATGAATGCAAAAATGCTACCGGCAAAAGCAAATACCATCCTAAATGATGCCAGCTGAGTTCTATCGTCACCATTAGAAGACATCACGCCCAATAGAGAAGCATAGGGCACGTTGACAGCGGTATATGCCATCATCATTAACGTGTAAGTGACGTAAGCATAAATTAGTTTTGCATCTTGAGACCAAGATGGAGTAATAAATGTTAAGACCCCAATCGCGGCAAACGGAATTGCCCCCCATAAAAGATATGGTCGAAATTTTCCCCATTTACTATTAGTTCTATCTGCAATGATACCCATTATCGGATCATTAGCTGTATCCCAGATACGAGTCAATAAGAACATGGTGCCAACCGCAGCTGCAGAAATACCGAATACATCGGTGTAAAAAATCATCAGATAAACTGAAAACATTTTCCAGAACATAGATGATGCGAAGTCACCAAATCCATACCCAATTTTTTCTTTTATTTTTACCTGTTGTGGTTCGTTCATATAGGATATAGCCACTCATATAGATGAAAATAGTTAATACCGAAATACCGAAATACTGAAATACTGAAATACTGAAATACTGAAATACTGAAATACTGAAATACTGAAATACTGAAATACTGAAATACTGAAATACTGAAATACTGAAATACTGAAATACTGAAATACTGAAATACTGAAATATTTTCACAGCATCCGTTTACATTAGCTAGCCAGTAGCTCTGCAATTTCACACAGAAATCACTAACACACTCCAAATTACGTTAGATCCGACTCAAAAAGCAAATTGCTTCAATCATCGCGCGCCCGTTATGATAAGGACATTTCCAAAAGCCAGCTTTGTAATAGCAATTCTGATCTGGCGCATCCAGATTGGATAACCAAAACCATTCGCCATTTTGTTGGTCAATTTGGTACTGCTTGATAAATTCCCACACATTGCTTGCAGCAGCGTAATAGCGCTGATCATCAGTGGTGGTGTAAGCGTATAAAAAACCTACCAACGCTTCAGCTTGCACCCACCATACGGTATCGCCATTGATTGCATTGGTAGCAAAGTCGTAGGAGTCAATCACCTGCCCGTAATCGCCCACTGCCTCTTGTAGGGTGACCTCAGCGAGCTTTATCAGTGTGGGCGTCAATGTTTGCGTGTAGCCTTCATCGCCCAGTGATTCAAGTGCTTTGGCAATTAACCAACTGGCTTCGATATCATGACCATAGGTATAGCCGGGCGAAAAATCATTCCACTGCAAATCCATAAACATGCGCAGGTGATGATTGCTGCGATCAATCATGTACTGATCAAACATCTCAATGTTGTCTCTGAGCGCTGCATTTATTTCCCGTGCAGGATGCGCCTGATGCAAGGTGGTATAGGCTTCAAGAATATGCAAATGGGTGTTTTGCGATTTGGGATAATTCAAATCTTTTTCACTTAAGCGCAAGTCGTCAATTGCCATCCATTCGCGCGTAAAAGCTTCCAGATAACCTTGATTGACGCCATCGATACCGTAGCGCTCCACCAACTCAAAACACTCCAAAGCACGCGCAAGTGCGGCATCATTTTTGGTTAACTGAAAATAGGCAACCAACGCATAAATAGTAAATGCCTGCGCATAGATTTGCTTTTTTGTATTGAGGGGATTTCCGCTTGCATCCAGTTCCCAGTAAACGCCGCCGAACTCGGCATCAAAAAAATGGGCAACGATATAATCGTAAGCGCGCATCGCACATTCGCGATAGCGAGGGTCATCCAGCTCTTGTGCAACCTCGCTAAAAAACCACAGGATGCGCGCATTTAAAATAATCCCTTTGCTCGCCTCTTTTACGGGATGATTATGCGCATCAATTTCGCCATAAAAACCACCGCGCTCCTGGTCGGGCGAATGCGTCGCCCACCAGTTGGCAATTGCAATTAATTCCGAACGAAATTCCTGTTGCAATAACGCTGCATGATCTGTGGAATACATTGCTGCGCGCGTCGCTAACACCGAGTGATCCATCAACTACACCAACGCTTTCAGGATGGATAAATTCGCGCTGATCAATTCGTTGCGCACCGCGACCGAAGCGGCTGAACGCAGACCGTCTTCCGGGGTGTTTTTGCAGTAATCGACAAGCTTTTCTACAGTGGATGTCGCTACATGCATACGCGTATCGGATGAGGCGTAGTAAATAAATACCTCATGGTTTTCATTCACGATCCAGCCATTGGAAAAGGCTACGTTAGAAACATCGCCTACCCGCTCAGCGCCGTGTGGTGCAATAAAATGCCCGGCCGGGCGATGCGTAACTACCCACGGGCGCTCCAACTCCGTCATGAACATGTAAAGCACATAACGCAAACCGGCAGCGGTGTTGCGCACACCGTGCGCGAGGTTCAACCAACCCTCTGCCGTTTTAATCGGCGCAGGCCCTTGGCCGTTTTTCACTTCTTTGATGGTGTGATAAACCTTGCCGTCCACAATCACTTCCGACTTCACCTCGGCGTTGGCCATGTCATCTACCAGCCCCCAGCCGATACCACCACCGGCACCGACACTGATAAAGCCATCTTGCGGGCGCGTGAACAGACCGTATTTGCCATCGATAAATTCCGGGTGCAGCACTACATTGCGCTGCTGGCCGGAATGGGTAATCAAATCCGGTAAACGTTCCCAGGTAACCAAATCTTTGGTGCGCGCGATACCGCACTGCGCTTCTGCAGCTGAAGTGTCATTCGGGTGATTTAAATCTTTGCGCTCGGTGCAGAACAAACCGTAGATGTAGCCATCTTCATGCTGGGTCAAACGCATGTCATACACGTTGGTGTCGGGGCGATCTGTCTCCGGCAGGGTGATGGGATAATCCCAGAAGCGAAAATTGTCGATGCCATTGGGGCTTTCAGCAATCGCAAAAAAGGATTTGCGATCCACACCTTCCACACGCACCGCCAAAATATATTTTCCATTCCACAGCATCGCACCGGAATTAAATGCAGCGTTAACCCCTTGGCGCTCCATCAAGTGCGGATTGGTTTTTTCATTCAGGTCATAGCGCCAGAATATCGGAGCATGCTCTGCGGTGAGAATCGGGTTGTCATAGCAATCGTAAATGCCGTTACCGGAAGCTTTCACTGTATTCTTTTTTGTTACCAAAGCTTCGTGCTGTTGCAGTAAGGCTTTGGCTTTTTCATTAAAACGACTCATGTTTGATAACTCCACTCTGTGAAATTCACATTAATTCAGCACTTACACAGTCTTTTCAGACCAAAAAGTAACCGGTTACAGATCTAAAAAAATCATCTCTCTACAGATCCATGCTGCAAAAAATTTGCTTAGTGCATAGGAAATATTTGCCGCCCGTGCCTTTCAGCACCATCGCATAGGGTTGGTGAAATAGCTTTCCAGATTCATCAAGTAGGTCAGTGGCGCTGCGACAGCCATAGTGATTGAGATTTTGATCACACTGCAGATGAAATCGAGCGCCAACGAAACAAAATTTCGTGACAATCTTATGAAAACCACTTCACAAATGTAACCGATTACATTAGCTTTTGCTAGTCTCCCGATGAGGGGGCGAAGTAGATTTTCAGAAAACATGCAAATTTCTTATCAAACGTAATCTTCGCCTGCTCTTGCGTCACCTTATAAAGGTCGTTTTCTATGTCGGATATTCGCGATGTCGCTCGTTTGGCTGGTGTTTCAATCGCCACCGTGTCACGCGCTTTGAGCAACCCAGAAATGGTTTCAACTATAAGTCTTAACAAAGTTCACAACGCCATTTCACAGATTGGCTATCACCCAAATATGCTTGCGCGAAACTTTCGCTCAACCCGCAGCTATGAAGTAGTGACCGTGATGGTACTCGTGCCAGATATAGTCAACCCCTTCTATTCACTCTTTATTCGTGCGCTGGAAGACCGCGCGCAACAAAAGGGTTATGCAGTACTGCTGGGCGATACCCGCGGCGACCCCGAACTCGAAATGGATTACATCCGCCGCGTAGAAACCCGCCTTGCCGACGGCATAGTGCAGCTGCGCCCCAGTTTGGAAAAAAGTCAGAACAATATCCCGCCGGACATCCCCTGCGTGAATGCCTGCGGCTGCGAATACACTACCGGCCCGGCAATCCGTATCGATAACCGCGCCGCCGCCAAAACCATGGTGAATTATTTGATTTCGCTCGGGCACAAACGCATCGGTGTTATTTCCGGCCTAAAAGATAACCCCCACGCCATTGACCGTCTGGAGGGATATAAAGAAGCGATTGCGGAGGCGGGCATCCCCTTTGAAAAAGATTTGATTGCCGAAGGCGATTTCACCATGTGGTCCGGCCTCAACGCCGCCTTCCAGTTCTGCAATATGAAAGTGCGCCCTACCGCAATTTTTTCGATGAACGATGAAATGGCAATTGGCGCGATGCAGACGTTGAAAAATCAAGGTATTCGTATTCCGGAAGATATTTCAGTCACCGGCTTTGACGATATCGCCTACGCCAAGTATTCCGACCCAAGCCTGACCACGATTTCGCAACCAGCTGAAGAAATGGGCAAGATGGCGATGGACATGCTGTTAAAAGTCATCAACGGCGAACCCCTAAGCCAGCGCGAATGCGTACTGCCGACGGAATTTATTATCCGCAAAAGCACCGGGCCAGCACCGAAGAAAACAGGCGCCACCTAAAAAAAGCTCCGCAAAGCGGAGCTAAACAACACGATAACTACGTTCTAGAGGTGGAATCCAACAAGTGACGCCATTATCACCCGATAAAAACCACAACTCAAAAAAAGATTAATGTAACCGTATACATAATTCAAGTACTTCTTTAAATACTTAATTGCCTAAACCCCGTAATTTCAGCTTATTACTTAATATTGTAGATTAGGTTTTGTTGTAATCGGTTACAATTTATGCCAGCATTCCCTTGGCTTGCCCCAAAAAGCAACCTCGCGCAGCCCACGGGCTGAAACACAACAATAAAAGTAAGTCATCACAACAGCGATTTGTTTCTATCTCATCATCCTGCGCGCTAACTCATCTTTCCCTGGGAAATGAATGCCCGTGAGTACCCTAGCGCGCCATTAATAACGACGCTAATCTGGAGTGATTTCTATGAAAAAGTTATTCGCTTTTATCTCATTCGTTTTTCTAAGCTGCGTCACCTTTTCATCCCAAGCCGCGCAATGCGATTGGTATGGCACCACCTATGCACTCTGCACTTCCCAAGCAACCGGCTGGGGCTGGGAGAACAACCAAAGCTGTGTGGGTTACAACTCGTGTCCCAGCACAGTGGCAAGCTCCAGCTCATCAGGCACTACCAGCACTAGCGGAAGCTGCCCAACTAGCCTGTCCTGCCCAAGCGGTATGAGTTGCGGTTGCTATACCGTATCCGGCCTGGGAGCCAATAAAGTGGCCTACAAAAACGCTGGCGCTGACCGCCGGTTCCTAGCCTCTGCAATGATGGAAACCGAAATGATGGACACCAACTACACCTATGGCGATGGTAAATCCGGTGATGCCTTTAACGCCGGTGCCACCAAGCAGAACTGGGGCATGATGCGCCAGTGCTACTCTGCATGGAGAGGTCTGGGCGCGAATGATTATTCAGTATCCGCCGCGATGAACAATGACCGCAGTTTGGACGTGACTGTGTACAACACTTGTCGCAGTTACTTTGGCGATAGCTGGTTTGCCGGCCACCGCAATGGCTCTACAGGTTTGAGCAACCCCAATACGCAAGACATCAATAACTTCAAAATCGGTTACGAGTGGACTTACAACAACTTAAGCGGTCATGAAACGGACGACATCCGCTTTTGGGTAGATATCCCAGCGATTTAGTTTTCAAATTTCGGATCAGTTAAAAACGCCGCTTTTTGTTGTTACAAAAGGCGGTTTTCGCTTCCGAACGGCACAATACTGGAGATACTGATTGTCCGCCTTTTGAAATCTGCGTAACAATCAGTAACAAAAAGTAACCGGTTACATAGAGAAACACCATGTCTCCGAATTACTACATAAGGAACCATCATCAGAATAAGGATATAAACCATTGATAATTAATAATAATATTTATCGGTGCCACCTTGCCCACTTGAGACTGGCAAAAAAAATCAAAAAAAAATTCTCGGCCACATTTTAAAATGTAATCGATTACACATGAAATGTTTACGGGCTGTGTTATTACCCATTCAACGTCCCACTAATGACAATACCTTCAGTCACTAGTCATTCTTTGCTTTCGCACGCCCAAGGAAGAAATCCAAATATCTATAACCATATAAACAATTGAGGTGACCAATGCTCATAGTAAAAACCCTAGCGCGAGTGAATCTACTGTTATTCACATCGCTATGTCTCGGACTGCTTCCCGCCTGCGGAGGTGGAAACGGATCAAAAATCAATAATGACGACGTGACTTACGTTCCCGAAACTCGACCGCTGGGCGTCATCGCAGGGGACAATGCCGAATATGAGAAAGGCCAAACCATTACCTTGTCTGGCCGCTTGGTAGGTACTGTTACAACCCAAGCCGTAAGGTGGGAACAAATTGGCGGTACACCTATTACCGGTGTTAGCGATTGGACTACCCCCAACCTGACCTTTCCCTCACCCGATGTAGATGGATTGGAAACCTTTAAATTCCGCATTTCGGCACGCGACAGTGCCGACAACATTATTAACGACGCGAGCGGCAACCCGCTGGTCGATGAGATTGAAATTCTGGTGTATGACCCTGCTGTCATTATCACTCTTGAAGCGGAAGATACGGCGTTCTCAACGCTGGTTGGCGGCGCAACACTGGTGAACAATGGTTCCAATTACATCACCGGTGCTGTAGGTTCTCACACTGCCGATATCACCCCCGGTGCCAAAGTCATTTATCAAATCCCTTCTGGTAGCACGGTTGGCGACAAAACGATTGGCGCTGGTTTTTACACGTTGTTTGTACGATATGCCATTCCTGCATCTTACGGTGGAAAAGAAGCCGTAGTGAAAACCAATGGTGTTGATGCCAGCGTGCAATTTCTTGCTACCAGCAGCTGGAACAATGCGCGTGTTGATGTCATTAAAATTAATGAAGGCGACAACAGCATCGAAATTGGCGGTGGCTGGAACTACTACCGCATCGACAGCATTTTATTAATTCCCGCCCCACAACCGACCAAACCTTTAGCCGTTGCACCGACACTGGTAAATGCAAACGCAACAGCAGCCACTAAAGACGTAATGACATTTTTGGTTAGCAGCTACGGTGCAAAAACACTGAGCGGCCAAACTGAATATATGGATTACAACGATCTGGGCAATAAAACCGGTCTGCGTGATTTTAACAAAGTGACTGAAATGACTGGCGGACAATCACCTGCAATTGTTGCTTTTGATTTGATGGATTACTCCAGCTCACGTATTAACTGTGGAGCAGAACCCGGCTTCCTCAGCGAAGACATGATCAGCGAGCACAACACCAAAAATGTGATTCTCTCTCCACTTTGGCACTGGAACTCACCGACCCAATTAAAAGATTCCAACTGCAGCGGTAGCGGTAGCACTGCTTGGTACTCCGGTTTCTACACCACCGCCACCAACTTCAATTTAAAAAATGCTTTGGCTGATCAAAACAGCGCTGATTATCAAGCATTGATTTCTGATATGGATGATATCGCTGCTGAATTGAAAAAATTTGCAGATGCTGATATTCCCTTGTTGTGGCGTCCACTTCACGAAGCAGAAGGCGGTTGGTTCTGGTGGGGCGCATCTGATGCGGCATCATTGAAAGCGTTGTGGCAATTGATGTATCAACGTTTTACTGAAGTGCATCAACTTAATAATTTGATTTGGGTTTATACCGCCGCAGGCTCACTGAGTGCCGATTGGTATCCGGGCGATGCTTACGTCGATATCGTGGGCTATGACGGCTACGATGGCAAAAACGCAGGCAATCCATTCAAAACACAATTCACCACATTGAAAGATCGTTTTGATGGCAAAAAATTAATTGCACTCACTGAAACCGGAACAGTTCCTGATATCGCCTTAATGCAACAACAAAATGCATGGTGGGCTTACTTTGTAACTTGGAGTTCTGAAGGTAGCAGCGAATACGGGCCGCAAAATGCCGACGCCGCTGAGGTAAAAGCCAGCTATGAATTTGAAGGCACATTGAATCTGGATGATGTTCCCGGTGGCCGCGCGAAAGTAGAAGCTGGTTTGTACGATGGTTTTGAACTTTCTGTTTCTGGTTGGGGCGCACAAATCAATTGGGGTGATGTGCCTGGTGCAATGGCGTCCAGCGGTTGGGCCGCCCAAGGTGGGCATGCATTATCGGTGACCAAAAACCTGAGCACAGTGAATGCACCTGGCAGTGTTGTACTGCAAGCCTATCCTCCTGGCGGTATTGATGTCGCTGACAAACAAACACTCACACTGGTCGCCCACTCGGCCAACGCTGGTACTAACACCACCGCAAAATTGTTTGTAAAACACGGCGATGATTGGGCTTGGGTTGATTCAGGCGCGGTGTCTACCGCAGGCGATGTAATCTTGACGATTGATGTATCTGCACTGGAAAAGCTTCAGGGTATTGGCGTGCAGTTCGAAGGTTTTGACCCAACCAGCACCATGGCTACGTTTGCGATCGATAAAGTCATGCTGGACGATGCAGTGCTCTATGACTTTGAACCGGCAATTTCTCCGTGGGAAGGCCAAGTGAACTGGGCTGCAACTGCAGGCGCGACCCTCTCAGGCAATTGGAAAAACACGGGCAGCCGATCTTTAGGTTTAATTAAAGATTTAACCAAAGAAAATGCGCCCAACAGCGTGATACTGCAAGCCTACCCTACCGGTGGAATTGATGTGTCCAGCAAACAAACCCTCACTTTGGTTGCTCACTCTGCCAATGCCGGTGCGGGTACCACTGCCAAATTATTTGTGAAACATGGCGATAACTGGGAGTGGTTGGATTCCGGTGCAGTCTCTGCAACCGGTAATGCCACACTGCAAATTGATGTTTCTGCACTTACTACATTGCAAGGTCTTGGCGTGCAATTTGAAGGCTTTGATATCACCAGCACTGCTGCTGGTTTCTATATCGATACCGTCAAATTAGATAATGAGGTGGTTTACGATTTTGAGGGCACAGGCAAGTGGGAATTCCAGAAAAACTGGTCGCCAGAAGCGGGAATCCATTTGGCAAGTGAGTGGAGCAAATCAGGCGGACTTGCTCTTGCTGGAACCACGCAACTACAAAACGGTGACGACAATATCATTCTGCAAATTTATCCAACTGGCGGAGTGTTATTAGGTGATGTCACCACGCTAAAAATTTCTGTGCATGCCGCTAACACAGGCAACACCACACAAGTGCAATTGTTCGCTAAGGATAAAGACTACGCCTGGAAAGATGGTGGTGCGGTTGCACTGGTCAATGGCAGTGCTGACCTGACGCTGGATATTTCCACTATGGGCGGCGAATTGAGTGGCTTTGGTGTGCGCTTTATGGGGCCAGTCAACAGTGCGACAGAATCAAGTTACTACATCGATGACGTTAGCTTTGAATAACTAAACAACTGACAAATTGGTAGCGCTCCGCGGAGCGCTACCCATCAGGTTAATTCAGGCTCCCAGGTAAACGAATTTAAAACAGGAACGAATTATGTCTTTCCCAAAACATTTATTTAAAAACAATCTTCTGTCCGTAGGGGTTGCACTCGCAACCCTGTACCCCGCTGGTATTGTACTCGCGCAGGACGCAGTACAAGAAAATTCACCAAACAACGTTGAAGAAGTGGTTGTACTCGGAATACGCAACTCCGTCATGCAATCTATCGATACCAAGCGCAATGCCAGCTCGGTGGTTGATGCGATTACCGCAACCGATATCGGTAAATTACCCGATGCGACTATCGCTGACTCATTGCAACGCGTACCTGGCATTCAAATTACGCGTACTGGCGGCGAAGGTACTGGCGTAAACATTCGCGGTAACTCCAATGTCACCACTACGCTCAATGGCGAGCAAATGTTGGCGGCAGGCTCTATCACCACCGTATCGCCCAACTTTGCCGATATTCCCTCGACGATGGTGTCAGGCATTGAAGTATTTAAATCGGCAGAAGCCAAAAATGTAGTGAGTGGCTTAGCAGGTACCATTAACCTGAAAACCAATCGCCCGTTTTTATTGGAAGACGGTTTTACTGCTGTGGGTAAAGTAGAAGCTATTCAAGGGGCTTTAGGTGAGGAAACCGATGGCTCCTACTCCGGTTTTTTTGGTTACAACAACGACGATAAATTTGGTGCGTCGTTGAACCTTTCTTACGGCACTTCTTACCTCGCCGATTATTGGAATGGTTCACAAGGCGGTAACGCTGGCCGCTGGTCAGGCTGGCGCAACCTTGCCAGTGAAGAAACCGGTTATGTCGCCAACAATGTTGACGTGAATGGCGATGGCGACAGCAACGATGTGTACTACACCTTTGAAGGTCATCAAGCTGCCAACCGTTTTATTGATCGCGAAAGAACCGGCATCAACGGTTCTATGCAATATCAAATTAACGATGCCTTCCAGCTGACAGGCGATGTTTTTTACACCAAGTTGGATGAGCATATTTACATGCAGGCGTTTGTGGCTGAGCAATCCTGGCAAAGCATTATCGGCTGGGCTAATCCGGATGAAGGCGCAACCGAGGCTTACGATAATATTATTCATCGCAACGGCGAAGCCATTACCCTGCCCGGCAATCTTTACACTATGTCGTCGGCATTGTGGCAAACGCGCTTGGCCAAAACCCAAAACCAAACCACGGCAACCGACAAAGAATCGACTAACACCAATCTGGAATTATCATTCGATAACGGCGGCCCATTAACTGGTAAATTGCGTTGGTTGCACGGTGAAGCGGTGGATGATTCGGCAAACAGCACTGTGGATTCCACGCTGACCGACGGCTCGCAAATCAATGACAAATATCGCCCCGCGAATGGTGATGAATCTTGGGCTAACCCTTGGGGCTATGGCAGCTTTAATGCCCTGCTGCCCAACGGCACTGAGGTAGATGGAACAGCGATTCAAGTCCCAATCCATATCGCCTACTCCGGTGGCAAACAACATTGGACTCTGCCCAGCAGCAATTTGCCCATCACCAATGCGGATGGCACAACTAGCACCGTCAATGAAACCTTTGGCAGCAATTTGGATCGCTACAGCGCCAAATCATCCAACCTGACCGGCACCTATTCCAATGCCGATATGGATGTACTCCGTTTGGATACCAGTTACGCCTTTGACTCGCCGTTACTGAACACCTTCACATCGATTGATGTAGGTGCACGCTACAGCGAACGCAACGTTGAAAAAAATGGTTGGATCGGCGGCGTATTAAGAACCAACGAATACGGCGATGCCTTTGTAGCGCGCTGGAAAGACACAGTATCGCCCGCACCAGTTACAGGTGAATCCTATATTGACCCGATTTCATTCACTGAATTAAACGAACTGGGAATGATTAAAGGCATTAGCGATTTTTATGGCACCACCGGTTTGGGCACTGTGTATTTCATCGATCCAAAAGCAATGGATAATCCTATTGCATGGCATGAAAAAATGTACGGCCCGCATATGCTGGTTGCCGATGCGGCCAACGTGTATGACCTGCAAGATCAAACCACATCCTTCTACCTTCAAGGCAATTTGGAAACTGAAGTTTTTGGTAAAGCGCTGCGCGGTAATCTGGGTTTGCGTTACATCGATACTGAATACACCATCACTCAAAGTGTTGCCGGCTCTGCGGCATCCACTGTGATCAACGGTGAATCCTATTTGCTTGGCCCAGGTATGGTGGCATCGGTAGGTGAATCGATTACCACGATCAACAGTTACGACGAGCTGCTGCCTGCGGTTAACTTGTCCATGGACTTAACTGATGAGCAGGTATTGCGCTTTGCCTTCACCAAAACCATCGGCACCCATGACACAGATTCACTGGGTGGAGGGCTCAATGTTAACCGCACCAACTCGTGCAATATCACTCGTCCGAATGGTGGTCCGGTTGCCTGTGCTAACTCGGGGTCGCAAATTGGTAACCCTGCATTGCTGCCTAATTTGCAATACAACGCCGAGCTGAGTTATGAGTGGTATCTGAATGACAGTAGCATGGTGAGCTTGGGCATGTTTTGGGTTCAAGGTTTAACGCAAATAGAAAATACACGTATTTATCGTTCGGACATTGCGGACGATGATGGTCAAGTGCGCGGTTACAACCCTGAAACCGGTCAATTCACTGGTGTAGTACCCATCGACTCTATTATCAGCTCTGATGAAAAAGGCGATGCTACACACGGTGTGGAATTTGGCTACAAACAATCGCTGGATTTCTTGCCCGGCTTCTGGAGCGGTTTTGGTGTGGATGCCAACTTCACTTACTCACCAAGTGAAGGTTCAGACCAAGATTACTACGGCGAAACCATGCCGGGCATTAACAACTCTGAATATCAATCAAACTTCGCACTTTGGTACGAACAAGATGGCATTCAAGCGCGCATTGCTCATAACTATCGCAGCAAAATGTATCTCGGTCGCACATTGCAGGGCGATTATCAATTCGCCTATTTTCAAAAACCGACCAACTATGTGGATGCATCTATCAGTTATGAATTCATTGAAAACATGACGGTAGCGCTGCAAGTCACCAACCTGACGCAAGAGCATCAAGAGTACTACAACCAATGGGAATCCAACGTTGATGCATCGTTCTACAACGAACGCCGCACCAGCTTGAGTTTGCAAGTGAAGTACTAATGTCTTGAACTACTGAGTGCAAGTGCTGCGTTAAACTTTCAACATCTGAAATTTTAACCAGTGCCTGTACTCAATAGCACCCTCCATTGATCCCACCTCAACGCCTCCAGCACGACATCTCGTCACCAGAAGTAACAAAAAATGTATACGGTTACACTCAGTAATAGTAATTTTGTAGAAAGCAGCAACATTGACCCACCTAGCAAATCTAATCATAAGCATATGATTTAAATGGACAATAATAGAAAATGCATAATTGCTGTCAATTTAACCATGATGTTTTCAGTAAAAATTTTCTCTACACTTATTTAAAGTGTAATCGATTACACATAAGATAACTAAGCGCTAACTTGTGCAGGAATGCCTGCCAGCAGCCGCCCTATTGATAACAATCACAAAGGAGAAATACTCATGAAACACTTCAACAGTTTCTCAACCAAACTGTTGCCCAGTTTGATCTCGGCAATTATTGCAACCGGCGCTCAGGCGCAAAACGATGTAGTGGAAGAAGTATTGGTTTCCGGTGTGCGCAGCGCACAGGAAAAAGCCATTGATATTAAGCGCAACTCTGCAGAAGTGGTGGATTCCATTTCATCAGAAGATATCGGCAAGCTGCCCGACTCTACCATTTCTGACTCGTTGCAACGTGTTACCGGTATCCAGATTTCACGCTCTGCCGGTCAGGGTGGATTGGTCAGTATCCGTGGCTCACGCGAGGTACTGTCTACCTTAAACGGCGAGTTGTTTTTGACTGCCGAAAATATTTTGAACAACCAAGCAAACTACACCGATGTTCCATCGGCACTGATCAGCGGGGCTAACGTATCCAAATCCTCCAGTGCAAAACAATTGGAAGGTGGCATCGGCGGTAGCATCGATTTATTGACTCGCCGCTCACTCACACTGGATGAAGGTTTTAGCGGTTCTGTGCGCGCTCAGGCAAGTAACGGCAGCATCACTGAAGAAACAGATCCTGAATTAAGCGGCTTGATTGGTTTTAACTGGAATGACCATACCGCAATGTCATTGGGATTTTCTTACGCCGACCAAACACTCTCTGACAATTCGGTTTATACCCGTGCAGCCGAAGACCGTACTGCAGAAACTTGGGGTTGCGATTGCGATCTGGATGGTGACGGACAGAAAAATACTGACTCGCTGATCATGATGGCGTGGAACGGCCCGCAACTCTATAACCGTATCGCTGAACGCGAGCGCTTGGGTTTGACCTACAACATCAACTCACAATTGAGCGATGCGTTAGAGCTGAATGTTGACATGTTCTACAACAGCATGGATGAAAAAGCCTCTGGCAATATTTTGAATGTCAGCTCTGAAGGCCTGAACTGGAACCGTGGCAACTTCACTCAGTTGCACGGTTTGCACTCCACTGGCGATACAGGTTTGTACACCAACTCTTATGCAACCGGTTTTAGCGCCAACATGTACGGCGGCCTGCGCGCCGGTGTGGATTCTGATTACGTTGATACATCCGCATTCAACAACAGTGTTGAATTGAAATTTAATAACGGTGGTGCATTTACCGGTAGCGCCAAATTGGTTTCTTCGCGCGCGCATCGCGAGCAAAGTAATTTGGATTTAGCACAAAGCGCTGCATCCCCTGGCGGTAACGATGGTTTGGTTTACAACGTAGATGGCGATAAACGCGTGGTGAATCCAGGCTGGATTGAAGATTATTACCCAGTGACTTTCCTTGCGGGTGATGATTCTGTCAGCGTCAATTTTGATCCTACATTTGCCGATCGCCTCGCGCAAAAAGAATCTTGGTATTTCCATTCTGCGTGGCTGGAAGGTGAAACTCACGAATCCAATCTGGATGTATTACGTATTGATGGCAATTACAAATTAGCCGACGAAGGTATTACCTCTATCGATTTTGGTTTTCGTCGCGCCGACCGCGATATGTCACGCAATACTTACCACTACTTCATGGATACCGGCTTGGTCGCTTACGAGCCGGGCAGCATGACCCCTCACAATATGCTGGTGAAATATCACGAGGCTGGTTACGTACCTAATGTCACTACTGGCGGAAAATTTGCAAATTATTTGGTTGAGGTCAGCCCTGGTGTTTACGACACCGTAGACAATCTGGATATTGAACCTGTCCGCGGCGTAAATCTGGATGAAGCCTATGTTGCAAAGTATTTGCACATGGTAGATGACATGGGTGATGTAGTGAAAAACTACAACCTGAGTCTGCCGATGGTTGATGTATCCAAAATTGGCAATCACAAAAGTTTTATGGATGGCCTTTACGATACCGACCACGTGCGCAAGCAACGTCCTGATGCCTCTTACCGTGTATTGGAAACGCGCGACTCTTTCTACATTAGTGCCAATTTTGAAGATCAACTGACCGACACCACTAGCCTGAGCGGTAACGCTGGTGTACGTCATATCACTACCGACATCACCGTTGAGCGCAACATTACTGATGGCACTCTGGTAGCCGATGTATTTGCCGGTGCTGACCCTAACCACACACTCTATGAAGACAAAGGTGATGAGTTCCTGAATGTGAGTCACTCACACTTTTTGCCAAGTGTTAATTTGAATATCTCTTTTGGCGACAGCTACAAAATCAAAGCATCTTACGATGAGCGCACCTCATTGCAGTCGCTGAATAATTTTGGAGAAGCTTCAAGCACCACTTATAGCAGCTTCCAAACGGATGAAACCACTGGTGAAAAATATCAAGCCATTCAAGAAGTAAAACGCGGCGGCAATCCATACCTCAAACCATGGAGTGCAAAAGTCTACAACTTGGCTGGCGAATATTACCCCACCGATAACGCATTGCTCGGTTTGACTTTCTTCTACATGGATATCGGCGGTTTTGTAGATACCAAGAGTACTCATGCTGCTCTGCCTGACTCTGACGGCATAGTGCGCAATGGCGCAACCATTCAGGAATTGGTTAATGGTAAAAACGCGACTGTTGAAGGTGTTGAGTTCTCTTACCAACAAAGCTTTGATTTCT
The DNA here is from genome assembly GCF_008806975.1 of Cellvibrio sp. KY-GH-1. Taxonomy (NCBI): domain Bacteria; kingdom Pseudomonadati; phylum Pseudomonadota; class Gammaproteobacteria; order Cellvibrionales; family Cellvibrionaceae; genus Cellvibrio; species Cellvibrio sp. KY-GH-1. Next base: position 3,251,992 of record NZ_CP031728.1, read on the forward strand.
TGCCAGGGTTACTAGCTAACACGGGCATGACGTTCAACTACACCTACTCACCGAGTGTTAAAGAAGGTTGGGAATTTGCGGCCGATGGCAACGATGTTCCCTTCAATGCCACCGCCAAAAACCAATCCAACTTAGTTCTTTGGTACAACGATGATCGCTTTGAGTTCCGCGTTGCAGCCAACTATCTGGATGATCGTTACGACGGCCAATTAGCCAGTTGGACGACTGATCCTTTAGGCACCGACAACGAGAAAAAAATTCTCGGCGGATTGGATCGCTGGGAAGATACATCGCTCTATGTTGATCTCACCAGTACTTATCACATTAATGAGTCTGTGGACATCAATCTGAACGTGCAAAACCTGACAGAAGAAGGTTCGTACAAATACATTCACTGGTCGAATTTCCGCAGTGAATATCATGCTTACGAACGCCGCATTACCTTGGGTGTGAACGCCAAGTTTTAATTGTGGAAGCCTTTAGGGGCGGCTTTCCGCCCCTTTTTTAACACCCATCCGGTTTACTTGCTCGTTCTGTTTTAAGAGGTAGATATTTATATGAGTGCGATTCAATCATTGGTAGTAGTGGGAGGAGGAACAGCAGGATGGATGGCCGCTGCATTTTTTGCCAAACGTTTTGCCGGAACACCGTTAAACATTACTTTGGTGGAGTCAGCCACTATCGGAACAATTGGCGTAGGTGAAGCCACAGTTCCAGCGATGAAAGTTTTTTTATCGGATTTAGGAATTGATGAACGTGAATTTATGCTCAATACCCAAGCCACATTTAAATTGGGTATTGAATTTGATGGTTGGAATAAGCCGAACGAATCTTTTTTTCATCCCTTTGCCATGTTCGGTGCAAAAATTGCGAGTATACCCTTCCACCACTACTGGGCTAATTTACGCACACAACAACAAGCAGGGCCGATTGATGATTACTCGCTAGCAACGCAACTGGCGCGCTCCAATAAATTTGCCCGCCCTAAAGAAAATGCGTTGGATATAGCTCGCTTTAATTATGCCTATCACTTTGATGCAGGCTTATTTGCCAACTACCTAAGCCGCTTTTCACAACGGCAGGGAGTAACGCGTATTGAAGCGCAAATTTCTCATGCAACGCGCGACGCAACGACAGGCAATATCAGTGAATTAGTGCTTGAAAGTGGAGAAATTATTAGCGGCGATTTTTTTATTGATTGCTCAGGCTTTCGCGGATTGCTAATTGAAGAAACCCTGCACACAGGTTATGAACACTGGAACCAATGGTTGCCTTGCGACCGCGCTATTGCGCTACCCTCCAGTTCAGATGAACAGATTCCCTCTTACACACGTGCCCTTGCCTGCAGCGCAGGCTGGCAATGGCGAATCCCATTGCAACATCGCGTAGGTAATGGCTATGTGTATTCCAGTCAACAGATTAGCGATGAACAAGCATTAGCAGAGCTGCAAAAAAATATTACCGGAACAAGTTTGGCCGAACCAAAACTGATTCACTTTGCAACAGGTATGCGCCGCAAAATCTGGAACCACAATGTGTTTGCGTTGGGGCTCGCCAGTGGCTTTTTAGAACCGCTGGAATCCACTAGTATTTATATGGTCCAAACAGCAATCAATACGCTATTCACTTACTTTCCGCAAACGCAAGATTGCGCGACAATTGCACAACATGCCAACCATACACTCGCACAACATAACCAACGCCTGCGTGATTTTATTATTTTGCACTATTACCTTAACCAACGTACCGGTGAACCTTTCTGGAATGAATGCCAGAATATGACAATACCTGAAAGCCTGCAAGCACGCATAGAAGAGTTTCGTTATACCGCCAACCTACGTTTCGATGACCTGGACTTTTTCCAAATCAGTTCCTGGTTATCTCTATTTTCCGGCTTTAATTTATTACCAACGCATCATCACCCTAAAGTGGCGTTTTTTGACAAGCAGCACGTCATCCGCGAGTTAGCTGACATGCGCTCGGCAATTCAACGCGCGGTTGGTGATTTACCCTCACATCAACATTTTTTAAATCCTGAAAACGCAACCAATACAAGGAGGACCGCTCAACACGAACTCCCTACTTAAATAACTATCGAATATCACTCACAAAAAATGACTTATTGCCTCCAAGGTTGGATAACAACAATAAACTTCTGTTTACGGAGATAATTATGAACTACTTTTATCTACGCTGGAGTTTCCTACTGAGTATATTGCTTAGTCTATCCAGCCCCGCCACTATCGCCGCTGTTGCAGGCGATATCACGTTTTATTCCAACCGTGTCGATCTAGTAACTAATGGCAGTTATGCGCGCTGGATAAAAGAGTTTCAATCACTATATCCACAGGCTCGAGTAAGAGTTGAGGGGATTCCTGACTACGAAGCGGCCATGCCAAAACGGTTTGAAGCGCGCAACTATGGTGATGTGATGTTGGTGCCACGCGACATGCCAAAACAAATGTATGCTAAATATTTTTTACCATTAAATGATTTACAACTGCAGGATAAAATTTATTTTCCTGACAATTGGGAATTCAACGAAAAACAATACGCGTACACTCAAGGCGTTATTGCCGAGGGACTGATTTACAACAAACGCGCGTTAAAAGCTGCTGGCGTTAGCGAGCCCCCTACCACACTGGATGAACTAATCCGCATTGCAACCACATTAAAAACTCAAGGTAAGGTTGCAATTGCATTGAATGTGGGCGCAGCTTGGCCACTACAACAATGGGACAAAGCTACATTAGCGTTAGCGGGCGATGGCAATTATTTTGCCAGCATGATTAATGACAATGCCCCCTTCTCCCCCGGAAAGCCCTACTACCAATCATTAAAAATTGCTCACATATTATTTTCTTCCGGTTTCAGTGAGGCAGACTTTGTATTGAATAATTGGGAACAATCTAAACGTGATTTTATTGCCAGTAAAAATGCCCTGTTTTTTCTGGGAAATTGGGCAATTCCCCAATTGATTGAATCTGGCATGCGAAGCGACGATATTGGTTTTATTCCCTTTCCATTTGACAATAGCGGAAAATCAAAAGCGATATTGAATTTTGATTGGGGTATGGCGGTAAGCCGTTATAGTAAAAACCCCGATACAGCCAAAGCCTGGATTGCATTCATGATTACCAAATCCAACTTTGCCGACGTAGCTGGCTTCATACCCACCGATAAATCGCGCAAGTCCAATATGCCCCAGCTGGCGGAATACATGGCCTATCAACCCGAGATTATTCAAGTAGCTCCTGAAAGCAATGATTTTATTCGACTCACCAATAAGGCAGGAATGGATTTCATGAGCGGTAATTATATTCGCAATATTTTGTTAAGCCCCGACTTTGACGGTAGCATGGCTTATTGGAACAAACGTTGGGGACAAGCTAAAGAAAATTTTTAGTAAATCGAACTCAACATTGAATTGCAGCATATATTATGAATAAATTATCCATTGTCGCTCAGGTTATTTTTGGTTTTTCGGTATTGCTGGCATTACAACTAGTGGTAGCCACATTTAGCGTTACCAGCCAGAAACACTTATCAGGCAATATCGATCTCTCCTCTGGCGTGGTCACTCCTTTACTACAATCTAGCGCACTTCTCACCCAGAATTTGCAGGGCGCAGCCCAAACTGTAAGCCAACATGCAGCCGAACAGGAGTTGAATCGACTTACTGTTTTGCAAAATAAATTTACTGAATTTCAGCAAGGTTATCGCAAAGAATATAGTATTGCGGAAGACTACGCTAAAGATTTCCCTGACATTGCAGACCGACTGGAGGAATTGAATCGAGTAACTGAATTTACTTTTATCCAAGCAGGGGCACACCTAAAAGCTCACGAAAAAATGCTACACGCACGCAATAATGAATTCGAGGCACTGCGTCAATTTGAAGATAAATGGCAATATTTCAGCGCAGAAATGAAAGACATCCGCTTTAATATGTCCGATTCGGATATCCCCTCTCAATGGCTGTTAGCATCTATAGAGCAGGATGCGAATGAGGCGTCCGCACTACTTTCTAAAATACCTTCTATTCATGCCAGTGTCGAACTGGAAGAACGCGCTAAAGAGCTACATTATTTCTGGAAAAATATTGACCGAAAAAATTTCGTTTTGGAAGAACGATTTCCGAAAGTTGCCGAACCATTGCGCACTTCTGTTGAAATTTTACAAAAACACATTACCGCTGACAACGGAGTCTTGCATCAGCAACAACAATTACTCGTCTCGGAAGCAGAAAGCCGAAAACTTTTACAGGCATTAGTCGCCGAATTGGACAAGAGCATGGCCAAGCTAGCAGAACTGAACAAACATTTAAAATCTGTTTCAGATAATTCCAGCTCGCACACAAAGGCCGCTATATCTAGCGGAGGCATGACAATCTGGATTGTATTTTTCATATCTCTACTTGTCGGTATTGCAGTAGCAGCAAAAGTCGTTGCTGGAGTACGTAAGCCAATTAAACAGTTAGTAGTGCGACTGGAGGCTTTGGCGAAAAATGATTTGCGCGATTCCCATGAAAAATCTAACTCAGGTGAATTTGGTGAAATATCCCTCTCTTTGGACAAATTGGCAAGCAATCTCACCTGTATTATTCGCAATCTTAAAGACCAAAGCGGGCGCTTATTGAACATGGCAGACAGTTCCAGCCGAATTAGCTCCAATTCAAGGCAGCAAATTGATTTTCAAAAATCGCAGGCAGAAAACCTCGCGTCCGCTGTGACTGAAATGGAGCAGACTGCGCGCCATGTCGCAAATAATGCACGCGACACGAACGATGTGGTGTTTGATATTTATTCTTCGACAAAATCTGGGCAGCAAGTCGTCAACCGAAATAAGGACCTAATCGGGAGCCTGAACAGCGAATTAAACACAGCTACCCAAGTGGTGGATAGCTTACGTAAAAATTCCGATGGTATTGGCTCAATTATTTCAGTGATTAACGGTATCGCTTCACAAACTAATTTGCTTGCACTGAATGCTGCGATTGAAGCCGCCCGTGCGGGCGAACAAGGGCGTGGTTTTGCCGTGGTGGCTGATGAAGTACGCACTCTTGCCACACAAACGCAAGCTTCCACAGCTGAAATCACCGAGATGATCGCCAATTTGCAAAGTAGCGCAGTACAAGCGACCGACATAATGCAGCGCAATAAACATGTCGCCACTTCATGTGTTGAGCAATCTGATTTAGCTAGTGAAGCACTTGCCGTAATCGCCAATGGTCTGGACCAGATTAAGGATATGACCGCCGCTATTGCCCAAGCGGTCAGTGAGCAGAGCAGTGTCGCCACCGAACTGGCAAGGGGAGTGGTCAGGATGTCGGATATAGCAGACAGCGTGCAGCTCGAAGCCATAGAGCTAGAGGAGTCCAGTAACGCGCTCAAGCAAATGGCGCATCAGCAAGAACAAGTAACAGCAAATTTTGTGCTGCCATGACGTTCGCGTTATTTCAAATACCACTCTGTCAGAAACAACAGAAAAAGTATCACTACCGATTATTTAAATTTGGAAGGTAAAATCCTATGGAATTCGTTAAATTACAATCATCACTTCTACTTGCAACTGGACTTTTCTTAAGCACCTCCAGTCAAGCATTTGACTACTTTGTGAAGCGTGATGGATCGCAACTAATGGATGGAAAAAATGCCCTACGCTTTGCTGGAATACATGCCCCAGAACTACACAGAATAGAGGATGACGCCAAAGGAGTATGCAAAGCAGATCCGCGCGGCTGGGGACAATATTTTAAATGGCCAACCGCTGACGAACAGGAAAATTGGTTCCAATCATTAGCATTTACCGGCCACAAGGTAATGCGCACTTATGTCTTATCCGTAGAACAAGAATTTGATCCAAACTGCCAAAGGGAGACACATATTTCCAAACCATTGAAGGGAAAAATTACTCCACAATTAAACGAATCCGCGATGGTGCATTATGATCGAATGATCGCACTGGCTGAAAAATATAATGTTCGTCTGATACTTCCTTTCATCGATCATTGGCCGTGGTGGGGTGGGCGAGAACAACTTGCTGCATTCTACGGTGAAGCGCCAGAGGATTTTTACAACATAAACAGTAAAACCTATGCCGCTTATTTAAGTATTATTGAGCAAGTTATCAACCGCAAAAACACAATTACCGGCCGATTGTATCGCGATGAGAAAGCCATCATGGCGTGGGAGACCGGTAATGAATTAAAAGATACTACGGCTGAGTTTTTACAAAGCACTGCAGCGCATATTAAATCGCTTGATAAAAATCATCTGGTGATGGACGGCAACTACACCCAAATCCATGACTTTGCACTAAAAGACCCCAACGTCGATATCATTTCCAATCATTATTATGAGAATGTGGGCAACCTAAGCCCTGCCACTGTCAGCAAAGACTTGCAAAAAATCGCAGGAAACAAGGTGTATGTAGTTGGTGAATTTGGATTGCTGGATATCGATCAACTTTCAGCGATTGCTAACGCCGCCATCAAACAGGATTATCAAGGGCATAAAACTGCTGGCTTTTTTATTTGGGGATTGCGCGGACATCGCCACGACGGTGGCTTTTATTGGCACTTGGAACCAGCTAATAACAAAACTTATAGCTATCACATTCCTGGATTTCCGGAGGGAGAGTCGAATCAAGAATCGGCAGTAATTGATTTAGTGCGAGAATCTATAGCTCACATGAACGGCGATAAAAACGTTGCTCCATTACCGAAACCTCTGCCCCCAAAACTTCGCCCTATCAGGGATCAAAAAGATATTCGGTGGATGGGAGCCGCAGTCGGTCGCTATTATCGTATCGAACGCTCAACGACTATCAACGGACCATGGAAAATTATTGGCGATAATATATCTGACGGCATCAACCGATTTGACCCCTCCACTATGACTTTATTTTCCGACACGGATAGTGTCAGCAAAGGCACTTATTATTATCGCGTTATCGCCATTAATGAATCTGGAGAGTCGGCACCCTCCGATGTGGTGATGTTTTTGCTTCGCTAGCATCACGCAGTGGCGATCAACAAAACATTTAATTACGAACCAATTTTCTTCCCCTTTAAAGGGGAAGAATCACTACAAACATATCAAAACCCAAATGGGTCACACTAATGCTTTCACTCTTTTGGACTCGCAAGAACGATACGATCACGCCCTGACTTCTTAGCTTCATACATTGCAGTATCAGCTCGTTTCAAAGCAGATTCAAAAGAGTCAACTTCTGACACCATCGCAAAGCCGGCACTAACCGTTACTTTTGCAATCCCATCCAATCCAAAATTAAATTCTCGTATCGCAATACGCACCTTATCAATTAATTCCATCCCATCCTCGGGATCACGGACAACACAGATTAAAACAAATTCTTCTCCACCCCACCGTCCAAAGTGGTCACTATGACGGATGGTATCCTTTGCAATTCTCGCAACATTTTTCAAAACATAATCACCCGAATCGTGCCCACATCGATCATTTATTAGCTTGAAATGATCAACATCAAACAAAGCAACCCCCACCCCCCTCTTGGTTTCTGAATTTGAAAAAACACCTTCAGCGATCTGCCCCAATCCAAATCGATTGTAGACACCGGTTAGCGCGTCTTTGGTAGCTTGTGCTTGATAAGCTCGCGCATTTGCGCGCAGCACAATGTGGCTATGGCGATAGTAAAGCGCTGAAAAAATGATGATCACGTACAGAACATATGCCCACCAAGTTCTCCAAGGTGGAGCCTGTATCCTCACTTCAAGTGACTGCCCAGTATACCAATGCTCGTCGTCATTCGATGCACGCACTCGAAAAGTATATTTTCCAGGCCCTAGATTTGTGTATACCGCATTCGCATTGCGCCCAACATCTATCCAGTCTTGGTCAAAACCATCTAACTTATAACTATAGTGAATTGTTTTTGAGTTGCGGTAATCCAGCGCAGAAAATCCAAAAGTAAACATTGAGTCTTTGTAAGACAGGGATATCTTATCAGCGATAAAAATAGGGACTTTTAACGGTGAGTTTTCGCCAAGATTGACCTCCTTATTAAAGATTCGAAAACTAACCAACCTGATTGGAGGTGGAGCCGAATCGCTTCTCAGCTCGGCGGGATGAAAGCTTGTAATACCCTCCGAGCTTCCGAAATATAATCTTCCGTTGCGATCCTTCAGAAGTGCTTCACGATTATAATTACTACCTGCCAACTCGGCCTCGCGGCCGAAAATCGTAATCTTCTCGGAGAGTGAATCAATTTTTACAAGCCCGTTCCCCGTTGCTAACCATATGTTTTGGTTGTCATCTTCCAATATTCCCGAGACATTCTGAGATGGCAGCCCATCACTTGTGTCTAAATATCGAAACTCCTTCGAGCGAGTATCAAAAATATTAACACCTCGATGCTGGGTACCGATCCAAACTCTCCCCTTGCTATCCTCAAAGAATGCCTTGGTATTCTTGCTATTGGTGGAATTTGAAAAGCCAGTTTCATAAGGAATCTGGGTAAATGTTTCATTTTTCAGATTGAAAACGTTAACGCCTGTATAGCCACCAAGCCACAAATTTCCCTTGCTATCAGCCATCAGGGATGAAATGAAGTTGCCGGTGATGCCACCTTTTATTTTTGGATCATGATAATAATGAATGAAACTATCAGTGCTTTTTTCGTATCGATTTAAACCGCCGGTCTCAGTAGCAATCCAGATATTATCGTTACGATCTTTTGTGATGTCCCAGATAAACTCACTATTAATAGACCCGCTCTCGCTTGGATTTGGAAAGTAGCGTGAAAATATGCCACTGTGTGGGTTTAACCGGTGCAATCCACCACCCCAAGTTCCTACCCATATTTGACCATCACTGTCTTCCTCAAGCGCCAAAACGGCATTGGCCCGCAAGGCAGCAGGATCGGTAGGATTGGCTAAGTATCGAGTTACCTTTCCAGTCGCTGGATCCAGCCTGTTTAAACCACCTTCAGTTCCAACCCAAAGCATGCCATCAGCAGCTTCAATAATTCTTAAGATGGAATTATTAGAAAGGCTGAAGGGATCGGAGGGCTGCGTAATGAAATGTCGAAATTTGTTGGTATTCCGACTATAAAAACTCACACCAGAAGGTGATGCACCGAACCAAAGGTCATTATTGTTATCTTCATAAATAACGCGAAGCTGGTCAGAGACCAGACTCGTTAAGTCATAGGGACGGTGTCGGTAGTGGACAAAATGCTCGGACTCCTCGTCAAATCTTGCCAACCCTCGTTGGTCTATCGCAAACAATATATTTCCCGCAGCATCTTCTTTAATGTCCCATATAATGTTTCCGCCAATAGAGCCTGACACATCCGCATTGTAGACATAGCGCTGAAAAATCTCAGATCCTGCGTCCAGCCTACTAACACCATTACCATAGGTGCCAAACCAAATTCTACCGCGAGAATCTTGCAGCACAGAGCGCACACTATTATGGCCAAGTGATCCTGAATCCTGAGGATTATGCAAAAAGTAGTTAAACTTTTCTGTATTAGGATTTAAGACAGCGACCCCCATCCCGGCAGTCGCTAACCAAACATTTTTTTTGTCATCAATTAGTATGTCGCGAATCTGTTCTATATTCGGCTCTATGGTAAGAGGAGGGCGCGGTAAGAAAAAACGCATGTGTTGCTGGGAAGGATCAATTACATACAAACCTCTTGCCGTCCCTACATACAACTGATCATTTGCATCAATTTCTAAGGCCGATACTGAATCGACATCAATAGTAAATGAGCCGATAGTTGTTACTCGCTCGAAACGATTGACGCCAATATCGTAACGAATCAGACCCTCCTCGGTTGCAAGCCATAAAGTGTTTTTTGAATCCACTACCATCTGAAATATATAGTTTAAGGGTAAAGAGCCATCACCACTCAAATCAGATTTGAAATAAAGCAGCGTGCGTCCGTCGTAACGAGCCAAGCCGTTTTCACCACCGATCCAAATGAAGCCTAACTTGTCTTGGACTATCGCGTTCACTCCCCCTAGCTCCTGCCTGGCGCGATCTTGATTATCGAAGGGCGTCGTGAACCGCATTTCGGGATAATCGATTATCGATGTTTCTGAAAATCCATTCGCACTACCGGAAAGAAGAAAAATCGATAGGAGGTTGCACACATATCTTTTAAGAATTGATTTCACTCGATTGCCTTCGCGCATCAATTAAAAGCGGTAGTCAGGGGGCTCAAAGTCGGGCTTTAAACTATTAAAAGAGTAGCAGAAAGAATAGGAAACCCCTTGAACAAACCTTTGTCGTTCATAGCACTATGAGCATAGAGCTAAGAGTCTATTTTCCGCCCCCAGAAACGCATGGAGGACACCGTAGCCATACCCCACCCCCCTCTAATTTCGCCTCACCCACTAAAATTTGTAATCGGTTACGATTTCCGTTAAAAATCAACTTAGAATAAATTGTTTAAAATCAATAATTTAAAAATTTTAAGCAAATAAACCACTAATCCACCCTATCCTAAAAGCATGTTTTATGACCATAATATGTAATCGGTTACAAACAATGTTATCTATTTTCGAATTTGCCTAACCAATAAAACCTATAAGCGGTTCGAGAATGCAATCTGCAAGACCTCCCGATCTTATGAACGTGACAAATATAAAAATCGAACTGAGGAATAAGACAATGCCCCGGAGTGGGATTTGAGGGAATTCGCAAGTATGAGAAGTTTTTTTCAGCAGGAGGTATTCATGCTGCTATTTCCACCTTGCGCTGGTTTACATAAATCTAATATCAACTGGCAGGTATTCTATGAAACTTTTTACTTCTTCCCCTATGTGGGCGGGTGCCCTATTGGCGACTCTCAGTTGGCAGGCTTCTGCCGATTGCAATTCATCTGGATGGTCATCTACCACGCAATATCGCGGTGGTGAATCTATTGTATATCAGGGCAGCGAATTTAAAGCGCGCTATTGGATCAACGTAGGGCAAGCCCCGAATGCATCCAACCCATGGGATGCATGGCAACATATCCAAACCTGTAGCGGAACCTCTGTGTCGTCTGCAAACCCATCGTCGATACCATCAATTTCTTCCAGCAAAAGCTCTGTTATTGCTACCGGGCAGCAGTGCAATTGGTATGGCAGTGTTTACTCTATTTGTTCACAAACCAATAGTGGTTGGGGATGGGAAAACAATCAAAGCTGTATTGCTTATGCAGATTGCGCTGCATTGGCCAGCCCTTACGGAGTGATAGGATCTGCAAGCAGTGCGTCATCAAGTGTGCTTTCCAGCAAAAGCTCATCCAGTATTTCTACTAGCGTTTCAAGCAGCTCAGTGGGGTCTTCTGTTGTTAGCAGCTCCAGTATTAGCAGCTCAAGCTCTTCAATTAAAAGTTCGGTAAGTTCTCTTTCATCCAGCTCGGTAGCATCCGGAATTACTACCTGGAACTACGACGCATCAACCGCTGTAATTACTGCACCAGCAGAGCTAGCGGATGGTGTTGGAAACTTAATGGGCGACGGCAGTGCTGTGATTTGGAATGTGAATCTGCCAGTGACTGGCGAATATCGCATTACCATTAATTGGAGTGCGCCTTACGGTACTAAAACCAATACCTTAGTGGTGGATGGTACAGGCATCAGCAATGTGTTTGCTGAAACCGCTACTCCCGTTGCATACACCCAAACCAAAACACTGATAGCAGGCGCGCATAGTTTTGGTATTCAAGTAGGTGGCAGCGATTGGGGCTACATGAACGTTCACAGCTTGAAAGTGGAATTGCTAGGCGGCCTTACTGTTACATCGCCTGCCAATTTTGCGCAATTGCCATCGGGCAGTAATATTCAAGTGGTGTACACCAAGTTGGGTAGCGGCAATCTTACTTACAGCGTGAACGACGGCACAACGGTTGTGTACACAGGCGCAAGCCCGCTGACCATTCCAACAAAGGGTGATGGTGTGTATCGCATCAAGCTAGGAATGGAAGGTACAACGCTGAGCAGCAATTTGCGTGTGACTGTAGGTACTACCAATTTGCCAGCATTTGTTGAAGCTTCAGGTACTCAGTTTGTATTAGGCAATAAACCATTTTATTTCAATGGTTCAAACCAGTATTACCTGATGTATAAGCCTGAGTCTATGGCAAATGATTTCTTTGCTCGTGCCAAAGCTTTGGATATGAAAGTAGTGCGTACCTGGATGTTCTGTAATGGTTCATCAACGCACGACGGCGTTTGTATCAATAAAAAATCCGGCACTAGTTTTATTTTGGTAAAACCGGAGTCTGAACGCACTGCAGAAGAAAAGGCGCTGATCGCACGCAGCTTCGAATTGTTCGACAACTATGTTGCACAAGCTGAAGCCAATGATATGCGTTTGGTATTGTCGCTGTCTGACTACTGGGATTACTTCGGCAAGATTGAAGATTACGGCCCCTACGGTAGCGCGGCAGGTCGCACACTCTTTAAAACCTTCATCACCAATTTGCTGAATCACGTAAATCCATTAACGGGTAAAGCCTACAAAAATGATCCAACGATCATGATGTGGGAATTGGCGAACGAACCGCGTTATACCAATAGCAATTTTGCTGATTTTAAAGTCTGGGTTTCCGATATCGCAGCACACATCAAATCGATTGCACCTAATCAATTAGTATCGATTGGTTCTGAATCCTCATTCGGTATTGCTCTGGATGATAGCTACGCATCGCTGGTGGAATTAAATCGTGACCCAAATATTGACGCAATCAGTGGGCACCTTTATCCAACTGCATGGTCAATGACCGACGAACAAGTACTTGGCAATATTCAAAAGCTCGCCGACCTTGCGCGTGAAGTTGGTAAGCCTGCGTACATTGGTGAATTGGGTTGGCCGGTTGATAAAAAACGCACCACGGGCTCACAAGTGGAAAATATTCCATCAGGCCAAGCGGCGATAGACGCTTTCCTTGCGGTGTCTTTGGCACAGCGTGCAAGTTACATGGAAAGCTGGTACGCCAAAGCTTATGCAAATCAAGATGCAATCGGCGGTTTCCTAATCTGGCAATTGTCTGGCAAAGAATGGGGTAACGGTGGTGTGCCACTGCAGGGCTGTCAATGGTGTGCAGGTCCTTATGGCGAGCCAACCAATGGCTGGTCGGGTAATCACGACGGCTATCAGTTCTATTGCGCGATTACTCAGGCAGAAATGTCATTGACAGCATTGGGCGCAGTAGGTAGCAATAAAGAAGGCGACAAAATCCATATGGATTTACACAAGCCAAGTTGTGACGTTATTAAAAACTACTCAGGTAAATATCAATTGCTGACGCAGTAATTTAATATCGATAACAGGATCTCTCCCCCCCTTCTGATATGAATCTTGTATCAGTAGTTCCCTCTTCCTCCGGCTTGTGTATCTGGCCGGGGGTTTTTTATTTTCTGGACTGACGAGTCTGGCAACACGTAAACGTTTATTTCCCGAGACCCCCAGTGACTTGATGCTTATGGCAGTCAATACCTTACGATAGTTGCATATTTTCCCGACCACGCTCTGCCTAAAAAATATTTAACACAACCTGTCCAAGGACGTCGATCAAACCAGGACGTAACAATTAAAGGAGTTCAGAGTTCAGCTTCTCAGGAAGAAATTCCAAGATGGATGCGGGATAGATAAGGCACGATGCCGATGTAACTAGGAAGATCACATGCCCGAGCAGGAGGCAAAGGGGCTATTAAGATGCAGCGCCCCTCTTCAAATTCTCCGTTTTTGATTTACGTTTCAACACTGAGCTCAACGGATTTTCCGCAAATTTCTCCCTTCATAATCTCGGTGTTCACTAAGTCTTAATTATAGCTTTCTATTTAATTTTTCAAGCCAAGGACCAACTCAACTAATGTGCACATATCTAAAGATTTCCAGCTGCTTCAGCCTTTGCAATTAACTACTGGGTTAGTACTAAAAAATAGAATTGTGATGCCACCGCAACTTCGCTCCAAATCCGACGACAGTTTTGCGCTGACTAGAGACATGGCTGATTACTACAGACCCTGTTGATCTTTGATTTTTTATTCCGATTATGATAACGTTAACTATCGTGGTAGAAAATAACAATAAAAGTGCTTCAAGCAAAACAGTTTCTCAGCAATTCACCAGATATGGCTATCCGCTTCACTCAGGATAAAAGCAATAAATACTCTTAATAATTAATGAGGAAAGACGTATGTCTTATATAAAATCAACCAGATGGCAGCTTGGTCGGTGGGCGGCGCTCGCCGCTTTATCAACCGGAATAACACTGGCTGCACCAACAACCTATGCCGTCACCGGTAAATTTGTTCCCCAAAGCGGCATTCTCATGACTGTCGGGCAGGATGTGGACAGTATTAACAATTATAAAAACGCCATTGGCCATGTGCCGGCGGGTGTCACCAATTATGTGGGTATCGCCAATCTGGATGGATTAAATAACAACGCCGATGCCGGTGCTGGCCGCAACAATATTAATGAGCTGGCAAATACTTATCCGAACAGCGCATTAGTGGTTGGGGTGTCGATGAATGGCCAAGTCGATGCTGTTGCCTCAGGCAGCTACAACGCGAATATCGATACGCTCTTACATAAACTCGCCAGTTATAACCGCCCAATATTTTTACGCTGGGCTTACGAAGTAGATGGCCCTTGGAATGGTCACAGCCCCAGTGGCGTGATTCAATCGTTCCGTTATGTTGCCGATCGCGTTAAGCAGCTGGGTTATTCCAACCGCATTGCGATGGTGTGGCAAACCATGTCCTACTGCCCTATCGATTCCAATATCGAGCAATGGTATCCGGGTGACCAATATGTTGACTGGATCGGCCTGTCCTACTTCGCACCACAAGATTGTAATTTCCGCGAAGTAAATAAAACCGCAAACTTTGCGGTTGCGCACAATAAACCGCTGATGATTAATGAATCCACTCCGCAGCGTTTTGCGATTGGCGAATTAAGTTATTCCGCTGATGCAGCACGCGGCACCGGTCGGATAAATAAAACAGCCAACCAAATCTGGAACGAGTGGTTTGTGGGTTATTTTGAATTTATGGATAGCTATTCATCGCACTTAAAAGCGGTGACTTACATTGACGCCAACTGGAATGCGCAATCGCGCTGGGCATCGGGCAATGAAGGTTATTGGGGCGATAGCCGTGTAGAAGCTAATGCAACAATCAAAACCAATTGGCTGAATGAACTGAACAATAATGCGCTGACGGGTGAAACATTTATCTATAAAACTTCGAGCGATTTGTTTAGCAAATTGGGTTTTGGTAGCACGCCATCTTCAGCCGCAGCCAGCTCCGCGCCTGCAAGCTCTACTGCAACAACCTCGGTAGCCGCAAGTTCAACTGGCAGCACTGGCACTAGCGGTGTGTTTGGCATGACCAGCAGCGGTACTGTGTATCATTTAGATGGCGGCCAAACTGCGGGCTTTGTGTACCTGTGTGTGAATGGCGATTGCCGTACAGCGACTAAAGTGGGTAATCGTTACGAGCGCAGCTATGCACCAGTAAATGTCAGCATGAGTTATGCGATTGAATTCAAAGTGCAGGACAATACCATGGGTCAATGCTTGACATCAGCCAATGTCAAACCCGGTCAGGCCGTTTCAACACCTTGCTATTTAGGCTCAGTGGCGACCACCAGCAGCACTGCACCCAGCTCAACCGCCATGAGCTCCACTGCCACCAGCTCCATGCCCGCCAGTAAAGCGGCCAGTTCAAAAGCGAGCAGTGCAACAACCAGTACCGCACTCACTTGTCAAAGCGATACAAATCCATCCCATGTAGTTTCTGGTCGCCGTGGAGAATTCACTCAAAGTTGGTGCGATACAGTCTGTGTGACCATGATTGGAAATGATACGGGCTGCTTAAATAAAGACGGTATTTTTGTCAGCAACGCTAGCATTTGTAGTGACCCAGCAAACGCCAAAGAAGCCATGCTGGATATTGAATACAACTTGGGGATCGATATTGACGATGCATTTGTTGCTGCTTCAGGCTACCAAGGTGCCGTTCCTTCACTCAATCCACGGATGAAAACCGAAGATGTACGTAAATATTTTGTCGCACTACTTGGGCAAGACAGAGGCTCTTCATTAACAGATGCCTTGAATACCAATGGTGATGCCTGGATTGATCGCAATGAGGCCAGTCAAGCAAAAGGCTCTGACCCACGTCAATTACTCACCACCGGTTTTGGTTGTGGCTTATCAACCGATGACATAATGGCATACCTCGGTTTGTACATGGGCGATGGTGCCATTGATAAATACGCGGGCGATTTGGACGCTTCAGTAAAAGCATCCATGCTTACATTTACTCGCAGCTGGCAGCCAGGCGTTAGCGCACAAGCCTGTGAATATCGCGGCGGTTGCGGCAATACTCAAAGCAGCGCCAAAAGCTCAGCGGCTTCATCTAGCAACCTAAACTCATCCAAAGCAGCA
Source organism: Cellvibrio sp. KY-GH-1 (assembly GCF_008806975.1). Classification (NCBI taxonomy): domain Bacteria; kingdom Pseudomonadati; phylum Pseudomonadota; class Gammaproteobacteria; order Cellvibrionales; family Cellvibrionaceae; genus Cellvibrio; species Cellvibrio sp. KY-GH-1. The sequence continues at coordinate 3,268,435 of NZ_CP031728.1, forward strand.
ATCAGCTCTGCAGCAGCGAGCAGTGCGGCGCCCAGCAATAACTGCCCAGTTAGCCACCCGTTCTGGGCAGCCTCTTGCCAACGCTGTTTTGTCGATGCCAGCCAAGCTGCATCGGCGTCTTGTCATTAAGTAATTGCTTTGCTTGCCTGCTTGATGTATTCAGGCAGGCAATTTAATTTGCGTGATAACAACATGAAAAACAATCGGCTTTTTCTCGCTTTTACAATCGGAAGCGTGTTTATTTACAGCATGATGTTATTAATCGGCGTGCAACCGGGCGATTCAGTGCTCTACTCATCACCTGCATTTACCCATGATTCGCCTCTTAGCGAGGCAGAAAAAACAACCGCCCGCGACGACGATGGAAAGCTTGATAACAACGTCATATCCACATCAGTCTATAACCACAAACCAGAATTAATCTTCGCACCAACGGAAATAACCACGCCATCAAAAAACATGGAGAGCACCGAAACTTATAAAATAAAATCTGATTTTTTTGATCGAAAAATAAATAACATAGGCAGGGACGAGCAGGGAAATTACGTTGTAACCATTGCAACTGATAGCAAAGAAGAAAGCCTTATTCAGTCGACCTCACCTATTTATTACCCTACTGAAACAGACTTAAATTATGGCGTAAAAGGATGTGTACTAGGTGGCTATTACATAGAATTAAGCCATCACATTGTATTAATCACAAAGAGCAATGCAAAACAAACACAACACGTTTATCGCTGCGACTACAATAGCGAAACCAATACCTACATATTGAGTGACTTATAAAAACCACCTGCTTATTGAAAATATTTAACAACCGGCTTTACGATAGGATCAAATACCCGCTCATAAATATCTTCGGCATCAAGCGGATAATAAATCCAATTCACCTGATAGCGTGCAGCCCCGCGCAGATAAAACAAATGTAGCATTTTAAAATCAATTAATTGTGCAATAGTCGCCACGGTATCAGGGCAATCAATTACTCCCATCTCTGCCGGAACAACGGCTAACAAATCGGCAAGCTGTGCATCCTCTTGACGTAAATCATTTAATACTTGCAGCATAACCATATCCAACAAATCCCCCTCCCCCATGCTCCAATCAGGCTGTGGCGCCTCTAAATGAGCCAATGTTGCCAGTGAAAAAGCTTCATCGGGGTCAACCCCCAAATCACGGAGTAACTGTTCAATATTGGCGGTGGGAAAACGAGGTGATTGAATTAACTGCTTATAGAGCTGTTGCGCTGATTCACCCTGAGCAGCCGCTAAACGTTTGGCGAAATAAGCCAACAAAAGTTCCGCGCGCTGGGATTTATACTGTTGCGGATGGATATTCTGCAAACGAACAAAAGCGCCGCGAGCAGTGGCTGTGCCCATAGCGATATTGGACATAATTAATTCCGCTCCAAACGCATGCTTGGCAATTTTACGTTTAGCGCCGCGCGTCAATGTCTGCGGTGACCACTGCAAAAAAGAAAAACGCGGTGAGTTATATTCACCGTGCATCAGTGCATTCATTTTCTTTGCGTGCTTTCCGTCCAGTGCTTCACCCTGTGGCCCCGGAGCAATATTATCGCCAAATACCCCAGGCCAATCCAAATTAGTGCCCCACACCGGGCGCGCATTCTCAGTGCCGTGACATTGCGCACAACTTGGATCATTGCGAATCAAGCGCGGTTTATCCCCATCAAAATCAAACACTGAAAATTCCCACCGTCCAGTATTCTCATCCAATTGCGCAACATCTAATAGATTGTATTTAGGATCATCCAGTTTGGTGCCGATGTTTAGTAAAAATCGGCCATCAGAACCAAACAACACAATGCGGGGGTATTCCAAATTCGATTGTCCTGTTGCACGGGTATGCTCAACTAATGAAAAGTTATTTTGATAGTGCGCTGGAAAGTAATTCACTAACTCATCAATCGAGCGAATGTCTTTTTTCTGAATAAATGCATAAATGCCTTCCACCGTCATGTCCGGCTGATCAACCAAAGGTGATGGATTTAAAGCACTAATTGGCACAACAGTATCCAGGGCAGATGCAGGGCAAATACCCGCCCGCGTTGCGCTGCCACCGGTATGAATTAATTGCGCCTGAATTTGCTGTTGATGGGATGGCAATACATTCACTGTTTTATCGCAAGCGCCTAACATTGCCATCACAATCACAGCAGCCAAGGGCTTCAAACGCAACTGAATTGTGTTTTGCATAGAATTTATAGTTAAGTTAGTAAAGTTCATGTTTGCTATAAGCATTCTACTTATACATTTTTATTCTTATTTTTCTCTAAAAAACCGACAGATGGCAATTGAATATAGGGATCATTACTGGTAACGTTAACACTGATAGTAGAAAATAACAATAAAAGTGCTTCAAGCAAAACAGTTTCTCAGCAATTCACCAGATATGGCTATCCGCTTCATTCAGGATAAAAGCAATAAATACTCTCAATAATTAATGAGGAAAGACGTATGCCTTATATAAAATCAACCAAGTGGCAGCTTGGTCGGTGGGCGGCGCTCGCCGCTTTATCAACCGGAATAACACTGGCTGCACCAACAACCTATGCCGTCACCGGTAAATTTGTTCCCCAAAGCGGCATTCTCATGACTGTCGGGCAGGATGTGGACAGTATTAACAATTACAAAAACGCCATTGGCCATGTGCCGGCGGGTGTCACCAATTATGTGGGTATCGCCAATCTGGATGGATTAAATAACAACGCCGATGCCGGTGCTGGCCGCAACAATATTAATGAGCTGGCAAATACTTATCCGAACAGCGCATTAGTGGTTGGGGTGTCAATGAATGGCCAAGTCGATGCTGTTGCCTCAGGCAGCTACAACGCGAATATCGATACGCTCTTGCATAAACTCGCCAGTTATAACCGCCCAATATTTTTACGCTGGGCTTACGAAGTAGATGGCCCTTGGAATGGTCACAGCCCCAGTGGCGTGATTCAATCGTTCCGTTATGTTGCCGATCGCGTTAAGCAGCTGGGTTATTCCAACCGCATTGCGATGGTGTGGCAAACCATGTCCTACTGCCCTATCGATTCCAATATCGAGCAGTGGTATCCGGGTGATCAATATGTTGACTGGATCGGCCTGTCCTACTTCGCACCACAAGATTGCAATTTCCGCGAAGTAAATAAAACCGCAAACTTTGCGGTTGCGCACAATAAACCGCTGATGATTAATGAATCCACTCCGCAACGTTTTGCGATTGGCGAATTAAGTTATTCCGCTGATGCAGCACGCGGCACCGGTCGGATAAATAAAACAGCCAACCAAATCTGGAATGAGTGGTTTGTGGGTTATTTTGAATTTATGGATAGCTATTCATCGCACTTAAAAGCGGTGACTTACATTGACGCCAACTGGAATGCGCAATCGCGCTGGGCATCGGGCAATGAAGGTTATTGGGGCGATAGCCGTGTAGAGGCTAATGCAACAATCAAAACCAATTGGCTGAATGAACTGAACAATAATGCGCTGACGGGTGAAACATTTATCTATAAAACTTCGAGCGATTTGTTTAGCAAATTGGGTTTTGGTAGCACGCCATCTTCAGCCGCAGCCAGCTCCGCGCCTGCAAGCTCTACTGCAACAACCTCGGTAGCCGCAAGTTCAACTGGCAGCACTGGCACTAGCGGTGTGTTTGGCATGACCAGCAGCGGCACGGTGTACCATTTAGATGGTGGCCAAACCGCAGGGTTTGTGTACTTGTGTGTGAATGGCGATTGCCGTACAGCGACTAAAGTGGGTAATCGTTACGAGCGCTCTTTCGCTCCGGTGACGACAGCCACAACCTATTCAATCGAATTTAAAATCCAGGACAATGCTATTGGCCAATGCCTGACATCTGCATCGATTAAACCCGGCAATGCGGTCGCAAGCACACCTTGTTATTCCGGCTCAGTCCCCGTAAGTTCAGCCGCAACCTCTTCAGCACCGGCTTCAATACCAGCCTCATCTATTCCCGCCAGCTCAGCACCTGCAGCGACTAGCTCCAGCAGTGCTAATACAGACGGTGCAGGTGTATTCGGTTTGACCACCAGCGGACTGCTGTACCATTTGGACGGCGGTCAAACCGGTGGTTTTGTGTATTTGTGTTTGAATGACAATTGCCAAACGGCCACTAAAACCAATGGCCGCTATGAGCGCAATTTTGGTTCGGTCGGCGCTGCGACCAACTATAAGGTCGAGTTTAAAATTCAGGACAATGCCACTGGCCAATGCATCACCTCTGGCAACCTCATACCCGGCAGTGCATTAAGCGAAACCGCCTGTTTCAATGGTAGCGTCAGTGTCAGCTCGGCGAGCGTTTCCTCACTTGCCCCTGGCTCCAGCAGTAAGTCATCAACCCCATTGAATTCGAGCAGTAAATCATCAACACCGCTTAACTCGAGCAGCAAGTCATCAACACCCTTGAGTTCTAGCAGCCAATCTTCAACCGTAGCATTGCCAAGTTCCAGCAGCCAATCCTCATCCAGCTCAGCACCCGCCGCGAGCGGTGATTTCGGCTTGGTTTATGTGAGCAATACCAGCGGTATTATTCGCCATCGCGATAAACCCTTCACCGCTGCGTTTGCCAATCTGTGCTTTAACGGTGCCTGCTCTACAGCAACGCTGCGCAATGGCTACTGGGAACGCAATATCGATGGCTTGACCTTGGGCGCGGTTTACAATATCGGCACCCAAATTCAGGACAATGCTATCGGCCAGTGCGCCATTAATACCAATGTTACCTTCCAAAAAGAGGGCACTTTTGTTACCAGCGCATGCTTACCACCGGATCTTGATGCACCAACCTTACCGGGAAATTTACAAGGTGTGCAGAAAAATGGCCGCGCCGTTGCGTTGACTTGGACTGCCTCTACTGATAACCGCGGTGTTGCCCGCTATGAATTGTTCCGCAACAACATACTGGTTGCATCGCCCACCGGCACCAGCTACAACGATTCTGGTTTGACCGAAAACAGCAGTTACCAATATGCGATCCGTGCCTGTGATGCAGCCAATAACTGCTCAGCAAAAAGTGCGGCAATCATTGTTGCAACGGGCAATTTTACGCCCGATACCACAGCCCCTACCGTTCCAGGTAATTTCACCGGTAAAGGCAATTCGATTAATGCAGTCTTGTTGAGCTGGAATGCATCAACCGATGCAGCAGGTTTGGTTGCACTCTATAACGTATTTAAAGACAACGTAAAAATTGGCAGTCCGACCACAACATCATTCACCGCTAGCGGTATGAAAGCCGGTGAGCGTCACAGCTACGCCGTACAAGCCTGTGATGATTCCGGCAATTGCTCGGCCAAAACAACCGCTATCAGCGTGGCTACTAACCCACCAGATTTTAGCAATCTGGATTTCACCACCAATTCCCATGAAGGTTATGTACACTTTGGTGGCAATGAAGTTGGCCCAGCACCGCGCGCCAATCGCCCAGATGCCTTAGCAACCCCCATCAATGGCGCCACCGCTAATCCACGTGGCTTTGCATTTGATATCACCGGCAACCAATTAACTTGGCGCTGGGGTGCAAACAATGTTCCACAAGGTACTGCGGGCGATGTTGGTTTCACCCGTACCGCAGGCGATTCCGGCCTTGAAATGCATTGCTCTGAAGATGGCAACAAGACCTTTAAAATGGCCAAGTTGGTTAATTCAACCCTGACCATTCCATGTTCGTCAGCTAATTACACTTACTTCTTCCGCTACAAACACCCGCTGGCAATGAGCAGTTTGGCCGGTACCGATTGGATTCACACGGCACTCTTCACTATCGCCACACGGGTTAACGTCAATGCCTACACCCCCTTCACCGATGGCTCTTCCAACTGGATGCGCTGGCGCCACCCGATTGCGCATGACGGTTGTACCGCAGCGGTATCGGATGCATGTCATAACAACAGCTTGTTGCGCGATTTGGATCGCTACACCATTTGGGTCGATGACTCGCCCAACAATGTACAAGTTCGCCACTCGGCAAGCGGCGGTATTTTGCGGATTGAAGCAGCGCGTCATCACGCCGGCAACTCCAATGGCCAACAACAATTCACCTACAACATGGGTACTGGGTTTGGCAGTGAGTTCAGTTATGGTCAAGTCATTCAATTTGAGATCACCGCTGTAGCCGGCTCGCAGGTTTACAACGACTTCTCCTACTACACCGTCGGTTTAGGTTGGGGTAACTACGGTGACCCGCGTTTGAACCCAGCGGGCCGTGCCAGTACCACCATGATTATCGCCGGTGCACCGGGTGCGGACATCTTCAATGAACAAGAAGCTATCTTTACCCAACCACTGGTCACAGTTCACTCGGAAGGTTTGATGAATGACTTCATTGTCGGTCACCACCTATTCCATGGTATTGACCCCAAGGTTCGTCATGGTGCACACGACCAAGTAAAAATTGGTGAGCGCAGCTGTGGCGGATGTCACTTCCGCGATGGTCGCGGCTCAGAGGTGATTGACACACCACGCGGCAAACGCCTACCACCACCGGTATACGGCGTAAAATTGCTGGAGTGGATGGTCGGCCGTGAAGCGGGTTTCCGTTGGGATGGCCAAGTAGCAAGCGTTGAAGATCAAATCCATAACGCGCTACTGGAAGATCATGGTGTTAGAGCAGAAGATCTACCTCCCCGCGTGCTGGAAACTCTTGTTAACTACACCGAAGTGCTGACCGTGCCTGCACGTCGCCCAGCGGTATACGACAATCCTTCAGTTGCGCGTGGCGATGTAGCATTCAATGAAATTGGTTGCGCCGGTTGCCACAAACCAGAAGCCAGAACCCGCGCGGATGCGCCTTCGCACCTGCGCAACATTAGTATCCGACCTTACACAGATATGAAAACCTGGGATTTAGGCGGCGATCAAGCTTACCGCACCCCTGCACTATGGGGCTTAAGCCACAACTTGACGCTACTGGAATCGCGTGGACGCGCAGTACTCTTCATGCACGATGGCTCTGCCACCAGCGTTGAAGCAGCCATTGCTGCCCACGGCGGAGCAGGCCAAACATCGCGCAGCGCCTATAACGCATTGAGCGCTGCAGATAAAAAAGCTGTCGTGGACTTTATTAAATCACTCTAAACCAGCGTTAACTTTATAAATACAGGATAAGGATATTTTTACACTTAGGCGCAAGGATCGCGCCACTCCCTATCTCCATCATTGGCGTTTCTAGCCAATGAGTTTTGGCTGGTGAAGTCCGCTACAACACCTGTGCTGTAACGGATAAGCTGTTGGCGATCCTTTTGGGTCGCCCTTTTTTGCCCCTCTCTCTCCTCCCGCGATTCCCTCTTTTAGTAATTGCATCAAGCTATTTTGCCTAGGATAATTTGCTCCAGATAACAATCGCGTTATGATGCCGCGCAATCCTCAATCTCTTTATTCCATGGAAATATGTAATGAGTGGAAGACGCTCCCCCGAGAAAAATAAACAATCCACTATGCGCGATGTAGCGGAAATGGCCAACGTTTCGCTGATGACCGTATCGCGCGTACTCAATGAAGATGGCAAAGTCGCCGATGAAACACGCGAACGCGTCATGGCCGCAGTAGAAAAACTGAATTACAAACTCAACATTTCAGCGCGCAGCTTATCCAGCGCAAAATCTTACGAGATAGGTTTTTTTTACGATCAAAGTAAAGGCGCCTTTATTAAAGAATATTTGATCGGTACCATGCTGCGCTGCAACCAATTGGGCTACCACCTCATTCTGGAACCCTGCGACTTTTCCGATATGGATATCAACTCTCATATTAAAAAAATGGTTCGTCGCCATGCACTGGACGGCATCATAGTACCGCCCCCCCTTAGTGATAACGCCAAACTACTAGATGCATTGGATGCCGAAGGACTGCGTTATGTGCGCGTCGGCCCAGGCGCACAACTCAAACGCGCCTTTTGTGTCCACATCAATGACTATGCTGCCGCAGTACAAATGACCGAACACCTGATCAATAAAGGCCATAAAAATATTGGTTTTATTAAAGGTGATCTCTCTCAGGAAACTAGTCACCGTCGTTTCGCGGGTTATATGGATACCATGCAAAAACACAATTTGCGCGTGGCATCCAGCTGGATCGGTGAAGGTAACTTTGAATTTGAAGGTGGCATGCTTGCCGCTGAAAAAATTTTGAAAAAAACCAAAGTCAGTGCGATTTTTGCCTCCAATGATGACATGGCTGCAGGCGTAATTGCCGCTGCGCGCAAAATGCATATAGACGTACCTGAACAATTAAGTGTTGCGGGATTCGATGACACCACACTCGCTGAATCCATGTGGCCAAAACTCACCACAATCCATCAGCCCATTTATGAAATGTCGCAATCGGCAGTAGATTTATTAGTAGAATCCATTCGCTCAAATTTCGATAAAAAAATCACATCTAAAGTACAGATAGAACTTGATCATTATTTAAAAGATCGAGAGTCTATTAACGAAATTCATTAGATGCCCGATTACGGAGTGAACTGTCAATTCAACCAGGATAAAAAGTTTTCTTGCGGAAAATTGTGGGCAGCTCACGAAAGCCATCAAAAGATGATGCCTTCGCAGAAATTATTCAACCACTTGCGAAGATTTTATAAAAATATTGCGCTGCATAAAATGCAGGTGATCCGGTAGATCTTTAACGGTATTGGCAATGCTTGCAGCGATTGCTTTTAATTCCTGTTCGACGAGTTGCACATCAAAATCATCTACCACCGGATGGTAATGCTGCGGCTGAATATTGAACCCGGAAAACATCGCCAGCCAACTGTTGGTGTCAAAAAAATCGAGTTCATCTACCTGGGGTTGACCGGTGGCTTTAAAGTACTCAATGCGCGCGCTGAGTGTATCGGGAATTGCCATGTTGCGGCATTCATCCCAGAAGGCTTGGCCATGGCGCTGGTTGGCGTAATAATGCAGGATTAAAAAATCGCGCAATTTCTCCTGCCGTATACGCAAGTTGTTGTTCACCGTGTTGACCAGGGTTTGATTGAATTGATTATTAGGGAAATGATTAAGCAGCAGGGTAAGACTTGATTGGATTAAATAGATGCTGGTGGATTCGAGTGGTTCCATAAAACCACTGGCCAGCCCCAAACAAAACACATTTTTATTCCACGCCTGTTTGCGCATGCCGGTGGTAAAACGAATAAATTTGGGTTCGGCAAGTGCATCACCTTGCAGATTTTCCTGTAATTTTTCAGCGGCAATTTCATCGGAAATATAATCACTGCAATAGACATAACCGTTGCCAACACGGTGTTGCAGAGGAATTCGCCACTGCCAACCAGCTTCCATTGCGAGGGCGCGGGTGGCGGATTGGGGTGCAAGTGTGCTCGCACAGGGCATTGCTACTGCGCGATCGCAGCGTAGCCATTGACTCCAGCTTTCGTAACCCGTTTTTAGTCTCTGCTCAATTAACAAACCGTTAAATCCCGAGCAATCGATAAAAAACTCACCTTGGATTTTTTCGCCATTACTCAGTGTCAGCGATTGAATAAAGCCTGTATCTGGATCTTGCGCAACCTGCTCGACATTGGCTTCAATACGATTAACGCCCATGCCTTGCGCGAGTGATGATAAATACTGGGCAAATAAACCCGCATCAAAATGAAATGCATAATTAAAACTGGATAATTCAATATCATTATTGGCTTTGGGCAGTGCAAATTTGTTGTGTCGCGCCATTTGTACGGCGAGACAGTAAGTGTCCAGCGTTTGCGCTTTGTTTTGCGCGCGCAATTTTGCCCAGTAGTGATGAAAGGGAATGCGAGCGATACGCGCGCCGTATCCGGCAAAAGGGTGGATAAATTTTTCGCTGGGTTTATACCAGCCATCAAAATCGATGCCGAGTTTATAAGTCGCTTGGGTGGCGCGCATAAAATCGACTTCATTAATGTTCAGGTCTTGCAGAAATTCTTTGATATAGGGAACTGTGGCCTCGCCTACACCGATAGTGCCGATCTCGGCCGATTCAATTAAGGTAATCCTGGTGATGCCTTGCTTAAAACGATTGGCTAAAGCGGCCGCGGCCATCCAACCGGCAGTGCCGCCACCGAGAATAACAATGGAGCGAATGCGTGAATCGGTCATAGCAGTACCTGAAAAATTAAAAAGCTGGATACCCGCAAGCGGGTATGACGACGAGGTGTTTGTTAAACAGGGAGTCGTCACCCTGCGTGCGGGTATCCATGAGGCGATGACATGGCAGTAGAGTCAATCGTGGCTCGTCATCCCCGCGTGCGGGGATCCATGTATTTAAAGCAAGTTGAAATTTATTTAAAACTTATAGTTAACCCCGGCAGTAATACGACGCTCAAAAATATTGTAGGAATCAACAAAATCTTGCCATTGGGTATAGGTGATATTGTTTTCTTCCGTCAGGTTATTTACCGCCAGCGTGATCTGCAGTTCTTCGGTTATGTTGTAAGCCGTGGTGACATCAACAAATAAGGTTTCTTTCATGTAGCGCGGCATCCCCTTGTCTTCATTGGTTGGGTTCCACATCCAGCCAGAAGTTTTGCCTTGGTATTGATCGCCCAAATAATTGGCGGCAATACGCGCTTCAAATTTCTCGTCTTGATACCAGAGCACCAGGTTCGCTTGATCTTCAGCGGTATTGTTAAATGGCGCAACACTGCCATTGGGTAACAATTCGCTGGAAGGGCTCTTGGTGGGTGAGTAGGTATAGTTGAGTGTCATACCTGTGTTAGTTAAAAACCCTGGCAAGAAATCAAAACTTTGTTGGTAAGAAAATTCCCAGCCTTTGACGGTTCCACCGGAACCATTGGATACGGTTTGCTCTTCACCACCGCGACGTACTACACCATCGCTATCTGCCAGTGTGGGATTTTTTTCAACTTTGGTGTAAGTAAAACTATCTACTTCAATGTTGAAATAACCCAGTGACACAATGGCGTTGTCGGTTGGATACCATTCACCGGCAATGTTAAATACATTTGCAGACCAAGGTTTGAGATAAGGGTTGCCGTTGTTCTGGCGTGAACTAACCCGTTGGAATGGCTCTTTAACCGATTCGCCGGTGACTGGATCTGTAACGGTTTCTTCTGAACTCAAATAAGTGATAGAGCCTTGACCCAAGCGATCCAAATCTTGCAATGTCATGCGTTTATCAAACGCTAAGCGCACTTTGAAATCATCGGCAATGCCAATGTTTAAATTTAAACTGGGCAAAAAGTGATTGTAAGAGACGTTGGTAATCTTATCGCCAAGATCCGTATAGGTGGTGTGGTTCGGATCTGTGCCCGCCAAAATTAACGGATTCAGTTTTTTCGGATCAGTAATATTTTGTGTGACGGTTAAATCGGTTTTTACGTAGCGCACACCAGTGTTACCACTGATGGTGAACGTATCGTTTAGCGCTTTATCAAAGTTAGCTTGGAAGTGGAAACTTTGTTTGCTGTCGGTAATCGCGTAAGAGCGATCCGGGTTGACTATGCGTTGGCCTTTGCCGTAAATCATATCGTTAAACGCAATCGGGTCATCAATTTTGCGTGTATCGATCATGGGAATCGTTACGTTAAAACCTTTTAAGGCTTCGCCGAAATTACTCACATTGCCGATGTAACCATTGAGTTTTGCATCGGTAATTTCAACCACGGGCAGCGGATCGTAAGTTAAACCAGCGGCGGTGCCGGTGCTGCCTGCTTGGCCGGTGGCGTAACCCACTTCGTGATATTTATTGAGCAGTTCCACGCCGTCTTTTACGACACCAGAAGGTGAGAAGAATGACATGTTTTTGAAGCTGGTATTGCGATCGGCAAACCGGTAACCAAAATCTACCGAAGTCAAACCTTCATCGGCAAATTTAAAATTGCCGTCAAAACGCAGTACATCAAAATCGGATTCGGCGTAAGTACTTTCAATCCAACCAGAGTGCAAATACCAGGCTTCCGGATTGGCCATTTTGCTAATCATTGCCGGGTCAAGTTCTGCCAAAACATTTTCGTTGTTGACTTGAACATGCATGGGGTAAATCAAGCCGTCATCAATAGCGCCGGGGTTGATGTTAACTGGAGCTGTTGTTGGCGAACGCTTCACCATCATCGCATTGCTGACTTGGGCGAGGGTGAGATTGTTGTTGTCGTTATCGGCATTGCCCGATACCCAGCGCGCGCTACCGGTAAATGCACCACCGTTATCGTATTTCAATTCTACGTTAGAGTTGAGCGCAGAACTTTCGCGGTAATCGCCGAGCACACCGGCGCGGAAACCGGACACCATCATATTCATGTCGGTAGCGTAGAAAGGTTGACCGCCGAGTGAGCCATCGCCGGGGTTAACAATCGCCGGTTTACCAGTCACTAGAGTGTATTCATGGAAACCGGCGCGGCCGCCAATTTGGTTGCCCAAATAAATAAATTGGCCAGCAGCTTTTTCATCCATTGATGTGTAAAAAATATCCGCATTTAATTCGAGTGCATCGCTCACCGCCAAATTAAAGTTGTAGGCCAAACCCAAGCGTTCGCGTTCAATTTCACGGGCGGAAAATTCTGGGCTGTTCCAGCTCATCGGGTTGATGAAATCGCCATTGGTATTGCCGTTGCCATCCAGATCGGCGCAGCTACTGCTGCAACCCCAGCTTTCGGCAACACGGTCGGCGCGCAGGCGGCCCTGATTTTCCGCGAGGGTAGATTCACCGTAGGAAAAGGCCAGCGACATAGCGGCTACATCATCAAAATTCCAACCTACCAAGCCGCTTAATTCCGGATCAGTCGTTTCAGTGATGCTGCCGCTGCTGCCTTGCAGGCGCACTGAACCGCTGAAGCCTTCATCCAATGTCAGTGAACGACGGGTGAGTACATCGATACTGCCGCCAATGCCGCCTTCCAACTGCGCTGCCGATTGGGATTTGGACACATTCAAACCAGAAACCAGACTTGCGGGAACATCGGTAAAGTTCACGCCGTTAGTGGTCATGCTGGCGGGCGTTAGAAAATATTCGCCGTTCATGGTGCTCAACACCTGCCCCATACCACGTACGCTCACCACACTGCCCTGGCCGCCGCTGCGCTGGATTTGAATACCGGTAATACGCTGGAGCGAGTCGGCGATGGTGGTGTCGGGCAGTTTGCCTATATCTTCGGCGGCGACTGAATCGACGATTTGTGCTGAGTTGCGTTTTACATCAATCGCTCTTTCCTGTGCGCCGCGCACACCGGTGACAACAACTTCTTCGACCGAATCGCCCTGTGCATAAGCACCAGTAGCGAAGCAGGTGGTAATAAGCGTGGCGAGTAGGGTTTTATTAAAATTCGTAGACGTTTTCATAGCCGATAGTGGGTCCTTTAGTTTTGACTTCTTATGTGTGTGTTCCCTGTATTTTAAGCTTATACAGGCTCTCAGTCAGAACCTTGGCACCGCGTGGAGGCACCGTTCAATTCTGAGAGACTGGTGAACCTAGTGCAACCGTTTACATATACGAGCATGCCCCAGCGAGTTAACGATAACATATATATTTCATATATTAAAAAGATTAGGTTTTTTTATTATTAAAATTGTTTGTGGTGTGCATAAAATTCATATAACACTGATTAGTAAAGACTTTAATTTATTGTGTGCCACTAGACTTGATTTATATTAGGAAAGGATAGCGAAAAAATTTAAATCTTCGTAACCTCGAAAATTTGTACACGGTTACTTTTTACATTGAGTGACCCTAGTATCAGGGGACGCAAAAGGTATACTTTCACCCTGTCGTCGCACTGTTTGTGAAGCCCTCAGCATAGAACCACTGTCATCGCCTGAAGTGAAGGCAATATAGAGCACGGCACAACCAATTAATTTCTCGGAATGATAAAAACAAAAAGCCCCCGAGCGGCTTTAGCCGACCCGAGGGAAGAGAGAGCGAGGAGAGCGCTCAGAGTTACATCACTATTGATTTAAGCCCTGATACAGTTCCGAATACTGCTTGATGATGTCGCAGCTGGGTTTATGCCAAGTCATGTGGATGACTTTGCCTTCAACATTGTTGCCCGGTGCGCCCAGCTTGCTAAGGCTGAGCTCAGCTTCATTAATTGCGCAGTAGAACTGGAAGCCGTCATTATTAGCTGTCCAGCCACCGCTGGCTTCACCATAGGGGCCAGAACACCACTGACAACCGCCCAGGGGCGTCATGCCATTACCCCACTCTAATCCGGACAGCTGCCAGGTAAGCATGCCGCCAATAGCATCGCGCTGGGCCCAAGCTTTGGCGTACCAGCTGGCAAAGTATTGGTCGCGCTGCTGCAGCGACACCTTCACAAAACTATCCACCAGTGCTTGATCAGTAAAGCTGGTGAGTTTTACCGTTTGCGCGCCAGTGGTGCGCTGCTCGTTAACCGGCCAACTGAACTCACCGATATAAGCTGGCTTGCCCAAATCGCGCGCCAAGTCCGCCAGCAGGTCAAAGTTGCCGAGGGTTTGGGCATCGGTTAAACCCCACCAAGTGGGATAAAGGTGAGCACTAATAGCGTCGATATTTGGGTCGCTATTGACGGCGCGCAGGTTGGCGTAAGTATCGCCCGCCCCTGCAGCACCAAAGGACGACTCCATACCGATAGAGACCAACTGCTGTGGCGCAATGGATTTTATGTGCGCGGCAATGCTGCTCACCCAAGCGCTAAAACCGGGCAAGTCGCTGCCAATACGCGGCTCATTGGCCAACTCCCACATCATGATGGTTGGATCATTTTTGTAGGCCACACCGGTGATGCTGTTGGTGTGATTGAGCAGATTGGTGATAAAGGCCTTGTAGATCTCGCGCCCGGGCGCACTGGCATAACCACCGTAGCTGTCGATATTGCCGAAGTAGTTCCAGTGATCGCCAAGCGACAACACCAAGCGAATACCGCGCTCCTCGGCCAGAGCCACATAATTATCAAACAGTTGGAAACTGCGGTCGATAATCGCTTGCTCCTGCGCCGTGCGCTGCGCCGCTGGCTTGCTCAAAATGAACGAGCCATTGGATTTCATATTGATGCAGACGCCGTCGTGGGTTTTGGTGTCGTTGCAGAACATCCAGGTGCGCACTACATTCATTTTTAAATGGGCGGCGCGCTCAAAGAAGTCCTTAGCCATAGCCTCGGGCTTGTACATCAAGTAATACTGATTAGAGCCGTTGAAGTAGAAGGGTTTATTGCCCAACACAAACTGCGTGCCCGAGCGCTCTACAAACTGCTTATTGGCCGATGCCCCCACTTGCAAGCGCAGGCTTTGGCTTAGGCCAGTGCCCTCAACTCCGAACTGCAGGCGATAAATGCCATCGCCCTGATTGGGGATAACCAAGGGGCTAGCACCGCTATAACTCACCGGCGCTGCACCATTGAGGCTGTAGCTCAGTTTGCCCGCACCTTGTTTAAGGTAACTGATTTGAATATTGCTACCCGAAGCCAGCTGCGCAAAGTTCGCCGGGCTTTGAATTTGCAAGCCGCCCAACAACTCCACCTTAAGGCTATGCACAGTCATGTAGCCCCAATCACCGGCGTTCACTTGAATACCGGCGCTGTGGCTGCCCTGACTTAGCATCAGAGTACGCACACTGGTCGCTGGGGTTGCTGAATTAAAGTTAGTGGCAACACCGGCACCGTCCACCATGAGCGTATTGACCTTACTGCCGCTGGGCGTGCTCCAGGTCAGGGTCAAGCGATACTCCCCCGCCATAGGTGCATTAAATGTCCAGATGGCACCACTGCCCGCAGCTTTTAATTCCACCGCATCGCCAGATAACACTGCCGCGCCCTGCAAGCTGGCGCTATTGGCGGCGTAATTCCAAGTCATCTCCGCAGGTGCCACACTGGTGGCGACCGAGCTAGTAGTTTGCACACTGCTAGAACTGACAAGGGACGACGCAGGCTGGCTCGACGCTGCCACAGAGCTGGGCACAGATGAACTTGACGCTTGTGATGTGGCCGCTGCCGAGCTAGTCGAGCCGCCAAAATAACTCGTCGCTAAAGGTACTACCGTCGCTTTAATACCGGTTGCGGAATCGACTATATCCACCCCGTGTTGCGTCAGTGAATAACTGTCGTAGGCGTTGGACATATCGAGCATGGTTTCACCCGCGCCATTGCCGCGCCAAGACCAGGCGATCCATCCCATAGATACGCTTTGCGCTTTTTGCATCAAGTAGAAATGATCAGTGGTTTTGCCACCCGCAGTGTGATTGCTACGCCCAAACTCGCCCACTACCACCGGCAACTGGGTATTGATTAGATACTGCATGCGCGTATCTATCTCTGCCGTGTTTGACCACTCGTAATAGCCATGAACCGAGAAGATGGTGTTGCGCAGTGGGTCTGCCGCCAGCACGCTGGCACCACCATCAAAGAAGTAAGGGTTGTGCCCCCAATCGCCCGCGTCTATAACCAAGGGCGCAGTGATGCCATTGTCGCGCAGGGTTTTTACCGCTTTGGCGTAGGTGTCGCGCCATACTGTTTTATCCTGACCCCATTCATTGGCGATATTAATTAGCAAGTATGGTTGGTATTTAGGGTCTTTAATCACCGCACCCCAGGTTTCCGTCCACTTACTGACGGCGTCATCGCCACCGACCACACCGTTATCAATCGCATTGGCATCGCTGCCACCAGTGATTTGATAGGTGCCGCGGCTGCCGTTCTCCCAATACATCGGCATAGCCAGCATGCGGTTGCGCACAATCTCATCGAGCGCGCTGCGCAACTGGGCGGCAGTGGTATCGGCGCGCAGTTGCAAGCGCACCACATTGGCACCGGTTTTAGCGATTTGTGCGATGGAAGCAAACTTAACCGCCGGGTCGTCACCGTATTGCAGGTTCACCCCACGCATGACCAGCGGCGTACCATCGGCTAGGTAGATAGAGCGGCCACTCACATAGATAGTTTGACGGCTGGGCGCGGAGCTGGCGGTAGAACTGCTGCTATTAGGCGCGCTGGACGCAGCGCCCATACCTGTACCATCGACGGTGTTTTTCTGGGTTTGCAGCAAATTACTGTAGGCACCGATTTTGGCGCAGACCACATCGGTGCGCGCACTGTTGCAGTAGACGGTAAACCTGTCCCAGTCGTTGTACAGGCCATCGCAAGTCCAACTGTTCAGGTTGGCGGCAGCACCCGGGTGTGACGTACGGCTGGCCTCATACTCAGGCGCAAAACAGTATTTGGTTTTGTTGCCGTAGTCGGTTTTGCCGTTGTAAGTCCAGGGCTGCATATTGTCACGCTCCCAGTAATCTAAGCCCGACAACAACCAGAGCATGGCGCCATCCAACTGCTTGGCATCCATAAGGTCGTACCACTCGCCATAAATGCGCTCGCGCTCAGCCTGGCTTACACCCTGACGGCCATCCCAAAACTGATAGTCGTACATGGCCGCCTGATCAAACTCCACCATGCGCCCAAACTCACCCAAATAAACCGGCTTGCCACCGGCGCGGGCTTTATCGATACGGCTGCTGATATAGCTTTTGGCTTCCGCTTCATTCAAGCCCCACCAATCTGGGTAGAGGTGAAAGGAGTAGGCATCAATCGCGGGATAGCTGTGATCGGCAATGAAGTCAGTACCCTCTTTATAGGCTAAAGGAATGGCCGCTTCGGCTTGGGCGCGAGTTTGCCCCTGTGCCACTAGCTCATTGCGCTGACGCTCTTCCCAAGGATTGGACGCATCAAACCCTTCCATACCGGTAGAGACCAAATGCTTGCCATCGATAGACTTAATATAGCGTGAGGTCTCGTCGATCCAGCGGTGAAATGCAGCGCGCTGCTCTTCCGTACAACCGACGCAGCGCGGCTCGTTGGCCAGCTCCCACATCATGATGCTGGGGTCATCTTTGTACTTAATGCCAGTCAAGTGGTTGGTACGATTCAACACATAGCTGATGTATTCGCGGAACCGCTGTTGCGACCAGGCATCACCATAGAATTTCGCCGCCGCTTCAACGATGAACTCATGGTCTTCTTTACCTTGCGGGCCATTGACTATAGCGGCGTTGTAATCTGCCACTGCCTTGTTGATACCATCCGGCGTAGTGGCGGTGAAACGCTCGGCATAACGCTGTTTGATCTCCACGCGATAGCATTGCAATGCTTCGTCGGCATCGGTGGTTTGACCATCGCCATCCACATCGATATTAGGTGACCAGGCCGCGTATTGGCACATGCCGCCAAAACCGCCCCAGTAGTTGGTCAGCGGCAAAATCGACTTGATGCCACGATCGCCCGCCTCCTTCAGCATAAAGTCCAACTGCTTAAAGCCCACTTCATTGAAGCGTGCCGCTGCGGTCACTTTATCGGGGTTGTTAGGCTGGAAGCAGTGACTATCGGACTGGGTGCCAGTGCCAAAAATCGGGTCCCAATAACCGGTGTAGTCGGTGCTGCCATAGTATTCACCATCGCAGAAACCCCAAGCACGCAAACTGGTCATGCCCAGATTTTTCATGTCACCCAAAACATCCAACACCATTTTGGGATGTTTGTAGAACATGAAGTATTGATTGGAACCGTTGGTGTAAAAGTATTTGCCATCCAGACCAAAGTGGCCATCGGGCGTGGCGTACACAAAGCCCGGGGTTTTCGGTGTGCCGATGACCGAGCTAAGGCTAGACGAGCTCACCGTACCAAGACTTGAGCTTTTCAATGAACTGGCAACTGAACTTGTCACCGAGCTTTTTATCGAGCTGGCAACTGAGCTATTAACCGAACTTTTTATTGAGCTAGCCACCGCGCTAGAGGCGGCACCCACTACGCCATAGGGCGCGGGCTGCTCGCTACAGGTGGTGCGTGCAATACAACTTTTTTGCTCTTCCCAACCCCAGCCCGACGGCGTGGCTTTACATAAGGGATAAAGATTGCCGTACCAATTACATTGGGCGGCAGTTGCCAACGAAGAGCCTGTGCCAGATGAGGTGGCGGCTGACGAAGGCGCTATGGATGAGGCTGCCAGGGATGAAAGTGCTGCCGATGAAAAGGCGATAGATGAACGCACCGACGAAGACTGCGCACTTGAGGAGGGTACCAGTGAAGCTGCCGAGCTCTGGCTTGAGCTACAAGCCTGCAGCCACTGCCACGCATCCCACTCATCGGCTTTATTGGGTGTTTTACCCGGGTTAATCCAATAGCGCGCTTTATACTCATCACCTTGATAGGTGATCACCTCGCCCCCTTTGTAGGTTGTACTGGAAGACCACACCACCGAAGTGCATTGCCCGGCTAATGCGGGAAGCGCACTCGCCATAGCAAAAACCCCGACAATGGAGGAACACAATTGAAGTTTCTTCATAAGAATGCCTGCTAGTTGATTTTAGAATTATCGTTACCAGCGCAAGTACTGCCCTAACACAACCCAGCCCACGCCCTAAAGCACGAGCCGCATAATTGTTATGTATTAACTTGCTTTCTCTCTTAAGCGCACTTCCTAAGCGCAATATTATGTTTCCCTTGAAGACCAACTCACCTGATTGAGAAGGGAGAGCTGAATGCAATGCTGCGATTAAAGAGTACATGTAATCGATTACACTAACAACAGGAATAAGCAGAATTGAATCTCAAAAATAGCGTTAACATTAGTATGATGTATCGCAAAACACCTTTTTATGTAGGAAGATAAAACAATCAAGTAACCAATTACATCGCACCTCATCAAAAAGACAACGCTCGCGTGGCGCAATCATCGTTCTAACCCTAGCAATGAGATTCAGGTTTGCAGCAGTAGTGCAACAACTGCGATTGATAACATGCAGATACTCAAGTCAGTAAGTGTAGATTTAAGTCGCATCGAACCGATAGATGCCAAAGACGGCGTGCCGCCGCTGGACTTAGATCATCGATTGGGCCCTTTTTGCTTTACTAATACGAGGGTGCAATGAACAAATGGAAGCGGAGAATGTTTCGCTGAGGCACGCATAGCGCCAAGCTAACCTACCTTAAAGGCCCACGCATTAACTTTGGAACAATTAGGGAGCAGATCCGATGCCATCAATTTATGATCAATACACTTGAACATTCGTTATAATTTAAGTCTGCTCGGTACTTTGTTGATTTGAATAAAAGAAAATCGCTTAGAAGAGGCGTAGATGTATACCAAAAATTGTGCTTAATGTAGGAAAAAAATCGAGTAAGCCTTTATGCTTGGCCAGTGGGTGTGCAGGATTTTGATTCCCAAGTTCAAAAAGCAGTAAATCGTTATAACAGTGTTGAAGATGTAAGCACCTTGGTAAAAGCACTACGTCAACAAGACTATCGCTCGATCAGTATGGATTTAATTTATGGCCTGCCAATGCAAACTTTGAGCAGTGTCGGTGAAACATTAAATAGAGTGATAGAACTTTCCCCCGACCGCTTGTCATTATTTAATTAGGCCCATATGCCGCATCTTTTTAAGAGCCAGCAATTAATTAGCGAGCGTGATCTCCCCCTCAGCAGAGCAAAAACTTGAACTCCTGTATATGGCGATAGAGCGGTTACAGGGCGCTGGATATGTTTATGTTGGCATGGATCATTTCGCAAAACCGGATGATAGTTTGGTACAAGCACAAAGAGCAGGAAAGTTACAACGAAATTTTCAGGGCTACCCCACTCATGGCGATTGCGATTTGCTCTCTTTTGGAGCTTCTGAGATTGGCGCATTCGGCAATGTCTATATACAAAATGCTAAGCGCGTTGAACATTATCAAAAATCGATTGACTCGGGTGCAATTCCTTTTAATAAAGGTATTGAATTAACCAGCGAAGATCTTTTGCGGCGGTTTGTAATTAATCAGTTAATTTGTCATTTCAATTTGAATTTTGCTGCTGTTGATAGTGCATTTTGCCGGGATATGCGCACTCATTTTGCTAAAGAATTATCGCAACTAAAGCTAATGATTGATGATGGAATTGACGTTCTCAATGCGGGGCGGTTGCTTATTCGGAGAATTTGTATGGTGGTTGATGAGTATCTTAATAATGCATCATCAATTCGTTACTCCAAGGTAATGTAGTCGGTAATTTTTTGGGGTAGATTTTGAGCAGGTAGTGTAATAGTGATTGGATTGCACTACCCGCTCAAGGTTGTTGACTTAGGTGTGTCCACTAGAGTTTGGAAGTCCACGTTTAATTTGGAATGGCTTTGATATTGCGCAATCCGCACTGAAGACACAGTTTCAGTAACGTCATGCGGCAGCAAAGTTTCTGCGGCAATGTTAAATACATACTGCGGGGTCAGTTCATCGGTTAAACGTAACTTCAACTGAAATACCAAATCATGCCGTAATACTCTACGTAACGCATTTTTAGACGAAGACACTATTGCCATTGCTGCATCAATATATTTCTTTGGATCGGATCTCTTCAAGATCCCAGCGTAATTTCATATGCTGGCAAAATCGGGGTAACGCATCTCTCGCTTGGGTATAGCATTACAGATTATTGTAAAAAATCGGAATCTTGCATAATACTGTCACTCATGGCGCTTAATGGCTCATGAGTGGCTTTTGCGGTTACATTTTTTGAGGCTTATTCAGATTTTATCGCGTTTGTTTGGCGCCAACTCATTAGCAATCTCCCCCCCCAGCCCAAATTTGTACACATCTGCCCTGAATAGTTATGTATACATATGCTACTTTTTGTTTAACTAAACACTTTAATTAACAATTAGTTACAGATGTACATGTATGATAGCGTTAAGGTTAGTCAGAGAACCGCGTATATCAGGTGGGGATTGAGGGAAGCTCGCCGCTGATCGCCAAGTTTTATCGCCCGGAACGCTGGAGCAATGAACAGATACTGGAAGAACACCAGTTCACCCAAGCGTTAAAGGACTTGGAGATCTCAGTCGTACCACCACTAGTCGACGATCAAGGCAACAGCCTATGCGAATTCCAGGGGTTTCGCTTTGCACTCTACCCGCGCCAGGGCGGTCATGCGCCAAACCTCGATGACTTTGATGCGCTACTCTCTCTGGGACGTACGCTCGGACGCATGCATGCCTTGGGCAAGGCACAAGCATTCCAACATCGCCCCGGGTTAGATATCCAAACCTTCGGTCGGGCGAGCTACACTTTTTTGCTCGAGCAGGACTTTATTCCGGCAAGTTTGCGCGAGTCCTATCGCACTCTGGGTGCCGACCTACTGGCGCGCTGCGATACGGTGTTCGCGCGCGTGGATTACACGCCTATCCGCCTTCACGGCGACTGTCACCCGGGCAACATTTTGTGGCGCGATGAAGTACCGCATTTTGTCGACTTTGATGATGCGCGCATGGGGCCGGCGATCCAGGATTTATGGATGCTGCTCTCGGGTGAACGCGACCAGCAGACGGCGCAGATGAGCGAGATACTGGAGGGTTACCGCGAGTTTTGCGATTTTGATCTGGCCGAACTGCAACTGATCGAAGCCTTGCGCAGCTTGCGTATCATGCATTACAGCGCCTGGCTGGCGCGTCGCTGGACCGACCCGGCCTTTCCCCGGCATTTTCCCTGGTTCAATACCGAGCGCTACTGGGGCGAGCATATTCTGGAACTGCGCGAACAGCTGGCGGCACTCAATGAGCCACCATTAGTCATTTACTAGTAACAAGCGGTTGGAAATTTAACATTCACCCCCAATAATGGTTTTCTGATCTGATTGATTGTTTGGAGTATTCCCATGACTGCATCTGCACCCGCCCTGGTGGTCGATAGCCTCTGGGAATCGATTCGCCTGCAAACCCGCAAACAGGCGGAGTCAGAACCGGTATTGGCCAGTTTCCTCTATTCCACCATCCTCAACCATGACTCACTGAAAGCCGCGCTTAGCTTTCATCTCGCCAATAAACTGGATAGCCCTGCTTTACCGGCCATGCTAATTCGCGAAGTGATTGAAGAGGCCATGGGCAAAGATGACCGTATTATCGAAGCGATCCGCGCTGATTTACTCGCCGTGAGTGAGCGCGACTCAGCTTGTTGCTCGCTGGTAACCCCGCTGCTCTTTTTCAAAGGCTTTCACGCGCTGCAGGCCTACCGCGTGGCTCATTGGCTTTGGCAACAGGGGCGCAACTCGCTGGCGCTATTTCTGCAAAACCGTATCTCGTCGGTGTTTGCGGTGGATATCCACCCCGCTGCACAAATCGGTAAGGGCATTATGTTTGACCATGCGACCGGTATAGTGATCGGCGAAACCGCTGAGGTAGAAGACAACGTCTCCATCATGCAGTCAGTGACTCTGGGGGGCACCGGTAAAGAGGCGGGCGACCGTCATCCCAAGGTACGCAAAGGCGTGTTAATCGGTGCTGGAGCCAAAATTCTTGGCAATATTACCCTGGGTGAATGCGCCAAAATTGGCGCTGGAAGCGTGGTATTGAAAGATGTTCCCTCCCGCGCGACAGTTGCGGGTGTACCTGCGCAAATCATCTGCGAAACCCAGTGCTCACAACCATCACGGGAAATGGATCATTTGATTCGCTAACCACTCATCTACAAATACCAAATCCACAAACACCAAACAGCCTAGCTGGCGCCGGGAATTTAGTTTCGTCGCCAGATACGTTTTCTTTGCCTCTGCGCTGCCCCAGAATAATCCTCGCGCACCAAAACATTCCCCCTTATTGCTCATTTATAGGTCGAAATCGCCAGCTATAACCGGAAATTCGCCTTTGGTCTGATATTTGCTCAACTGCAATTCCAAGACCGAGGAGAAGAAGCATGCAATACACTAAGCCGATGATTGATTTGGTGTACGAGATTCGCCGTCGCGTTGAGCCCGATGTAAAACCGGGTGTGAAAATGGCGAACCCGGAGCTGCTTAAGGAATTAGCGGATTACTACCAAAGTGCCAAAGACACTATTCTTAAAACCCTGATCAAAGAACTCCTGTCTCTCGCAGGTACACAGTGGCTGGGACTGATACAGCCAGTGTCGGCTACCGCAATCAAAGCGGAACCAGCCCCGAAAACCGATTTACCGAAACAGGTCGTTAAGGTCTATCGCGGGCAGACGATATTGGTTGACGCGCCCCGCCCGGAGCTGCTGGCCGCTGCGCCGGCCAAGCCAGTTCGCATGTACCGCGGCCACCCGGTGGATTGAGCATCCATTTCTGGACGATAAGAGTGTCAACAGCCACAATTACAAGGACTGGCCCAGCCAGTAACTTTTAATTGTGAGCACTATGAGCAAACTTTTTGAAAATGAGTGGCTGCGCACTCTGGCGATAGCCTGTGGGCTCATTTTATTGAGCAGCCAACTGCACGCTGAAACCTCGGCACGCATTGGGGTCCTGCCGGACATTCAAGCGGATTATCGTCAATTTTTAGGGGAGCGCAGCCCGACCGCCGTTGATTATTACGGCGGCCTTCATGCACGCCGCGATGTAATCGACCTGATACTGATGCAGCAGGCGCTCGCTCTTGGCGGCTTTACTCAGCCGCTGCAGTTTTTCGCGGAAGAAAACTATTTCCGCAGCATTCGCAATGTGCTCGACGGGAAAACACTCACTGTCAGCGGCACCATCTGGTATCAGGATCTGGAAGACCAGCGGGACAAAGTACATATCACACCGCCATTGGTATTGGATGGGCAATTTACCGTTGGCTTTTACACATCTGCTGATAACCTCAAGGCTCAAGAGAGTAAAACGCTTGCCCAGTTAACCCAGTTGAAAGTGGTGACCAGCCGTCAGTGGAAGCCGGATTTGATTACGCTTGAATCCATGGGATTTAATAAAATTATGTTCACACCCAATTGGGTCAATATGGCGCGCATGATAAATGCCAAGCGTGTGGATTTAACTTTGTCGCCGTTTGCAATGAACCCGGAGCAGGAAATTGTGGTAGACGGAATTCGCTTGGTGCCGATTAAAGGCGTGAGGGTTGCAATTAGAGGGAGCCGTCATTGGCCGGTGAGCAAAACCCATCCGCTTGGCGATGCATTTTATCAAGCGTTGAGTAAAGGCATTTCACAACTGCGAGCCAATGGTACCATTGAACGCGCTTACCGCGAGTGCGGATTTTTTCATCCAGAGCTGGCGAGCTGGCAATTATTAAATCCGCCAGCCGCCAATTAACTATTCAACTATTATTTTTGTTGTTGCTGTTTCAGCAAATCGCGAATTTCTGTGAGCAACACTTCTTGCGCACTGGGAGCAGGCGGCGGAGGGACATCTTTCGCTTTCACTTTATTGATGACTTTAATCAGCATAAAAATCGCAAACGCGATAATTGTGAAATCAATAATAGTCTGTAGAAATTTACCAATAGAAATGACCACCGCCGGAGTCGCTCCTTCGGCTTCTTTTAACGTAATAACTAAATCACTAAAATCTACCCCGCCGATCAGCAATCCAATGGGGGGCATAATCACATCTGCCACAATGGATGTGACGATTTTTCCAAAAGCAGCGCCGATAATAATACCGACCGCCAAATCCACCACGTTGCCGCGCACTGCAAATTCTTTAAAATCTTTAATAAAGCTCATAGCTCTTCCCCTTTATGTGTTGGTTGAGCGCGCACATGCGCTGCAACTTTTATAGCCTATAACGTTCTGAAAACCAAACGGTAATTGCAAAAACGCCACCCCGGTCATTCATCTTCACGCAGCGCGTAAACTTGCGGATAACCTTGCTCATCTACCGCGACCTGCAACACTATAGGCCGGCAGCAAACCTGACAATCTTCAACATAAGTTTGCTGATCGATAGAGCAATCTACCAACACGCTGATTGGCTCGCCGCAATAAGGACAATCCAGACAACATTCCTCAAGTAAACTCATGACAATACTCCTATGAACAATGCGAGTTAATAGGCAGCCGGCAAATCAATTCCCAATTCATTCCAGATTTCATCTACACGGTTTTTAATTTGCTGGTCCATCACAATCGGAGTACCCCATTCGCGCGTCGTTTCACCCGGCCATTTATTGGTCGCATCAAAACCGATTTTGGAACCCAACCCGGAAACCGGCGAAGCAAAATCCAGATAATCGATGGGAGTATTTTCCACCATAAGCGTATCGCGTGCCGGATCCATGCGCGTAGTCATCGCCCAGATCACATCTTTCCAATCCCGCGCATTGACGTCGTCATCGGTAACAATCACAAATTTGGTGTACATGAATTGCCGCAAGAAGCTCCAAACCCCCATCATCACGCGCTTGGCGTGACCGGGATATTGTTTCTTCATGGTAACTACCGCCATGCGGTAAGAACAACCTTCAGGCGGCAAATAGAAATCCACGATTTCCGGGAATTGCTTTTGCAGAATTGGCACAAATACTTCGTTCAAAGCCACACCGAGAATGGCAGGTTCATCTGGCGGACGGCCAGTGTAAGTGCTGTGATAAATTGGATCGCGGCGATGTGTAATTCTCTCGACGGTAAATACCGGGAAATTATCCACCTCATTGTAATAACCGGTGTGATCACCAAACGGACCTTCGGGGGCCATATCATTCGGGGCGATATAACCTTCCAGGATAAATTCGGCCGATGCAGGTACTTGTAGATCATTGCCAATACATTTCACCACTTCGGTTTTGTCGCCACGCAATAAACCCGCGAAGGCGTATTCAGAAAGTGTATCGGGAACTGGTGTGACCGCACCAAGAATAGTTGCCGGATCAGCCCCCAGTGCAACAGCAACCGGAAAAGGTTTACCGGGGTTCTGGATTTGGAACTCGCGAAAATCCAATGCGCCGCCACGATGCGAAAGCCAGCGCATAATCAAACGGTTCTTACCGATTTTTTGCATCCGGTAAATACCGAGATTTTGGCGCTCTTTGTGCGGCCCACGCGTAACCACTAATGGCCAGGTCACCAGCGGTGCCGCGTCACCTGGCCAGCAGGTTTGAATCGGAATTTGATCGAGATCGACCGCCGCGCCTTCCAGCACAACTTCCTGGCTGGGCGCATTGCTCAACACCTTGGGCGCCATATTCAAAACCTGTTTGAAAATTGGCAATTTCTCCCACGCATCTTTAAACCCTTTCGGCGGTTCCGGCTCTTTTAAAAAGGCGAGTAATTTTCCCACATCGCGCAAGGCATCTACCGATTCTTGCCCCATGCCCAACGCAACGCGTTCAGGCGTACCAAATAAATTTCCCAACACAGGAATCGAATAACCTTTAGGGTTTTCAAATAACAGCGCTGGGCCACCGGCACGCAATGTGCGGTCGCAAATTTCAGTCATCTCCAGATTGGGATCGATTTCCTGCTTGATGCGCTTTAATAATCCGCGCGCTTCCAGCAGAGCGATAAAATCGCGAAGGTCTTTATATTTCATGTGGTGAAAACTCACGGGGCGAAAAAGCAAAAACGCCTTCCGCCGTTGGTAGAATTGGCGGAAGGCGTTTCACATTCCGCCCTGCAAATTTACTTTATGTAGCGTTTATTTGCGCTTCATAGACTGGAAGAATTCGTCGTTGGTTTTAAAGTCTTTCAGCTTATCGAGCAGGAATTCAGTTGCCGGAACATCTTCCATATCGTTCAGCAAACGACGCAAAATCCACGCGCGTTGCAACTCATCTTCTTTCATCAACAAGTCTTCGCGACGAGTACCTGAACGGCGCACGTTGATCGCTGGATAAATACGCTTTTCAGCGATCTTGCGATCCAGGTGCAATTCCAGGTTACCGGTACCTTTAAACTCTTCGTAAATAACCTCGTCCATTTTGGAGCCGGTATCTACCAGAGCAGTAGCGATAATACTCAAGCTACCACCTTCTTCGATGTTACGTGCAGCACCGAAGAAACGCTTTGGACGCTCAAGTGCATGGGCATCCACACCACCGGTCAATACTTTACCGGATGAAGGAATTACGGTGTTGTAAGCGCGCGCCAGACGCGTAATAGAGTCGAGCAAAATGACAACGTCTTTCTTGTGTTCAACCAAGCGCTTCGCCTTTTCAATTACCATGTCCGCCACTTGTACGTGACGTGCTGGCGGCTCATCGAATGTTGATGCAACCACTTCGCCACGCACCGAGCGCTGCATCTCGGTAACTTCTTCCGGACGTTCGTCAATCAATAACACAATTAAATGACATTCGGGGTTATTGCGCGTAATCGCCTGCGCAATATTTTGCATCATGATGGTTTTACCCGCTTTTGGTGGTGCAACGATCAGTCCGCGCTGGCCTTTCCCGATAGGGGCAATCAAATCGATGATACGACCGGTGAGATCTTCGGTAGAACCGTTACCGGCTTCAAGCAAGAGGCGAATATTGGGAAATAGCGGAGTGAGGTTTTCAAACAGAATTTTGTTGCGGGAGCTTTCCGGTTTGTCGAAGTTAATATCGTTAACTTTCAACAGGGCAAAATAACGTTCGCCTTCTTTCGGTGGGCGAATCTTGCCAGAAATGGTGTCGCCGGTGCGCAGGTTAAAGCGGCGAATCTGGCTGGGTGAAACATAAATGTCATCGGGGCCTGCAAGGTACGAACTGTCTGCAGAGCGCAGGAAACCAAATCCATCTACCAAAATTTCCAATACACCATCGCCGTAAATATCTTCGCCACCTTTTGCATGGCGCTTGAGGATATTAAAAATAATGTCCTGCTTACGCGAGCGGGCGATATTTTCCAAACCCATTTCGTGGGCGATATCAATTAATTCTTCAATGGGTTTCTTTTTAAGGTCGGTTAGGTTCATAGGAGAGACTTTATGGATGGATGTGAGTGTTGCAGATAGTGACTTTTCAAATACGAATAATTACGAACTAATAATTGCAATCTAATAATAATTACTTAACAAAAGTTAGCCGGAAAAATGTCGGTTAACGACTTGTTGTTTATAAAAAGGTTTGCACTTTTGCTGTTATTGTCGCTGCGCCGGGGATTGAACTTTTCAGATAAATTCCAGGATGCAAGCTTGCCAGCCCAAGGTAACAGGTTCAATTAACTTATCAATTATTTATACAGTGAATTGACGGGCTAACTGACAAATCCAAAACTTCAGGATTCCAAGGACAAGGTTAACAGCAGGAGTAAGGGTTTGTTCGTCTGGTTATTGTGAATCAGGCAGGCGATTCGAGGAGGAACAAACATCAGGTTGGGTGGAGTATAGCCAGAAAAAACGCACAGTGCAAAAACAAATTGGGCCGTTTTTGTAACGGCCCGATCAGTTTTAAAGTGAACTATTGATAAAATCAACCAGCTGCGGCTTGCTCAGCGCACCCACTTTCGTCGCATGGGCGGCACCATTTTTGAAGATGATCAGGGTTGGAATGCCGCGAATACCAAATTGTGCGGGAGTGTCCTTGTTTGCATCCACGTCCATTTTGGCGATCTTGATTTTGCCTTCAAACTGTTCAGCCAGGTCATCCAGAATCGGGGCAATCATCTTACAAGGGCCACACCACGCCGCCCAAAAATCTACCAATACTGGCAAATCAGCCTTCAAAACATCCTGCGCAAAGCTCGCATCGCTTACATGAACAATTGCATCACTACTCATAAGAAACTCCAAACCTTGCGGTTAATTAGTGGCGGGATTATCCCAAAACAATGAAGGCATCATAAGGATTGCCCCAGGTACAGGCAAGGAGAAAAAACCAATTATTGCCATAGGGGAACGCTATGCGCCGGGTGCGCTTCGCTCGCGCCGAACCACTCCAACCCCCTCAAATGCGCCGTAGAGATTGTCAAACGTGACTGGTTTGGACAGGTAATAGTTCATACCGCTGGCAAAGACCGCCTCTCGATGCTCCTGCAGGGCGTGGGCAGTCAGTGCAATGATAGGAATGGCCGACAGGCCTTCGCGCCGCTCAAAATCCCGGATACTCTGGGTTGCCTCAAAACCATCCATTTCCGGCATTTCACAGTCCATCAAGATAAGACTGAAAGCCTCGTGCGCCAATTTCACCGCCGACAACGCCTCCACACCATTTTCCGCAAATTGCGGCACGATATTGAGCTTGCCAAGCAAGCCTTTAATTACCATGCGGTTGACCGGGTTATCCTCGGCAACCAGTACACGTAAATGGGCGAACTTTTCCGGATCATGCACCTTGCGCTCTTCCGGAGCCACCGGCGGCGCCTCATGCCCGGTCAGGGCAATCAGTTCCTGTTGTAGCAGTTTAATTGAGATAGGTTTGCGCAAAATAGAATGTATGCCCAGTCGACGTACATGCGCCTGATCATGATAGACATCCCCCGCGCTAAACATAAATAAAGGCAAATCGCCTAACTCGGGGATATCGCGTACCCCTTGGGCAAAATCAAAGCCATTGGTATCCGGCAATGCATAGTCGAATCCCACAAAATCGTAAGGCTCACCCGAGTGCATGGCGTGTTTGATTTGCGCCAACGCTGCTTTAGCAGAGGATGCCGTTTCAACATACCCCCCCCAAGCCACACAGTGATGCGTTAAAAAATCGCTCAGGGTGCGACTGGCCTCCACCAACAACAATTTTTTTGCAATCAGGGATTCATACTTCGCTTGGTTGCGCGCGGAATTCCAATCGCAAACATCCTCGATGCCCATGCGCGCGGTAAACCAGAAAGTTGCCCCCTGACCTTTAACACTTTCAACCCCTATATCGCCCTCCATCAACTCGGCGAGACTTTTGCAAATCGCCAGCCCCAAACCCGTACCGCCGTATTTGCGCGTCGTGGAGGCATCAGCCTGGTTAAAAGAGTCGAATAAATTCGTGGTGTTACTGGTATCCAGACCTATGCCGCTATCCTGCACCACAAACCGGAGCGCAACTTTATGATCAACAGGCTCTGCTGCCAATTGCACGCGCAAGGAAACAAAACCCTCGCTGGTAAATTTAAAGGCGTTGCCGAGTAAGTTAATAATAATCTGGCGCAAACGCGTCGGATCGCCACGCAACCACCGCGGCACCCCCGGCTCAAGACCGCCAAACAATTCAATCTGCCGCTTGTTTGCCGTTGCGCCAAATAACTGCACACAGTTTTCTACCAGCTCATCCAACTCAAAGGTGGTTTCCTCCAAGCGCATTTTCCCGGCTTCGATTTTGGAGTAATCGAGAATATCGTTAATGATGCTTAATAGAGTTTCACCGGAGCGATGAATAACATCGATATAATGCTTTTGGTTGTCATCTAGCGGGGTGTCACGCAGCATTTCCAGCATGCCGATAACACCGTTCATCGGCGTGCGGATTTCATGGCTCATCGTGGCCAAAAACTGGCTCTTGGCACGACTGGCATCTTCCGCTGCATTTTTCTGTCGACGCGTTTCCAGCTTCTCTTCTTTTTCTGTTAACAACGCCATTTCAATAGCGTGGCGCTGTTCAATATCATCGAGCAGGGTTTCGCGCATGTGGTTGATTGCATTGACCACATTATCCAATTCGTCAGACGCGGAATTGACTTTCAGACGTTTTAGTTTCAGCGGCTTGGTGAGCGTTTCCAGATTCAAATTGCGTGCGTAATTAGCAATAGTTTTGATATGGCGTGTGAGCAGTGCATGGACCAGCCAAACGATAAACAGCGCAATGACCAGAGTTTTGGTGCCCTGTACCAGCGCGATAAAAAACGCACGCTCCCACAATTTATCGTAAATGCTGCTCAGGCTCGCGGTGATAGTCAACGTGCCCAATTGTTGCTCGGGGGTGCTGGCGTCTTCGTAGACCAAAGGGTAGGAACGCACCAGAAACTGGCTACGCTTATTTTCCAGATCCTTGGGATCGTAATTGTAATTGCTGGCAACCAGGGTTTGCTCGGTATTGTTCCAGTCATGCCACACCACTTTGACCTGCACCACATCATCAACCGCCAACACGCTATTGATCTGGATATTAAGCTGCTCCTGGTCAAAGCCCCACAGGCTTTTCGTGATACTGGCGAGGGTGCTGATACGCACCTGATCCAAGCGTTTTTCCAACGCGGCGATATCATCGTTAAAGTTGCTATGCAACTGCAGGAGAATGGCAATCAGGGTGATAATCGAACTGCTGATAATAATCAGCCCAAGCAGGCGCGCCGCTATCGGATTTTCACGCATGTAGCGTCTCAGGTTGGGCATCTCGGCAAACCACAGCAAAATACAAAATGAAATGACAGGATGCCCTGAGTGTAGCAGCAAAAACGACTCTACTTATGACAATTCGCGCAGGTACATTAACAACTCACCAAATCAGTCGCTAACTGACGTAACCGGATTGCAGGTGCAGCAAGATACGCTCGGCGCGGACTGAGAATTCTTTTCGCTCGCGCTCGTCCAGTTGCTCCGCTAACGCGTTGACGTAATGCCGCAACCCCGAAGGACTGGTTTTGCCAGAGCTCAACCACCGCTGGAAAACCATCTCCAATCGGGCTTGCCCGCCGGCGCCGGACCGCTCAAGAAACACCTTATCCAACTGTTCAATTACGCGGGTGACCACAGGCAAAATTTTGTGGGGAGTGGGATGGGTTGTAGATGCAGATCGTTGCATATAAATCTCCTTGTCGTCTCATGATTTGAGTTAAGACGATCCGCCTTCTTTCGCCAAGACTGTTTGGGAATAAACGGATTTTTTTAAACTGCCTCGCGCCGCAAATGAAAAGACAGAATCCGCCTAAAAAAACCCTCCCAAGTGTTGGTGAAACAAGCTATTTTTTGCTGGCAGATGTATTACAATGCGTGCGCCTCCCGCTGC
The DNA here is from genome assembly GCF_008806975.1 of Cellvibrio sp. KY-GH-1. Taxonomy (NCBI): domain Bacteria; kingdom Pseudomonadati; phylum Pseudomonadota; class Gammaproteobacteria; order Cellvibrionales; family Cellvibrionaceae; genus Cellvibrio; species Cellvibrio sp. KY-GH-1. The sequence goes on from NZ_CP031728.1 coordinate 3,300,974, forward strand.
TTTCTGGCAAGCCTTGTGCAAGCACACGCGTGCGGCAGGACATCTTCAGACAATTATTACCCCACTTGTATTTTTGTATGAGCAGGATAAATGCCGCCAGGGTTATTCGTGTGCGCGCAAATCGCAGTCGCCAAACAAGGGGAATAGTTCAGAACCAAGGTGCAACAGGCACATAAGCCCGGGAACCAGCCACCTTTAAAAATACGGAAATTCAACGACTACAATCAATGCTGACCCGAAACATCGGGACGCTTTTTTTATTTAACGAGACACCTTAATCCGACGCGGAGACAATTGGATGAGCATGTTGTTTAACAACACCAGGTTTGAAAGCACGAGCAAGGCAAGCGCCAGATTAATCCGCCGCTGCAGCCTGACGGCCATTGCCCTGAGCTGCGCTTTAGGGATTGGCGCCCAAGCCCAGGCACCAGCACAACCCGCCGTTGCGCCCGCCTCTGCAACTGAGATTGCCCAACCCGCCCTCTTTGATGCCATAGCCTCACGTGCAAAATTGCTCGCCAAACGCGAATACAAACCGCTCCAGGCAAATATTCCCGAAGCACTGGCCAATATGAATTATGACCAGTACCGTTCGATCCGTTTCCGCCCGGAAGCGTCCCTGTGGCACAACGAATCCCTATTTGAACTGCAATTGTTCCACCCCGGTTTTCTCTACCGCGAACCTGTTGTCCTGCATATGGCCACCGATGGCCCGGATTCGTTCGTGCAATTCAAGCAAGAGTATTTCAATTACGATGGCCCGGCTGCACCGCTCGCCGGCGTAGCTCCCAATAACATCGGCTTTGCCGGCTTCCGTATTCACTACCCGCTCAACAGCAATGAATACAAAGATGAGTTTGTGGTTTTCCAGGGTGCGTCTTACTTCCGCATGGTTGGCCCAGGTTTGGCCTACGGTTTGTCGGCGCGCGGGTTGGCAATAGATACCGCCGAACCCAAGGGCGAGGAATTCCCGGTATTCCGCGAGTTCTGGCTGGTGAAACCCAACCCCACCGACACCCGGATGGTGATGTATGCGCTGCTGGACAGCCCTTCGATCACCGGCGCTTACCGTTTTGAAATCATGCCGGGCGCCCCTACTGAAATGGCGGTCGAAGCCCGCATTTTCGCCCGTAAGGATATCCTCAAAGTCGGCATAGCGCCTTTAACCAGTATGTATATGTGGGGCGAGAACCACACGCGCTTCGTGGATGACTTCCGCCCTGAAGTGCACGATTCCGACGGCCTGCTAATGGCCGCTTCCAATGGTGAGTGGATCTGGCGCCCGATCAGCAATCATCGCCAACTGCGTGTTTCTTCCATGCTGGATGAAAATCCGCGCGGCTTCGGTTTGCTGCAGCGCGATCGCGATTTCGACCATTACATGGATATGGAAGCGCGCTACGAAAAACGCCCGAGTATGTGGGTAATCCCCGAGGGCAACTGGGGCAAAGGTCGCGCCGAACTGGTGGAAATCCCGAGCGACAGCGAGACCAATGACAACATCGTTGCCTATTGGGTACCGTCAAAAGCCATGAAAGCCGGCTCTAACGCCACCTATAAATATCGCTTACGCGCCATGGATGACCATGTCATCGAGAACACCGGTGCCAAAGTTATCCGCACCCGTATCGGTTGGGGCGCCAACCCCGGCCAGGCTAACCCGCCCCCAGCGTCCAAGCGCAAATTTGTCATCGACTTCCGCGGTGGCGAACTGGACAACCTCTCTGCTGATGCACCGCTGGTAGCGGAAATGCAAAAATCCGCTGGCAATGTCAGCGAACTGGTAGTCCGCCAGCTACCTGATGGCCGCACGTGGCGCGCTTCATTTAAATTGGAACCCGAAGGCGATAAAGTTGCCGATATGAGACTGTACCTGAAATTGCGCGACCAGCGCTTAAGCGAAGTCTGGAGCTATGTCTGGTACCCGGACGCAATTTAATATGACGCAGATGCACTCGCCTGTTCCCCCGGTCAGCCGCCCCGTGGCTGACCTCAGCTCAGCCCCTCTGGATGCAATACGAATTCCAGCCAAATCATTACGCCGGTACATTTATGTCATTCTGAGTGTGATCACTGCGGTAAGCGGTGTTTACATTATGTTTGATATCTTGCGCGCTAATGATCTGACTGCACTGGAAGCCGTTATTCTGGTGCTCTTTGGAATAAGTTTTACCTGGCTAAGCCTCGCATTTTGGAGCGGGCTATTTGGTTTTGTGTTGCAGATGCTGCGCATTGACCCGCTCACTTTGAAATCCACCAAGAACCTGCTGGCAGACCAATCGCCCATCACTACCCGCACAGCGGTAGTCATGCCGGTGTACAACGAGGATACCCACCGCGTTATTGCCGGGTTTGAGGCGACCTTGCGCTCGCTGGAAAAGACCGGCGAAATGGCCAATTTCGATTTCTTCCTGCTCAGTGATACCACCAATCTCACTATTGCTCAGGCCGAGCGCGATGCCTGGCAGCAATTGCAAGAGCGCTTGGGCGATTTGGGCAAGCAGGTGTTTTATCGCCGTCGCGAAAAAAATATCAGTCGCAAGGTCGGCAACCTGGCTGAATTTTGCCAGCGCTGGGGTGCCAACTACGAGCACCTGCTAGTGCTGGATGCCGACTCCATTATGACGGGTGAGTGCCTGGTGAAAATGGTGCGCGCCATGCAAGCCAACCCGCGCACTGGCCTGATCCAAACCATTCCAATTCCCGTGCGCCAAACCACGTTCTTTGGTCGCTTCGTACAATTTGCTGCCGTACTCTACAGCCCGATGCTCGCGACAGGTATTGCCTTCTGGCAAACCGATGCAGCCAACTACTGGGGCCACAACGCGATCATCCGTATGCGTGCATTTATGGATCACTGCGGGCTACCTACTTTGTCCGGCAAGGCCCCCTTTGGCGGGGATATCCTTAGTCACGATTTCGTAGAAGCCGCGTTGCTTCGCCGCGCCGGATGGGACGTATTTCTGCTGTCGGATCTGGAAGGTAGTTACGAGGAAGTACCCTGCAATATTATTGACTACGCCAAGCGCGACCGTCGTTGGGTACAAGGCAATATCCAGCATCTGGGTATTTTGGGCCTGAAGGGGCTTCACCCGATCAGCCGTATGCATTTTTTACTCGGTGCGACGGCGTATATCACTTCATTAATCTGGCTGTTAATGTTGGTACTGAGCACCGCTGACGCGGTGGTACGGGCTATTAATTCCAATGTCTATTTCACAGAAGCTTATCAGCTTTACCCCAATTGGCCGATTGCGAAAACCGAGCTTATTGTCGCGCTGATACTGTTAACCACTGTGCTATTGATGGGCCCCAAGTTTCTCGGTGTAATCGTTACTTTAGTCCATCGTCGCAAACAATTTGGCGGCGGATTTGCAATTATCAAAGGCGCCGTGGTTGAAACTATTTTCGCAGTACTGATTGCGCCAATCATGATGGTGTACCACGCGTACTTTGTAATTTCCGTATTGCTAGGTTTCAAAGTGAACTGGGACTCGCAAGACCGTGAGGGCCGTTTACTGCCTTGGGGTGAATGTATCGCGCGCACCTCTAAAATGACCACAGCTGCAATTATCTGGGGCTGGGTAACCTATCAATACGCACCCGTTTTTTTCTGGTGGTTAATTCCAGTCATCACCGGATTGATCATGGGCGCGGCGCTGGTGCGCTACTCCTCAAGTCTCGACTTGGGGCGCAGTACACGCGAACACAACATTTTGGTCTGCCCAAGCGAGGCGATTGAAGATCCAGTATTGGTACATTTGGATGCACTACTTGCTGTTGAACATCCCAAACTGGAAAACCCGGCGCCAATTCCGCCGCTACCGGCAGATAACTGGCTAGACATGCCGCATGGCGATATCGATGAATATCGCCCCATTACCCGTTAACCTCACAGCCTCCACCTAAAAATGGAGGCTTTGTTTTTTTAGGGTCTATACGTTCTACGTTTTGCTAAACACCACCACTCACGAGAAACAATAAGAATGAATAAAACATCCTGTCTGATTGTCTGCGCGCTAAGCCTATCCCTGTTCTGCACACCTGCACTCGCGGAATATGCACGCAAACCAGGTGACTACCAATTTACCCCTGATTCATTGGAACAACCCAGTGTCCCCAGCGGCACATTAAAAGGCCCCTACGAATTTCATAGCAAGATTTTTAAAAATACCGTTCGACGCTACTGGGTTTATTTACCAGCCAATTATGAAACCCTTCATCAAAAACCACTAAACCTCCTCGTGTTTCAGGACGGTCAACGCGCCACCAACCCCACCGGTTCATTGCGCGTTCCCGAAGTGCTGGATAATTTAATCCACAAAAAAAATATTCCACCGACCATTGGTTTATTTATCACCCCTGGCAATGTAAGCGAGACTTATCCCGACAATTTAGGCATGTCCAACCCCGATCATCGCGCACAGGAATACGATGCCCTCAACGATAACTACGCGCGCATGTTGCTGGAAGAATTATTGCCGCAACTGGAAAAAACCTACGCGATCAGCAGCAACCCGCAAGATCGAATTATTGGCGGCACCAGTAGTGGTGCTATTTGTGCGTTTACTGTGGCATGGCATAAGCCCGATGCGTTCCGCAATGTTATCAGCATTATCGGCAGCTACACGTCTATTGGTTATGCGCCCGCCACTGCCGAAAGCCCCATGACACCCGGCGGCGATCTCTACCCCGGTCTAATTCGCAAGTCCCCAATTCGTCCGCTAAAAATTTTTCTGCAAGACGGCAGCAACGATATCGATAACGAACACGGCAATTGGTTTTTAGCGAATCAACAAATGCTCGCTGCACTGACCTATGCCAATAAAAATGCCGACGAAAAAAATATCCCGGGTGCACGCTATGAAGTGCGGCATATTTGGGGTGATGGCGATCACTCAGATAAACATGGCGGGGTGTTATTGCCGGAAATTTTGCGCTGGATGTGGGGCACAAAGAAATAGCGTAGGTAAACGCGGCATTCGCCGCGTTTTTATTAAGTCAAAACCAAAACGAAAAATACAACCGAATCACATCCGCTTGCAAACTGTAGAGAGGCTCATCGCCAGCGGCGAATTCTTCCGGGGATACACGTGCATCGCGGAAGTCGTCGTAGTCGATATTGAAATGATCCCAGTAAAGGTTCGCCGTGCTTTTATCGAACCAGGGAATAAAACCGGGTGGAATCTTGTAGGTGACGCCCACGCCAACCGTGGTTGATGAAAACGGACTTAATTCTTTATCGCGCGCGAGAAAATTTTGCGCATCGCGGTAGGGAAATAAATCGGCATAAAACTCAGCTCCGGTTTGATCATAAATACGGTATTTCACTTCGAACAAGAAGCGTTCGCCATAGGGATGCAAGTAACGCAATTCCGCATTATCCGCCTCAACACCCCAGCTATCGGAAAAGGTACGCAACTCTGCACGAATGGAAGCGCGATAAGGTAAATAATAAATCGCACGCACACCGAAAGCGTCACTGTTGCGCGTATGCGGGTAGCGCTCCCCTTGATAGAGATAACCACCGGTGCCACTTAAATAGCGCACCGAGCGATAGGGATTATTTAAACAGCTTTCTTCGTCGGTGAGATTTAAACACTGGTCAGTCGCGCTATCAAAACTGAGCGATGCCAATAAATTTTTGGTGACAATTTGCGACGCATTGACACTGTATTTGCGCCGCTGCAAATCGCGCTGATAGGTCGGGTCAGTATTTTGCCCAACCACATCCTCACCAAAACTAACACCAAAACCCAGGGTGGTTAAATCACCAAAAAAACTTTGATCAATACCAAAACTGTAGGTTGTAGCATCGTAATCATTTTCTTTACTGCCGGTGTAACCCAATTTAATGGTGGATCGATCCAGCATGAACTGGCCACTAAAACCTGACTCTTTGCGCTCTTCGCTGTAAGGGCTGGCAGTTGCCTGTACATCGATCGAGGCACTGCTCACCATATCCACGTAATAATTGGCCGACACCGAAACAGAGGCGCCGATATTTTTGCGCACTAAAATAGAAGGCCCGTCAATTTGCGCCCCACCGCCATCGTAGCCGTGATAAAGCACATCGATACGCTCGTCTGGCAGTACGGCAGCGAAGGATGAGGTTGCCAACAACGCAGCAACGAAAACCAACCAGCGATTAATTACAGCCACAGCCACCTCCCGATGCACCATCGCCACCGCGCGCCGCTTCGCGCGCATCATAGACATGGTGCAGATAGGAATCGGCCACGGGGTCGCGCTCAAAACTCATAATTTCATCTGCAATTTTTTGCCGCTCATAGGGCTTTACCCATGGCTTGATGGAGCTACAGGCAGTGATGCTGACAAGCAGCACCAAGAGCGCAAACAGGCGAACAATCATTCTTTAATCAACTCGCGAATTTGGTCGCGGTATTTATTTTCGTCGCCGGCTTTGTAGCCACGATTGACGAAACGTACCTGACCTTTTTTGTCGATCACCACTGTGGTTGGCATTGCATCTACGTTGTACAAGCTGCTCGCTTTGCTTTCCGAGTCGAACAACACCGGGAAGGTAACGCCCAACTCTTTCAGCAGCTTTTTCGCGTCGGTATTATCTTCTTCTACATTTACGCCGTAGAGCACAAAGCCGGCACTGGAATAGCGCTGGTACATAGCATCCAGTAACGGCATTTCTTTCCGGCAGGGTCCGCACCATGACGCCCAAAAATTCAACATCACCACCTGACCGCGCTGTTCCGCCAGGCGCACATTGTCACCCTTACTGCTTGGCAAGGTGAAATCCGGTGCGGCATCCGCACTGGCAATCAATGATGCGGAAGCCAACGCACAGACTGCAAAAACCCTCAAAAAATATCTCATGCTCACACCACCATCACACTTAATAGATTAGAAAAACAATGACAATCCAAGGCGCGATTCCAGATTGGTTACGCGCTTGCTTTCACCAAATAATTCATGCTCAAAACTGTGGCCCCGCATGCTTAAATCCAACGCCAACCAATCAGTGGCATAAAAGCGCAACCCTGCCCCTATGCTGGTGGTGAAATAATCTTTTGCAGCAAAATCTGTGTTGCCGCCACCGAGCATAATGTAAAAGTGATTGTTAAACGCCCACTTGTCCGAGATATACACCTGACCGTGTAAAAAGTTGTAGCCGAGTGCAAGATTGTAGTACTGAATATCGCGCTGATCCTCGGTCAGCAACTCCACGCCACCGCTCAATAATTCATAACTGGTTTTTTCTGTTTTGCTGACCGCATACGCAGCCTCGACAAAAAAATCTTCTGTGATGTGATAGGCAAAGGTAATCCCCTGCACATCGTTAGTGCCAAAATCTTCCACACTAAGCAAACCGAAAAACGCACCCATTTCAAAATCTTCACTGTCCAGATCATCTTCTTTAATGGTGCGACGTTTGATATCCGGAGTAATAATTTGCTCCAGCTCATCATCTTCTTGTTCGTCATCTTCCTGCGCAACAGCCTGACCGGCAAAACCTATCAGGCTCGCCAGCAGGCCAATCAGAAAAAGACGTTGAAACCGAGTTTCCATTCATTAACCTCTTCGTTGGTATTGCGGCTGGTAAGTACGTAGTGGTTGACATATTCCACGCGCATAAAGAACCGGCCGGTGAGATGAACATAAGCACCCAGACTTGCTTGAAGTAGATTGTCTTCGCGATCTTCGGATTGCACCAGTGTAGAACTGGGAAACGTTTTTATTTTACCGCCACCAATGCTAAAAAACGGCGAGCCGCGCAGTTCGGGAAAAGGCTGAAACAGCAGCGCACCACCGATGATTTGACTATCGGAAAACTTTCCGGTGTTATCGGCAAAGCGCAGCTCCGCGGATAAGTTTTTGGTAAAGCGATAACCAAGGTTCAACGTCAAACTGTCGGCCCCGGCAAAATCGCCATAGGCGGCGCCCATTTCAAAGCGATTAACCAGATAATCTGCCTGTTTGCTGTCTGGAAACTCTGGTTTGCTGCCATCCAGCGCCAGAGTAAATTGCATGTCGTCGCGCTTGATCCAACCCACAATCCCGCGCCGGGTTTTAATTTTGATCCACTCGGTACGGCTTTTTAACAGGGTGATAATTTCTTCGCGCTCGACCACATGAAAAATCGGATAGCCGCGCCCGGGCCCCGAATACACATTGATAAAAGCATCGTCCACACTGACCTGTAATGGTTCATCCGCAGCAAACCAGTTAGTGAACCAGTTTTGCGCCCAGGCAGGATGACTGCACAACAAGAGGCAGCAGAAAATAATTCGGTAAAAACCCGGGCGTTTTTGTTGTTGTGATGCGCCGAAAATCGTCATTGATAATCAATCTACCGAGTCAAAAGGATTGTTGTAATACGCCGCGCGTATATCCAGCCATTCGGATAACAATTTCAATTCGCTTGCGCTTAAAAAGCCCCGGTGATCGACAGTTTCGTCCGCTGCATTGAAAGAATTAAACCGACCAAAAAATCTTGCACTGGCGCGCGCGCCACCCACCGACATGCTTGAGTCAACGCCCTCCCGGAAGGTGAGCGGGATAGGATTACCAGTGCTATCCAACACCAATAGGGTTTCCACTTGTCCCTGCGAGTTAGTGATGTCCTGTTGCACAAAAGGACAATCGGCCACGCCTTCACAGGTTGGCTTACCCTCGGTATCCAGCGTAACTACGCATTCAGGTATCGAATCTTCATCTACGTCGAATTCACACACGGGAATATTATCGGTAAGACCTGCGCCGTCTTCCGTTAACACCTGGCGGAAATCGTCAGTCAGCAATTCGTGGTAGGAGGCAATGTGATTGTTATTCACTTCCGAGGCCTGACTGGTCAACTCTAGCTGACCGGCAGGAATCTGTACAAGCGTATTGCCGTTGTTATCCACACCATCGCGACTATGGCAGCCGGTGCAGCGACGCTCAACCGCGTTAACCATGCGGCTGCGCTCCCACAGAGGCTGGATATGGGTTTCGTAATTGATAATGACGCGGCATAAGCTGTTCCAACCGTCTGGCTCCATGCAGGCTTCCGAGGTTGGCGCACTGATTTGTGCAGGATCATCCGCCAAACTGGAGTAGCGGTATTCAAAACTGGTTTCGCGGGCACGCACCGTTGGATCTGTCCATTCATCGTTAAAAACGATATCCACACTGGGCGCACGCAGGGCCACTGGCGCACAACTGGCGGCATTCCCGGGTGTCAGGCAAAACGCCGAGCGCGCGGCAAACTCAGCCATGGTTTCACCCATAGTCGGAGTTATAGGCGTACCCAGAGCATCGAAACGCAGTGTGTTGCGGAAGGCGAGCCCGCTAGTCGCCGCCCCCTGGTTTAGTGCCACTGCTTCTGCGCCGGCGCGCCCATGGGCGACATCATTCTGATTATTGTGACAGCCATTGCACTCGCGCACCTCACCCGGGCGCAATTGCAGCCAATTATTGTGTACCGGGCTGATACGGCGACCATTGGCATCCAACACCTCGATGGTAAAAGCTACATCGGCAGGCACTTTTACTTTGACCGAACCATCCGGCTCGATAGGTGCGTAACCCAGAATTTCGCGCATCACACCCCCACTGACACCAAAGGCGAACCTTTGAAAATTCAGGGTGTCGTTATCGGGCATAGACACAGCTTTAATCAGGCGCAAGAAGCGCGCTGGGCGTTGGCTAGCGGGTGCAGCCGCCATAGTCCCCAAGTCAGAGAGCGCTGGATTTGCGCCATAGCGAACAAAACTACCGTCCATATCGTAGACACTGCGGATATGCAACACGCCCACGGCCTCGCGCGCCAGGTCCGCATCCAGGGTTGAACGGAAATAGGCGGGTGGGGTGACTTTCTCCAGCGAAACCACATCAGTAAAGATATAACCGTCTTTGGCCAGCACAACTGGCTGCTGGGTTTGCGCGGCTATGTTGTAGATCCAAATCCCGTAGAAAGGAGCAGCCTCACGAATACCGGTAATTGCCATATTCGTTGCCGTACAGGGTAGTAGTTTGAGCGTTACCGGCTCTTCCAGGCGACACTGACTCCAACTCACCAGCAGCCGATTGGTGCCGTCGTAAAGCGGATAAAGGGAGGCAAAGCGACCATGTTCCGATATTTCGTTTTCACCTTCGCGAATATTCACCGGCAGTATGGAGATGCGGCTCTGGCCGACTGCATCCCCCCCGGTGACACCGGGCACAGCGCGATTAGCCTCACTGAAGTGAGCACCGTCGATCACCACCATATCACCCCCAAGCAATGCCCCGCTGGGTTTAAGGATGCCAGCAATACGGCCGTCGGGCATGGGGTTGAGATGGAACAAGCGCGGGGTACTTTGAGTGGCATCTTCCGGTTCGCCATTCAGGCTGTTGTAGCCGTAGTAGATCTGGCTATTGGTGCCGTCCGGGTTCACGGTATAGAAGCTCAGGTTGTCGTGGTTACCCATATGATCCCAGCGCGAGTAGAACACCCGACCATCCGGTAACAGCCCGGGCTGGATATCGTGACTTTGGTTGTAGGTAATCTGCTGGATGTCAGTCCCATCATCCTTCATGGTGTGCAGCACATAGGCGGGGCGATTGCGATTGTCTTCAGTGCCGGCGGAATACTGTGGCTTGCCATCGTCCAGCAATATCGCCTTGCTGCGCGATTGGCGTGTGGACGCAAACAGGATACGACCGTCAGGTAGATAACGTGGTGCGACATCCTGGCCAGCTTCAGCCACTATGTCAGTACTGATAATGCGGCGCAGCACTTTGGATTGCAGATGGTATTCCCAGATATTCCAGGTGGGTTGATCCTCATCGTCAGCATCGGGAATTTCCGGCGCGCGCATGGCAAATACCAAGCGATTGCCATCGGGGTGGACCGAGACATCTTTTACATCGTACAGCGGGCCATCAGGGTAGTCGTCGAGAGGATAGTTCTCTTTCGGAAATGCCGCCGAGGTGATATCGACTGGGGCGGCTTGCGCAGTAGCACGATCTTTAAGGATAAGTTTGGCACCGGGGTTAAACGCGTCCGGCTCGAACACATCGGGAAATACCGGATTATCATTTTCGTCGACGGGAATGGGGCGCTCCACATAGGCGATAGGCAAGTCCACCACCACCGGGTCGGGCTTTTGCCCACCATCAGCGCTACCCCCACCTCCACCACCACATCCGGCCAATAAACCCGCAGCCAAGCTGGCAGCAACCAGTGCACCGGATACCCGCGCACCTGCACTGCAGAGCGATAAAAAGTCCTTCATACGGGGTAGAAAACAACCCAATTCGCGTTTCATAAGCCACTGCCGAAAATTGTAAAATAGCGATTCGTCGAGTCTATTCAAAAGCTACGCCAATCAAACCGCAACCCGCACCAATCAGGATTTGCCCCGCAAATTTTAGTCAAGGACGCGACATCCATCTGATTCTGCGAAACGCAATGTGAACCGCGTCGCGCATTCTTTTCGTTTACCTTGGAGTTAACACCAGATCCACCTCACATGAACCAGTTCACATCTTGCCGATCCGCAACCTAAAGTGACAATTTGTGCCACAT